>NZ_CP120374.1:664246-1328492 GCF_029892065.1 Sinorhizobium garamanticum | reverse complement strand
ATCGCGCCCTCTATGCCTTCCTGATTACGCGGCCCGCGGTAAAGGCTGAAGCGCCTCCGAACGATCTCCAGTTTCCACTCACCTACCGGCCCCTGCTTGCGGCCTGGAAGCTCGCCTTCTTCGACAGGGGTGAGATGGAACCGGATACCAGCCAGAGCGAGGCATGGACGCGCGGGCGCTATCTTGCCGAGGGTCTCGGTCACTGCGGCGCCTGTCACACACCCCGAAACGCTTTCGGCGCCGAGGATCGCGACCAATATTTCGGCGGCGGCGAGGCGGAGGGCTGGCAGGCCTACGCGATCAACAAGGATTCCAAGGCGCCGATACCGTGGAACGAGCAAAGCCTTGCCTTCTACCTTCGTAACGGCTGGCATGAATTCCACGGCGTTTCGCGTGGGCCCATGGCCGAGGTCACTGGCAATCTCTCTGGCCTTCCGGATAGCGACATCATGGCGATCGCCACCTATGTCGCGTCGATCATGGGCGATCCCACACCCGAACGCGGGCAAAGAGCGGCTGAACTGCGCGAGCAGTTCGACGGGGACTACCTGGAACAGGCGGCCGATAGCCAGAGTCCTCCCGCGAGTGCTTCCGGCGGCAGTCCCGGCGAGGCGATCTATGTTGCCGCCTGTGCGAGTTGTCACGAAGGTCAGCGACGCCAGCCCTTCGGGGGCCTGAACTTCGATCTGAGTACCGCCGTCAATGCGCCGAACCCGCAAAATATCGTCAACGTCGTGCTGTTCGGCCTTCCGCCGGCCGACGGCGAGGCGAGCGCGGTGATGCCGGCCTACCGGCATCTGCTCAGCGACCAGCAGGTGGCCGACGTGCTGGCCTACATGCGCGAGCGGTTCTCCGAGGAGCAGCCCTGGGCCGGGCTCGTAGGGCTGATCGCCAATACCCGTTCCGGCGCGCACAAGGTCACCATCCGGCCGTCGGACGGCATTGAAAGGGCGCCGCACAATGTCGGTGCCGAGGAGGGATGATGAGCATTTCGCTGACAGTCAATGGCAGCCCGCATCAGGTCGACGTCGATCCGGCGACGCCTCTGCTCTACGTTCTTCGCGACGACCTGGCCTTGAACGGCGCCAAATACGGCTGCGGGCTCGGCCAGTGTGGTTCCTGCACCGTGGTGGTGGATGGCGAGGCGGTGCTTTCCTGCATGGTGCCGGTCATGCTGCTGGAGGGCCGCGAAATCACCACCATCGAGGGGCTGGGCACGATCGACGAGCCGGGACCGTTGCAGCAGGCGTTCATCGAGCTGCAGGCGGCGCAATGCGGTTATTGCATTCCAGGCATGATGATGAGCGGGCATGCGCTCTTGCGCCGCAACGCGCGGCCCAGCGACGCGGAGATCCGCGAGGCGCTGGCGACGAATCTCTGTCGTTGCGGCACGCATATGCGGATTCTGGCAGCGATCAGGCGGGCAGGCGAATTGATGCAGGCTGCGTCGTTGCCTGAGCCTGACAAGGGGAGGGCAGGTTGATGCGCATTCTCCAGCACGAAATCACCCGCCGCAGTGTGATCGCCGGCACCGGCGGGCTCGTTGTCAGTTTTTCGCTCGGCCGCGCATTCGCCCAGGCGCCCGCGCCGCCAACACCGCCGGTGGTGCCACCGGCACCGCCCGCGTCCTTGCCCGGCAGCCTCGACGACGACCGCTTCCTCGATTCCTGGATCCGGATCGACCCTGACAATTCCGTCACCGTCTTCACTGGCAAGGCGGAGCTCGGCCAAGGCATCCGCACCGCCCTTCTGCAGGTTGCTGCCGAAGAGCTGGAGGTGGACCCCGCAGAGATCGAGTTCGTTACGGCGGATACGGGCCGCACGCCAAACGAGGGATTCACCGCCGGCAGCCAGTCGATGCAAAACAGCGGCACTGCCATCAGGAACGCCGCAGCACAGGTGCGCGCGCTGCTTCTGGCGGAAGCCGCCAAGCGCTTCGGGGTAGCGGCGGCGGAACTCAGGGCCGAAAACAAATCCGTGCTGGCAAAGGATGGGAGAAGCGTGAGCTACGGCGAGCTTGTTTCCGGCCAGATGCTGCATGTGGAGGCGCAGCCGCAATCGGCCTTGAAGCAGCCTGGGACCTTCCGCGTGATGGGCAAGCCGCTCCCGCGCGTCGATATCCCGGCGAAGGTGACGGGCCAGCCCGCCTATGTGCACGATCTGCGCCTGGACGGCATGCTGCACGCGCGAGTCGTGCGTCCCCCGAGCCCGGCAGCTACGCTGACGGAACTCGATCAGGGCGCGGCCGAGGCGATGCCCGGCGTCGTTTCCGTCGTGCGCGATGGCAACTTCCTCGCCGTCGTCGCCGAAAAAGAGTTCCAGGCGGTGAGCGCCATGCGGACGCTGGCAGCGGCAGCGCGATGGCAGGAACGCGATACCCTTCCTGACCAGACCACCCTGCCGGCAGTCCTTCAAGGGCTCGAACGCGAGGTAGGTACCGTGGCGGAGGCGGGGGCGCTGTCGTCCGACGGCAAGGTGTTCGAGGCGACCTACACGCGGCCCTATCAGATCCACGGCTCGATCGGCCCGTCCTGTGCCGTGGCGCAGATGAAGGCGGATGGGACATTGGACGTCTGGTCGCACACCCAAGGGGTCTTTCCCGACCGCGAGGCGATCGCCGAGATGCTGGCGATGCCGGAGGAAAAGGTCCATGTCATCCACATGGAAGGATCGGGGTGTTACGGGCACAACGGTGCCGACGACGCGGCTGCCGATGCCGCGCTCATCGCCAGCAAAATTCCCGGCAAGCCGGTGCGCGTTCAGTGGACGCGCGAGCAGGAGCACAGCTGGGAGCCTTATGGCCCCGCGATGCTGATGAAAGTCGGTGCAACGCTCGACGATCAAGGCAGGATCGCGAGCTGGGCCTATGATCTTTGGAGCAATACGCACTCCACGCGTCCCGGCGGTGCCGGTGCGCTGCTCGCAGCACGTCATAGGGCTCAAGCTTTCCAGCCGGAGCCGGCCGAGCTCAGGATCAGCCCCTCCGGCAACGGCGACCGAAACGCCAATCCGCTCTACACCATTCCAAACAAGCGTGTGCTATGGCACTTCCTGCCCGACATGCCGCTGCGCGTCTCGGCGCTCCGGGCGTTGGGCGGCTATGCCAATGTCTTCGCGATCGAAAGCACGATCGACGAGCTGGCACTGATGGCCGAAGCCGATCCGGTCGAATTCCGGCTCAGCCACATGGAGGATCCGCGGGCGCGTGCTGTCATCGAACTGGCTGCGGAGCGCTTCGGCTGGGACAAGGCGCAAATGCCGAGGAATCGCGGACGCGGCTTCGCCTTCGCCCGCTACAAAAACCTTGCCGCCTATCTGGCGGTTGCGATGGAAGCGGAAGTCGAGCCGGAAACCGGCCGCGTGCGCGTGGCGCGCGTCGTGTCCGCCATCGACAGCGGCGAGATCGTCAACCCGGATGGCATCCGCAACCAGACGGAGGGCGGCATCCTGCAATCGATCAGCTGGACGCTCTACGAGGCCGTTGCATTCGACCGGACGAGGATCACCAGCACCGATTGGTCGAGCTATCCGATCCTTCGCTTTGCAAGCGTCCCGGACAGTGTCGAAGTCCATATCATCGAGCGCCCCGGCGAACCCTTCCTCGGAACAGGCGAGGCGGCCCAGGGACCTGCGGCGGCGGCTGTGGCCAATGCGATCAGAAACGCCACCGGCAAGCGTCTCTATGATTTGCCCTTTACCAGAGATCGAATACGAAACGCCGTCGGACGCGCCTGATTGATCAGGCGCGCAGGTCTCGCCCGGTCACCGTCGCCTTGCGGCGTGGCCGAGTAACCAGTCTCGGAGCCTCCTTACCTGATCCGGCTTCCGGGATGCTCTGGGATACACGATGTAGAAGCCGAGATCGTCGCGCAGCTTTATGTCGAGCGGACTGCAGAGCCGTCCGGCGGCGATGTCATCCTGGACCAGGGCATCGCTGGCAAGGGCCACGCCCTGGCCGGCTATCGCCGCGTCGATGGCGAGCGACGTATGGGAGAATTTGAGTGATCTGATACTCTTCGCATCAGCGTGTACGCCGGCGCGCTCCAGGAAAACCGGCCACATCCCATGTGCATCATGAAGCAAGACGTGGCGGGTCAAGTCTGCTGCAGTCCGGATTGGAATGTCGTCCACGAGAGCGGGCTTGCATACGGCAATAAGCGTGGTCGGAAAGAGCAGTTCACCACGAAGTCCCGGTCCCAGAGGCGGCTTCGTGTGGCGCACGGCGATGTCCACGCCGTCGCTTTGGAAGTTCGCGAAGGCATTTGCCGCCAGGACCTGGACTTCCAGGTCTGCGTTGGTTTTCGAGAATCCGTTCAGGCGCGGGATCAGCCACTTAGTGGCGAAAGACGGCGTCACGCTTACGGTAAGCGTCGTCTTCGAGGGACGCAACTCTTCGGTCGCATCGGAGATCAGGGACAATGCCCGCTGAACCGGCTTCAGGTAGCGCCGGCCAGATTCAGTAAGGTCAAGTCCCCGCGGCAGCCGGTCAAAGAGCTTGACTTCCAGATGCTCCTCCAGCGCCCGGACCTGTTGCGCAACGGCACCCTGGGTGACGCCGAGTTCTTCCGCAGCGAGCCGGAAGTTCAGATAACGCGCAGAGCTTTCGAACATTCTGAGCGCGTTGAGCGGCGCAAACTTGTAGGGGCTCTTTCCACCGGTCATCCAATAGTTTTCCTACAGGTTCGTGCGTGTATTTCTGTTTAGTCGCCGCCAGGCCTTTATGTCAAAATTCGCCGGACTCTTGAACGAACTCCCTGAAAGGAAAAGACATGGCTACACAGAAGGTCGCGTTGGTTGCGGCAGGCGGAAGCGGCATGGGAGCGGAGGCTGCACGCCGGCTCGCGGCCGATGGCTACAAAGTTGCTATCCTCTCTTCGTCGGGGAAGGGCGAAGCGCTGGCAAAGGAGCTCGGCGGGCTGGGGGTCACTGGCTCGAACCAATCGAATGAAGACCTGAAGCAACTCGTCGATCTCGCCGTTGCAACGTGGGGCCGCATCGACGTGCTGGTCAACAGCGCCGGCCATGGCCCGCGTGCTCCGATCCTCGAAATCACCGACGAAGACTGGCACCGCGGGATGGACACGTACCTGATGAACGTGATCCGACCGACACGTCTCGTCACTCCCGTGATGCAGAAGCAGAAGTCCGGCGCGATCATCAATATTTCCACGGCATGGGCGTTCGAACCGAGCGCCATGTTCCCGACGTCAGCCGTTTTCCGCGCGGGGCTTGCCGCATACACCAAGATTTTCGCCGACACCTATGCGGGCGAGAACATCCGGATGAACAACGTTCTGCCCGGCTGGATCGACAGCCTGCCCGCGACCGAGGAGCGTCGTGATAGCGTGCCCATGAAGCGCTATGGAACGAGCGCGGAGATTGCCGCCACCGTTGCGTTCCTCGCCTCGGAGGGCGCGGCCTATATCACCGGCCAGAATATCCGGGTCGACGGCGGCCTCATGCGCTCCGTTTAGAGTGGGATCGGATCGTGTAGCCGTGGCGAGGACTGGAGAGTGTCGACACCCCCTCTGCGGCTCAGGAGGCGCCCGCAGCGCCGCGCTCCCCATCGGATCCCAAAGGACGCTGTAGCACTTTGAAATGCTGAACGTTGAGCACTGAGCCGCCAGTCTCGCGCAGCTTCTTTTCATGGGGCGTGGGACGCCATACCGAGGGCGTTTCGCGGTTCCAACGAACTGAGAAACGCATCCCTCAAGGCGACAGACTTCGCCGCGCCTGCGGCGCCACTGACACTCGGTGGCGCTGCGTTCATGAATGGTGATAGTCGGCGTACGATCCCTCCCGAGACTAAGCCACTCAGGACGGATGTAAGCCATTTGAACATGACCCGCCTAATAGGAAATTCGAATGCTACCCGTTTCGTTCGCGGCGAAGTCAGGCTCCGGATAGGGGCCCTGCCATTGCGCATAGGTCGTGTTGACATCACTTGTACCGGTGCTTGCGCATCCCGAAAGTGCCAGAAGCGCTAGCGCAGCAATCAGAAATTTAAGAGGCATGGTATTCTCCTATCACCGGAGATCGCCCAGGCCTCAAGGGCCAGCTCTAAATTTTCCCTCAAATCATCCCCGATGGCAAGCGGGTCTGTGCACGTTCAGGCAGTCGTCCTGATTGCTTTTCAGCTTTTCCGAGCGGTTGGGCGCAACGACGATATGGCCACCCGTAAAGGGGCCATAGGCCTCTCTGCAACGGCGGTGGAGCTGGCCCCTTGCGCGGTGCTGCGGGCGCGCGGCGAGCAGGTGGCGGCGCGCACCATTGACAAATGCTTGAGACGGGTCGAGCCTCCGCGGGACGCGGCGGAGAAGATCGCCGAGGTGCCGAAGCGGAGGGACGCGAGGTGACTATCGTGAGCGGGGGGTGCCCCACGGTCGTTATCATTGGCGGCGGTTTTACCGGGGCGGTTGTCGCAGCAAACCTCGCACGCGACAAAAGCATGGAAGGATGGCAGATCGCGGTCTTCGAGCCGCGCGAATGTCTCGGCTGCGGCCTTGCCTATGACACCGACGATCCGGCGCATCGGGTCAATGTGCCGGCTGGGCGCATGAGCCTCGATCCTGATGACGCCGACCATTTCGTCCGCTGGATGGAGCTTCGGGGAGAGCCGCGCGACGACAGGGATGCACGGGCGCCGGACGGCCATCTCTATCCGCGCCGCGGCCTTTTCGGCCGCTATGTCGCTGACGTCGTGGCGCCGCACCTCGGCAACGGCCGCATCGTCCACCACCGGCAGCGGGTGATCAGCGTGGAGCGGCGTGGCGGAGATTGGGAAATCCGGGGTGACGCCGGCTCGACGTTGCGCGCCGACGTGTTGGTCATGGCGACCACCCATCCGGCCCCGGCCGCGCCCGCCGGCATCGACAGCGTGTTGCGGGGGCACCCGCGTTATGTATCGGATACCACCGTGCCCGGTGCTCTCGCGGCCATCCGCCCCAACGACCACATCCTGATCATTGGCACCGGCCTCACCGCGGCGGACGTCATCGCTTCCTTGCGCACGACCGGGCGGACAGGGCCGATCACCGCCTATTCCCGGCGCGGCCTCCGCTCGCGCGGGCACCCGAGCCGGACCCAAGACCCGTACGGAGACTTCACGGCGCCGTCGCGAACCGCGACAGAACTGCTCGTGCGCGTGCGGCGGGCGGTCGCCGACGCCGAAGCGGACGGTTTTTCCTGGCATGCGGTGTTCGATGCGCTGCGCGGCCAAGGCGGAGAGATCTGGCGCAGCCTGCCGGTCGCGGAACGGCGGCGGCTGATACGCCATCTGCGCCCCTTCTGGGACGTTCACCGCTTTCGCATCGCGCCGCAGATCGATGCCATCGTCAGAGCCGGACTGCAGTCGGGCGACATCCGCATTCAGGCGGGTCGGATCGATCGGCTCGAGAGAAACGGCGACGAGATCGCCGCGACGTTCCGGCGGCGCCACGGAGCCGGGATCGAGCACTGGAATGTTGATGCCGTGGTGGTCACCACCGGACCGGCACACAAAGCCGTCTTGAAAAGCCAGCCTTGGCTCGAAACGCTTTCAGCCGACGGCTACCTGCAGCCCGATGCCGTCGGGCTTGGCCTTGCCTGCAGCGAGACAAGCCGGGCGCTCGACAGGCAGGGCCGGGAGACGGAGACGCTTTTCATCGCCGGACCGCTCGCCCGCGGAACCTTCGGGGAGTTGATGGGCCTGCCGCAGGTCAACGATCACGCAATCTTCGTGGCGGAGCAGGTGGCCGCGTTCGCCCGAGGGCGAGGAGCGGCAGAGGCCGCTCTGGCATCAGTTGACGCGCGCTCCGTGCGCTGAAAACAGATGAAGCTTCGACAAATCCGGAGCGACGGCGATCTGTTGACCGGGTTCGAGATCGATCCGGTCGCGCAGCACCAGGCTGGTGTCGGCCGATCCGATTTTCACAACGACATGCGTCTCCGAACCGGTCGGCTCCACCACGACAACGGTAGCGGGCACACCGCTTTCGCTTAACGCCAGATGCTCCGGCCGGACGCCATAGGTCCTGACAGCATCGCGCGAATAGCCGGCCGGCAACGGCAACCGGGCGCCGCCATCGGTGACGAACTGCCCGTCCACGATCGACCCTTCGAAAAGGTTCATCGCCGGCGAGCCGATGAAGGTGGCGACGAAGGTATTGGCGGGGCGATCGTAGAGTTCGAGCGGCTTGCCGATCTGCTCGACGGCGCCGCCACGCATCACGACAATCCGGTCCGCCATCGTCATCGCCTCGATCTGGTCATGCGTGACATAGACCGTGGTGGTCTTCAGGCGCTGGTGCAGGTCCTTGATTTCGGCGCGCATGGTGACGCGCAGCTTGGCGTCGAGATTCGACAGCGGCTCATCGAAAAGGAACACCTGCGGATGCCGGACGATTGCGCGCCCCATGGCGACGCGCTGGCGCTGGCCGCCGGAAAGCTGCTTCGGCAGGCGGTCGAGCAGAGGCCCGAGCGCCAGGATGTCGGCCGCCTCCTTGACGCGCTTGCCGATCGCTGCCTTGTTCTCACCCTTGAGCTTCAGCGCGAAGCCCATATTTTCCGCGACGGTCATGTGTGGGTAGAGCGCGTAGCTCTGGAAGACCATGGCGATGTCGCGTTCCTTCGGCGCCACGTCGTTCACCAGGCGGCCGCCGATGCGGATCTCGCCACCGCTGATGTCCTCAAGCCCGGCGAGCATGCGCAGCAATGTCGACTTGCCGCAGCCGGAGGGGCCGACGAGGGTGACGAACTCGCCATCCTCGATATCCATGGAAACGCCGTGGATCACCGGCACGGCGCCATATTGCTTGCGAACCTGTTCGATCGTAACGGATGCCATGAATTCCTCCCTGTTCTCTCAGAGCCCGAGCTGCCAGATGCTGGCAGCGGCGACATTGCCTTGCGGGGCGGTAAGGCGGGCCGAGCGGACGCCCTCGAAGCCCGGCAGGCGCTTCGTTCCCGTCCAGCGGCCGTTGTCGGCAAAGACCTCGATCGAGCCCCTGTCCAGGAAGATGCGCAGCGTCGAGGGGCGCGCGCCGCTGGCGATGTAGCGGGGCAGCCATTTGCCATCCGGAACATCGTAGAGGATGCTTAAGCCCTCCTGATCCAGCCTCAACCCGAGGTCGGCTACCGGATGATCGAATTCGAGGTCGAAAGCAGCGCCGGGCGCGGTGAGATCAATGACGATTTCGGCCGCTCCGTTGCCGAGTTCGACGATATCGCCGGAAAGCAGTCGCTCGTCGTCTATGAGCTGCTGGCGCAGGCTTTCCACTGTGTCGACCGGTGGCGTCAGCAACGCACCGTCTTTGAGCACGACGCGGCGGGGGAGCGTCATGGCCGTTGGAAAATCGGTTTTCTTGGAGATCTCCGTCCAGTTGGCGAGCCAGGCGATGCCGACCGGGCCGCCGGACTGATCCACGAAGGCCTGGAAGGCATAGGCGTCGGTGCCGAAGTCGAGCTCCTGCTCGAATTCTTTGACGAAGCTTCGGCCATCGAAGCGACCGACGGTCGCGACCGTGATATTCCGCCGGCCGGTCGCCGGATCGCGGCTCGTCAACAGGCCGAAAATCAGCGCCCAGCGCGTCGCCGGATCGTCGGCCGGCCCGTCGACGGGCACGAGGCACGGGCATTCGGCGGCGGTCATGCCGAAGCGGTCCTCGCGATGCAGGATACCGACGAACGTCCAGCCCGAGGCGGCTTCGGGATCGGCGGTCTCGTAAAGCAGGATCACACCGCCGGCCCGGTCGCGACTGCCGACAAGCATCTTCCAGCGTCCGTCGGGACCTTTGACGACATAGGGGTCGCGAAAGTCGAGCGTCAGATCGAGGCCGGCCGGTCGCTCCGGCAGGATGACCTCGGCGGGACCGGCCGCGATCTGGTCGCGCGAGACGGCGGTCAATTGGATCTGTTCTTCGGGCTGCCGGTCTTTCACCTGCTCGGTAAAGAAGACGCGGATGCCGGGCTCCTTTCCTGGGAGGGGGATGGCAGACCCCGAGAAGACGCCGCCCTGGCCGTCGGCGCGTGCCGAAAGATCGGCCGAGGGGAAGAGGAAGACCGGCAGGTGCCGCCAGCGCACGTAGTCATCGGAGACTGCGTGGCCCCAATGCATGGTGTTCCAGCGCAGACTGTGGGGATAGTGCTGGTAGAAGAGATGCACCCTGTCGCCGAAGCGGCCGAAGCCGTTCGGATCGTTCATCCAGCCGAAGGGAGGGCGGAAGTGGTAGCTGCCGGGCACCGTCGGCGGCGCGTTCGCTTCGCCGGCATAGAGAACGAGGATGCCCTTTTCGAGAACGTCGCTTTCCGAGAAAGCGTAGACGACCGAGACAACCGTCGTGGTCGGGTCATAGCGAAACGCCGTCTGGCCGCCGTTTTCCAGGTGGAGCGTCCGCAGCTGGTATTCCTCGGCATTGTCGACCGTCAAAAGGCCGACCTCGATGCCGGCGACGGAGACCGTCATTTCCGCTGCCGCTTTCCCTTGCGCAGCCTTCAGCCAGAGGTGGATCGTCGTTCCGGCCGGTAGGGATGCGCTCAACCTCTCGAGGTCGCCGTCGAGAAGCGGGGCGGGATTTGCATTGCTTGTCATTGATCAACCTTTCACGGCGGAGCCAACAAAGGAACTTACGAACCAGCGCTGGAAGGCGAGATAGAGGGCGAGGATCGGGATCATCATCAGGACGGAGGCGGCCATCGCGCGATCCCAATAGATGCTATCCTGACCGAAGAACGTGGCGATGGCGACGGCGATCGGCCGGGCATAGTCGGTCTGCGTCACCAGGATCGGCCAGAGATACTGGTTCCAGCTCTCGATCCCCATCAGGATCGAGACGGTCGCGAGCGCCGGCAGGCTCAAGGGCAGGAAGATCGAGCGATAGATGCGGAACACCGAGGCGCCGTCGATCTCAGCCGCTTCGAAGAGCTCCTTCGGGAGCTGGGCGAAGAACTGGTAGAACAGGAAGATGTAGAGAGGGCTCGCGACCCAGGGCACGATCTGCACGGCGAAGGTGTCGGTCATGCCGGCCCGCGACACCATGATGACGAGCGGCATGATGATGCTCTCCTGCGGGATCACGTAGAGCGCGATGACCAGCGAAAGGATCAGTGCCCGTCCGCGCAGCGAACCCCAGGCCAGCACGAAGCCGGCCATGGAGTTGACGATCAGGCCGGCGCCGACCGTGAGTGCGAGGATGACCAGCGAGTTCACGAGATAGCGGCCGAAGGCGAGTTCGCCGGAGAGGTTGCCGATTTCCGCGAAATTCGAAAGCGTCGGGCTCGAAACCCAGAAGGCCCTGAAACTTCCCATGTCGGCCAGAATCTGGAAGCGGTCGTCTTTGAGACTGGCGATCAGGAGCATGAACAGCGGCGACACGATAAGGAGCGCGATGACGAGGATCGAGGCCGTCTGGACCATGCGCAGCGAACCGAGCGCGGAACGCTCGCTCTTGACCTTCGCCTGCAGGGTGGGGATTGCGAGATCAGACATCGAAACGCCTCAGGAGTTGACGCTGCAGGAGCGCGATGACGAGAACGATCAGGAAGAGGATGACCGAAACGGCCGAAGCGTAGCCGAGCTTCTGCTCCTCGAAACCGGAGCGCACCATGTAGTGGACCACGGTCTCTGTGCTGCTTTTCGGGCCGCCTTGGGTCAGGATCGCGACCTGGGTGTAGAGCTTGAAGGCCTGGATGGTGGTGATGACCAGCACGAAGACATGGGTCGGCCTCAAACCCGGCATGGTCACGTGCCAGAAGCGCTGGAACGCGTTGGCGCCGTCGATCCTCGCTGCATCATAGAGCTCGTCCGGAATGCCCTGGAGACCGGCAAGATAGACGATCATCTGGAAGCCGTAGGCCTGCCAGGCCGACAGAAGCACGATCGAGAACATCGCCCAGTTCGGATCGCCGAGCCAGTCGATCGGCTGGATGCGGCCGCCCGAGAGAAAACCGATCACCTGGTTGAATGGACCGGTCGGATATTGAAAGAGCGTTCCCCAGATCACGCAGACGACGACCATCGAGGTGATCGCGGGCAGGAAGAAGAGACCGCGAAAAAGATTGCGGAACGGCAGCTTCTGGTGAAGCAGCAATGCAGTCGCAAAGGCGAGGCCGCATTGCACCGGCAGGATCCAGAAGGTGAAGCGCGAGACGTTCCAGAGCGAGGTCCAGAAGAGCTCGTCCCGGAAGATGCGCAGGAAGTTGTTGAAGCCGACAAAGCGGATCGGCGTCGGCCGTGGCACCAGCGGCTGGTTGGTCATCGCCGTCCAGAACGACAAGAGGAACGGCACGACAAGGAAGATTGTCAGCAGGATGACCGCTGGCGCGAGCATGCCGATTTCCTGGAATAGCCGGCCTTTGTCCCGGCGCGAAACCGGACGCGCCAACACGGCCGGCGGGGCCGTTTGTTGCAAGGTCATGATCTCCTCCTCATCAGGTCGCCATGCCTGCTGTCCAAGGCGGCAGGCGAGCGGGGCAGGCAGCCCCGCGGCGTTGCCGCCGCGGGGCAAATGTTGACCGTGTGAGACTATTGCTGCTCGTCAAAGGGCGGGTAACCGTCGTTTTCTTCGATATCCTCGTCGATCTTCTCGGCCGCCTTGGAGAGTGCGGCCTTGGCGTCGCCACCATTGAAGATTTCGTCCACGGCTCCCATGAAGGCCGAGGTGATCGCCGGATAGGCCGGATGCGGCGGCCGCGCGATGGCGGTCTTCGACGCCTGCTCGAAGGCGACCGCCATCGGACCACCGGCGGCGTAGAGCGGAGAGTCTGCGGCGAAACTCTTGAGGCCCGGATAGCCGGAATCCTCCCTCGCATAGTCGCGGTAGAGTTTGTCCTTCAGCATGAAACTGACGAACTTGCCGGCGATGTCCGGATGCTCGGAGGCAGTGGTGATCCCCCAGATCCAGGTGCCGTTCGGGCTGGCGCCCCTCGGCCCGAACTTCGGCAGCGGCATGACGACGATATCGTCCTTCATCGAGGCTGCGGCCTCGGCATAGAACCAGTGGCCGCCGAGCGCGAGCGCGGCCGGGTGCCCTTCGGCGAAGAACTGGTTGGTGCCCGAGGATTGCGGCACCACCCATCGATTCGTCACCCATTTCTGCATCATCGTCAGCGCCTCGACGCAAGGATCGCTGTCGAGCGTTCCGACAGACTTCCAGGTTTTTCGGTCAATCAGGTCGCAGCCTGCCGATTGCAGGATTGGGCCATAGGCATAGGTGATCCATTCGGTTTTGATGCCGTAGCCGCGGAAGGTATCGATCGGCCATTTGACGCCGTCAAGCTTCGAGAGCTTTTCGAGATAGCCCTCGAACTCTTCGCGGGTCCACGCATCGTCGACCGATTTCGGGATGCGGGCGCCGATCGCTTCGAGGTATTTCTTGTTGCCGTAAAGGACGACCGAGGAGTCGGTCAGGCCGACGGCGTAGAGGTCCTTGTCGATCGGATAGGTGCCCTGCGCGATGTTGGATTCGGTCATGTCGCCGATGACGTCCTTGTCGACCAGCGGCCTGATCGGCTGCAGGTAACCGGACCAGACGTAGTTGGCGAGGAAGGGCGCGTCGAGCTCCATGACGTCCGGCAGTTGCTTGGACATGACGGCGGCGCTGAACTTCTCGTTATAGGCGTCGTGCGGCGCATAGATCAGCTCGACGTCCACATCCGGATTGGCGGCCTCGAAACGCTTGGCGATCTCGCCATAGGTCGCGACCCAACCAGGATCGCCCTGGTGCATCACGTGGATGACGGTCTTTGCTTCGGCAACGCCGCCGAGCGCGGCGGACGCCATCAGTATGGAAAGTAAACGTTTACCCATCATAGTCACTCCTCCTCAACGGGTTTTCATGCTTGTTTTTCAAACGGATGACCGCTCCACCAGCTGGAATGGAAGTCTTCGCACCTCCCCTGGCACGGCATCGGCGGTAAGCAGGATGTCTGCGGCGAGTCGCCCCATGGCACGATGCGGCAGGGCCATGGTGGTCAGGGGCGGATCAAGGCGGGAGGCGATATCGATCTGATTGTCGAAACTTGCGACGGCGACATCGTCCGGGATTTGCGCGCCGACACGTCGGAGCGCCGCATAGACCTCCATTGCGACACGGTCGTTGCCGCAGAGAATGGCATCGGGCGGCTCGGATCCCGCCATCAGTTCCGTCACATGCGAAAGGACGAGGCTGTGGGCCCTGTCGCTGTAGATCGCCCGGCGGACCGCCGGCAGCATCCGGGCGCCGTCGCCGTCGAGCCCGGCTTCGGTCATTGCCTGGCGGAAGCCCGCCTCGCGCAATTCCCCGGCGAGCAGGCCCGGCAGATTGATAAAGGCGATATTCAGGCGCCCGGCCTCGATCAGGTAGCTCGTGATCTCGTGCGCTGCGCCGAATTCGTCGGGCACCAGCGATGTCACCCGGTCGTTCACCTCGCGGCAATTGATCATCACGCCGACGGTGCCGGCGAGTTCGGCGGGAAGCGAAACGGTCTTGTGATACATGGCCGCGTAGGCGATCGCCCGCGGGCGGAAGCGGCGCACCTCCTCGATGACCGACGCGACATCGCGGCCGCCGCCAAGCGTCATCGCAAAGACGGCCATGTCCGAGGCGCGCGCCGCACCATCGAGGCCGCGGATGATTTCGGTCGCAAAGGGCGAGGTGATTAGTTCGTCGGCGACAACGCCGATCAATGGCATCCAGCCCTGCCGCATGCTGCGGGCGGCGAGGTTGGTGACGTAACCCAGTTCCTCGGCAATCTCCTTGATGCGCTGGCGCGTCTCGTCCGACATCCGCGCCGAGCCGCCGTGGAGCGCGCCGGAAACCGTCTTGACGGAAACGCCCGCGCGCTCGGCAATGTCGTTCAACGAGATCGTCACGGAAATTTCCTTGGGTTAACGATTACTCAGATTTACCATCCGCCTGCGGCTGGAGTCAATCGGCGGCCTTTCTTCTGGAGAAATCGAAGCGCGAGACGTCCCGGTCAGGTTTCGTCGGCAAGCTGCTCGATGCAGAAGCGCAGCGTCGTCGCGGCGATGGCGACGGCCCTGTCGGCATCGAGGGCATAGTCCTCGTTCTCGATGCTGATCACATCGTCATAGCCAACCTCCCTGAGGGCCATGAGAATCTCCAGCCACCCCCGAACCGGCGTGCCGTGGCCGAGCGAGACGAAATTCCACGATCGTCCGCGAACCGGCACCACGTGCTTCGGGTCGAGCAGGCCGTCGATGCGGGCCCGCGGCTCGATGCGCGTATCCTTGCCGTGAACATGGTAGATGCAGTCGCCGAGCGCGTGGATCGCCGAAACCGGATCGCCGCCCATCCAGATCAGGTGGCTCGGGTCGAAATTGACGCCGACGGTCGGGCCGACGGCGTCGCGCAACCGAAAGAAGCTCTCGACATTGTAGACGGCCTGGCGCCCATGTTGCTCGACGCAGAGGCGGAGCCCCTTTTTCTCTGCGGCGGCCGCATAATCCTTCCAGAAGGGGATGACGCGTTCAGACCATTGCCATTCGAGCATCGCCATCGCTTCCGGCGGCCAGGAGGAGGTAATCCAGTTGGGGCAGGCATCGCCCGGGCCGCCGGCCGGCAGGCCGGACATCATGACGATGCGTTTGACGCCGAGCAGCGTCGCGAGTTCCAGCGTGTCATAGGCGAGCTTTGTGTCCTTCGCCCCGCTTTCGCCCGGATGCAGCGGATTTCCGGAACAGTTGAGCGCGGAGATTTCGAGATTGCGGTCACGCAGCATGCCGAGAAGCCGGTCGCGGGCCGTGCCGCTCGCAAGCAATTCGGCAATGTCGACATGCGGGGCGCTCGACCAGCCGCCGAGGCAGAATTCGACGCAGGCGAACCCGAGTTCGGCGACGCGGTCCAAGCACGCTTCCAGCGAGAGCGCCGCGAGGCTGTCGGTGTTCAGGCCGATTTTCATCTGTTCCTCCCGATCGACGCGATCGCCGTTCAAGCGGCGCGCGAGACCTTCACCGGCACACCAGTATCCGCAGCCAACTGGATCGCGTCGAGGATCTGTGCGGCGCGCAGGCCGTCGAGCGTCGATCCGTTCCGCATGGGACGGTTCGTGGCGATCGCTTCGAGAAACTCGTTGATCATGAATCCGAACACTTCCGCGTAGCCGATCGCCACGCCGTCATGGGGAACGGGGAGCAACTCGGCATAGGGAAGGGCCGGGTTGTTCGCGACCAGCGCAAAGGGCGATTGTCCGCTGCCGTCGAAACGCGCGATTTCGTAATGGGCCGGCAGGCGGGAATTATAGCGCAGCGCACCCTTCGTCCCGGTGATCGAGAAGGAAAGCGTATTGCCCATACCAACCGCCACCCGGCTCGCGAGAAACATGCCCTGGCAGCCGGTTTCGAAGCGAAGCAGGGCGGACATGACATCGTCGTTGTCGACCGGCCTCTTTTCGGGGCTGAGCGCAACCTTGTCGTGGCCGATGCCGGCGGCGGCCGGCAGAAAGCGCTCCTTGACGGAAATCGTGCCGACGGCGCCGGCGACCTCGGAGACTTCTCCGCAAAGAAAGCGAGCCGTGTCGATGGCATGGGTGCCGAGATCGAGCAGCGCACCAGCGCCGGCGCGGCTGCGCTCGTACCGCCAGCTGTGCGGCAGGTTGGGATCGGCGGCATACTCGCTTTCGTACTGGACCAGAAGGTTGACGAGGTCGCCGATTTCTCCCGCGGCGATGATGTCGCGTATCGCCGCAACGGCCGGAATGCGCCGGTAGTTGAAGACCGTTGCGGAGACGACCGGCGATGCCGTCGCGGCGCGATGGATGCGCAGCGCCTCCTCGGCATTCAGCGCGAGCGGCTTCTCGCAGAGAACGTGCTTTCCGGCGGCGATCGCCGCCAGCGTCACCTCCGCATGAAGCGCGTTCGGCAAGCAGACACTGACAATGCCGATTTCAGGATCGGCGAGAACCGCGTTGAGGTCGGTTTCCGTCTTTTCGAAGCCCCAGGTCGCAGCGAGGCGGCCGGCGAGCGTCTCGTTGCCGTCGCAGGCGGTTGCAAGACGAAGACCGGGGATGCGGTTCTCGAAGCGCGGCAGATTCGTTCGGTAGCCAAACGCGTGCGCGGCACCGATCATGCCGGCACCAATGACGGCGATGGCGTTCCGTTCCATCATTCTCTCCTGAGGAGGCTTAGAAGTCAGCGTATGAGCGCGCCACGATCACGTCAATCAACGTCGTTGCAAGAATGCTTTCGGCGCAAACCCTGTCAGGAATCTCTCTGCTGCGACCCTGCGACGAACCAGAGATAGCAAGGGTTGTTCGGCTCGCTCGATGTCGTCGCGCGCACCCACCAGACTATGCCCCTTCGTCCAATTGCGACCGGTTTTGCTTTCATTATCATAGAGCTTAGCGAGCCGAGAACGGATCGCAACAGCAATGAAGGCCGCGCGAATTTTCAATTTTCGGGCGTTCTGTCAGTCATGGCATACACATTCTTAACCCTGACGTACTTGCACACGGGGCGATCGCCCCAGAGTATAGTGGCGAGGTCGGACTGTGTGCCGCAAGGTCGATGAGGTGACGCATGAACATTCCGCTCAATCGATCCGCGGGCGATAAAACGCCGATGGCGATCTCTGCCCGCGAACAGGTCTGGATCGAAGGCGGCACCTTCGTCATGGGATCGGACCGTCACTATCCCGAAGAAGCTCCGGCGCATCCGGTGAAAGTGGATGGATTCTGGATCGACGTCGCGCCGGTTACCAACCGGCAGTTCGCGGAATTCGTCGAGGCGACCGGCTACGTGACGCTTGCCGAAAGGCCTTCCGACCCGAAGGACTATCCGGGCGCCCCGGCGCACATGCTGAGGGCCGGATCGGTCGTTTTCGATCCGCCGAAGCGGATAACCAGCCGCGACCCCTCGCAATGGTGGAGTTTCAAGTTCGGGGCGAACTGGCGCCGGCCCTACGGAGGCTTGAGCAATCTGCGCGGAAAACTCGACCACCCGGTTGTCCAGGTCGCCCATGCCGATGCCAAGGCCTATGCGGCCTGGGTGGGCCAGGATCTGCCGACCGAGGCCGAATGGGAGTTCGCCGCGAAGGGCGGCTTCGAAGGCGCGGAGTTTGCCTGGGGCGATGAACTTGTTCCGGACGGCCGGTTCATGGCCAATACCTGGCACGGCGTGTTTCCGACCGAAAATCTCAAGCCCGATGGCTTCGAGCGGACGTCGCCGGTCGCCAGCTTCCCGCCGAACGGCTACGGGCTCTACGACATGATCGGCAATGTCTGGGAATGGACGAGCGACTACTGGTCCTCCGCTCATCCGGCACCGGCGCAAAAGGCCTGCTGCATCCCCGCCAATCCGCGCGGAAGCGGTGCGGAAGAAAGCTTCGACCCCGCACAACCGCAGATCCGCATCGCCAGACGGGTGGTCAAGGGCGGATCGCATCTCTGCGCGCCGAACTATTGTCGGCGTTACCGGCCGGCGGCGCGCCACGCTCAGGAAGAGAACTCGGCGACGACCCATATCGGATTCCGTTGCGTCCGACGGCCGTAACGCTCCGGCTGCCGCCAGCGCGATGGGCAATTCCTCGGCCGTCTCCGAGAGGGCATTGAAGCTGGCCGGCAGGGCAACGGCACTCGCGTCGCAGGCCAGTCAGAGCTATGCCGCGCAGATGATGGCGCGCGCCGCTGTAAGCGACCGCACGGGCCGAACTCTTCCGCACGATTTCGACGGCAGGTTGCGGCACGCCTTACCCTTTCGGCAGTTCTGGCCTATATTAGAGTGGATCGATTGGGCGCAAAATCATCGCGATCCAAAGAAACTCTGAGGTTGTGGCGGCGAATGTCCCGAATCCTCATCCTGCTCATGACATTGATATCGGCGTTCGCGTTTTCTGCCCCGTCCGCTTCCGGAGCCGAGCGCCGGGCGATGGTCTTGCATGTGAACGGGGCGATCAGTCCGGCGACCGCAGAATATGTAACGCGCGGCCTTGAGCGGGCCAAGGCGCGTGGCGCCTCCCTCGTCATACTACAGATGGACACGCCCGGCGGCCTCGACACGTCGATGCGTGACATCATCCGCGCCATCCTTGATTCTCCTGTACCGGTCGCAAGTTTCGTGTCGCCGAGCGGGGCGAGGGCGGCGAGCGCCGGTACCTATATCCTCTATGCGAGCCATATCGCGGCGATGGCCCCGGGCACCAATCTCGGCGCCGCGACACCGATCGCCATTGGCGGCGGTCTGTTCGGCGGCGATGAGGAGGGCGACAAGGATGGTTCCGGCGAGGCCGACCGGCCGAGCGGCGCAAAGCAGCCGACCAATGCTGGCGAAGCAAAAATGATCAACGACGCGGTCGCCTATATCCGCGGCCTTGCCGAGCTACGCAACCGCAACGCCGACTGGGCGGAGCGCGCCGTGCGCGAGGCCGCGAGCCTTTCGTCGAGCGCTGCCGTTCGCGAAAAGGTTATCGATTTCACGGCCGCCACGATCGGCGATCTCCTGAAGCAGGCACATGGCCGCACGGTCCGTGTCGGCCAGGCCGATGTCCGCCTCGACACGGCGGGGCTCGCCGTCGAGGACGTTCTGCCGGATTGGCGGACCCGCCTCCTGTCTGTGATCACCGATCCGAATGTCGCCCTGCTTCTGATGATCGTCGGCATCTACGGGCTGATCTTCGAGTTTCTGACGCCGGGAACGGTCCTGCCCGGCACGATCGGCGGCATAAGCCTCCTCCTCGGTCTCTACGCACTCGCCGTGCTGCCGGTGAGCTACGCCGGCATCGGACTGATCATCCTTGGTGTGGGGCTGCTGGTGGCCGAGGCGCATGCGCCGTCGTTCGGGGCGCTTGGACTCGGCGGCGCGGTCGCGCTTGTGCTCGGCGCAGCGATCCTGTTCGACACGGATGTCCCGGGCCTGCAGGTCTCCTGGCCGGTGCTCGGCGGCGTCGCCATCGCAAGCCTTGCCTTCAGCGCTCTCGTTGCCCGGCTTGCCTTCATCTCGCGCAGGCACAAGGTCGTCACCGGTGGGGAGCAGATGATCGGCATGTCTGGCACAGTCGATAGCTGGACGGGCGGCACAGGCTACGTCATCGCCCACGGCGAACGCTGGAGAGCCGTCAGCGGCGATCCGCTCGCCGCGGGGGAAGACGTAACTGTCATAGGCCGCAACGGACTGACGCTGAAAGTCGCGCGCAGCGCGCCGCAAACCTAAAGCAGTTCCAGGAAAAGTGCGTAGCGGTTTTCCGTCCGAAATTGCGTAACGGGCTCGACAGGAGCAGGAGCAGGTCATGGACATAGTCGGAAGTCTCGCCCCCTTCATCGCGGCGCTTGTGGTGCTGCTCATTGTCATCGCCTACGCGATCAGGATTTTGCGCGAATACGAGCGCGGCGTCGTCTTCACACTGGGCCGGTTCACCGGCGTCAAGGGACCGGGGCTGATCCTGCTCGTACCCATGGTTCAGCAAATGGTGCGGGTCGATCTCAGAACGCGAGTGCTCGATGTTCCGAGCCAGGACGTCATCTCCCACGACAACGTTTCGGTCCGCGTCAGCGCGGTCATTTATTTCCGGGTGATCGACGCGGAAAAATCGACGATCCAGGTCGAGGACTTCATGGCGGCGACGAGCCAGCTCGCCCAGACGACGTTGCGCTCGGTGCTCGGCAAGCACGACCTCGACGAGATGCTGGCCGAGCGCGACAGGCTCAACGAAGATATCCAGAAAATACTGGACGTTCAGACGGATGCCTGGGGGATCAAGGTCGCAACCGTCGAGATCAAGCATGTCGACATCAATGAATCGATGATCCGGGCAATCGCGCGCCAGGCGGAAGCGGAACGCGAGCGGCGGGCGAAGGTCATCAACGCCGAGGGCGAACAGCAGGCGGCGGCGAAATTGCTCGAAGCGGCGGAAATTCTCGCCCGGCAGCCGCAGGCCATGCAATTGCGCTATCTCAGCACGCTGAACGTGATCGCCGCTGAAAAGAGCTCGACGATCGTCTTTCCGTTCCCGATGGATCTGGCGAACATCCTCGCGACCAAGGCGGGCGGTTCTTCGCAATAAGGCAGGACCCTGCTCTGGTCCTCGATTACGACGCGGGATGCAGGCGGAAAACCGCGCACAGTTTTCCTCATCCCGCTCTAATCTCGCGGCAGCCCCGCCGGCCGCAACTGTTTCTTCAAAGCGGCGATGCGGAAAATGGCATTGGCGGCGCCGTAGCCGCGGTAGCCGCGTCGCTCCACGATCTCGAAGAAAAATCCTTCGCCATAGGTCGGACTGTAGAGCTGGAAGTACTCTCCGTGCTCGTCGCGATCGTAGAGAATATTGGCCTCTTTCAAGCGCTCGATCAGCTCCGGCTCGAGTGCGAAGCGCGCCTCGATGTCGTCATAGTAGTTCGGCGAGATCGGCAGCGCGCGAAAGCCGTTTGCCCGCAACGCCTCAGCCGCTGCAAAGATGTCGTTCGTGGCAAAGGCGAGATGCTGGACGCCGGAGCCGAAGGTCTCGGCGATGAAATGCCCTGCAAGCGTGTTGCGGTTTTCGGCGCCGTTCAACGTGATGCGCAGCGAGCCTGCGTCATTCTCCACCACCTGGCTGCGAACCAACCCGGCCGGGTCGATGATGTCGACCATCGGCGTCTTATGCACGTCGAGCAGCGAGTTGTAGAAGAGGAGCCAGGTCAGCATTTCCTCGTATTTGACGGTCTGGGCGACATGGTCGACGGAGACGAGGCCGGCCGGCACCGTCGGCAGGTCATCTTCCACCGGCTCGAATTCGATCTCCCAAATACGCGCCAGCTCGGACTTTTCGTCGAGAAAATAGATGACCCCGCCGCCAACGCCACGGATCGCCGGTACCGAAAGCTCGCCGGGGCCGGCGGCCTGTGCGAAGGGTTCAGCGCCGAGCGCCTTTGCGCGCTCGACGGTCGCCGCGGCGTCGTCGACCATCAGCCCGAAGGCATAAGCCGACGTGCCGTGCACCAGGTAGGAGGCATTGGCGAAACCCTCGCGCTCCGTATTGATGACGAGATTGATTGCGCCCTGGCGGTAAAGCGCGACGCGTTTGCTCTTGTGCGTCGCGGTCTTCTGAAAGCCGAGCGTTCTGACCAGCGCCTCCAGTTCGGCCACCTGCTCCTCGTCGGCGGCGAATTCGATGAAGGCGACGCCCTTGACCTCGGCGGGCGCCGGCATCGCCGGTACCGACAAGGGTGTGTCCGGTTCGGCGCGCTTGACCTGGTCGCCGAGATAGATCAGCGAGCGGCGCCCGTCGACCGCGATGGCCCCGGCATTGCCGCCGCGGAACTGGTCGTTGAAAATTTCCAGCGACAGATAGCCGTCGTACCCGGTGGCAGCGACGGCGCGCATGAAGTCGGTGACCGGAAGATCCCCTTCGCCGGGCATGTTGCGGAAATGCCGGCTCCAGTAGAGCAGGTCCATGTCGATCAGCGGCGCGTCGGCGAGCTGGATGATGAAGATTTTTTCTTTCGGGATCGACCGGATCGAATTGACTTCGATCTTGCGGGAAAGCGTGTGGAAACTGTCGAGGATAAGGCCGACATTGGGGTGGTCGGCGCGCCGGACGATCTCCCAGGCGTCGCGGTGATCGTTGATGTGGCGGCCCCAGGCGAGCGCCTCATAGCCGACCCTGAGGTTTCGCTTCGCCGCCCGTTCGCCAAGCTCGCGGAAATCGGCGGCCGCACGGTCGATGCCGCCCTGGGCGGCAGGCGATACGTTGGAGCAGACGAGCACGAGATCCGTGCCAAGCTCCTGCATCACGTCGAACTTGCGTTCGGCACGGTCGAAGGTTCGCGTGCGAAGCGGTTCCGGCATGCCCTCGAAATCCCGGAACGGTTGGAACAAGGTGATCTCGAGGCCGAAGTCGCGCGCCATGCGGCCGACCTCCCGCGGCCCTTCATCGAAAGCGAGGAAATCGTTCTCGAAGATTTCCACGCCGTCGAAGCCGGCTTTGGCGATCGCCTCCAGCTTGTCCTTGAGATCGCCGCTAAGCGAAACGGTGGCTATCGAGGTCTTCATCATCCTGTCCTCGCTTCTGTATTGCAGTGGCGGGAAGTGGGTGTTGGTACACCCCTCTGCCCTGCTGGGGTCGTCAAGCCGAGCAATGACATCGTCAGCCGGTCAGCGCCCTGAAATGGCCGAGCATCCGCGCCGCGTCCGGCTCGAGCCCGGTAAACAGTCGAAAGGCGCCGACCGCCTGGAACACGGCCATGCCGCCGCCGTCGAGCGTGCGGCAGCCGCGCCTTCTCGCTTCCCGGAGCAGCGCCGTTTCCAGCGGGAAATAGACGATCTCGGCGACCCAGTGCCGCGCGTCGAGGAGCTCGGCGTCGAGCGGCAGCCCCGGATATTTCGTCATTCCGGTCGGGGTGGCGTGGATGAGCCCCGATGCGTCCCGCATCGCGGCGGCGAGATCCGTACCGGCCACAATGTCGGCCTCGGGAAAAATCGGCGAAAGCATCTCGGCAAGCGATTGCGCGCGCTCCAGCTGGCGGTCGAGGACGGTAAGCCGCCGCAGACCGAGCGAAAGCGCGGCGTAGGCCGTCGCGACACCTGCGCCGCCGGCGCCGAGTTGCACGGCCGAGGCGAGATCGGCATCCGGCAGACCACGCCGGAAGCCTTCCGCGAAACCCCACCAGTCCGTGTTGTGGCCGTAGCGCCGGCCGCCCTTGAGCACGACGGTATTGACGGCGCCGAGCCGCCGGGCGTCAGGGGCGAGCTCATCGAGAAAGGAAATGACCGCCTGCTTGCAGGGATGGGTGATGTTGAGCCCGGCAAGGCCGCGTCGCTCGGCGTCGGCGATAATATGCGGCAAGTCATTCTCCGTTGCACCGAGCACATTGAGATCGATCAGCTCGTATTCGTAGCGGAGCCCCTGCGCGGCGCCCTCCGCCATATGCATCGCCGGTGTCAGCGAGGCCTGGATGCCAGAGCCGATCAGGCCGGCCCTCAAAGATCTTACGAGCGTTTCTGTCATGGTTTCCCGTTCCATGTGTTTTCCGCGCCGACGGCATCCGCAGCGCCGCTGAAGCCGGCCCACCTTTCGCAGCTGGCGGGCCGGCGGCTTTTTTCGTTACTGGCCGCGCACGGCGCTGATCTCCTTGAAGAGCGCCTGCACCGTCTCCTGGCCGATGTCGGCACTGAACTTGTCGATCATCGGCTTGACCGCATCGCGCAGCTTCTGCGTTTCTTCCGGGCTGAGTTCGCTGACCTCCATGCCGGTCTTGCGAATTTCCTCGAGCGCTGCTGCATCCTGCTCGCGCGATACCTTGCGCTGGAAGTCGCGTGCTTCGACCGCAGCCTGCTGCAGGACCGCCTTCTCCTCGTCGTTGAGGCCGTCCCAGAACTTCTTCGAGATCAGCACGATCTGCGGGTTGTACTGGTGACGGGTCAGCGTCATGTATTTCTGCACCTCGTAGAACTTCGCATTGAGGATGTTTGCGGCCGGGTTTTCCTGGCCGTCGACGGTTCCCGTTTCAAGCGCGGTGTAGAGCTCCGTATAGGGCAGCGGCACGGCGTTGGCGCCGAGCGAGTTGAAGAGCTCGACCGGGATCGGCGACTGGATCGTGCGGATCTTCAGGCCCTTGATGTCTTCCAGCTTGGTAACCGCATGACGGTTGTTGGTGAGATTGCGGAAGCCGAGTTCCCAATAGGCGAGGCCCACGAGGCCGGTGTCGGGCAGGCGCTCGATCAGGCCGGTGCCGAACGGGCCGTCCATGACCTTGTCGGCCTCTTCGCCGCTGTTGAACAGGAACGGAAGGTCGACGGCGCCAAACTCCTTGACGTTGCTTGCGAGAATGCCGGCATTGAGCACCGTCATCTCGATGACGCCGCCCTGCAGCGCCGAGACGGTCTGGACGTCGCCGCCCAGCGTGCCGCCGGGGAACAGTTTCACCGCGATCTTGCCGCCGCTCTTCTCGTTGACGAGTTCGGCGAACTTCTCCATGCCGGTGACCTGCGGGTGACCCTTGTTGTTCGCCGAGGCGAATTTGATGGTCTGGTCGCGGATCTCCGCAAATGCCGGCCCGGCCGTCAGCAGTACAAGTGGCAGGGCGAGGCCCAATGCCAGTTTCGTCAGTCTGTTCAACATGTTTTCCTCCCAGGTTGGACCGGTGTCACGCCGGCCGTGTTGACAGTCAGAAGTCACGCCCGTCAGCGCCCGAACCAGGAGACCGGAACGGTCACCAGCTGAGGGAAGAGGACGAGCAGGAAAAGAACGATCAGTTCGGCGATCAGGAACGGCACGACGCCCTTCATCAAGTCTTCCATCGACAGTTTCGAGACGCCGCAGATGACGTTCAGAACCGTGCCGACGGGCGGGGTGATGAGGCCGATCGAATTGTTGATGATGAAAAGCACGCCGAAATAGACCGGGTCGATGCCCGCCTGCTTGATGACCGGCATCAGCACCGGCGTCATGATCAGGATGGTCGGCGTCATGTCCATGGCGGTGCCGACGACGACGATCAGAACCATGATCGCGACGAGGAGCGCGGTCTGATTGTCCATCAGCGGTTCGACGAGGGCGGCGAGCGCGCCGGGCACGTCGGCGACCGTGATCAGCCAGGCCGAGACCGCCGCGCAGGCGACCAGGAACATGACGACCGCGGTGATCTTGGCGGCCGCGACGAAGACGTGGAAGAGCTGCGCCGGCGGCAGTTCGCGGTAGATGACCATCGAGACGAACAGCGAGTAGACGGCCGCGACCACGCCCGCTTCCGTCGGCGTGAAGACGCCGAACTTCAGTCCGACGATGATGATCACCGGCAGCATCAGCGCCCAGAAGCTGTCGACGAAGGCCTTGAGGCGCACCGCGCCGCTCTCCCTCGGCGGCAGTTCGGACTGCTCCTTGCGGGCAACGATGAGCCAGGTGATGCAAAGGGCAGCGGCGATCATCAGCCCGGGGAAGATGCCGGCGAGGAAAAGCTTGGTGATCGAGACGCCACCAACCACGCCGTAGAGGATGAAGCCGATCGACGGCGGGATGATCGGTCCGATGATCGAGGCAGACGCCAGCAGCCCGCCGGCGCGCGCCGGGTCGTGGCCCGACTTCAGCATCATCGGCAGGAGGAGGGCGCCAAGCGCGGCCGCGTCGGCGACGGCCGAGCCGGAGAGGCTCGAAAGGATGCAGGCTGCGAAGATCGCGACGAAACCGAGGCCGCCGCGGATATGGCCGACCATCGCCAGCGCCAGCGCGACGATGCGGCGGGAAAGGCCGCCGGTGTTCATGACCTCGCCGGCGAGCAGGAAGAAGGGAACTGCCATCAGCGGGAAGCTGTCGGCGCCGTTCAAGACGTTCTGGGCGACGATCTGGGCGTCGAACAGCCCGAGATAGAGCATCAGCGCGACGCCGCTCAGGATCAGGGCGAAGGCGATCGGCACGCCGAGTGCCATGGGTCCGAGAAGCGCGCCGAGAAAGATGGTGACCGTCATCGTCGCCTCCTCAATGCTTCGGCGAGAGCTGGCCGAGCATGGGCTCGGGCAGATCGTCGAGGGCGGCCTCATCCTCGCTCTCGCGCACGAGGTCGACCGTCGTCACGTCGATGCGGCCGGTCGCGATCGCGAAGGCGTCGGAAAGAAGGATCAGGAAGGCCGGGATGCCGAAGGCGAGACCGGCGCCATAGAAGAAGGCCATCGGGATGCCGGTCGCCGGCGCGCCGACATGAAGGTTGATCAGCGTCTGCGTCCAGCTGCCGCTGATCACCAGCCATGTGGCATAGAGCATCAGCGCATGGCCACAAAGCACGGCCACCTTTGCGGCAGAAGGCGGCAGGCGCTTGATGAGGGAGTCCACGCCGAGATGGCCGTGTTCGCGCATGGCGACGACGGCGCCGAGAAAGGTGAGCCAGACGAAGAACATCCGCGACAGTTCCTCGGAAACCGTGATCCCCTGGTTGAAGGCGTAGCGCAGGACGACATTGCCGAAGACGAGCACGACCATGCCGGCGAGCAGCAGCGCGATCGTCACCTTCAGCGCGAAGAAATAGAAATCGATGATGCGGGCCATCCGCTCCTCCCAAAGCGATAGGCGTGCCGGCAGCACGTCGCGACGACGCGCCGGTGGCAGACCTCCTCCTTCCAACGCGCGGCGGTTCGCCGGCGGCCTTCCCGCGCTCCTCGGCACGGTTCCGGCATCTGATTTTTAAAATGTACTAACTAGTTCGAATGTCAAGTGTCGTGCTATTGAAAGAGGATGATAACGTGAATATGACTTGAGGAATTGCTCCTGCGGGGCACAGCTAGGGGTCGAAAATCGGCAGTCATTTTCGACGAAGTTGGCAGTCTCGGATCGCGAGACGAGGCGTTTCGGGCATTCATCGAGGCGCGTGCGACCCGCAGGAAATAGGCGTGACGATTCAATGGCCTGTCTGGGCCGGGAAGCAGTGCGGAAATGGCGGAGCGGCAGGGGAACGGCAGAAAGAACGATCCGCAAAGGACGCAGGAGGATATTCTTGCGGTAGCGACGGAAGAGTTTTCGACGCACGGGCTGGCCGGCGCGAGGGTGGATGCGATTGCCGAGCGCACGCGCACCTCGAAGCGGATGATCTATTACTATTTCGGCAGCAAGGAGGGGCTCTATCTCGCCGTGCTCGAGCGCTCCTATCGCAGGATCCGCACGCTCGAAGCCGATCTCGAACTCGCCAACCTGCCGCCGGAAAAGGCGCTGAGGACCTTGATCGAAACCACCTTCGATCACGATGAGAGCAATCCGGATTTCGTCCGTCTGGTCAGTATCGAGAATATTCACCACGCGGCGCATATGCTTCGTTCGGAAGCGATCCGCGAGCTCAACGTCTCGGTCATTCAGATGATCGAGGCCATCATCGCACGCGGTCTCGCCGACGGCACCTTTCGGCGCAAGGCTGACCCGATCGATGTTCACATGCTGATCAGCGCCTTCTGCTTCTTCCGCGTCTCGAACCGCTATACATTCGGCACGATCTTCCGCCGTGACCTTTCGGAAAAGGCGACGATCGAACGGCATCGCTCGATGATCGCCGACGCAGTGATCAGCTACCTGAAATCGCCGGAAGGTGGGCCTGCTTCCACCTAGCCCATCAGGGAACTAGCCCATCAGGGAACGAGTACGGCCGCGCCGCTCAGCCTGCCGGCGCGGAGATCGGCAAGGGCAAGGTTGGCTTCATCAAGCGGATAGACGATGGTGTGCGTCTTGACGCCCGCTTCTGCCGCGATCGCGAAAAACTCACGGCCATCCCGGCGCGTGAGGTTGGCGACCGAAACCAGTTCACGTTCGCCCCAAAGCACAGCATAGGGCATGGCGGGAATATCGCTCATGTGGATGCCGCCGCAGACCACACGACCGCCCTTGCGCACTGCTTTCAGTGCCGCCGGCACGAGGTTTCCGATCGGCGCAAAGATGATCGCAGCGTCGAGCGGCTCCGGCGGTGGCTCGTCCGAACCGCCGGCCCAGAGCACGCCGAGGTCGAGGGCGAAGCGCCGCGCCGTGGCATCGTCCGGGCGGGTGAAGGCGTAGACGTGCCGGCCCTGCCAGACGCAGATCTGGGTAATGATATGCGCGGCGGCGCCGAAGCCGTAGATGCCGATCCTCCGGCCGTCGCCAGCCCGTTTCAGCGAGCGCCAGCCAATGAGACCCGCGCAGAGGAGGGGCGCAAGCGCGACAGGATCGCCGTCGGGATCGAGATCGAAGGCATAGTCTGCATCCGCGATGACATTGGTGGCGAAGCCTCCGTCGCGGGTATAGCCCGTGAACAGCGGATCGTCACAAAGGTTCTCTGCGTTCGACCGGCAATAGAAGCAGTGCTGGCAGGTATGGCCGAGCCATGGGACGCCGGCGCGCCGACCGATGCGGGCCGGATCGACGCCGCGCCCGACCGCTTCGATGATGCCGACGATCTCGTGGCCCGGAACGAGCGGCAGCTTCGGCCGCGGCAGGTCGCCGTCGACCACGTGCAGATCGGTCCGGCAGACAGCGCAGGCCTCGACGCGCAGCCGGATCTCACCGGCGAGCGGTTCGGGAAGCGGCCGCTCCACCGCCTTCAGCGGTTTTCCGATCCTCTCAAGGACCATCGCCCGCATCGGCTTTAGCCTCCTTGAAGTTGCACCGGTCGCCATCGCAGCTCGCTCTGTTCGAAATGCGGCTCGGCAATGATATCCTCTTGCCAGGGACGCCGGATAGCCCCTGTTCCCTCCACATCGAAGACCACCATTTTCATCAAGACTGCCATCGACCTCGGAAGGATCGCAAATGCCGAAAAGAAGCGCAGGCATCCTGCTCTACAAATACGACGGCGAGGCGTTGCGTGTCCTGCTTGTCCACCCCGGCGGTCCCTTCTGGAGCAACAGGGACGCTGGGGCATGGTCTATCCCGAAGGGGGAATATGACTCGGACGAACAGCCGGAGGCGGCTGCACGGCGCGAGTTCCTGGAGGAAACCGGCATCGCGATGAGCGGGGCGTTGGAGCTCCTTGGCGAGCTGCGCCAGAAAGGCGGCAAGCTCGTCACCGCCTTCGCCAGCGAGAGCGATGTCGACATCACCGATATCCGCAGCAATATGTTCGAAATGGAATGGCCGCCACACAGCGGCCAGACACAGGCCTTTCCGGAAGTCGATCGCGCCGGATGGTTCAGCCTGCCGGAAGCGCGGGAGAAGATAAACGCGTCCCAGCGACCATTTCTCGATCGCCTTGAAGCATTGCGCAGCGAGGCGCCGCCGTCGCCCGAATGACTTTCAGCAGGTGTAGGGGCATGCTGCAGGTGTCAGTGATTGGCGATGTGCACGCTCTGGCCCGCGGCTACAGTCGTCAAGCCGGCAGCAATGCCGAGATTGGGAAGCCCGTCGATCTTGCTCGGCCCCTGAGCGTTGGGTTGACGGCGTTCGGCCCGTACCCCCGGCACGATCTCGACGGGAATGCCTTCGCTTTCCAGCAGTCGGATTTCTTTGCGCAATCCGAGCGAAGCGGTGGGGTCACCGGATTTGAGGCGCACCACGCGCTTGCCTGAAAGGACCAGCTCAACCATGGCATCATGGATATCGCCCAGGTCATCTGAGACCCGGCTGTCCGGCCGGCGCACGAACTGGCGCTTTGCCTCCCGGCGGGAAAGTTCGAGCACATCGTTCGAGATCGGTTCGTCGAAGAGAATGACATCGGCGGCCTGCAAGGCACGAACGGCCTTCAACGTCAGGAGTTCGGCATCGCCCGGACCCGCGCCGACGATCGTGACGCGGCCGATGGCGGAGCGGGTCGCGGAAACGCAATCCAGCTCGTCCATCAGCCGCGTCACGACACCCTCCTCCGGTGTCTCCAGAAAGGCGCGATCGACGAACCGCTCCCAGAAGCTGCGGCGCGCCGCGCCCGGATTCAGTCGTGCGTTGACCCTTTCGCGGACGGCTCGCGCGATCGTTGCCCAGCCCTTGATTGCCGGCGGCAGCAGGGCCTCGATCCGACGGCGGATCGCTTGTGCGAGGATCGGCGCGGCGCCGTCGGTCGAAATCGACACGACGACTGGCGAGCGATTGACGATCGAGCCGAACTGGAACTGGCAAAAGGCCGGCTTGTCGATGACATTGACGGGAACGCCGGCCGCGCGCGCCGCATTGAAGAATGCCTCGGCTTCGGCGTCGTCGCCGCAATCGGCGATCGCGATCGCGGCCCCGGAAAAGATGCCGGGGTGCCAGAACTCGTCGTGATGGACGAGGCGGCCGTCTTCGTGGGCGGCGCCGCGCTGCATGAGACCGAGAAAGACGTCACTCAGCTCCGCGCGTGGCGCATGAAGATGAACCTCCGCGCCGCAGGCCGCCAGCAATTCCGCCTTCCAGGCGGCGGCGTCGCTGCCGCCGGCGACGACGACGCGCTTGTTCTTCAAGGTCCAGAACAGCGGCAGGGTAGCAAGCGGAGCGACGCGTTGCGGCGACGGTTTTGCGGCCCGATCATTCAGCGGCAGCGGCAAGGCATCCATCGATGATCCCCCTGATCTCTGCGCGGCAGGAGCCGCAATTGGTGCCGGCGCTAAGCCTCTCGCCGATCGCCTGGACACTGTGGCAGCCATCCCGAATGGCGGCGGTGATCTGATTGACGCCGACGCTGAAGCAGGAGCAGACCGTGGCGCCCGGGTCCTCTCTGCCCGCGCCGGGGCGACCCGCGGCGACGGCGAAGCGCGTGCCGAGGTCTTTATGCGAGGCACGAAGCTGCGAGACCGCCCAGTTGCGGGCTGCCGCCACGGGCCGGGACGCGAGGAAAAGGGCGGCAAGCAGCCTGTCGCCGTCGAAAAAGGCGAGGCGGAGTTCGCCGGACTGACGATCGGTGTAGCCGATCGGCTCGATTCCGGCCGGGATCGAAAAAGCCCGCCGGCACCAGCCGATCCAGTCCGCTTGCGGCTCGGCGAAGGCAAGTTCCAGGCGCCAGCCGCCGTCGGCCTTGGCGAGTGCCCAGTAAGCGGCATCGACGCCTTGAGGTTTTCCGGCGGAGACCGCGAAACCATAGGCCCGGGCGGCGAAACGGGCAGCCTTGATGGCGATGTTTTTCGACGCCGGCTGCCCGGAAACAGGGTCCGTGATCGGCGGCACCAGCGCGTCGATGCGGCCCTTCGAGGCGAACTGGTCGTTCCAGTGCATCGGCACGAAGAGACTTCCCTCCGCCTGGCGTTCGGTAAGGAGCGCGCGGACGATCGCCTGTCCGTAGGGGCTCTCGATTTTCACCAGATCGGCATCCGCGACGGCAAGCCTCTCGGCATCGCGCGGATGAATCTCTGCGAACGGTTCGGCGATATGGGCGGAGAGCCGCGCGCTCTTCCCCGTCCGGGTCATCGTGTGCCAGTGGTCGCGCACCCGGCCGGTGTTGAGCGTGTAAGGATAGGCGCCGTTTGCCCGTTTGGAGGGAGACGCGTCGACGGCGATGAAACTGGCGCGCCCGTCCGCATGGTAGAACCCGCCGTCGGCGAAAAACCGCTTCTCCCGGGGCTGCGTGCCCTGCGGCTGCGGCCACTGGAACGGCTTCAGATCGTCGTAGGCCGCCTTGTCGATCGTCGCGTGGGCGCCGATGTCGAAATCGCGGCGGCCGTCGTTTTCGAAGCTGGAGAGTGCGGCATGTTCGGCGAAGATTTCAGCGGCGGAAGCATGGGCGAAGGCTTGCGAAAAACCCATGCGCCGCCCGACCTCGGCCAGTTGCCACCAGTCGGGGCGCGCCTCGCCGGGCGCGTCGAGGAAGGCGCGCTGGCGGGAAATGCGCCGTTCGGAATTGGTGACCGTGCCGTCTTTCTCGCCCCAGCCGAGCGATGGCAGAGCCACGTGAGCATGACGCGCGGTATCGGTCTCACTAAGGATGTCGGAGACGACGACGAAGGGACAGGCCCTGATCGCGGCCTCGACCGCGTCCGCGTCGGGCATCGAGACGACCGGGTTCGTTGCCATGATCCAGAGTGCCTTGATCCGCCCGTCGGCGACGGCGCGAAACATGTCCACGGCCTTGAGTCCCGGCTTGCGTGCGAGCGCGGGCGCGCCCCAAAAGCGCCGGACGAGATCACGGTGAATGGATTTCTCGATGTCGAGATGGGCGGCGAGCATATTGGCCAACCCGCCGACCTCGCGTCCGCCCATAGCGTTGGGCTGGCCTGTCAGCGAGAAGGGACCCATGCCTGGCCGGCCGATCCGGCCGGTCGCGAGATGGCAGTTGATGATGGCGTTGACCTTGTCCGTGCCGCAAGACGACTGGTTGACGCCCTGGCTGTAACAGGTGACGACCTTCTCGGTCGTCTCGAACAGGCGGAAGAAATCGCGCAATTGCGCCTGCGAGAGGCCGGTCAGGGCCGCGAGTTCCGCGAGATCCAGCGCGGAAGCGGCTGCAAAGGCCTCGGCGAAGCCCTTTGTGTGCGCAGAAATATAGTTCTGATCGACGGCGCCGCTCGCCGCCAGATGGGCAAACAGACCGTTGAAAAGCGCGACGTCGCTGTCTGGGGCGAGCGCCAGATGCATATCGGCGATGTCGGCGGTCATGGTGCGCCGTGGATCGATGACGACAACCTTCATCTCGGGGCGGCTCGCCTTGGCCGCGGCAAGGCGCTGGTAAAGGACCGGGTGGCACCAGGCGAGATTGGAACCGGTAAGCACGACGAGATCGGCAAGCTCAAGATCTTCGTAGGTGCCAGGAACCGTGTCGGACCCGAATGCGCGGCGGTGACCGGCAACCGAGGACGACATGCACAGGCGTGAGTTCGTGTCGATGTTGGCCGAACCGATAAAACCCTTCATCAGCTTGTTGGCGACGTAATAGTCCTCGGTCAGCAATTGGCCGGAGACATAGAAGGCGACCGAATCCGGGCCGTGCTCGGCAATGGTTTGCGTGAAGCGGTCGGCGACGAGATTGAGCGCTTCGTCCCAGCCTGCGCGGCGGCCGCCGATCTTCGGATGGAGAAGGCGACCGTCAAGATCGAGGGTTTCGGCAAGTGCCGAGCCTTTGGAACAGAGCCGGCTGAAATTGGCCGGATGCTCGGGATCGCCCTTGACGCTGACGGCGGCGTCATCGTCCACGCGGGCGATGACGCCGCAGCCGACGCCGCAATAGGGGCAGGTGGTTTTGACCTCGCACGCCATGCCTACTCCGCCGCTGCCAGTGCCAGGTTTTCGAGCGCGATGAAGAGCGCGCCGTTGTCGTTTTTCACGGGGATCGTGCGGACCTCGCCCTCGTCGGCGCCGAGCGCCTTGCCGGTTTCGAGCGAGATCACCCAATTGTGCAGCGGGCAGGTCACGGCAGTGCCGTGGACGATCCCTTGGGAAAGCGGCCCGCCCTTGTGGGGGCAGTGGTCCTCGATCGCGAAGACGTCGTTCTCCGCGGTCCGGAAGACGGCGATCTTGCCCTGCGGCGTCCTCACGCAGCGCGCGCCTCGCAGAGGGATATCGGAAATATTGCCGATTGCGATCCAGTTCATTTCCATCACCTCACTCCGCTGCCTGATTGAACCCGACCGTCGCCATCGGCCGGAACTCATGCTTGTCCTTGCCGGAGACGCGCTCCGACCAGGGGTCGACCTGGGCGAATTTCTGGCTGAAGACGAAGCGGTCGAAATAGGCCCTGCGCTTCTCCGCATCGTCCATGATCTGGCGGCGGATCTCGTCGAGGCCGATGCGTTTTGCCCATTTGTAGATGCGCTCGAGATAGCGGGCCTGCTCGCGATACATCTGCGTCAGGGCAACGATGTGCTCCAGCGCCTCGTCCTCGGTCTTGACGAGCCCCAGGACCTCGGTGCCCTTGATGTCGAGTCCGGCCGCACCGGCGAAATGGATCTCGAAACCGGAGTCGACGCAGATGACGCCGACGTCCTTGCAGGTCGCTTCGGCGCAATTGCGTGGACAGCCGGAGACGGCCATCTTCACCTTGGCGGGAGTCCACGAGCCCCACATGAACTTCTCGATGCGGATGCCGAGCCCGGTCGAATCCTGCGTGCCGAAGCGGCACCAATCGGAGCCGACGCAGGTCTTCACCGTCCTCAAGCCCTTGGCATAGGCCTGGCCCGAGACGAAGCCGGCCTTGCCGAGATCGGCCCAGACGGCCGGCAGGTCTTCCTTCTGGATGCCGAGCAGGTCGATGCGCTGGCCGCCGGTGACCTTGACGAGCGGGACATCGAACTTGTCGACGACATCGGCGATGGCGCGCAGTTCCTTCGAATTGGTCACGCCGCCCCACATGCGCGGCACCACAGAATAGGTGCCATCCTTCTGGATGTTGGCGTGGACGCGTTCGTTGATGAAGCGCGACTGGTAGTCGTCGGCATATTCGTCCGGCCAGTCGCAGACGAGGTAATAATTGAGCGCCGGCCGGCATTTCGCGCAGCCGCAGGAGGTCTTCCACTCCAACTCCTGCATGACGGCGGGAATGGTCTTCAGCTTCTTCGCCTTGATGAGGCGGCGCACGTCGTCATGCCCGAGTTCCGTGCAGCCGCACATCGGCTGCACGGCGGTCGGATTGTAGGCGTCGCCGAGGGTGAGCGACATCAGTTGCTCGACCAGCCCGGTGCAGGAGCCGCAGGAGGCCGAAGCCTTGGTGTGGGCACGCACGTCGTCCAGCGACGTCAGGCCCTTTCCGGTGATCGCCCCGACGATCTTGCCCTTGCAGACGCCGTTGCAGCCGCAGATTTCCGCATCATCCGGCAAGGCTGCAACGGCCGCCATAGGGTCCAGCGGGGACCCTCCCTGATAGGCCTGGCCGAAGATCAACGTGTCGCGCATTTCGGTTATGTCGGTGCCGCGCTTCAATAGGTCGTTGAACCAGGCTCCGTCGGCGGTGTCTCCATAGAGCACTGTGCCGATGATGCGGTTGTCCTTGAGCACCAGCCGCTTGTAGATGCCGGCGGTGGCATCGCGCAGCACGATCTCCTCGCGGCCGTCGCCATCGGCGAAATCGCCGACCGAATAGAGGTTGATGCCGGTCACCTTCAGCTTTGTCGGCGTATCGGAATGGACGAAGGCGGCGCTGCGATCACCGACAAGGTGGCGGGCGGCAACCCGCGCCATCTCGTAGAGCGGGGCCACCAGGCCGTAGACCATGCCGTCGACTTCGGCGCATTCGCCGAGTGCCATGATATCCCCGTCGGAGGTCTGCATGCCGGCGTCGACGACGATACCACGGTTGACGGCGAGCCCCGCTTCCTTGGCGAGGCTGGCATTCGGCCTGATGCCGACCGCCATCACGACCAGTGTCGCCGGGATGATGCGGCCGTCGTCGAGCTCGATGCCCTCGACCTTGTCCTCGCCAAGGATCCGTTTGGTATTTGCCTTGGTGATGACCTTGATGCCGCGTTCCTCGACCGCCTTCTGCAAGAGGTAACCGGCGGCCGGGTCGAGCTGGCGCTCCATCAGCGTCGGCATGACGTGCAGTACGGTGACGTCCATGCCACGGGCTTTCAGGCCCGCTGCCGCTTCGAGGCCAAGCAGACCACCACCGATAACGATCGCCGTCTCGCGCGACTGCGCCGCGAGCAGCATCGCCTGCACGTCGTCGAGATCGCGGTAGGTGATGACGCCGCGCAGATCCTTGCCCGGCACGGGAATGATGAAGGGCACGGAGCCGGTGGCGATCACCAGCTTGTCATAGCTTTCCGTCACGCCATGGTCGGAGGTGACCGTCTTGGCGTTGCGATCTATCGCAACGATCTTGTGACCCTTGTAAAGCGTGATGCCGTGCTGGATGTACCAGCCGTCGCCATGGATGACGATCTGCTCGTAGGTCTTTTCGCCGGAAAGCACCGGAGAAAGCATGATGCGGTCGTAATTGACGCGCGGTTCGGCGTTGAAAATCGTCACCTGATAACGCCCGGGGGCGCTCTCGAAGAGTTCTTCCAGCATGCGGCCAGGCGCCATGCCGTTGCCAACAATAACCAGCTTCTCGGTCATTCCATTACTCCGCGGCTTGTTTCTTGAGGGTTTGGGCGGACAACATCGTTCGGGCGGCGCGCTTCGCCCGGATCGCTTCGAGATGTTCGGGAGCGGGGCTGGCGCCGCCTTCGTAGGCCTCGAGGAAGTCCAGAAGCTCCTCGCGGTAGGCGTAGTAGTCGGGGTGCGACAGGAGCTCCTTGCGCGAGCGAGGCCGCGGCAGGTTCACTTCCATGATATTGCCGATCCGCGCGTTCGGGCCGTTCGACATCATCACCACCCGGTCCGCGAGCAGGATCGCCTCGTCGACGTCATGCGTGACGCAGATTGCCGTCACCTGGGTCCGCTTCCACACGTCCATCAGCACTTCCTGCAGCTCCCAGCGGGTGAGGCTGTCGAGCATGCCGAAGGGTTCGTCGAGGAGGAGCAGTTTCGGCGACAGCGCGAACGCCCGGGCGATGCCGACGCGCTGCTTCATGCCGTTCGACAGGTCCGCCGCAAGCCGGTGCATCGCATCGCCGAGACCGACGCGCTGCAGGTAATATTCGACGACGTCGCGGCGCTCGGCCGGCGTCGCGTCGGGATAGACCCGGTCGACGCCGAGCGCGACGTTTTCGCGGGCGGTCAGCCAGGGAAGCAGCGAGGGGGCCTGGAAAACCACCGCTCGATCCGGACCGGCCCCGGAAATTTCCCGTCCGTCGAGGATGATGCCGCCGGACGAGATCGGGTTGAGGCCGGCCATCATCGACAGGACGGTCGACTTGCCGCATCCCGAGTGGCCGATGATCGAGACGAATTCGCCTCTGTTCATCTTGAGGTTGAAGCCGTCGACCACCGTCAGCGGACCTTTCGGCGTCGGATAGACCTTTCGGACCTCGAAAAATTCGACGTAGCTCTTCTCGATCGCGGAGCGCGCCTTTCGAGTATAGGCGTCCGGCAGCTTGGTGCCGGTAAGCTTCTGCGTGATCGGCACGACGTTGGGCAAGGCGACCGCGCCGCTTTCGGCAGTATTTCGTCCCGCGCCCAGATCCATCAGATATTCGGTGACGGCGCCACGAAGGCGGATGAACTCGGCGTTCGAGTTCATTTCCGCGCGGTCGCGCGGGCGCGGCAGGTTCACCTCGAAGCTTGGGCCCAGCGAGGCATTCGGGCCGGGCGTCAAGGGAACGATCCTGTCGGCAAGCAGGATCGCCTCATCGACGTCGTTGGTGATGAGGATGATGGTCTTCTTTTCCTTCGACGAGATTTCGGCGAATTCGTCCTGCAGCTTCGAGCGGGTGAGCGCGTCGAGTGCCGAGAGCGGTTCGTCGAGCAGGAGCACGTCGGGCCGCATCGCGAGCGCTCTTGCCACGGCCACGCGCTGGCGCATGCCACCCGAGAGCTCCGCAGGCCGGCGCTCCGTTGCATGGGCGAGACCCACCATCTCGATATAGTACTGAACGATGCTCGCTCTTTCCGCTTTGCTCTTGGCGGAATGCACCGCATCGACGGCAAGGGCGACATTGGCGCGGACCGACAGCCAGGGCATCAGCGAATAGGACTGGAAGACGACCCCGCGCTCCGGTCCGGGACCCGACACTTCCTTGTCGCGGAAGAGCACTGCGCCCCGATCCGGCATCGTCAGGCCGGCGAGGAGGGAAATCAGCGTCGATTTGCCCGAGCCGGAAAAGCCGACGATGGCAATGAATTCGCCTTCCTCGACCTTGAGGTTTACGCCCGAAAGGATGTCGTTGCGCGATTTGCCCTCACCGAAGGACTTCGAGACATCGCTCAATTGGAGAATTGTCACGCGCGCCTCCTACCGGTTCGACGAGAAGGTGAAGGCCGACTGGAGGGCATACATGACCCGGTCCAGAATGAAGCCGATGATGCCGATCGACAGAACTGCGACCATGATGCGGGCGAGCGAGTCGGAGGAGCCGTTCTGGAATTCGTCCCAAACGAACTTTCCAAGGCCGGGGTTCTGGGCGAGCATCTCAGCCGCAATCAGCACCATCCAGCCCACGCCGAGCGAGAGTCTCAGCCCGGTGAAGATCAACGGAAGGGCGGAAGGCAGAACGAGCTTACGGATCGTCGTCGCAGTCGAAAGCTGCAGGACCTTGCCGACGTTCACCAGGTCCTTGTCGATCGAGGCGACGCCGAGCGCCGTATTGATCAGTGTCGGCCACAGCGAACAGAGGGTCACGGTCACCGCCGAGATCACCAGAGACTTCGGCAGCAGGCTCGACGGGTCTGCATAAAGCGCCGAGACGATCATGGTCACGATCGGCAGCCATGCCAGCGGCGAGACGGGCTTGAAGATCTGGATCAGCGGGTTGATGGCGCCGCTGATCGTCTTGGAGAGACCCGAGGCGATCCCGAGCGGTACGGCGACCAGCGTTGCAATCACGAAGCCGAGCCCGACCGTCATTAGCGACGTCGTGATCTGGTCGATATAGGTCGGCTTGCCGGTGAACACACGATGCTTCACCTGGTCGGGCTTGCCCTCGGCGACGAGCTTGGCATTGCGCTCGTCCTGCCGGGCGTAGAAGGCGGCGGCCTTGCGCCGCTCCGCGAAGTGGTCCTCAAGGAGCACGCTCGCCTGGTCGAAGACGGCCGCAGGCCCCGGAATGGCGCCGAGCGAGGTTTGAACCTTCGGTGCAAGAACGCCCCAGAGCGCGAGGAAGCACAGGATGCCAGCAAGGGGCACCAGCAGCGCCTTGCGAATTTCGGCCATCTGCTCGGCAACATTGTCGCCGGCCGCCATGCGCAGGATCGGGGTCACCCAGCCGAGGCCAAGCACATTGAGCCAGCCGGCGGCTTTGTTGATCCGCTGAAACAGACGCTCTCGTCGCGCGAGTTTCGGGTCAGCCACGGTGATCGCTTGAGTCATGGATTTGTCTCATCTGTTGAAATTTTGGTAGAGAACAGGCGGCCTCGGGTTTCGCGCCGCCAGCCCGATGTTCAGCCGCCAACGACATCCGACCCGGATATCGTCTGTTCGTTCTTCAGCCCGATCTTGAGGGAGTCGATGTAGGCGTTCGGCGCCTTGGCATCGAAGGTGACGCCGTCGATGAAGTCGGAGGTCGGCGCCCTGTAGCCGTCTGTACCGAAGGGGAAGTCGCTCTTGTCGGCCTTGCTCTCTTCGACCAGCATCTCTGCCGCTTTCGTGTAGATGTCAGGCAGGTAGACGGACTTTGCCGTTTCCGCGTACCAGGCATCGTCCTTGTGCTCGGCGATCTGCCCCCAGCGGCGCATCTGCGTCAGGTACCAGATGGCGTCGGAGTAGAACGGATAGGTCGCGTTGTGGCGGAAGAACACGTTGAAGTCGGGAACCTCGCGCTTGTCGCCCCGCTCGTATTCGAAGGTGCCGGTCATCGAGTTCGCGATCACGTCCGCATCGGCGCCGACATATTCGCTGCGCGACAGGATTTCGACGGCCTCGGCCCTGTTGGCGTTGTTGTTTTCGTCCAGCCATTTGGCGGCGCGAATGAGCGCCTTTGTCAGCGCAAGCGTCGTGTTCGGATATTTCTCGGTGAATTCCTTGGTCAGCCCGAAGACCTTCTCCGGATTGTTCTTCCAGATTTCATAGTCGGTCACGACCGGAACGCCGATGCCCTTGAAGACCGCGGCCTGGTTCCAGGGTTCGCCGACGCTGTAGCCGACGATCGTGCCTGCTTCGAGTGTGGAGGGCATCTGCGGCGGGGGCGTCACGGAAAGCAGCGCGTCCGCCCTGATCTGCCCCGTGACGTTTTCTGGTGAATAGAATCCCGGATGGATGCCTCCGGAAGCGAGCCAATAGCGAAGCTCGTAGTTGTGGGTGGAAACCGGAAACACCATGCCGAGATTGAACGGCTTTCCCTCGGCCTTGAACGCATCGACGACGGGCTTCAGCGCATCGGCCTTGATGGGGTGGACGGGTTTGCCGTCCTCGCCGAGCGGAATGTTTTCCTTCATCATCGCCCAGACTTCATTCGAGACGGTGATGCCGTTGCCGTTCAGGTCCATGGAGAAGGGCGTGACGATATGCGCCTTCGTGCCGAAGCCGATGGTGGCGGCGAGCGGCTGGCCGGCAAGCATATGCGCTCCATCCAGTTCGCCGGTGATCACGCGATCGAGCAGCACCTTCCAGTTGGCCTGCGGTTCGAGCGTGACGAACAGCCCCTCTTCCTCGAAGAAGCCCTTCTCATAGGCGATCGCGAGAGGCGCCATGTCGGTGAGCTTGATGAAGCCGAGCTTGAGCTCGTCCTTTTCGACCTCGAGCATCTCGGCGGCCGCGAAAGAGCCGGCGCCGACATAGAGTGCGGCCGCCCACGCGGCGGTGAGCGAACACTTCGCGAATTTTCCGGTAGAAGGCCTGTTCATGCTTTTCTCCTGTGTGCCGGCGATGGGAGGCTCGCCTGCGGTTGCGACGTTCGGGACAAAAAAGAAAAGGCCGCCAAACCGCAGTTCAACGCTCTGCCTCGTTCAGAGCGCGTTCCCGGTTTGGCAGCCTTGCCTTCTGCGCCCGTCATTGGACGCCGATTATTTCGAGCGGACCCCCAAAGGGTCCTACGCTCTCCTCAATGCAGGAACCGTGCCAGTTTCGTGGGCGGGCCGATTCTCATGATTTTTCAGGATTAAAACCAAATGGCCGGTCAGCTGATGAGAGGCGAATAAGCTGTTGCTTGAATAAATTTTGCGCAGTGCACAATAATCGAGCAGTGCACCGGAGGGGTCAGCGCTGGCTCGCCAGATAGGCGTCGAGGCGATCCGGGTCGAAGATCCGGCCGTCGAAAAAGCCGTCGGGGCCTAGAACGAGCCCTTTTTCCGAAGCGCCGACTGGAGCCGCGACAGTCAGGGCGCCTTCGACCTTCATATTGGCGCCGGGCATCGGCGCGGCGATCGGCTTCAGCGCCTGCCGGTAGATGTCGGGCCGGTAGGTGTCACGCGCGCGCTCAGCAAGTGCTGCCGAGTGCGGTGTGTGTCCCCAGCGCACCATCTGGCTGTAGAACCAGAGGGCGTGGCTCTGCCAGGGAAAAGTCGCTCCCTTGGCATGCGGGACAAAGAACTCGGGAATGTCGCCGGTCGCGCCGTCGCCGAGCATCAGTCGGCCCGTGAGGATCGGCATCAGCGCTTTACGCGGCAGGTCGAGATAGGCAGGGGTGCTCATCAGTGCCGCGAGTTCTTCGTGATTTGTGCCTTCGCCGCACCACATCGAGCTTCGGTAGAGCGCGCGCAGCAGCGCGTCCAGCGCGGGGCGATTTTCGGAGGCGAACCGGGCCGAAACACCGAGCACCTTTTCCGGGCTCAGCCGCCAGATCGACGCCTTTGTGGTGGCAATGCGTCCGGCATGGCGTGCGACCGCGACGCTGTTCCACGGTTCGCCGACGCAGAAGCCGTCGATCGCGCCGGTCGACAGCGCATCGGCCATCAGCGGCGGGGGAACGACGACAATCTCGACGTGGCTTTCCGGATCGATGCCGCAGCCGGCGAGCCAATAGCGCAACTCGTAGTTATGGCCGGAGAAGGGGTGGACGACGGCAAAGCGCAGTGGCGGCTCGCCCGCTTCGCGGCGGTGTTCGACGACGCGCCTCAGCGCCGCGCCGTTGGCGCTCGGGTCGGTGCCGGGTCCGGCATCGTCTTTGACCATGCGGTCCCAAAGACTGCGTGAGACTGTCACCGCATTGCCGCCAAGTCCGAGCGCAAAGGGCGCCACGAGGTCCAGCGACAGCGGCGTGAGACCGAGATTGGATGCAATCGGCATTGGCGCCAGCATGTGGGCCGCCTGGAAATGGCCGACGGCGATCCGATCGCGGATATTGGCCCAGGAGGTTTCTCGGACGAGTTGCACCGACAGGCCCTCGTCGGCGATGAAGCCCTTTTCGCTGGCGGCGATCAGCACGGCGCTGTCGAAGAGCGGCATGAAGCCGAGGGTGATGTCGGCGGTGGCAGCCATATTACGGGTCCTCCAGCAATCCCGCCGCCAGCACAAGGCTTTGTGCGATTTCGGCTATCTTGCGGTTCTGGTTCATCGCGGTCGTGCGCAGGAGCTTGTAGGCCTCTTCTTCGCTGATGCCGCGCGACTTCATCAGGATGCCCTTGGCGCGATCGATCACTTTGCGGTCCGCAAGCTCGCTGCGCGCTTCCGCCAACTCGCGCTCCATGCGTGAAAAGGCATTGAAACGGCCGATCGCCATATCGAGGATCGACTTCACGCGCTCCTGCCGCAGTCCGTCGACGACATAGGCCGAGACGCCGGCGTCGATCGCCGCTTCGATCATGCTGCTGTCGGATCGATCGACGAACATGGCGATCGGGCGCTTTACCGAGCGGGAGAGCTGGAACATGCTCTCCAACAAATCGCGATTGGGATTTTCGAGATCGATGACGATCACATCCGGCTGCAACCGTTCGATCACCCGTCCGACGCCATGGACATCGTGCACGATGCTCACGCGGTTGTGGCCGGCATCGCGCAAGCCTTCCTCGATGATCGAGGCGCGGATGGCGTTCTCGTCAATCACAAGAATGGTCAGGTCGCGGCGGGTCATGCGGCGATCATGATGCAGTGCAACAAATTTCGCAATATGTTTGCCTAAAAATTTTGCGCATGGATGAAATGCATGAATTTAAGGCAAGGTGGTGCGCGGAGTGCCTCGATTCAGCCGACTGCATGTAACCTTAAATCGTAGCCGATTTAAGGTTAAGAACATGCACCAATTCAAAGTGCTACAGCGTCCTTTGCACGTCTGATGAGACGCGCGGCGCTGTAGGCTTGAACCGATCCGCGGGCCCATCCATCTATTTTGAACAACAGTACCAAATTGCTTCGGTCCGTTGGTTCGGCGGCGATGGTCGCCGCCGCTTGAGGATCAGATCATGGGTTTCATCAAAAAGGAAATGGCGCCCGCCGACGACGGCGCGCTGACGGACGCCTATTCGCACGCAATTGCCGGCGCGGTCGATGTGGTCGGCCCGGCGGTCAGCCGCATCGAGCGGTTTGGCGGCAGGGCTGGTCATGGCTCGGGCTTCGCGGTTTCTTCCGACGGGTTGATCGTGACGAACAATCACGTCGTCGGGGATTCTAAGGCTGTGCGAATCACGACGCCGGACGGCTATGTGACGGAAGGTCGTGTGCTTGGTCGCGACGTCGACACCGACATCGCGCTCATACGAGCGAACTCGAGCGTCGGCGCCTGGGCGCGACTGGGCGATTCGAAGCGGTTGCGACGAGGGCACATCGCCATCGCCATCGGCAATCCGCTGGGTTTCGAATGGACCGTCACGGCGGGCATCGTCTCGGCGCTTGGTCGCACCATGCGGGCGGCGAACGGGCGCCTGATGGACGACGTGATCCAGACGGACGCCGCCCTCAATCCCGGAAACTCGGGAGGGCCGCTCGTCTCGTCGGGCGGCGAAGTGATCGGGGTCAACACGGCCGGGATCCAGGGAGCGCAGAGCATCGCCTTTGCGGTCGCCTCGAACACGGCGAATTTCGTGATTTCCGAGATTCTCCGATACGGCCATGTCAGGCGGGCGTATATCGGCATTGCCGCCGACACGATTGAGTTGCCGCGCAGGATCGCGCTGGCGGCGGGAACCGACCGGACGACGTCGGTCCGGCTGAGACGGCTGGAACCCGGCGGCCCGGCCGAGCGCGGTGGTCTTCGGGAAGGCGACTATATCCTGTCGATCGACGGCAAGCCCGTCGGCGGCGTGGACGATGTCGTCAGGCTGATGGACGGGGAGAGGATCGGTCAGGCGACCGAATTCCTGATCTTTTCGGTGACGGGCAAGATCGAAAAGAGGACATTGGTGCCCATCGCTCGATCGTGAGCGGGCCACGCCGACGCCAACGAGTCCGAGGAGCTGGAGCGCGATCCCAGTCGAAACCGCTCCAGCTCCTCGCCCCTCTCTCCCAGTTCATTTCATCTAACCCTTTGAAACGACGTATCTTCGTCTCTATGCTGCCGTTGCCCATGAGCGCTGCACGCTCTCGAGCGACATGCGTTGGTTAGCAGCGGCCCAGGCTGCCCAGCGCCATCAGGTCGACTGTCGGAAGAACGTTCTTGTCGGTGATGTATTCGACTTCCTGGAGCAGGGAGGCCAAAGCCAGTTCCAGGCAATATTGTGCGCCTTCGACGTTTAGTGTCTTGGCGGAGTCTCGCGCGTAGCTGACGAGGCGGGCAAGGGCCAGAAGTTCTTTCTCCTTGTCTTCCGCGTCGATAGGTAACTTAATGGATTGCTGCATGATATTCCCCAGTGCCACTCGGGGGTCACTGCGACCCGCTTTCGTCAGCAATATAGCGTGACTTCCGGGCCGTGGGCGTGACACGAGCGTGACACACGCTGAATGGGAAATGCAACCGAACCTACGTCTCAGGTTGATTTAGCAAAACCTTCCACATACTTGTCGAATTGAACGCCCAGCCGGGTCTTTCGCGGCGTCGTTCGTCCGGCTGAGCCCGGACCGCGTCGAAGAGCGCGAGGGCGTCGGCGCGCTTCTGGTCGACGATCTCCTGCTGCAGCCTTGCCGCCAAGGCGGCGCGATCGCCATCCGCTCGAAGGTCTGCCTCGGCAACGATTGCTGCCCAGGTACGCCGCTTGTAGAATATCCGTCCGGCTGCCGCCTCGATCCGGGCCGCGTCTGCGGATTTGATCGAGCCGGCATGCCTGAGGCGTGCAAGCGTCGCGCGCACATTGACCAGCGGGACCGTGAGCGGCGCATAGCCGAGCTCGGTGGGAGCGTGAAGCAGGGCCACATCCGAGTCGTCCGCCAGCTCGCCTGCGGCATACTGGCGATATATTTCTCCGATCCCGACCATTCCGAAGGCCGCGCATTCGGCGGCGCGCAAGGCACCCATGCTCGCCGCCCCAAAGACGCGTACGCCTTGCGACAGGGCGAACAGTATTTCCTTGTGCCAGACCGGCGCCACATGTTCGAAATTGCCGTCGACAAGGCCGATGATCGTCGCGCCGGCGCGTACGGCGCGCAAGATGTCTCCCTGCATCGCCGGCGGCCGGACCGCGAAAGCCACACCGGCGCGTTCGCGCGCATCGGGGACGGTCGGACCGACGAAGACGATCTTCACGCCACCTCCAGTGCCCAGGAGAGCGCTCGCGTGCCGAAGCGGCGCTTGCGCTCGCCCTCCGGGTTTTCCAGCTCCGGAACGAACACTTTGACAACCGCGAAGGGGAGATCATCACCAAGCAACGGCACGGAGATGACCAGACCGATGCCTGCGTCGCGCAGCCGCTGCAGGACGTAAGACAAGAGCGCGTCCGGCCCTCCCACCTCTGTGGCGTGGACACGTGTCAGCTCTTGCGGCACAGCCCCGAACAGTTTTTGCGTCTGCTGCGGCAATGGGCGAACGAAGGTCTCCGGATAGACGTCGTCGCGCGCGCCGCTGATATATGTGAGTCTCGATTGGGCCGCCTCGGTCACGGCGCGGATTGCCGCTCTGGCTGCATTCGGATGTGCCCCATGCCCGACCGTGACATGGTGAAAAAGCGGCGCCTTGGCCGTGAGGATGTCGTTCCCGGCTACAACTGCGGTGAAGCACGGTACGCCGACATCGCTGGTGATGTCGAAAAGGCGGAGCTCGAGATCGGCCGCGGCAATTTTCCCGGCCATCGCAGCAAGCACCGGATCGCCGAGCGCTTGCGCTGCAACGCAGCTTCTGAGCCTCGAGGCTAATGGCGTGAGGCGCCAGAGCACCTCGGCGTCGCGTTCGATCCGTTCCAAGAGTCCATGCAGCACCGCTTCGGTTTCAATATTGCCGGATGCGAGGCCATCGGATGATTGCCAGTACCGACAGTTCTCCACCGTCCTGTCGAGGAGGGCGGCCTCCAGCGGAACCCATGTCGGCGCGCCTCCGTCGAGGTTGCGGCCGAGAACCCACCGGATCGGCTCGTCGTCGGCAAGGTCCGGCTGGCCGCTCGCGATCAGCCCCGGCAGAGACAGGGCCTGATTGTCTTCGGCCAACAGGTCGTTGCGGCTCGCAACTCTCGTCGGCACGCGTGGCGCGCACGCGACGGTGCGCTCGAGCGCCTCCATCGCCGCCGAGACTTTCGCGTCGATGTCCGTTATGCCCTTGCCTTGATTGATCACCAGCGACTTCGAATTCGGAGAAACGGCATTCCAGACGGGTATGCCGATGCAATCCAGTCCGGTCAGGCGCGCAAGTCGCGTGATGCCGAACGCCCGCAAAAAAGGCTCGATCCGGCCGAAGGTCGTTTCGGCGGTGCAGATGCGATCGGAATAGCGAATTGAGCCAGACATGACTTTGAAGAGACGCGCGGACAGCAGCCCCATTTGGTCGGCCGCCCCCGCGCCTATGGCCAGCGGCTAGCCGTCCATGTAGCCACCGAAGACGGCGTCGGCGGAAGTTGCCGCAGCTGCAAGATTGACGGTCTTGACGACCGTGGAGCCGGACTTACGCAATGCGTCGGCGTCGGCCAGCGCGCCCTGCTTGGGCGGATCGATCCTGGTGACCGTCCCCGCCTTGAGATCCGCAAGCCACAAATGATCCTCTCCGGCAATGCCGAAAACAACAACTTCAGCCATTACTTACCCCTCTTGCTGTCGCGCGGAATTGCGCCTCAAAAACCGGCCTTCTTTAAGCCCTCGCGGTAATGCTCCCTCTGCCACTCCTCCCGGAACGGCACGATCGCCATCCACCGGTCGAGATCGAAATCCGGGTGGACGTCGAATGTCTTGCGCACGAACTGGCGGGCCTTTCTGCGGTCGCCGAGCATGCCCCAGCTTGCCGCCGATAGCCGGTCGGCGGGCGTTCTGTCCCGCATCCGATCAATGTAGCCGAGGGCCTCTTCGTATTGGCCAAGAGAATAGCTGGCACCAGCCGCCGCCCAAAAATAGTTGTCGGGTGAGATCGGATTGAGATCGATCGCCGTCTTGATCTTTTGAAGTCCCTCCATTGGGCGTGACGCCTGCACGAGGGTGTCGCCGTAGCTGGCGAGGACATTCGCGTAATGCGGGCTCAATGCTTCCGCCCTGTCGAGGAACTCAACGCTCTCGTCGAATTGGCGCAGGTAGAGCTTGACCACGCCGAGTTCCAGATAGCCGGAGGCGAGTGTTTCGTCGGCGGCCACGGCCTCCCGGGCATGCCGCTCGGCCAGCCTCAGCAGTTCACGATCATTGCGTGCCGTCAGCAGCCATTCGAAGAAATAGGTCCGGGCCAGTCCGCCCATCGCGGGTGCGAAACCCGCCTGTTGGCCCAGTGCCTCCCTGAAGCTCTTGCGGGCGCGGCGGATCTCGGGAAGGTTGAGGTCCTTCAGGTGTCGCTGGCCGAGAAGATAGCTTCGATAGGAATCCGCGTGGTCCTCATAGGAACCACGAACGGCCTCGTTCTGTTCAACCTGACTGGCAATAGCCGCCGCGATCCGGTGTGCAATGCCCCTGCGCGACTGCATCAGCCCGTCGCCGACGAGATTGAACCGGTCGGCCCAGATGACCTCGTCATTTGCGAAGAAGATCAGTTGGGCAAACAGGCTCTGGCGGTCACCCTCGTCGGTCAACCGCGTGTCGAGGATATAGCTGATGGTGTGCCGTTCGTAGGTGTTGGCCTTATCGGCCTGAAGGCCGATCTGCGCCGCGGTATAGGGCGCTATCACGCTGACGGACCGAAGCGCGCAAAGGCCGATTGTTACGTCCTCGATGAGGGAACTCGCAAAAATCGCTGCGGGGCTATGCGCGCGTTCTGCGTTCGGCGGCAGCAGGACGAGCCGCGGCGGCTTTCTCTGGTGAGCGTCGTCTCTGACGAGGATCTCGACGGGCGCGGACGGCTGGTTGCCGATGATCGGAACCGACCGGCTGACGCTGTCGAAGATGACCTGCGCGTCGTGGTGTCGTCCTTCCGACTCCAGTGCGTTCTTCAAGACTTTGCGGACTTCCTCGTCCGAGGGGCTGCGCTCAAGCAAGCGCATTGCCGCCGACTTGAGAAGTTCGCGATGTTGGCCCGCGGCGGCGGGCGCCGCGGCAAGCAGACTTTCCCGCAGCAGGGACATATGCGTCTCCCGCTGGCGGCCGATCCAGGCATCGAGCGCCTTGCCGTGCGATTTCGTGTCCTTCAGGAAATCGTCGCGCAGCACGGTGGCAATGCGGCAGAAGCGAGCCACGGCATCGCCGCCATCGTCGGTCACGGCATCCAGGTCGCTCGTCAAGGTTCCGGGATTAAGCAGGATTGACGACTGCGAAAAGGTCAGAAAGGTTCGGCCGAGCTCCATCTGTTGCGCGGTGATGCGGGAAATTGTCTTGCGCAGGTTAACATAGGCTTGGCTGGGCTCGACCCCGTCCCAGAGCAGCCTGGCAGCTTCCGCCCGGGATTGCTCGCGATAGCCGTTGGCAATCGCAAAACACAGGATGAGCAGACCCTTCTCGGGGAAGGCGACTTCGCGGCCCGCTTCGTTGAGCAGGCGCAATCGTCCCAGAGTCTGCAACCTATAGGTCATGCGGCCCCCTCGCTGACAGTAAGGCTATCTCTGCTGCATGTTTCCTTAAATCGCAGTCGATTTAAGGAAACATGCAGCAAATTACAGTGCTACAGCGTCGTTTGCGCGTCTCTAGCCGTGCAGAGGCTCTGGGCGACGCGCTTCAGAGGCGACGCTCGTCGACTCCGCATCCGGTGCCTGGGCCATGGCGGCAACGAGCGAGATGATCTTCTTCCGCAGCACGGGATCGGCAATCTTCAGGAAGGCCCTGTTGAGTGCGATGCCTTCCTTCGAGGCCACGAAGGAGGAAATCTCGTTCGATTCGTGCATGTCGCCGGCGCTGTCTCGTCCCAGCGGCTTGTCGTCTTCACGTTGGAAGAAAAAGCTCGGGTGGACGCCCAGGATATCGGCAATCGCCTGTAGGCGGCTCGCGCCGATGCGGTTTGTGCCCTTTTCGTACTTCTGTACCTGCTGGAACGTGATGCCCAGGCCATCGGCCAGCTTTTCCTGGCTCAGCCCGACCATCAGTCTGCGCATTCTGACACGAGAACCGACGAAGGTATCTATCGGGTTTGGATCCTTCTTATTCATTGCAGTGATTCTCCTCGGAACGGTTCGACCTCATCCATATAAGTTTGCTCGAATAAATGATGCGATGCAATCAGTGCGCGCCAGAATCCGAGGCACGAAGCACATTTTGTGATTGTGTTGTGCACAAGGCGTCAGACAAACCGGGTTGCGGTCGAGGCGAGCGCGGTTACGCCAAATCCGATGAGCAGCAGTCCGGAAAGGCGCGACACCCAGGTGGCGAATCGGTCCGGAAGTCGTGTCCTGGCAAGCGCGACGCCGCCGCTCAGGAAGAACCACCAGGCGAGCGAACCGAGAAAGACGCCCGAGACGACAATTGCGCCTTTTGCTCCTTCGCCGACCGTCGAAAGCCCGAGCCCCGCGAAGATCGCGGCGAAGGACAGGATGGTCGTGGGGTTGGCGATCGTCAGGAAGAAGGTCGCGGTCGTGGTGTGAATGAGATCGCGCGCGTCGATCTCGGCGGCCGTCGCAACGGGCTTCGGGGCCAGTCCGCGCCAGCCGAGCCAGATCATGAACAGGCCTCCCACCAGGCTGAGAGGTGTCGCGATCGCGGAAAGCACGGCAGCGAATGCCGCGAAGCCGACGGCCGCGAGCATCGCGTAGGTCGCGTCGGCGAGCGCGGTTCCGAGACCGCCGGCGACGCCGGCCCAAAAACCGCGCGTCAGCGTGCGGCTGATGCAAAGCGCGCCGATCGGCCCGACTGGCGCGGCAATGGCGAGGCCGAGCAGGAGGCCTTTGCCGAAAAGCAATATCGACATGTCTATCGGACCTCCGGTCCTGTGAAGAGGTTATCGGCAACCGTCGAAAGCGCGATGACGGTCTCGCTGCGGGCGAGATATCGCCGTGCTTTCAGCTCCGAGAGAAACGGCTCGATGTCGCCAAGCGTCGGCATGCGGATCTTGACGCAATAGGACCATGCGCCAGTCACGTGATGGCATTCGGCGACGACCGGGTGCGCCGCCATGAATGCACGGAATTCGGCTTCATCGGCATCGGCCGAAAGGGCGATCCAGACAAAGGCGAGAACGTCGAGGCCAAGGGCGCGATGATCCACATCGAGCGTAAAGCGGCGGATCGTACTACTGGCGACGAGGCGGCGGATGCGTTCGTTGACCGCAGACGGTGAGAGGTCGACCGCCGCACCGATGTCGGTCAATGACGTGCGGGCGTCATCCGCGAGGATCCCAATGATTTTTCTGTCTGTAGCGTCCATCGCAGAAAAATACGCTGTAATTCATAAAAATTCAACGGTTTTTTTGGCGATCGCTCTTTCGGGCAGGTGGGGCCAGTGACGGCATGTGCTTCGTCGACCCCGCCACGCCGCTTGCCGACGGGCGGTGCGGAAGCTATGAGCGGAAGCGTATTCGCTCGCCAGCAGACAGGGATGCCAGGTACAGGATGATGATCGAGAAGAGACACAGACCCGCGACGCCGGCGCACCGATTTCCAGGCTCGATCATCGTGATGGGCGTGTCGGGAAGCGGAAAATCGTCCGTCGGCGAACGTATCGCGAAGGCCTATGGCTATCCCTTCGTCGAAGGGGACGCCCTGCATCCGCCCGAGAACATCAAGAAGATGTCCGAGGGCATTCCGCTGACGGATGATGACCGCTGGCCATGGCTCGCGGCGATCGGCCGTAAGCTCGCGGAAAGCTCCAGCCCGGCCATCGTTGCCTGCTCGGCGCTCAAACTGAGTTATCGGCAGAAGCTGCGGGAAAGCGCGCCGGAGGGGTTGGCCTTCGTCCATCTCCATGGAAGCGAGGCGGTGTTGGCGGAACGGATGCATCACCGCACCGGCCACTTCATGCCTCAGTCCTTGTTGAAGACCCAGCTCGCGACCCTGGAAAATCCGACCGGCGAGGCGAACACCGTGGCGATCGACATCGACCAACCGCTGGACGCAATCGTGGACGAGGCGCTTGCCGCCCTCGGCAAGATGTAGCCGCGTGCGCCCATTGCTTAGGATTTGACGCCAGTCCTTTGTGTCGAATCGCGGTCGCCGAATGAACGAGGCCCACGCCGAGTGCTAAGCATCGATCTGCCGTGTGTGAGCCTTACCCTTTCCAAATCGTGCTTGGCTGCCCAGCTCTTTGGAAGGAAATTAGCCAAGCGCGATGTTATCGTTCGCGGCAACGGCCGTGCGGCGCTACGATGCAGTGTTCGTGAATTAGGGCGACCTTTGCGTCCGGGAAGGCGCGCGGCGCTGTCACCGATCGTGCATCGAGGAGGATGCCGCGGGGCCTGTTTCTGCTGGCGATGAGGAGATCGCCGCCGGAGACATGCGGAGGAGAAAAAGACATGTATCAAGGTGGACTGAGTTTCGCCCTTGGCGATGACATCGACGCGTTGCGCGACAGCGTGCGCCGGTTTGCGAGCGAACGGATCGCGCCGCTTGCGGAAGAGATGGACCGGAGCAACGCCTTTCCCGCGCCCCTTTGGCGGGAGATGGGAGAGCTCGGCGTACTCGGCATCACCGCCGACGAGGCCTATGGCGGTGCCGGCATGGGATACCTCGCCCATTGCGTCGCGATGGAGGAAATCAGCCGCGCGTCCGCCTCCGTAGGCCTAAGCTACGGCGCCCATTCCAACCTCTGCGTCAACCAGATCAACCGCAACGGCAGCTCCGCGCAGAAGGCCAAATATCTGCCGAAGCTGATTTCCGGCGAACATGTCGGCGCGCTCGCCATGTCCGAACCGGGCGCCGGCTCCGACGTGGTCTCGATGACGCTCAAGGCCGACAAGCGTGGCGACCGCTACGTGCTGAACGGCAACAAGATGTGGATCACCAATGGTCCGGACGCCGATGTGCTGGTGGTCTATGCCAAGACCGATCCGGCCGCCGGGCCGCGCGGCATCACCGCCTTCCTCGTCGAAAAGGGGTTCGCCGGCTTCTCGACCGGCCAGAAGCTCGATAAGCTCGGCATGCGCGGCTCCAACACCTGCGAGCTCGTCTTCAGGGACTGCGAGGTGCCGGAAGAAAACGTGCTCGGCGCGGAAGGCCGCGGCGTCAACGTCCTGATGTCCGGCCTCGATTACGAGCGCGTGGTGCTTTCGGCCGGGCCGCTCGGCATCATGGCGGCTTGCCTCGATGTCGTCGTCCCCTATCTCCATGAGCGCAAGCAGTTCGGTCAACCGATCGGCGAGTTCCAGTTGATGCAGGGAAAGCTTGCCGACATGTATGTGACGATGAATGCGGCGCGCGCCTATGTCTATGCGGTGGCGGCGGCATGCGACCGTGGCGAAACCGCGCGCAAGGACGCCGCCGGCTGCATTCTTTATGCGGCGGAAAAGGCGACCGCATTGGCGCTCGAGGCGATCCAGGCGCTGGGCGGCAACGGCTACACCAACGACTACCCGGCCGGCCGCCTGTTGCGTGACGCCAAGCTCTACGAGATCGGTGCCGGCACGAGCGAGATCCGCCGGATGCTGATCGGGCGCGAGCTGTTCGAAGAAACGAAATAGACGAACGGCGGCGGCCGTTCTTCGCGCATCTTGGTCAAATCGCTTGCCTGAGGGCTTCATGACAATCTTGAGATCGCATATCTCGGCATCCTCCGACGTCTACAAGACCAACCGCGCGGCGATGACGGATGCCATCGCGGCGGTCGAGGAGGCGGTGCGGCTCGCCGTCAACGGCGGCGGCGAGACGGCGCGGGAACGCCATGTCAGCCGCGGCAAGCTGCTGCCGCGAGACCGGGTCGCTTCCCTGATCGATCCCGGCACGCCCTTTCTGGAAGTCGGCGCCACGGCCGCGCACGGCATGTACAACGGCGATGCGCCGGGTGCCGGGCTCATTACCGGCATCGGCCGGATCGCCGGGCGCGAATGCATGATCGTCTGCAACGATCCGACCGTCAAAGGCGGCACCTATTACCCGATGACCGTCAAGAAGCATCTCAGGGCACAGGAAATTGCCGCCGAAAACCAGCTTCCCTGCGTCTACCTTGTCGATTCCGGCGGTGCCAACCTGCCGAACCAGGACGAGGTTTTTCCCGATCGCGACCATTTCGGCCGGATCTTCTACAACCAGGCGAACATGTCGGCGGCCGGCATCCCGCAGATCGCCGTCGTGATGGGGTCTTGCACGGCCGGCGGCGCCTACGTGCCCGCGATGTCCGACGAGGCGATCATCGTCGAGGGGCAGGGCACGATCTTCCTGGCCGGCCCCCCGCTGGTGCGGGCGGCGACCGGCGAAGTGGTCTCGGCCGAAGATCTCGGCGGCGCCGACGTCCACACGCGACTGTCGGGCGTTGCCGATCACATGGCGCGTGACGATGCGCATGCGCTGGCTTTGGCGCGCCGCGCCGTGTCGGGCTTGAACCGAGAAAAACCATCGTCGGTGGAGCTTCGCGCGCCGGAGCCACCGCTCTACGATCCGGAGGAAATCGCCGGGATCGTGCCCGCCGACCTCAGAACGCCCTATGAAATTCGCGAGGTGATCGCCCGGATCGTCGACGGCTCCCGTTTCGACGAATTCAAGGCCCGTTTCGGAACCACGCTCGTCTGCGGCTTCGCCCATATTCATGGAATACCGGTCGGCATCGTCGCCAACAACGGCGTGTTGTTTTCGGAGTCCGCACTGAAGGGGAGCCATTTCGTCGAGCTCTGCGCCCAGCGCAAGATCCCGCTCGTTTTCCTGCAGAACATCACCGGCTTCATGGTCGGCCGCAAATATGAAACGGAAGGCATCGCCAAGCATGGCGCCAAGCTCGTGACGGCAGTGGCCACGGTGAAGGTGCCGAAGGTCACCATGCTGGTCGGCGGATCGTTCGGGGCCGGCAACTACGGCATGTGCGGGCGGGCCTTTTCACCGCGCTTCCTTTGGACCTGGCCGAACAGCCGCATTTCGGTCATGGGCGGCGAACAGGCGGCCGGCGTGCTGTCGACGGTGCGCGGCGAAGCCTTGAGGCGCGCCGGCACGCCGTGGAACGAGGACGAGGAGGCGCGCTTCCGCCAGCCGGTGCTCGATCTTTTCGAGCGGCAAAGTCATCCGCTCTATGCCTCGGCGCGTCTTTGGGACGACGGCGTCGTCGATCCGCGCAAAAGCCGGGACGTGCTCGCACTGTCGCTGTCGGCCGCGCTGAACGCCCCGATTGAGGATACACGTTTCGGTTTGTTCAGGATGTAGGGAGGTGGGCCATGAAACGCGACAATATCAACGCGATCAACGCACCGCAGCCGCGAGGCGGCTACTCGCAGGCCGTCAGCGTCGAAAATCTTCAACGCCTGGTCTTCGTCAGCGGCCAGATTCCCATGACCTCCGATGACGTCGTGCCTGATGGTTTCGAGGCGCAGGCACGCCAGGTCTGGCTGAATGTCGACGCTCAGCTCAAGGCCGCCGGCATGACCAAGGCCAATATCGTCAAGGTGACGACCTACCTCGCCGACAGGAACCATGTCCTTGCGAACCGTGAGATCCGCAACGACTATCTCGGTGCGCTGGCACCGGCGATAACGGTCGTGATTGCCGGAATCTTCGATTCCGGCTGGCTCCTGGAAGTCGAAGTGGTGGCGGCACAATAGAAGCGGAACCGAGGGGCATGTTTTCCAAACTCCTGATTGCCAATCGCGGCGAGATCGCCTGCCGCATCATTCGCACCGCCCGGCGGCTCGGTATCCGCACCGTTGCCGTCTATTCCGATGCGGATGGTGACGCGCTTCATGTGACGCTCGCCGACGAGGCCGTGCGGATCGGCCCCGCGAATGCCGCCGAAAGCTATCTCGCGATCGACCGCGTCATAGAGGCCGCACGGGCCGTCGGCGCTGACGCCATCCATCCTGGCTATGGCTTCCTGTCCGAAAATGCCGATTTTGCCGAGGCCGTCGAGGCCGCAGGCATCGTTTTCGTGGGGCCGCCACCGGAAGCGATCCGGGCCATGGGGCTCAAGGATGCGGCCAAGGCGCTGATGGAGCAGTCCGGCGTGCCCGTCGTGCCGGGTTATCACGGTGAGCAGCAGGACCCTGAGTTCCTGGCGGCCCAGGCCGCGGAAATCGGCTATCCGGTGCTGATCAAGGCGCGCGCCGGTGGCGGCGGAAAGGGCATGCGACGCGTCGAGCGGCGAGAGGATTTCGGTTCGGCGCTGGAAGCCGCGCAGCGGGAAGCGCAGGCCTCCTTCGGCGACGGCGGGGTTCTGATCGAGAAATATCTGAGCCGCCCCCGCCACATCGAGGTCCAGATCTTCGGGGACCGGCACGGCAACATCGTTCATCTTTTCGAGCGTGACTGCTCGTTGCAGCGGCGGCACCAGAAGGTGATCGAGGAGGCGCCGGCGCCGGGCATGACCGCGGAAGTGCGCCGCGCGATGGGAGACGCCGCCGTCAGGGCCGCGCATGCGATCGGCTATGTCGGTGCCGGCACGGTCGAGTTCATCGCCGACGTGACAAACGGCCTCTGGCCGGATCAGTTCTATTTCATGGAAATGAACACGCGGCTGCAGGTGGAGCATCCGGTCACCGAGGCGGTCACCGGGCTCGATCTCGTCGAATGGCAGTTGCGCGTCGCAGACGGTGAGCCGCTGCCGAAAAAGCAGGGCGAGATCGGCATAAACGGTTGGTCCTTCGAGGCACGCATCTACGCCGAGGATCCGGCCCGCGGCTTCCTACCGTCGACCGGCCGGCTGGCACATTTGAGCTTTCCGGACAGCAACGCGCGGATCGACTCCGGTGTACAGCAGGGGGACTCGATAACGCCCTTTTACGATCCGCTGATCGCCAAGCTGATCGTGCATGCGGGGACACGGTCGGCAGCGCTCACCCGGCTGCAGGCCGCCTTGAAGGAGGTCCGGATCGGCGGAACGGTCACCAATCTCGATTTTCTCATCAGGCTCACGGACGAACAGGATTTCCGCGGCGGCAGGCCGGACACGGGACTGATCGACCGGACGGTCGAGCGGCTGGCGGCGCCGAGCGACCCGGACGACGAAGCATTGGCGCTGGCAGCAATCGTCTCCACCGGCGTCCTCCAGCCAATGACATCCTCCGATCCCTGGGCTTCTCTCGGCTATTGGCAGATCTGGGGCGATGCCCACCGGACGGTTTCCATCGACCACGCGAACGGGCGCGCGGCCGTCACACTCGCGTCGCGCGGACGCGATCAGTTTGCGGTTCGTGCCGGAACGCGCACCTTGCCGGTGCTCGTGCTTGAACGCTTCGAAAATGGTGCGAGGCTGGAAGTGGCCGGGCAGAGGCAAACGCTTCGCTTCCTTCGGCAGGGCGAAACGCTGACCTTGTTTCTCAATGGCCGAAACCTGGTGTTTCACCTGCCGGACGCGTTGTCCGGCGGACATAGCGGGGAGATAGCCGATGACGAACTCATTGCGCCGATGCCGGGCCTCGTCAAGATGGTCCGTGTCGGCGCCGGCGAGGCCGTCGCCAAAGGCCAGCCGCTGGTGGTGATGGAGGCCATGAAGATGGAGCTTACGCTTTCGGCCTCGCGGCAGGGGACGGTCGCGAGCGTGCACGTGGCCGAGGGCACGCAGGTCAGCGAAGGCACCGTGCTTGTAACCCTCAGTGAGGAGGCCGCACAGTGACATCGTCGGCAAGCGAGCACGTCACGATCGTCGAGATGGCGCCGCGCGACGGCCTGCAGAACGAATCCCGGCTTGTCGATACCGATGATAAGATCCGGCTCGTCGACCTGCTTTCGGACTGTGGTTTCGAGCGCATCGAGGTGACGAGCTTCGTCAGCCCGAGATGGGTCCCGCAGATGGCCGATGCTCCCGCGGTCATGGCAGGCATCGCGCGGCGCCCGGGCACTCGCTACGCGGCGTTGACGCCGAACATCAGGGGCTTCGAGGCTGCGCGCGCCGCCCGCGCCGACGAGGTGGCGGTTTTTGCGTCCGCCTCCGAAACCTTCTCGCAGAAGAACATCAACTGCTCGATTGCCGAGAGCATCAAGCGCTTCCGCCCGGTCGCGGAGGCAAGCCGGCAGCATGGAATTCCGATGCGCGGCTACGTCAGCTGCGTTGTCGAGTGCCCTTACGAGGGACCGATCGCGCCGGAGGCCGCTGCCCGCGTCGCGCGCCTTCTTTCCGAGCTCGGCTGCTACGAGATCAGTCTCGGCGACACGATCGGGCGAGGCACGCCGGAAGCCGTTGACACCATGCTGGCGACGGTGCTCGGAGACATTGACGCGGCGAAGCTTGCAGGTCATTTCCATGACACGTCCGGCCGGGCGCTGGAAAATATCGCGGTCGGCCTTGATCGGGGCCTGCGGGTGTTCGACGCCTCGACCGGAGGGCTCGGAGGTTGCCCCTACGCCCCCGGCGCCGCCGGTAATGTCGATACGCTTGCGGTGAATGCCTTCCTGCAGAAGAGGGGATTTTCGACCGGGCTCGACGCCGAAAAGCTCGATCGCGCGGCAACCTTCGCCCGATCGCTGAGGAGTGCGGCATGACTGAGCAAACGATCCGGTGCACTGTCGACAAAGGGGGCATCGCCCGCCTGACGCTCGCCCGTCCGCAAAAGCACAACGCGCTTTCCGCCGCGATGATCGGCGAGCTCACAGATGCGGCGGTCCGGCTTGGCGATGACAATGCGGTCCGTGTCGTTATCCTCGACGGCGAGGGGAAGAGTTTTTGTGCGGGCGGCGATCTCGACTGGATGCGCCAGCAGTTTGATGCCGACCGGCAGGCGCGGATCGCCGAGGCGACGCGGCTGGCGATGATGTTCAAGGCGCTGAACGAGATGCCGAAACCGCTGATCGCGCGGGTGCATGGCAATGCCTTTGGCGGCGGGGTCGGGCTGATGAGCGTTTGCGACACCGTCGTCGCGGCGGCGGGCGCAAAGTTCGGCCTGACGGAGGCGAGGCTCGGGCTGATCCCGGCGACGATCAGTCCCTATGTCGTCGCGAGGATTGGCGAAGGAAGGGCGCGGCCGCTGTTCATGTCGGCGCGGCTTTTCGGCGCCGAAGAGGCGCTTGCCGCCGGTCTTGCGACGATCGTGGTCGACGATGGGCAGCTGGACGCCGCTGTCGATGCAGAAATCGCACCCTATCTTGCCGCCGCGCCGCAAGCGGCCGGAAGGGCCAAACGGCTGGCGCGATCGCTTGGCATGCCGATCACGGATGCAGTCATCGCAGCGACCATCGAGCAGCTTGCCGACACCTGGGAAACGGAGGAAGCACGGGAAGGAGTCTCGGCCTTCTTCGACCGGCGGACGCCCTCCTGGCAGTGATGAACAACGACTGCGCTTGAAATGATCATGGATTGAGCTTATTTTATCCATCTGTTGATCAAAACAAGATCGAGTTCTGCCATGGTCGCCCTCAATCTGGACATTCCCGCCGCCCGCTTCGGGGAGGATCATTCCCCGTTCCTGTCGGCGCGCCTTGTTGCCGACCGTCTGGGCATAACGCTTGCCGAACTCGCCAAGCTGATCGGCGTCGCGCGGAACACGCTGACAGCCAAGACCGGCGCCCGCAAGGTCGATAGCGCCCTGAGCAATGTCGTCCGCATCCTCTCCATGGCGTCCGAAATGGCGGGCGACGAGGCCCGCGCCGTCATCTGGTTCAAGCACCAGCCGATCCCCGGCTGGGCCGGAAAGACGGCGTTCGATCTCGTCGGCGAAGGCAAGGCCGACAAGGTTCTCGCTTATCTGGAAGCTGTTCGCGCCGGCGTCTACGCCTAAACGGATGAGGAGCGGTTCTCGGCCCGCAATCGGCTCTGACTTGGAGCAACCACTGCCTGCCGAGCCGATGCCGCTCTGGCGCGCCTTCGTGCCGCGCTGGGCTCATGCCCCGCTTTCCGGCGAAGGTGCGGCGCGTTTCGGCGGCCGATGGAACCCGGTGGGCGTGCCGACGATCTATGCCGCGCGCGAACTTTCGACCGCCTGGGCCGAATACAATCAGGGTTTCGTGCAGCATCCGGCGCTGATCGTACGGCTCGAGCTTTACGATGCGCGGCTGGCCGATCTCACGGACGCCAATGTTCTTGCGGAGCTTGGCCTGACGGATGCCATCCACCGATGCGAGTGGCGAGACGACCTCGACAAGGGCGTGGTGCCGCAGACCCATGAGGTGCAGGCCGATCTCCTGGCCCAGGAATTTCACGGCGTGATCTACCCGTCATTCATGTCGCCCGGCGGCACCTGCGTCGCACTCTGGCGCTGGAACGGCGCGGGTGCGCCACGCCTCGAGGTCATCGATCCCGAAGGCAGGCTGCCGAAGTCGCCGGCCTCCTGGGTTTAGAGCCTTTTATGCACGCCCAGAAGTTTGCGTCAGCTCCATTCAACGATCACGGAAGACAGGGTGACGGTTTCATGGTTCCAAAGGAAGACATTATCTGACTCAGGGACCAATACCAGCCGGTCTCCAGTCCCGTTAGACGCTATCGCAATGCCATCAGCCGGAAAGCCTCGCCACTCACGGGCCGCCTTGGTTTCTAGGATGACGTCGTTGGCTGTCCTCGATATTCGTTTCTGGTCTGAGTTATCCCGGACAGGATGAAGGATCCAATCGTCACCCGCTGCGACAAGAGCGCCGCCGTTCAAGTTCTGCAGGCGAGTTCTAAGCTCACGGGGCAGCCGTCGTCCCAATGCAGTTTCAGCGGCGATGATCTTGTCTTCGGAAACGGGAAAAGTCATTCCGCACCTTAGTGTTATCGATGGTCGCCGCTCAATATTGCACATCGCCTATTGTCAACACGACCCAGATCCGCCGAGCACCTTGCCGGGATTGAGGATGCCGTTCGGGTCGAGGGCATCTTTGATGCGGCGCATGACCTCGAACTCCGCCTGGCTGCGGGAGCGATCGAGGAAGTCACGCTTCAGCGTGCCGATGCCGTGTTCGGCGGAAATGGAGCCATGATGCGCCGCGACAAGCGGGTAGACGACGGCATCGACCTGATGCGCGGTTTCTTGATCGGCGTCCGGAACGGAAAAGGCGATATGCAGGTTGCTGTCGCCGACATGGCCGAAGAAGGAGACATGTGCCGACGGAAACAGCGTGGAGAGCGCCCTGCCACATTCCTCGGCAAAGCGACCGATATCGCCGATCGGCAGGCTGACATCGAGATTGACGAGGGAAGGCAGCAACCTGTCCATGGCATGGCCTTCGCGCACGCGCCAGAAGGCCTGGGCCTCCTTCTCCGACTGGGCAATCAGCGCATCGCCGATCAATCCGTCTTCGAGGACCTGTCCGAGGAAGGCTTCGAATTGCTCCCGCTCGCCGTCCAGCCCGTGGACATCCTGCTCGACGATCGCGGCGAAGACGGGAGAAGTCTCGAAGAATTGCCGTCCTTCCGCCTCACAATTGAAGCGGAAATAGCTTTCCCACATCGCTTCGAACGCGGAGAGACCGGAAAGCTCCCGCTGAGCGCGCTTCAGCAGGGCGATGACGTCCGCGTAGCCGTCGAGCGCGCAGAGCGCCGTCAGCCGTCCGGCCGGCAACGGGCGCAGGCGCAGCACGGCGCGGGTGATGATCCCGAGCGTGCCTTCCGAACCGATGAAGAATTGCCTGAGGTCGTAGCCGGTATTGTTCTTGATCATCTTGTTGAGCGAAGAGACCACCGTGCCGTCGGCAAGCACGACCTCGATGCCGAGGACGTTGTCACGCGCGACCCCGTTGCGGATGACGCGGATGCCGCCGGCGTTGGTGGCGAGGTTGCCGCCGATCTGGCACGAGCCGCGCGCGCCGAGGTCGATCGGCAGCAGGAAGCCCGCTTCCTCCGCCGCGCGTTGTGCGACTTCAAGCGGCGTGCCCGCGAGCACGGTCATCGTCGCGGCCGCCGCGTCGATCTCCTCAATGCCGGAAAGCCGCTCCATCGAAATGACGACGTCGCCGGTGTTGGGGTTGGCGCCGCCGGCGAGCCCCGTCATGCCGCCCTGCGGCACCACGCTTTGACGATGCGCATTGCAGATGCTGAGCGCGGTAGCGACCTCAGCCGTGCTCGCCGGGCGGACCACCGCGCTCGGGAGATTTCGCCCGGTGAGGCTCGCGTCGCTCCGATGGCGTTCGGCGATCCGGTCGCCAGTCAGTACCGCCTCGCCGAGGGATCGGATGAGGTCTTCGATTACGGACATGAGGGGGTTCCCTGCTGCAGCATTCCTTACCGCGCCGCGCGTCTTATCATGCGCGCGGCGCTGTAGGTGAGGGATAATCTCAATCTATCGGTCCCGAGAGCCACAAATGCTCGGCCTCATTCAGGTACCGGTGCGTGCGAGTTCGCGTGCCCGCGTCTCCACTTCTTGTGGTGCTTGTTGCTGCTTTTCCTCCTTGCGGAAGAGCTTCCACTTCGTCGGCCTGAAGGCGATGCGAGTGTGGTCGGCGGCGGTCGCGCGCTCTGGCGGCAGCTCAATCTCGACGGAGGGGTGCCCGCGGCCAAGATCGAGTTCGAGATGGCGCGTTCCGGCTACCCGGCGGCTGCCCGTCACGAGGCCAGCCAGACAGCCGCCGCAGCCATCGATGAGTTCGATGTCATGTGGGCGGAAGTAGAGGGTCGCCGAGCCGTCGGGCTCGTGTGCTGCGCGCAACCCGATCGGTCGGTCCTCGAACCAGATTTCGCCACTCGACAGCGTCACCTTGAGGCAATTGGACTGGCCGATGAAGCCGTAGACGAAAGGCGATACCGGATAGTCATAGATTTCGTCGGGGGTGCCGACTTGTTCGATCGCGCCATTGCTCATCACGACAACGCGGTCGGCAAGTTCAAGCGCTTCCTCCTGGTCGTGGGTGACGAAGATGGTCGTGTGGCCGGTTCGGTCGTGGATTTCCCTGAGCCAGCGCCTGAGTTCCTTGCGCACCTGCGCGTCGAGCGCTCCGAAGGGCTCGTCGAGCAGCAGCACGTTGGGCTCGACCGCCATGGCGCGCGCGAGCGCCACGCGCTGGCGCTGGCCGCCGGAGAGCTGGGCCGGATAGCGTTTTTCGAGGCCGGAGAGTTGCACGAGATCGAGCAGATCAAGGGCCCGGCGGCGGATTTCGGCGGCTGGCGGCCGCCTGTTGGCCGGCCGCACCTTCAGCCCGAAGGCGACGTTGTCGAGCACGGTCATGTGTCGGAAGAGGGCATAGTGCTGGAAGACGAAACCGATGTTTCGTTCCTGCACGCTCTTCTTCGATGCATCCTCGTCGCCGAAGAAGATCATGCCTCCCGTCGGGCTCTCGAGCCCGGCGACGAGCCGCAGCAACGTCGTCTTTCCCGAGCCGGAAGGACCGAGGAGCGCGATCAATTCGCCGGAGCGGATGTCGAGCGAGACATCGTCGAGCGCCGGGAAGCGGCCGAATTCCTTGCGTATTTTCTGGACGCGGACTTCCATGGATGTCTGGACCTTTCAATGCCTGCGGCTGGCAGCGATTTCGTCGCTGTAGCGAAGTTCAAGTGCCGTCTTCAGGACGAGCGTTACCAGCGCCAGGAGCGCAAGGAGTGCCGCCACCGCAAAGGCGGCGACGAAGTTGTATTCATTATAGAGGATTTCCACCTGCAACGGCATGGTGTTCGTCTGGCCGCGAATGTGGCCGGAAACGACCGAGACCGCACCGAACTCTCCCATGGCGCGCGCGTTGCAGAGAAGCACGCCGTAAAGCAGGCCCCATTTGATGTTGGGCAGCGTCACATGCCAGAAGGTTTGCCAGCCGGTGGCGCCGAGCGACAATGCCGCTTCCTCGTCGCTGCTGCCCTGTTCCTGCATCAGCGGGATCAGCTCGCGCGCGACGAAAGGAAAGGTGACGAAGACGGTGGCAAGCACCAGCCCCGGCACGGCAAAGAGGATCTGGATGCCATAGCTTTGCAGGACAGGGCCTAGCAGGCTGTTGGATCCGAAGAGCAGCACGAAGACAAGGCCCGAAATCACCGGCGACACGGAGAAGGGCAGGTCGATCAGGGTCGTCAGGAATGCCTTGCCCTTGAACTCGAACTTGGCGATCGCCCACGCGGCCGCCACCCCGAAGACGAGGTTGAGCGGTACGGCGATCGCGGCAACCAGCAACGTCAGGCGAATGGCGGAAAAGGTCTCCGCGTCACGCAGCGCCGAGACGAACTCTGCCGGTCCCTTGCGGAACGCCTCGATAAACACCGTGGCAAGCGGCAGCAGCAGGAACAGCGCTACGAAACCGAGGGCAACCACGATCAGGGTCGTGCGTGCGAGCCGGGTCTCCGAGGTTGCCGCCCTGACCAGCTGCGACGGCGCTGCAATCGCCGTCGAACCGACATCATGCGCCATAGCCGTACCTCCGTCTGCTCCAGGACTGGATCGTGTTAATGACGAGCAGCATCATGAAGGAAATGAGCAGCATGACCGCGGCTATCGCGGTGGCCGCCGGATAGTTGAACTCCTCGAGGCGAATGATGATCAAGAGCGGTGCGATCTCCGAGACATAAGGCAGGTTGCCGGCGATGAAGATGACGGAGCCGTATTCACCGACGCCACGCGCAAAGGCGAGCGCGAAGCCCGTCAGCCCGGCCGGAAGAAGGCCCGGCAGCAGGACGCGGCTGATCGTCTGGTAGCGGCTGGCGCCAAGCGTTGCGGCCGCTTCCTCCACCTCCTTATCGATTTCCTCCATGACCGGCTGAACCGTTCTGACGACGAAGGGCAGTCCGACGAAGACGAGGGCCACGACGATGCCGGCAGGCGTGAAAGCGATCTTGATGCCGAGGGGCTCGAGAAGCGATCCGATCCAGCCGTTCGGCGCATAGAGCGTCGTCAGCGCAATGCCGGCAACCGCGGTCGGCAGCGCAAACGGCAGATCGACCATGGCGTCGATGACGCGCTTTCCGGGAAATCGGTAGCGAACGAGCACCCAGGCAAGCACGACGCCGAAAACCAGATTGATGACGGCCGCCACGAAAGCGGTGCCGAAGCTGATCGTCAAAGCGTTGACCGTCCGCTCGTCAGAGGCGAGCGCGAAAAACTTCGACCAGCCGAGGCCGCTCGAGCGCCAGATGAGGCCGGAAAGCGGAATGAGTACGATGAGGGTGAGCCATGTCAGGGTGACGCCGAGCGCCAATCCGAACCCCGGAATGACGCTCGGCTGCCGAAACTGCCATCGCGTGCTGCTGCTGCGAAAGGCCATGAAGTATCATTGTCCCGGCTTGTAGATCTGGTCGAACATTCCGCCGTCGGCGAAGAACTTCGGCTGAGCTTCCTTCCAACCGCCGAATTCGTCAATAGTGACCAGCTTCACATCGGCAAAGCGCGCGGTATCCTGCGGGTCCGCAAGCTCCGGCTTGAAGGGCCGGTAATAGTGCTTGGCCGCGATTTTCTGACCGACATCGCTGTAGAGATAATTCAGATAGGCTTCCGCCACCTTTCGCGTGCCCTTGCTGTCGACATTGCCGTCCACAAGCGCCACCGGCGGCTCGGCCTTGATCGAGATTGATGGCGTCACGATCTCGAAATTGTCAGGCCCGAGTTCTTCCAGCGAGAGGTAGGCTTCGTTTTCCCAGGCAAGCAGCACGTCGCCGAGGCCCCGCTGGACGAAGGTTGTGGTTGCGCCGCGCGCCCCGGTGTCGAGAACCGGCACGTGTTTGAATAGCTGCGCCACATATTCCTGTGCCTTCGCATCGTCGCCGCCATTGGCGGCCCGTGCCCAGGCCCAGGCAGCGAGGAAGTTCCAGCGCGCACCGCCCGAGGTCTTCGGGTTCGGCGTGATCACCTGAATATCTTCCCTGACGAGATCACCCCAGTCCTTGACGCCTTTCGGGTTGCCCTTGCGGACGAGGAAGACGATCGTCGAGGTGTAGGGTGAGCTGTTGTTTTCGAAGCGCGTTTTCCAGTCGGGCGGTATCTTGCTGGTCGCCGCGGCGATCGCATCGATATCGGCCTCAAGCGCCAGCGTCACGACGTCCGCCTCGAGACCGTCGATCACCGACCGAGCCTGCTTGCCGGAGCCGCCGTGGGAGGTCTGGATCGTCACGGTCTCGCCGGTATCGGCCTGCCATTTTTCGGCAAAGGCCGCATTGAATTCCTTGTAAAGCTCCCGAGTAGGATCATAGGACACGTTCAGGATCGTTGTGTCCGCTTGAGCGAGGCCAATGGAGCCAAGCTGCAGACTGCCGACCACAAGCGCTAGTTTTACTATTCCGGTAAGTCTATTCGAGCCCATATTGCCCTCCATCCTTTGCCAGATAAAACTATCAATTTAATCGACTATCACAACGCAAACTTATGACGCTTTGTGCCCCTTTCGTGAAATGTCCTGTCGTCGACGCGCCATTTGCGGAAATTCTTTGCTCGATTCGGTGGGGCGCGACCGCGAAAATAGCACGGTATCTCACGGCGGGCGCCATATATCCGGAGCCGCCGAATTCGCCTCTGCCGTCGGCTATCGCGGCTCAGGCAACGTTCGGTTGCGGCAGGTGGTCCGATCCGATGAGGGCGCCGGGCTGTTCGATAACGCGTGCAGCGACTTTTGCGGCGAACGCCGCCGCGTCACGAGGGGGCTCGCCCCGCAGCTGCATCGCCAGAAAGGCCCCGTTGAAGCTGTCGCCGGCGCTGGTTGTGTCCCTGACCGGGTCGGCAGGATGGGCGGGAACATGCATGACCTGTCCGGCGCTGCTGATCGTAATCCCGTTCGCGCCGTCCTTGACCGCGACAAGCTCCGCACCGAGATCGCGGTAACGTTTCGCCGTTGCTTCGGGGGTGGCATCTCCGAAATGACTGTGCTCGTCGTCGAAGCTCGGGAAGACCATCGTCGCCACGCGAGCGCCGTCTGAAACCGCGGCACGCATGGTCTCGCTGTTTTCCCAAAGCCGTGGCCGCAGATTCGGATCGAACGCGACGGTCTTTCCCGCTTCGCGCGCCCGGCGGATCTCGTCCAGCAGCCGGCCGCGATCGTCGGGCGAGAGGATCGCAAGCGTGATGCCGGAGAAATAGACGAGTTCGGCGTCATCGATCGCCGCGCGCAGTTGGTCGCGGTCTTCGGCCAGAAGCTTTGCCGCAGATGTTTCCCGCCAGTATTGGAAGCTGCGCTCGCCGTCCTTCAGGTGGATCATGTACATGCCGGGATTGCGCCCCTCGATGCGGCGCACATGATCGCTGGCGATGCCGGCGCGGTTCATGAAGGCGAGCATCTCGTCGGAAAGCCTGTCCGTTCCGAGTGCCGTGAAGTAGCTGACCTGCCAGTCGTTGCCGAGAAAGGCGCGGGCATACCACGCCGTATTGAAGCTATCCCCCGCGAAACCCTTCTTGAGATGGCCGTCGCTGGCCTGTGAAAGTTCGATCATGCATTCGCCGATCGAGAGAAATGTCTTTGGCATCGGGTAATCCCACGAGTGGAGGGGAGGCAGGCGCCGGTGATGAGAAGACGCGAAGCGGCCTTCTGTCCACGTATCCTAGAAAAGTTCCTGGGTGCAAATCTAGGCTCAGGACCTACTAAATTCGTCCAATCTGTTCAGATCCATGGGATTGAATGGAAGAAAACAAGCGCAAGGCAAGACCTGAAGGTCTTGTCGAGCATTGTTTTCGATCAGGCGGCCCATGGACCTGAACCCGAAGGGCGAGGCGGATTTCGCGCCTGACCGCGTCGGAAAGATTTGAAAATGTCGACGCATTTCCTGCATCTTTCCTCCTTCTCAGGCACGAAATCCGCCACGCAGAATGGACGAATTTAGTAGGTCCTGAGCCTAGATGTGAAATCGAAAGAGATTGCCCAATCGCAGCCCGGGTGCGCGCGCTCGTCCACCCGTGATGAAATCGACGACCGAGGTGGGGATCCGCCCAAAGCCGCCACGCGAATATCTCTCGTCTGCCTCCGGCGGCAAGTGCGTGATACGCTGGTTGTGGCTTCAACAGTCCGAGGCGTCACCCGCCCGAAGGGAGATCATGTCTGGTTCCGATGGCAGTATTCTCGATTTTCTCGGGGTATTGGCGGTGTTTCTGCTTGTCGGTGCGAACGGTTTCTTTGTCGCTGCCGAGTTTTCGCTCGTTTCGGTCCGCCGCAGCCGCGTGGCGGAACTGGTTGCGCAACAACGCATGAACGCGAGCGCCCTGCAGCACGCCGTCGAAAATCTCGATGCCAACCTGGCAGCCACCCAGCTTGGGATCACGATATCGTCCCTGGCGCTGGGATGGGTCGGTGAACCCGCGCTCGCCCATCTGATCGAGCCGTTGTTGACGGTCTTGCCTGCGGCCTGGGCATCGGTCGGATCACACGCGATCGCGGTCGCGGTTGCGTTCATCATTATCACCGCCCTGCATATCGTGCTCGGCGAACTGGCACCGAAGAGCCTGGCGCTGCAGCGCAGCGAGGGCACGGCGCTTGCCGTCGTCCGCCCGCTCGCGCTGTTTCTCTTTCTGCTGCGCCCCGCGATCCTCGCCCTCAACGGCCTCGGCAATCTCGTGCTTCGTTCGATCGGCCTGCGCCCCGGCGCAGGCGAGGCGTCGCTGCATTCTCCGACCGAGCTGAAGCTTCTTGTCGCCGAAAGCCAGGAAGCTGGGCTTCTCGATGCCGCCCAGCAGGAACTGGTGGAGCGGATATTCAGCATCGGCGACCGAAGGATTTCCGACATCATGACACCGCGGATCGAGATCGACTGGATCGACGCCGACGACAGCCAGGAGGAGATCCTGAGGACGATCAGGGAATCTCGCCACGAGCAGCTTCTGATCGGCAGGGGCAACATCGACTATCCGCTCGGGATGGTGCTCAAGAAGGACCTGCTTGACCAGTTGCTCGATCGTCAAGCCCTCGACGTCCTTAGCGTCATTCGGGAGCCGTTGATCCTGCACGAGTCGACGGCCGTCTTCCGAGTGCTGGAGAAGTTCAAGAGCGCGCCCGTTCGGCTCGCTGCGATCATCGACGAATACGGGAGCCTAGAGGGGATTGTCACCCAGACCGACCTGTTGGAGGCGATTGCCGGCGACCTGCCGGATACGGAAACCGTCGAGCCGGATATCGTGGTGCGCGAGGATGGCAGCATGCTGATCGAGGGCATGATGGCCGCGCACGACGCCTTCGAAAGGCTGGGGTTCCACGACCGTCCGGAGGGTGACTTCCACACGATCGCCGGCTTCGCACTGCAAATGCTCGGCCATATCCCGCATGTGGGCGAGAGCTTCGATTTCGAGGGCTGGCGTTTCGAGATCGTCGACATGGACGGTATGCGCATCGACAAGCTTCTGGCTTCGCGGATTGGCTGACATCCCCGTTTTTACCGCGGTGATAGAGGCAGAGTGTTATCGATGTGTATCTGATTTTTTGATACAAAACAAAATAGTTGATTTGAAAAGTCATACAGATTAGCCTCGGGCAAAATCGAATTCAACAAACGAGGAAGCCCATGCGAGCGAAAGCCACCCTCAACCGGGAATACACGATCTCGACTGTCGACAAGCGCGTCTATGGTTCCTTTCTGGAACACATGGGCCGGGCGGTTTACACGGGCATCTATGAACCCGGTCACGAGAAGGCTGATGCGGATGGCTTTCGCAGTGATGTCCTCGAAATGGTGCGCGATCTCGACATGCCGATCGTGCGGTATCCCGGCGGCAATTTCGTTTCCGCCTACCGGTGGGAGGATGGCATCGGCCCGCGCGAGGAGCGCCCGGTTCGTCTGGATCTCGCATGGCGTACGCGCGAAACCAATCAGGTCGGCGTCAATGAATTCGCCGACTGGGCGAAGCGCGCCGGGACAGAAATGATGCTGGCGATGAACCTCGGCTCGCGCGGCCTGGACGATGCCCGCAACTTCCTTGAATATTGCAACCATCCCGGCGGGACCTATTGGAGCGATCTGCGCGCCAAGCACGGATACAAGGATCCGCACAATGTCCGGATCTGGTGCCTCGGCAACGAGATGGACGGGCCGTGGCAGGTCGGCCACAAGAGCGCAGCCGAGTATGGCCATCTCGCCAATGAAGTGAGCAAGGCCTTCAAGTATTTCGACAAGACGCTGGAGACGGTGGTCTGCGGCTCGTCGAATGACAAGATGAAGACCTATCCGGAGTGGGAGGCAACGGTCCTCGACGCCAGCTATGACAGCGTCGATTATATCTCGCTCCACAAATATTTCGGAAACGAAGAGCAGGACACGCTCAACTACTACGCCAAGGCGATCGATCTCGACCGTTACATTGTCACCATCGGCGGCGTCATCGACTATATCAAAGCGAAGAAGCGCTCGAAGCGCGATGTGAAGATCTGCTTTGATGAGTGGAACGTCTGGTACCACGACCGCAAGCAGGATGGCGAGCGCATCGCGAGTTGGGATTGGCCGGAGGCGCCGCCGCTTCTCGAAGAATTGTATAACCTCGAAGATGCGATCTTCGTCGGCTCGCTGCTCAACGTCTTCATTCGCCGGTCCGACCGGGTGAAGATCGCCTGCATGGCGCAGCTCGTCAACGTGATCGCGCCGATCCTGACGAAGGCCGGCGGGCCGGCCTGGCGCCAATCGATCTATTATCCGCTCCAGTACGCCTCGAAATACGGGCGTGGGACGGCGCTGAACGTTGTCGCGTCCAGCCCGACCTATGACTGCGAGGTGGCGCAGGACGTTCCCTATCTCGACCTATCGGCGGTTCTTCAGGAGGACGGCAAGTCGCTTGCGATCTTCGCCATAAACCGCAGTATCGACGAGCCGCTCGATCTGACGATCGATCTGCAGGGCTTCAAGCGAGCCAAGGTCGTTCAGCATCAGATGCTGGAGGGCGAGGACCTCAAGGCGCGCAACTCGGTTGACGATCAAAGCCGCATCGTACCCAAGGCGGGGAAGGCACTCGCAGTCGACGATGCCGGCACGCTCGTCGGTACGCTCCCGCCGAGATCCTATCACTTCGTGCTGCTTTCCGTTGAGTCGGCGTGAATCGGCCGCTGGTTCGGGCGGCTGAGGAGATCGCCCGTATCATAAACGTGATCGATTCTAATGCGTTAGCGGGAGGCACAATGTCCGGAATCAAGTTGACGGGCGTCAGCAAGTCGTTCGGCGCCATGAAGGTGATCCACGATGTCGACATCGAGATCGAGCAGGGGGAGTTCGCCGTTTTCGTCGGCCCTTCCGGATGCGGGAAATCGACGCTTCTGCGCATGATCGCCGGGTTGGAGGAAACGACCGGCGGCGAGATCAGGATCGAAGCCGAGGACGTGACACGCAAGGAAGCGTCGAAGCGCGGTGTGGCGATGGTCTTCCAATCCTACGCCCTCTATCCGCATTTGTCCGTCTTCGACAACATGGCCTTCAGCCTTTCCATCGCGCGCCGACCGAAGGCCGAAATCGAGACGAAGGTGAAGGCGGCGGCAGAAATCCTGCGGCTGACCGACTATCTGAGCCACAAGCCGAGCCAACTCTCGGGCGGGCAGCGCCAGCGCGTGGCGATCGGCCGGGCCATCGTCCGCGAGCCGCGCGTCTTTCTCTTCGATGAACCACTTTCGAACCTCGACGCGGAACTGCGGGTGAAAATGCGCATGGAGATCGCCCGCCTGCACCGCCAGATCGGTGCGACGATGATTTACGTCACCCACGATCAGGTCGAAGCGATGACGCTCGCCGACAAGATCGTCGTCCTGAAGAGCGGCGTGGTCCAACAGGTCGGCGCTCCCCTCGAGCTTTACCGCAACCCGGACAACATGTTCGTCGCAGGCTTTATCGGCTCGCCGGCTATGAACTTCCTGAGGGGCCGCGTCATGGCGAGCGATGCGAGCAGGTTGACTGTCGACCTCGATGACGCACCGGGAGCCACCTTCGACATCGACGTGAAAGCGAGGCTTTCCGTCGGGAGCCAGATCTTTGTCGGCGCCCGGCCGGAACACATCACGCTTGGCGGTCGCGAGGGTGGGCTGCCGCTCCAAGCAAGGGCCGAGTTCATCGAGGAACTGGGAGGAACCGGCTACCTGCATATGCTGACGGCAACAGGCGGAGAAATGACGGTCGAATGCCGCGGTGGGGACCGGCCGCATCCCAAGCAGGAGGTTCGGCTCAGTCTGGATATCGGCAGCATGCTGGCCTTCGACGAGCAAGGCGCGCGGCTGCGTTGATATCTGAAATACGGATATGGAGCGAAAAACGCAGGTTGCTGGGCTGAAATGCCCGCAAGCCGGATAGGAAAATCATCCGGCAGAGAGGGGAGTGCGGCGCGATCCTGATCCGCCGATTCAATGAAGCATCATGCTTGTATCGAGGAGGAGACAGACGTGAAGAAGCTTTTGAAACTTGTCTTTGCGGGTGCGCTGGCGGTCCTGCCGTCGGCAACCGCCTATGCGCAGACCGATATTACCTGGTGGGATTTCCTGAGCGGCGGCGACGGTGTCCGCATGAAGGCGCTGATCAAGGAATTCAACGAGACCCACCCGGACATCAAGATCAACGCGACCACGCTTGAGTGGGGTGTGCCCTTCTACACCAAGGTGCAGACCTCGACGGCCGTCGGCCAGCAGCCGGACATCATGACGTATCACCTGTCACGCTTCCCGCTGGCGATACCGTCGGGAATTCTTCGGCCGCTGACGACCGAGGAACTCACGGAAGCGGGTGTCAAGAAGGAAAATTATGTCGAGGCGAGCTGGAACTCGGCGTCTTCCGACGGCAAGGTCTACGGCATTCCCTTCGACGTTCACGCCATCGTGCTCTACTACAACAAGAATATCCTCAAGGAGGCGGGCCTGCTCGGCGATGACGGCCTGCCGAAAGGCCTTGACGGATTGGACAACTTTAATGCCGCCCTCGACAAGATCAAGGCGACCGGCAAGGTCCAATATCCGCTCTCGCTGCACACCGATGAAGGCGGCTCCATGTGGCGTGTGTTCTACTCCCTGCTTTCGCAGCAGGGTGGAAAATTCATCGACGGCGAGGAAATCCTGCCCGGCGACGCCGGCGTCAAGGCGCTGACGGCGATGGCAAATTGGGTCTCATCCGGCTACTCGCCGCAGCTGATCTCCTACGAAGCCTCGATTGCGCTCTTCACGTCGGGCAAGGCGGCGATGCACATCAACGGCGTCTGGGAAGTGCCGACCATGACGGACCTCGCGAAGAACGGCAATCTCGGCTTTGAATGGGGCGCTATCCAGATTCCGGTGCTGATGGGCCAGCCGGCCACCTGGGCGGACTCCCATGCCTTCGCCGTGCCGAACAGCGACGCCAAGCCGATCACGCCGGAGAAGCTCAAAGCCGTGCTCCAGATCATCGCATGGATGAACGAACACAGCCTCTCATGGGCCGACGCAGGCCATATCCCGGCCTTTAGGCCCGTGACCGAAAGTGCCGAGTTCAAGGCGATGCAGCCGAACGCCACCTATGCGAAGCTCGCTGACACAGCCGTCTTCGATCCCGTTTCGCCACTCGCCGGCGTCGCGGGGCCGATCTACGAAGCAACGCAGAACTTCATCGTGCCGGCCTTGAACGGCCAGCTCGATCCCGAGGAAGCGATCGAGCAAATGCGCGAGGAACTGAAGGGCCAGATGTAGCACGACAACGGACCAGCTGGCCTGTTGCCGGCTGGTCCCGCCCCGAAAATGGGAACGGAGGACAGTTGCGGTGTTGACGAGCAAGGGACGGAGCAAGAGGCTGACCGTCATTCTGATGATCGCGCCTTTCGTGATCACCTACCTGACGGTTTTCGCCTATCCCGTCTACAACATGTTCGCCTTGAGCTTCACGAACGCGCCGCTGATCGGCGACGGTCAGTGGGTCGGCTTCGACAACTACATCAGGTTGCTCAATCAGAAGCTTTTTTACACGTCAGTCTGGAATACTGGCTATTTCGTCGTGCTCACGGTCGCGCCGAACACGCTGATCGGGCTTGGCCTTGCGCTGATGGTCGTGCGTCTCAGAGGTTGGTTGCAAAGCCTCGTGCTGGTCCTGTTCTTCCTGCCCTACATCCTGCCGGTATCCGTCGTGACGCAGATCTGGCAATGGGTGCTGGATCAGCAGTTCGGGATCGCCCAGTACGCGATCGAATTTTTCACCGGCAAGCGCATCAGCGTTTTTCGCGATCCGCTATGGGCGATGCCCATGGTGGCGCTCGTTACCGTCTGGTGGACCAACGGCTTCAATCTTCTGCTTTTCATTGCCGGCCTACGCAACATTCCGGCCGATTACTACGAGGCAGCGACGCTTGACGGTGCGACGCGCTGGCAATGCTTTCGCCGGATCACCTGGCCGCTGATCTGGCCCGTCACCGCCCTTGTGCTGACGCTTCAACTGATCCTGCAGCTCAAGATCTTCGACCAGGTGTATCTGATGACGGAGGGCGGACCATTTAATTCGACCTATGTGCTGCTCCAGCTTGTCTACCGCGAGGCGTTCCGCCTCAATCACGGCGGGCTCGGCTCTGCAGTCGCGGTCTTCCTCTTCCTGATCATCGTCAGCGTTTCGGTGCTGCAGTACCAGCTTTTGCGCGTAAGGGAGCGCTGATCCATGCAACGGAAATCCATCGGCAACATCCTGCTCTTGGTGCTCACGCTCTGCGTTGCCTGCATGTGGGCCTTCCCGATCTATTGGGCGGTCATCACTTCGGTGAAACCGGAACAGGAGGTTGTCACCAAGACGACGTTCTTTCCCGACGTCTTCAATTTCTCGGCCTACTATTTTGCGCTGTTCGAGACCAAACTCGCCACCTGGTATGTGAACTCGATCGTTACCTCCATCGCGGTCACCGTGGTGGTGATCCTCATCAGCGTGATGTGCGCCTATGCTCTGTCGCAGATTGTCTTTGCAGGGCGCAAACTGCTCTATGGCATAATTCTCGCGAGCTTCATGGTCCCATCGCAGGCGCTCGTCGTCTCGCAATTCGTGCTGATGCACCGGTTCGGCCTGATCAACACCTGGGGCGGCATCATCCTGCCGCAGCTCATCATCCCGGTCGTCGTCATCGTCTACAAACAGTTCTTCGACTCCGTGCCGAAGGAGCTCCGGGAAGCAGCCAAACTCGACGGCTGCGGCGATTTCCAGATCCTTTTCCGTCTCTATCTGCCACTGAACTGGGGGATCACCACGGCGCTTGCCATCATCACCTACATCATGGCCTGGAACGCCTTCCTCTGGCCCTTCCTCGTGACGAGTTCGGAGGAAATGATGACGGTTACGGTCGGGATCACCCAGGTCGGCGATGCCTTCGGGGTAAAATACGCCCGCGACATGGCGGTTGCGATCCTCGCGGCAATGCCGGTGGCGGTCGCCTACCTTCTGTTCCAGAAGCGTGTGACACAGGCGCTGATGCTTTCCTCCGGGATAAAAGGATAATTGCGCGATCGAGAGCGGCTGGATCGCCGCTCTCGTCAAGGAAAACAATGCGACAAGTGGTTGAAATGCATGATATTAGCAGTTCAGCCAGCGCCGGAGCCGGAGTTTCAGTAACACAGAATGGAGACAAAGCTTTTAACCGTGGATCCGATCAAGGATGTCGAGGTCGTGCAGGCGCTCGGCTCCGCCACGCGCATCGAAATTCTCAATCTCTTGCGCCTCCAGGGACCATTGAACGTCAACGACATCGCCGGCCACATGGGCATGCCGCAATCGACTGTCGCGACAAACCTCAAGTCGCTCGAAAAGGCCGGGCTGATCCAGACGCACACGATGAAAGCGTCGAAGGGCAATCAGAAGATCTGCTCCAGCATCTATGGCGAAATCCTGATCCGGTTCGACAACCGCACCGATCTTTCGCCCGATATCGTCACCGTCAGCATGCCGATCGGCCTCTTCACCGAATTCGAGGTTGAGGCACCGTGCGGGCTTTGCTCCGTCAACAATGTCATTGGCATGCTCGACGTCCAGGAAGTCTTCCTCGATCCGCAGCGCATGCAGGCAGCGCTTCTCTGGTTCACGCGGGGTTATGTCGAATACAAATTCCCCAACAATGCCAAGGTCAGCGGCCGGCCGATCCGCAAGATCGAGTTTTCGGCCGAGCTGAGTTCCGAAACGCCAGCCACCAACGCCAATTGGCCGTCCGATATCTCCATATGGATCAACGGCATCAAAGCCGGTTACTGGACATCGCCGGGGGACTTCGGCGATCGCCGGGGAATTTATTCGCCGGCCTGGTGGAAGCTCAGCGGCTCGCAATACGGCAAGCTCAAGACCTGGACCATCGACGACCGCGGGACCTGGATCGACGGTGCCATGGTGTCTACCCAGACGATCGCATCGCTTGGAATTCCCGATCATCACTCGATCCGATTTCGCATCGGCATCGACGAGAAGGCCGAAAATCCCGGCGGCCTGAACATCTTCGGCAAAGGCTTTGGCGACTTCGACCAGGATCTCGTCATGACCATTCACTTCTGAGGCGGCGGCCGCGAAGCTCAAACCACTCGAACGTCCCTGGCATTCGCTCGAAGACTTAGAGAACTCGGCCACGCGCGATGATGGGCCAGGTCGCCTTCGTCTCATTGCCTTCCACAATATGAACCGCATCGACCATATTGGTCACCACGCAGGCGTGGTTCGGGACGATGCGCAACCTGTCGCCGACTTTCAGCTTGATCGGACCGTCCGAGACGAGCCTGCCGTGCTCTTCCGAAAGCTGGTCGATCCTGATGTCGTCGCGTCCCAGCACATGGCCGTAGCCCGAAAGACCGAGAAGGTCGGAGGTCAGGACCTTGCTGCCGGCGTCGATGATCGCCCTGTTTTCGGCCGGAACCGAGACGACCGTCGCAAGCACGGTCAGCGCACAATCGTCCCACGTCGCCACGCCGCGGGCGACGAGCGAGCGATCGTTGTAGATATAGGTTCCTGGACGGTGTTCGGTCGCGACGGACGCGCCGGCCGCCTCCATCATGTTCGGCGTGCCGCCGGAGGTGATGGTCGGAACGTCGATGCCGTCCGCTTCGATCAGCCGCTTCGCCTCGCTCATGAAGGCCTGGACGCGCTCGGTTCCTCCGACGGGCGGATAGGTCATCAGTCCGCCGAAGTGCAATCCGGGTGCATCGGCTATGCGTCGAGCGAGGCTCGCGGCCTCGGCCGGCGTCGCCACGCCGCAACGATCGGCGCCGGTGTTGCATTCGACGAGCACGGTCAGCGGGTCGTCTTCGCGGGCGAAACGGGTCGACAGGCCGTCGATAACGGTCGGGTTGTCGGCGACCACGCTGAGTGTGACGCGTTTGTTGAGTGCCGCGAGGCGCGCGAGCTTTTCCGCGCCGAGGATGTTGTAGGTGATCAGCACGTCCTTGATTTGCGCGCTCCCCTCGACCATCGCCTCCGCCTCGGTGACCTTCTGGCAGGTTATGCCGATCGCTCCGGCCTCGAGCTGCAATTCGGCCATCTGCGGGAGCTTGTGCGTTTTGATGTGCGGCCGCACCCGAATGCCGTGGCGATCCGCGTAGTCCTGGAACGCGCGGATGTTGCGGCGGGCGATCTCGATATCGACCAGCACCGCGGGCGTTTCGATCGGCAGGGTCATGCGGCGGACTTCCTTTAGAGCAGTTCCAGGAAAAGTGTGTAACGGTTTTCCGTCCGGAATTGCGTGATTTCAGATGAACTACGGCAAATCATGGGTTGTGGGGAACTTAGCTGATCCGGGTCGGCTTTCATACCGCCCGCAACGACTGGCCGCTCTCCGGATCGAAGAGATGCAGCGCCGCCTCATCGAAGGAGAGGAGCTGCTCCGATCCGGCACTGAGACGCGTGCGCGGCGGGAGGCAGGCGGTGATCGTCTGTTCGCCGAGCTTTGCCGTCGTGACCAACTCCGGTCCCGTCAGTTCCATGACTTCCACGTGCGCCTTGACACGGACGCCCGGTGCATCGGCGCTTGCAAGCCGCAGCGCCTCCGGCCGTATGCCGATCTTGACGCGCCCGCCCGTCGCCGCGGTACTCCTGAAATCCGCCGGCAGGGGAAGCGCCTCCCCAGAGCCGACAAGCCTGAGAGTGCTGCCGACCACTTCCGCGTCGAGAATGTTCATCGGCGGCGAACCAACGAAACCGGCGACATAAAGGGTTGCCGGCCGGTCGTAGATATCCTCGGGGGTGCCGAGTTGTTCGATGCGGCCGTCGCGCATGACGGCAATGCGGGTTGCAAGAGTCATCGCCTCGATCTGGTCGTGGGTCACGTAGACGACGGTCGTCTTCAGCATCTGATGCAGGCGTTTGAGCTCAGTGCGCATCTCCATGCGCAGCTTGGCGTCGAGGTTCGACAGCGGCTCGTCGAAAAGAAAGACCTGCGGATTGCGCACCAGCGCCCGGCCGATCGCAACCCGCTGGCGCTGGCCGCCGGAAAGCTGGCTCGGCTTGCGGTCGAGAAGATTTTCGATCTGGAGAAGCCGAGCCGTCTCGCGCACCGCCGTCTCGCGTTCGACCGCTGGCACCTTGCGCATCTCCAGGCCGAAGCCGATGTTGCGGGCGACGCTCATGTTCGGATAGAGCGCGTAGGACTGGAACACCATGGCGATGTCCCTGTCCTTGGGATGCAAGCCCAGGATCGAGCGTTCGCCGATCTTGACGTCGCCGCGGCTTGGCTCCGCAAGTCCGGCGATGATGTTCAGGAGGGTGGATTTGCCGCAGCCGGACGAGCCGAGCAGCACCAGGAACTCGCCGCTTTCAAGCGCGATGTCGATGCCCTTCAGCGTTTCCACCTCGCCGTAGCGCTTGTGGATGTCGCGGATTTCGAGTGCGCTCATTTCCTGGTCTCCTGGAGGAAGGCCGAAAGCGGTTTGCCATAGCTGCGCGGCAACGTGGAGATGGCTTCGGATGCGACGGTGGCGCCGACCCTGAGACAGTGTTCGACCGGCAAATCGGCAGCCAGTGCGGCCAGGAAACCGGCGTTGAAGACGTCGCCGGCGCCGATCGTATCGACAACGTCAACGCGGGGCGCCGGAGCCGAAAATTGCGCGCCGGTCTTTTCGAGGGCAAGCGCACCATGGGGCCCACGCTTGACGACGACGATCGCTTCGGAAGGCATCTGTGCCTTCAGGTGGCGGGCGGCCTCGCGGGGGTCTGTCTCGCCGGTCAACGTCGTCGTCTCGACTTCGTTGAACAAAGCGCAATGGCAGCGCTTCAGCCAGTCGAGAGTCCTGCGCTTGTTCGTCTCCGTCCAACCATCGAGGGGCCAGCCGGTATCGAGCGCAACAGCGATATCGTGCGCGTCTGCCCAATCGAAAAACTCGTCATAGGCAAGCGTCAGCGCGTCGGTCAGGAACGAGCCCGCGAGCAACGCAAAGCCGCCGCGAAGGCGCTCGCCGTCAAGCATCGTGCGAACTTCGTCCAAGCTGAAGAGCGGCAGGTGGCCGCGCGTGGTGAAGAACGTGCGCTCGCCGTCCGGGTGGGTGATCCCGACCGAGAGCGTCGTGCCCACGGCTTCCACCGGCCATTCCCGCGCGCGCTCGCCGAAGGCTTCCTTCAGCCAGATGCCGAACTGGTCGTTGCCGACATTGGCGGCAATGGCGTAGTCCACACCGAGCGAGTCCCAGGCGAGCGCGCTGTTGCCGGCGCAACCGCCGACGCGCAACTCGTCGTGGTCGACGATGATTTCCGTGCCGGCCTTCGGCCACGGCTCGGCCGGACCGAGGATCAGGTCGATGTTGACGTTGCCGATGACTGCAAGCGGGCGCATGGCGTCACTCGCTCCGTGTGATCTTGGTCGAGCGCACCGGCGTTCCGGCATTGTCGACGCGGGCATCGGCGAAGGCGAGCATGAGCGACTGCGCGATGGGCAGCATGGCGAAAACGGCCGCTAGGCCTGCGGCGCGCCGGAAGCGGATGGTCGTGACCCCTTCGACCGGCGGTTCACCGGAAGCATCGAAGACGATCACGGGGGAGCCCGCTTCGGTTGCGGAGGTCGCCATCGCGGCCACGAGACCCGCCGTTGGGTCGGCGGCGCGGAAGAGCACAACGCCGACATTCGGGCCGAGCATTTCCATGGGGCCATGGCGAAGTTGCCCGCCTTCGAGCGAGAAGCAGGGAAGACGCGACAGCTCGGTAAGCCCGAGCCCGATCGCCTCGGCCAGACCCTGCAGCCTACGGCCGGACGTGACCACGGCGCGCACCCCGGCGAGTGCGGTAAGCGCTTCGTCGATCGCCGGGGACTCGGGGTCGCGCAGGGCATGAAGCGCGCCGGCCGGATCATCGCCGAGGGCGGCAAGGACTGAAAGATGCAGCGCGAAACTGATTGTCAGGCTGCGGGTCGCGGCAAAAGCCTGCTCCGTGCCGCCGGCACCAATGAGCGACGGCGCCGTCCGCGCCAGAAAGGAATTGCCTTCGAGCGTCAGGCCGAAGGTGTTCGGCGTGCCGCCATTGGTCTCCTTGAACCAACGCAGCACTTCTGCGCTTTCGCCCGATTGGGAGGTGATCAGAACGGTCTTTCCCGCGATCGGCAACGGCTGGCCGAGCTGCTCGGAAAGCGGCAGTGCCACGGCTTCGATGCCGAGTGCCCGATAGAGCGGCTCGACGGCGCGGCCGACCGCGTGCGAGCCGCCCATTCCCAACAGGAGGAGCCGGCCTGTCTGTCTCAGCGAAGCGGCAATATTCTGCGCCAGCGTCGCCGACTGTTCATAGGAGGCGATGGCGTCGGCATGCTGGCGCCCCATTTCCTTGTCGATTGCGATGAGCCCGGCGGGCCTTTGCTTGGAAGCCTTCATGATCATCCCTTGACGCCGCCGCTTGTGAGCCCGGAAATCAGGGCCCGTTGCATGACAAGACCGATCAGCACCGGGGGCAGGGCGGCAAGCACACCGGCGGTGGCGATCAATCCGTAATCGGAGACGCGACCGCCGGCGAGATCCGCTATGGCGACGGTCAGCGTCTTGGCGCGCAGGTCGGACGTGAAGAGCAGCGCGTAGAAGAATTCGTCCCAGGCAAGCAGAAAGGCAAAGAGCGCCGAGGTCGCCATGACAGGGGCGGCAAGCGGCAGGGTCAGCAGCCGCAGGATCTGGTCGAGCCGCGCGCCGTCGATCATCGCAGCGCTTTCGATCTCCCTGGGTATGGAATCGAAGCCCGATTTCAGCAGCCATGTCGTGAAGGGTGCGAGGATGGTGAGATAAACGAGCGCCAGGCCGAAGACGGAGTTGAGCAGGCCGAGATAGGCAAGCCCCATATAGAGCGGCACCGCGAGCGCCACGGGCGGCAGCATATAGGTGGCGATCACCGCATAGAGCGACCAGGAGACCGTCGGTGTGCGCGAGACCGCCCAGGCGGAGGGAATGGCGACGGCGATTGCCGCCAGTGTCGCCATGCCGGCGACCTTCAGGCTGTTGAGCAGCGAGGCGACGAAGGCGGCGCCGGCTGTGTTCTCGATCGTCGAAAGCAGGGCGCGGTAGCGCGAAAGGTCGATCTCGTCTGGCCACCAGTTGAGAGGTCTGGCGGAAAGGTCAGCGGCGGAAGAGATGCTCATGACGAAGAGCCAGGCAAGCGGCGCCAGGATGACGATCGCAAGCAGCAGCGCGCTCAAATAGACGAAGGCGGTGAAGAGCGGGTTCTGGCGTTCCATCATGATGCTCCCGCGGCCTTGCGAAGCAGCGCCGCATAGGCGACCGCGAGAATGGTCACGAGCAGCGTGACGATGAGCGCGAGCGACGCGCCGGAGCCCGCCCGCTGAAAGGAGAAGGCCTCCTGATAAACCAGGATCGAGAGCGTGCGCGTGCTGTTTGCCGGTCCGCCTCGCGTCATCACCCAGATGATGTCGAAGACCTTGAAGGCCTCGATCGTGCGCAGCACCAGCGCCACCAACAGCGGCCCCGCGAGATAGGGCATGATCACGTAACGGAAGCGATTGAACGGGCCGGCGCCGTCGACAAGTGCTGCCGCGGTGATGTCGCGGGGAACGGCCTGAAGCGCGGCCAGCGCGATCAGCGCCACCAGCGGAAAATTCTTCCAGCAATCGGCGACGATCAGCGCGATTAAGGCGGACCCCGGCTCGCCGAGCCAGGAGCGGTAACTGTCGAGAAGGCCGAGCTGGGTAAGCGCGGCGTTGAGGGCGCCGTATTGCGGATTGTAGATCAGCCGCCAGAGCGTGGCGTTGACCACCGTCGGCAAGGCCCACGGCAGGATCATCAAGGCCCTCAATGCCGTGCGTCCGCGAAATTGCTGGTTGAGAAGGAGCGCGGCGAGCACGCCCAGCACCATTTCGGCGGCGACGGACACGACCGCAAACCAGGTGGTGGTGATCAGCGCCCGCTGGAAGTTCGACCCGCCGAGCATTTTTGCGTAGTTGTCGAGGCCGACGAAACCGCCCGCGGTGCCGACGAGTTTCGCATCGGTGAAGGAGAGCCGCACAGTATCGACTAATGGCCAGCCGATGACAGCGATCATGACCACGAGTAGCGGCAGCATCAAGAGCCACGCACGGGTTGTTATCCAGGTACCGGGCATCGGATGAAGACCCTTGCGGCCGTCAGGGCCGTTTCATGCGATTCATTGTGGCTCGGCCATGCCGAGGATACGAAGAAGCCGCGGGCTTCATTCACGTCCCGAGCGGCCCGGCCCCCCGGAACGTGATCTGGCGTTCTCAGAGGCCGCTGTTCTCGGCAGCCGTCTTCAAGGCGTCTTCGGCGGAGGTCTGGCCGAGCAGCGCTTCCTGGATAGCCTGCTGCAGGGCGGTCGAAAGCTCCTGATATTTCGGCGTCGTCGGGCGCGGATACATCGCCGCGAGGCCGCGTTTCGCCGCCGCGATCAGCTCTTCCTGGCCCTTCGTCACGCTGGCGTCTTCGTAGGACGAGGCCCAGATCGGCAGGCTGAGTTTCGCATAGGCGTTCTGCGTCGGCTGCGAGGTCATGTGGACGATGTATTTCCATGCCTCTTCCGGATGCTGGCTGGTCGAGGTGATGCCAAGGCCCATCGAACCGTTGACGGCCGAAACCTCGCTCTTGCCGGCGACGCCCGGAGCGGGCACGACGCCGACCTTGCCGGCCACCTTGCTTTCCTTCGGGTCATTGGCAAGGTTGTACATATACGTCCAGTTGAGCGCGAAGGCCGCCTCGCCGTTCTGGAACACCTTGCGGACATCCTCCTCCAGGAATTCCTTGGAGTTCGGATTGGTGATGCCGGAGGTGTAGCTCGAAACCATGTAGTTCAGCGCGTCGAGACCGCCGCCGGTGGTAAAGGCCGGCTTGCCGCCCTCGATGAATTTGCCACCATAGGCGCTTACCAGCGTGGTGTAGTCGCAGATCGCGGCCTCCGCCTGCGACCAACTCCAGGCGATCGGGTTCTGAAGCAGTCCCTTGTCCTTGATCGTCTTTGCCTGTTCGGCAAGCTCGTCCCAGGTCTTCGGCGGTGCGGTGATGCCGGCCTTTTCCAGGATCTCCTTGTTGTAGAAGAGGTATTTGGTGTCGAGGATCCACGGCATGCCGTAGCGCTTGCCGTCATATTCGACCGTGGTCCAGGCGCCCGGCAGGACGCCCTTCTTCATCTCGTCGGTGATGCGGTCGGTGACATCGACCAGCACCTTGTTGGTGGCGTATTCGGCCGGCCAGATGACGTCGAAGAGAACGACGTCATAGCCGCCGCCGGAGCCCTGCGCCAGCACGGTCTTGTCGTGAAGGCCCTCATAGGGGACGAATTCGAGGTTGACCTTTATATCGGGATTGGCCTTGGTGAAGGCCTCCGTCATAGCGCGAACATCGGCCTCGCTATAGGCGGCCTGAGCCATGAACAGCGCGTTCAGCGTCGTTTCCGCGTAAGCCTGGCCGCTGAAGGATATTCCGACAAGGGCAGCGCCGAAGAGTGCGTTGCGCGTGGATTTCAACATTGTTGCCTCCAATAACCGATCGTTTCAGTTCTGGGCGCGGACCTATCGGCGCGCCCAATGCGAAGAACCCGCCGCGAGCGCGCGGCGGCCGTCGACAAATCAATCGGAGCGTTTGCGACAGCATAGCACCGCCGCCTTCGTTCCCCCGAGGTTCTTGCGACCTCTCATTAAGTCAATTGTCTTGACTTATTTCTTCGCCAATATTCTAACAGTGTCAAGCGGGATTTGTGGATGAATGAGATGCGCCCCATCCGGGCCAAGAGCGGGACCAATCAGGAGGGGACCAGTGCGCACAACCGCCGCGTCATGATCGACGCCCTGCGGCTGAACGGGCAATTGTCGCGCGCCGATCTCGCGCGGGCGACGGCGCTTACCAAGCAGACCGTATCGAACATTATCGAGGAACTCGAAAGCGATGGCTTGGTCACGTCTCTTGCCGCCGTGCGCAAGGGCCGGGGGCAGCCTTCGACACCCTATCGGCTGGTTCCCGAAGGCGCCTTCGCGATCGGCCTGCAGATCGATCGGCATGTCACGCGCACGATCGCGGTCGATCTGGTCGGCACCGTGCTCGCGCGCGGCGAGGCGAACCTGCCCGCTGGTGGTCCGGAGACAGGCGTCGGGACCATTTTGGGTCTGATCGCCAGGACGCGTCGCGACCTGGCGGCGATCGCGCCGCAATCCGAGAATCGCCTCGTCGGCCTCGGCGTTGCGATGCCCGGGCCGTTCGGCGTCGAGGCGGACGCCGACGATCCCTGGATGATGGCGGCGTGGCAGAACTTTCCTCTCCTGCAAACGCTGTCGACCGGCACAGGTCTCGACGTGCGTTTGCAGAACGATGCAGCCGCGGCCGCGACTGCCGAGAAGATGGTCGGCGCGGCGCACGGGGTCGACCAGGCGATCTGCATCTATCTTGGTTATGGCCTCGGGGCCGGGCTGATCCTCAATGGCGAGCTCTATCGCGGCGCCAACGGTAATGCCGGCGAGATCGGCATGATCTTGAGCCAGCCGCGCGCGGCCTCCGGCATCCAGCGTGCCCCGCTCGAACACCGGGCTTCCATTGCATCGCTCAGCAAGATCCTCGGTCTCGATCCGGCCGATCCGGATCTATATCACCGGATCGACGAGATCGCGGGCGGCGCGGACGCACGCGTCACCGCGTGGGTCGAGGACGTGTCATTCGAGCTGCAGGCTGCCATTCAGGCGCTGGAGAGCATTTTCGATCCGCAAACGATCATCCTGTGTGGCGGCATGCCGCCGGGTCTCGCCCGCCTGCTGATCGAGGCGATCCATCCGTTGCTGCCTTCGATCGCCGAGCATCGCGCACGCAGCATGCCGCGCCTGCAGCTAGGCCTCACGGACCCTTGGGCGGTGGCCATCGGTGCTGCCGCGGAGCCGATCAGCCGGACTTTCGATCCTCGATTTTCCGCAATCCTGAAGACGCGCACGGCGGGGGCGCTCTAAACTGGCAAGCAAGTTGCTGGCCGGGGTCGCCGGAGCGGCGCCGTACGTTTCGGGATATCACCGCACCGGTCGCTTCCTTTCAAGGGTGTCAAGCAGTGGAAATCCTCGCGGGGTCAAGCGCGCAGGGAAAAGGTTGCCAGTCTGTCGTAGCTGACGAGAATCGTTTTCCTGATGCTTGAAATATTAGCGATATAGCGTTTAAATACATGCCCGTAACGATCCGGCCTTATTTTTGCCGGCTACGACTAATTAATACTTTAAACCGCGATGCTTTCGAGCGCGGGCGAATTAGTAATTGCACGTATAAAGATTCTAAATTTTGATAGAGGGATTGCGATATGTCTCTTTCCCATCTTCGGCGACTTGAAGCTGAAGCAATTCATGCCATTCGCGAAGTTGTTGCGACGTTCTCAAATCCGGTTGTACTTTACTCCATTGGAAAAGACTCTTCCGTCTTGTTGCATCTGGCGATGAAGGCGTTTTTTCCATCGAAGCCACCTTTCCCTTTCCTCCATGTGGACACCACATGGAAGTTTCGCGAAATGATCGAATTTCGCGACAGGATGGCGAAGGAGCGTGGCTTCGATCTGCTGGTTCATATCAACCAGGACGGTCTGGACCAGGGCATCGGACCATTTTCACATGGATCGAATGTTCACACCCACATCATGAAGACGGTTGCCTTGCGGCAGGCGCTCGACAAATACGGATTTGATGCGGCGCTTGCAGGCGCCCGGCGCGACGAAGAGAAGTCGCGCGCCAAGGAACGCATATTCTCGATCCGCAATACCGAGCACGGCTGGGATCCGAAACACCAACGTCCCGAGCTTTGGAAAACCTACAATACCCGCATTCGTCCGGGCGAGACGATGCGGGTGTTTCCGCTTTCGAATTGGACCGAATTCGACATCTGGCAGTACATCATGACGGAGAACATACCGATCGTGCCGCTTTATTTTGCGGCGAGGCGCCCGGTCGTAGAGCGCGATGGCATGCTGATCATGGTCGACGACGACCGCATGCCCCTTCAACCGGACGAAAGCGTGACCGAACGTCTTGTGCGCTTCCGCACGCTCGGCTGCTATCCGCTGACCGGCGCGATCGCGTCGGAAGCCGCGACCGTCCCCGACATTTTGCGCGAGATGCTGACGGTGCGCACCTCCGAGCGACATAGCCGGCTCATCGACCAGGACGAGGCCGGTGCGATGGAGAAAAAGAAGCGGGAGGGCTACTTCTGATGTCCTATCTTCCCTCTCTTGCGCCGCTCGATATCCAGGCGCACCTGGCCGATCAGGACAACAAGTCGATCCTCAGGTTCATCACCTGCGGTTCGGTGGATGACGGCAAGTCGACACTGATCGGCAGGCTGCTTTTCGATGCGAAGCTGGTCTACGAGGACCAGCTTGCCAATCTAGGGCGTGTCGGTGCGCAGCGCAGCGCGAACGGTGATGACATCGATCTCGCCCTTCTCTTGGACGGCCTCGAGGCCGAACGCGAGCAGGGCATCACCATCGATGTCGCCTATCGTTATTTCTCCACCTCGAAGCGCAAGTTCATCGTCGCGGACACTCCCGGGCACGAGGAATATACGCGCAACATGGTCACCGGGGCCTCGACGGCAGCTCTTGCGGTGATCCTCATCGACAGCCGCCATGGGGTTCTTCCGCAAACACGGCGCCACTCCTACATCGCGTCGCTGCTCGGCATCCGCCATGTCGTGCTGGCGGTGAACAAGATCGACCTCGTCGGCTACAGCCAGGCGGTCTTCGAGAGGATAGCGGAAGACTATCTGCGCTTTTCGCGCGAGCTTGGCTTTCAGAGCATCAAGCCGATACCCATCTCGGCACGCTTTGGCGATAACGTCATCGCGAACTCGGAGAAGACGCCCTGGTATCAGGGTGCCGCACTTCTCGAATACCTCGAAACGATCGACTTCGATCGCCAGGAGGCGCAGAAGCCGTTCCGCTTTCCCGTTCAATTGGTCATGCGGCCCGATGCGAACTTCCGGGGATATGCGGGGCAGATTGCGTCCGGCAAGATTTCGGTCGGCGACCCGGTGATCGTCGCCAAATCTGGGCAGCGTACATCGATCAAGAGCATCGTCACCTATGACGGCGAAGTGCAGAAGGCGGTGGAAGGTGAGGCCGTCACGCTGGTGCTTGCGGATGAGGTCGAGGTTTCCCGCGGCAACATGTTGGCCGCGCCGGGCGCCAGACCCTTCGTCGCCGACCAGTTCCAGGCCCACATGATCTGGTTTGATCCGAGCCCGATGATGCCGGGCCGAAGCTATATCCTGCGCACGGAGACGGACAGCGTGAATGCGACGGTTACCGCGCTCAAGCACCAGGTCAATATCAACAGCTTCGTGCGCGAGGCGGCGAAGTCCCTGCAGATGAACGAAATCGGCGTCTGCAATATCTCGACCCAGGCGCCGATCGTGTTTGACGCCTACAAGGACGACAGGACGACGGGCAACTTCATAATCGTCGACCGGATTTCCAATGCGACGGTCGGCGCAGGGATGATCGATTTCCCGCTGCGTCGCGCCGACAACGTCCATTGGCAGGCGACTGACGTCAATAAGGGCGCGCGCAGCGCGACGAAGAACCAGCGGCCCGCTGTCCTTTGGTTCACCGGGCTTTCCGGTTCGGGAAAATCGACGATCGCTAATGCCCTCGACAAGGTTCTGCATGCGCGGGGCAAACATACCTACCTGCTCGACGGCGACAATGTGCGTCACGGCCTCAACCGGGACCTTGGATTCACAGACGAGGATCGGGTGGAAAACATCCGACGCGTGGCGGAAGTGGCGAAGCTCATGGCCGACGCCGGCCTGATCGTGCTCGTATCTTTCATTTCTCCGTTCCGCGACGAACGGCGCATGGCGCGCGAACTGATGGAAAAGGGCGAGTTCATCGAGATATTCGTTGACACGCCCCTGGAAGAATGTGCGCGCCGCGATCCGAAAGGCCTCTATGAAAAGGCGCTCGCCGGCAAGATTGCGAATTTCACCGGCATCTCTTCACCCTATGAGGCACCCGAACATCCCGAACTGCATCTTCACACGGTCGGCCACGAGCCAATCTCGCTGGCGCTCAAGATCGAGGAATATCTCGACCAGATGATGGAGGAGAAATGACGTCCTTGTGTGAGGTGCTTGAACGCATCGCGGTCGATGCCGGCGAGGCGATCCTTGGCGTCTACGACGCCGGTCCCAATGTTTGCTACAAGGACGATCAGTCGCCCGTCACAGAGGCGGACGAAAGAGCCGAAGCCATCATTCTCGAACGGCTCGCACGATTGTTTCCTCACGTCCCGGTGATCGCGGAAGAGGCGGTAGCCTGCGGCAACGTTCCCGACATCAGCGGCGGTTCCTTCTTTCTGGTCGACCCTCTGGATGGCACGAAGGAATTCATCAACCGGCGAAACGACTTTACCGTCAACATCGCGCTGATCGAGCGAGACGTCCCGGTTGCGGGCGTCGTCTATGCGCCGGCCCAGCATTGTGCCTACGTGGCGGCCGATGGCAGGGCCGAGAAATTGCTTTTCGGTCACGGCGGCGCGATCGAGAAAAGGGAAACGATCCGGGTCAGGCCGAGGGGCGCGGTGCTGACGGCCGTTGCCAGTCGCTCGCACAACAGCTCCGAAACCAACGCGTTTCTGGTTGGGCACGGCGTCAAGGACTGCATGTCCATCGGGTCTTCGCTGAAGTTCTGCCTGGTTGCCGAAGGCAAGGCCGACGTCTATCCACGCTTTGGCCGCACAATGGAGTGGGATACCGCTGCCGGCGACGCGGTCCTAAGGGCCGCGGGCGGTTCGGTCGTTCGCCTGAACGGGTCACAGCTGGCCTATGGCAAGAGGATGCAGGCGGACGACTGCGATTTCGCAAATCCGCATTTCATCGCCTGGGCGGCAAATCCGTCGGTACCGTGAAGTTCAGCCCTACGACGAAACATTGTGCTCCGTGACGGCTGCGCGATGCCGGCCGTTTGCAGCGTCCTTTTCCAAGGCGCGTCGCGGCATATTTTGGTTGCCACGTCAATGGCGATGCGCGCAATTGGCAGTAGTGCTCCGGTAACTTTTACGTTGACGAGATGAATGGCTTCGTTCAGTCTCGGGCTTCGAGATCTCGACGCCTCGAAGAACTTTCGCATTATTATTTTGGTGCCGACACGAATTTCGAAGAGCACCGACATTTGGATGAGTGCCAACCCCTTCGCTCAAAGGCTATTTTCATTGATGCGAGAGTTGGCGGCGCTTTCGGTTTTCTTTCAACGCGAAGTGTTTTTCTGGCCAGGGGGACGAGCCCGCTCGGTGAGAGCCCAACTCCTGCCACACGAGATCCCAACTTGATTGGCGCATTGATGGCCACGTTTTTGAAGTACTTGTGATGTGCGGACTTGCCGGGCTGATAAATTACAAGCGCGGTCAGCGCGATGAATTGGTCGCGATCTTGCGGCAGATGGCGTTTGCCCTGGCGCATCGCGGCCCTGATGATACCGGCATTTGGCTCGATGACGAAAGCCGTGTTGGGCTTTGTCACCGCCGATTATCGATCATCGATCTCTCCCCGTCAGGGGCTCAGCCGATGCAATCCGCCAGCGGTCGATACTCCATCGTCTACAACGGCGAGGTCTACGGATTTCTCGAACTGCGTGATGAGTTGGAGGCACGCGGCTCGCGTTTTCGCGGACACTCCGACACCGAAATCCTGTTGGAGGCCATCGAAGTCTATGGCTTAGAAGCTGCATTGCGCCGCTGCAACGGCATGTTCGCCTTCGCTCTCTATGACAGGGTGGAGCGGAAGGTCCTGTTTGCGCGCGATCGAATGGGAGAAAAGCCGCTCTATATCGGCGTGCACAACGGCGTTGTCGCCTTCGGCTCTGAACTGAAGAGTCTGAGAAAGCATCCCTCCTTTGCCTCTCCGGAATTGGATCGCGATGCCCTGGCGCTCTATCTCCGGCACAATTATGTGCCGACGCCTTATACGATATATCAGGGTATCTTCAAACTGCCGCACGGCTGCTGGCTGAGCATATCCGTTGATGAACCCCCGGCCTCGATGGCTGCAGCCCTGGGGTCGGTCCGGCCCTATTGGGATGCCTTCGAGGTCGTGGAGCGAGGCTACGCCGATCCGATCGAGTCCGCGGAAGAGGCCTTGCGCCTTCTCGACAACATGCTGAAAGCAGCGGTTCGCGAACGTATCGTCTCCGACGTCCCTGTCGGCGTGTTGCTCTCCAGCGGCATTGATTCATCCCTGGTGTCGGCGGTCATGCAGGAAGTGTCGCCCACGCCCGTAAAGACCTACACCGTGCGTTTCCTGGAAGAGGACTACAACGAGGCGGATGCGGCTGCCGAGGTGGCGGGTTATCTGAAAACGGACCACACGGAAATCACGGCCGAACCCGAAACCGCTTTCGGGATCATTTCCAGTTTGCCGGATATCTATGACGAGCCTTTTGCCGATCCGTCGCAAATTCCGACGTTGATGGTCGCGAAGCTCGCGCGGAAAACGGTGACGGTTGCACTTTCCGGCGATGGCGGCGATGAATTTTTCGGTGGTTACAAACGCTACCAGCAGATGATGGCATTCGATCGTCTGGCCAAGGCAATGCCCGCAGTCGCTGTTCACGCGGCAAAAGGTGCACCGGACTGGTTGCTCGATATGGCATCAAGCCTTAGTCGATCCATGATCGCCGCACCGCTGGGAGACGAGGTGACCGGCGGTCGCCTTCGAAGGCTCGCGGAACTGCTGCAGATCCAGGACCCGGACGACCGCTATTTGAACTTCGTGTCCCAATGGACCAATCCAGCCGATGTGGTGCTGGGCGGCGGAAAGGAACCGAGCACGACGTTCTCCTCGAAGAGAATTCCCGGCGGTCTCGGGTCGGTCGACAGAATGATGTTTCGCGACATGGTCGCGTATCTTCCTGACAATATCCTCGTCAAGATCGATCGTGCCTCCATGGCCGTCGGCCTCGAGATGCGGACACCGCTGCTTGATTATCGGTTCATCGAATTGGCGTGGCGCTCGCCGCGGACACTGTGCTTCGCAGACAACCATAGCAAGCCGGCGCTGCGCCAACTGCTGTCGCGACGGCTGCCCGACAAGCTCATCAGTGCCAACAAGCGGGGCTTCGGAGTGCCTTTGAACGCCTGGCTTCGTGGTCCATTGCGTGAATGGGCCAGCGACATGCTATCGCCATCCCGTATGCGCCGCGACGGGATGTTCCAGGTGGAGCCGATACTGGACCGTTGGAAGGCGCATCTTTCAGGAAACCGCGACTGGGGGCCGCAGCTCTGGACCGTGCTGATGTTCAATTCCTGGCATGAACGGTGGGCGAGTCCTTAGAGAAATGCACTTGCCACAGGGTGCCTAACGGTTTCCACGCATCGTGAGATTTGGAGAGCCGTGCGTTCATTTGAACACACGGCTCTCTAATACTCTGATTCTAGATGATTTTTACGGCTTTCAGCGATGCCACTTGAAAGCGGGATGCTCTAGAATAGCTGCCTGCGGGGCGCCAGCTTATGCGAAAATGAAGTCCGCGCTGCTGAAGCTCGACACGCTGAGGTTATTGGCCGGATCATCGATAAGCACCGAAACGGTGCCGCCCGAACCGTGTCCCTTGATCAGGATGTCGCCGCCGGAGGTTTCGTAGGCGTATACGGTACCCGCCGCCCCTGAATTCGAATACTTCGATATACCGAGGTTTTCGAGCACGAGAAGATCGCTCCCGTTCTGGAAGTCCATGACGGTGTCCTGCCCGGCATAGGCGCCCGCTCCCTTGAAGGCGAAGCGATCGGCATCAGCGCCGCCCCAAAGGACGTCGGCGCCGGCTTCGCCGATGAGGGTGTCCTGTCCAGCGTCACCGCGCACCGTGTCATTACCGTCGCCGCCGTAGAAGCGGTCGTTACCGATGCCGCCCCACAAGATGTCGGCGCCGGCTTCGCCGCTGATGCTGTCGTCGCCGGCATCGCCGTACGCGACATCGTTGCCCCCGCCGACTTCGATCTTGTCGTTGCCGTTTCCGCCATGGGCTTCGTCGATGCCGATCTCGGAATCGAGCACGTCATTGCCGTCGCCGCCGTCGAGGTAGTTGTTGCCATCGCCGCCGTCGACCTTGTCGTGGCCGATGCCGCCGTAGACCCGGTCGTTGCCCGACTGGCCCTTCAGGGCGTCATCGCCGCCTTCGCCATAAATCGTGTCGCTGCCGGCTCCGCCGCTGACGGCCTGCTGGGTCAACTTGCCGGTCGCGGGGTCGATACGGTTGTTGAAGCCGTCATTGCCTTCACCGGCATAAATGATGTCGTCGCCGATGCCGGCATCGATCCATTCCTCACCAGCGCCACCGTAGATCTTGTCGTTGCCGGCATCGCCCTGGAAATGATCGTGGCCATCACCGCCCTCGAGGATGTCGTGGCCGTCACCGCCCTCGACGATGTCGTTTCCGAGGCCGCCGAGAAATCTGTCGTCGCCGGCGCCGCCGTCAAAGCTGTCATTGCCGTCGCCGCCATCGGCGTAATCGTTGCCGATCGAGGCTTTGAAGAAGTCGTTACCGAGCCCACCGTAAAAAGTGTCGTTGCCGGCACCACCGTCGAGGTAATCGTTTCCGGCATAACCCCAGATGAAGTCGTCACCATCGTATCCGTTGATGATGTCTACGGCATTCGTGCCATAGAGCCGGTTAGCCGCGCTGGTTCCGTTGATAGCCATAATAACTCCTCTAGCTGTTAGCGGAGGGAGCGGGTAAAGTCGGAATGAGGCACAAAGGTGTCCCGCAGCCGATCAAGATAGTATGGCGTTGATCTGATTAAGGAAAAATTTGAATATCCGTTCGGATGCAAAATTTATCGCACGGTTTCAAACGTTTATCGGATTCTCGCCGCAGGGAAGTTGCCTTTGTCGTGGTGCGTTAGTGTGTTTTCCGCTGCGGATTTATTGTCGGATTCTGCATCGGGACTATTTGTAAGCCCCTAGGAAATTTGAATATTTTCGTTCGATCGCGGCCAGCGTGTATTCGCTCTCGATGCGTTCGCGAGCTTTGCGAGCATAGCGAGCATATTCGCTCGGCGCGAGATCAAGGATTGCGCACATGGCCTCGGCGAGGGCCTCGGGATTGCGAGCCGGTACGGCGATTCCCGCGTTCCCCGCGACGACGGCGGCATCACCGACATTCGTGGTAACGATCGGTTTGGAATAGCTCATCGCCTCGGCGATGACATTCGGGAAGCCCTCTGTCCTGGATGATAGGACCAAGAGATCGATGCTGCGGTAAAAGCCGGCCATATCGGAGACCTCGCCCTTGAGGTCCACCGACTGGGGCGGGAGCCCCGCTTCCGCCAGGAGCTTCATTACCTCTGGATTGTCTCGGGATAGCCCGAGGCCCGCAGCCGCGAACGTCGCCTGCGGGCGCGTCTCAAGCACACGGGCGGCCGCGCGGAAGAATGTGGCGTGGTCCTTTTGCGGATGAAAGCGGCCCGCGATGCCGATCCGCGTGGCAGACGTCGCCTCGCCGGCAACGAGCGGCGGCAGTTCGAAGCCGTTTGGAATGACCGCGACGTGACGATTGTGATAGCCGTATGCCTCATGCAGGTCACGAGCGCGCGAACTGTTGTAGATTACGCCGGATGCCTTGGCCGACAGCAGCCGGCCCGCGGCAATCGCGACGCGCGAACTGCGCGACAGGCAAGCGGGATCGTCGAGCGACTGCCGGATATTCCAGAACACCGGGGCCTGGGCGCGCGCAATTCCCGCCGCGATCGTGCCGGCGATCATCGCGTGATACATCCAACACAGAATGACGTCGGGTTCTTCCTTGCGGATCAATTTCGCGAGCTTAACCAAGGCCCCGGGCAGGCCGGCAGGAGACGCGGCCCCCAGCGGCGCGTAAACGACCCTGGGATTGTCGGCCAGACTGCGGTTCCTTTCCGATATGCCACGCAAAGAGGCAACGATGATGCGTTCATCGCTGGAGATCTTGAGCAGGCGCGCCAGCATCGTCTCGGCGCCGGCGCTGGCGGTGAAATTGGTGATGACGTGCATGATCATTGCGGCGACCCTGGTGGCGCAGCGTGTTCGCTTCGCGGAAACTGGCTTGTTCGGCTTGGCGGACCGGACCTTCCTCCCGAGAGGTGCAGTCGGGCTTTGGTCCAGCGGGGGCGAGGGAGCAGCGGTGACACTGACGCAGTCCAGGTTCAGGCCAGGTGCATGCGATCGAGCAGCATCTGGTTGACCATATGGACGTCAAACCGAGCTTGCGCGATGTAGCGCGCTTGCCGACCCATTTCCGCGGCCAGTCTCGTGTTGCGGGCAAAGACCGACATGGCTTCGGCGAGGCTGAGCGGATCCCGAGGTTTGACGACGAAACCGTTTACGCCGGGTTGCACCGTGTCGCGGCAGCCCGGCAGGTCAGTCGTGACGATCGGCCGGCCCGTTGCGAGGGCCTCGAGTATGCTTCGTGGAATGCCCTCCCGATAATAGGAGGGCAGAACGAAAACGCTGCACGCGGCGAGGTAAGGACGCACGTCCTGCGTATATCCGAGATAGTCCAAGATGCCTTCGCGGACCCATCCGTCGATCTCGTCACGCGAGATCGCGGTCGGATTGCTGTCGAAGCTGCCAAGCAGCTGAAATTTCGCGTCCGGAAAGCTGCGACGCACGATCCGGGCCGCCTCCACATACTCCACGATCCCCTTGTCGCGCAAAAGCCGAGCGACGAGCAGAAACACCGGCCCGCGCCGAGGTGGCGGCGAAAAAGCGAAATGCTCGAGATCGACCCCAGATCCCGGGATCAGACTGAGCACGGCAGTGCTGTCGAGCATCTGGTATTTGCAGATGTCTGCACGATCGGCCTCGTTGTAGACGAATACGGCTTTTGCGCCGCGGAAGGCAATGCGATACAGGCGGACGCACAAATGCCTGACCAGACTCGACTTAAACGAGGCGGGCGTTTCGTTCGAAAAGACATGCCCGAGGCCGGTGACGAGGAAGCAGCGGTCCTTGATCCCGAGCATCCGGGCGGCAATCCCGGCATAGATGATCGGCTTCATCGTATAGGGCAGGATCACGTCCGGCTTCAGCCGCTTGAAGTGTCGCCTCAGCGACCAAAGCGTCCGCAGGTCATCGAGGGGATTGTGCCCGGTGCGCGCCATGGGGATCTGCACGAAGCGGACGCCGATCTCGGCCAATTGCTGTTCGACTCGGTCGTCGTTTTCCGGCGCAAAGGCAACGACCTCGTGCCCGGCTTCGACCAGTTTCTTCAGCAGCTCCAGCCGGAAATTCGTCAGCGATATCGTCAGGCTAGCAACGACCGCGATCACGCGCCTCTGCCTTTGCGCAAGTTGCGTCTGGCATGGGTCGGCGGGGATGGAGAGTTGGACGTCGCCGCGTTCGACGTAGGGGCGCGAAGTTGACATGGTCGGGTTCAAGGCCCCCCGCAGGAGCTTTGCCGCGATGCCGCGGGAAAACGGCATGGAGCGACGTGTGTCGCCGACCTGGGGTGATGGAGTTCGGTTGTGCATCCCAGTCTCCGCGCTCGGCCTGCTATGAGACCACAAACACTGTTGCAGCTTTGCGCCCCTTACGACCGCTCATCCTGAATGTCTTGCCGTCCGACGCGAGCCGCGCATCGTGCGCGAGGCGCGGCCAGCCTTCGCGGTCTATCAAGTTCAAGTTCCCGGCAGGCCAAGGTCCTTGCGCGCGCCCTTGTCATAGCCGTTACGCTGCGCACCTCCCTTCGCAAGTTTTCGTCGCCGGATCGGCGTACGATCCTTGGGGTAGGCGTTCCCGTTCACCGCCGCCGGCTCATAGCGGGGAAGCAACTCGCGCATGACCATCTTCAGGGCCTTCTCATTGCCTCGCTCGGCGTGGCGCTGCAGCCGCGTAAACGCGTCGCTGAGAGTCGGAAGGGATATCGGATCTGGAACCGCCCCAAGGACGCCCGGCACTGGCGACTCGATGCGCTTGTCCGTTTCGTCGAACAGCTCTTCGAAGAGCTTCTCACCCGGCCGGCATCCGATGATCTTGATCTCGATGTCACGATCGGGCGTGAACCCTGCCAGCTGAATCATGCGGCGGGCGATATCGATGATCTTGATAGGCTCGCCCATGTCCAGAACGAAGATTTCCCCCTGGCCGAGCTGTTTCTCGAAGCCGTATGCAGAGGCCTGCAACGTCAATTCCACCGCCTCGCGAATGGTCATGAAGAAGCGTGTCATGCAGGGGTCGGTGACCGTAAGCGGGCCACCGCGTGCAAGCTGGCGTTCGAAAAGGGGGATCAGCGAACCGCTCGATCCGAGCACGTTTCCAAATCGCACCGTCATGAAACGCGGACCTTTGCCGGTCTTAACGCCGTCCAGGTCGAGCGCCTGGCAATAAAGTTCCGCCAGGCGCTTGGTAGCACCCATGACGCTTGTCGAGTTCACAACCTTGTCGGTCGAGATCTGGACCATTGCAAGCGTGCCGTATTTCTTCGCCGCATTGGCAACGTTCATCGTTCCGATGACGTTGGTCAGCACGCCTTCGCATGGGTTCATCTGCACCATAGGCACATGTTTCAACGCAGCCGCATGGAACACCAGTTCCGGCCTGTGCCTGTCGAAGATTTCATCGACGCGCTGGCTCCGTCTGACGCTGCAAAGATAGCTGAAACGCGGGACGGTCGCGAAATTCTCGCTGAGCGTCATGTCGATCGCGTAGAGATTGTATTCGGTGTTGTCGATCAGCACGATCTCGGCCGGCGCGCAGGCGGCTATCTGGGAGGTCAGCTCACTGCCGATCGAGCCGCCGGCTCCCGTTATCAACACACGCCGTCCGCTAACGAGACGCCGAATGGCATCCTTGTCGAGCGCCGCCTGTGGGCGCTCCAGAAGGTCGGTCAATTCGATCGATCGAAGTTCGTAAGGATTTTCGGATTTCGCACGCTTGAGCTCGGTCATTTGAGACAGGCGCGACACCGCGATCCCCAGCCTCTCGGCCGATTTCAGCAGTTCATCGGACGCCGCGTCCCCGAACGTCGAAGGCGCTTCGGTGAAGACGACGTGGCGCGGCTGCCGGTTCATCCGTTGCAACTCACACACGACCTTCTCGAAATCCTCGATCCGGCCGGCAATCGGCACGCCGCGAAGCGTCATGCCGATGTGATCGGCAGTCTTGTCGAGGCAAGCGACCGGCGAGTATGTGGAGTTCGGATCCCGAGCGAGCGCGCGCAGATAGAGGTCAGCCGCATCACCCGCCCCAACGATCAGCAGCGGTATGCGGTGGTGCGTTTTTGCGGCGCCATTGCGCGCAATCCCGAAAGCCGGCCGCGCCAGTGAAATCTCATCCGCGCGGAAGCTCAGGCGAGAGGCGGCCAGGCAGGCGATCAAGAGCAGCGATTGGAGCGGGACGACGGTTCTCGGAATCTCGCTGAGCCGCGTCGAAAAGAACAGCAGCGAGACGAGCAACAAGGACGTCAGCAGGGCTGCGCGAAGGATGGTGAACAGGTCTGAAATGGAACCATATTTCCAGTTTCGGCTGTACAAGCCGGACAACGGGAAGACGAAGGCGCAGATTGCCACATATTGCAGGCCCGACCATATGAGCACGGAGGCGGTTTCCGGCCGGGCGTTGAGGCCGGTGATGCCATAGCGCAACAGCAGCGCCACAGCGAGCGCGATCGCCGCTGACCCAAGGTCCACAAGATAGAGCGCCGAGCATTTTTGGGCGCTGCGGGCCGCTGTCGTGAGGCGCCGCAGACCGATGTCGCGAGCGGCATCTGCGATCGCCCAAACCATTTTTCCGAAGGATTTTGCTGCTGGGTCCTTCCGCGACAGCGGCGGCCATTCTAGGAAATTGTCACGAAACGCCTTTGCGGCGGCGTATAAACGCAGCATGACGGCCCCTTCCTAACAAGAGCAAGCCTTACCGCCCAGCCGTGCGACGACGACACTTACCCTCGCGCCCCAATATTGTGAGAGGGCCGTCGTCTAGGAGTTAGATTTGGTCGACAGGGTCGAAAGGCTAATATTCATTTTCAAAAAAATCATCGCCCCGGGACGGCTAAATCTCGGCGCAAAACAATACAGTCAAATTTGTATTCGGTAATAAAAAAGCACGTAATTAACCGGTTGTAAATAGCTTTCGAGTACCGCGCCAAATATAGTTTCCCATTTGATTGCTAGAGTTTAGCCGCTGTCGCCGGTGCATGGATAGGTTGTTGTCCTGGCAAGATGTGCCTAAAAGGTTGATATGAGAGCGAATTCCGACTTGGGCCTTCCTTCAGCCGGATTGAAGTTCCGCCAGACGGGTTTCCAGTGCGTCGAGATCGGACAAAACGATGTGCGGCCGGTAGGCCTCCTCGGCGGCTTCGCCGCGGTGAACTCTATCGGCTCGAGCGACTTGAACCGTCCACCATCCACGCGCACGTGGAGTCACGAAATCCTTGCGAGGATTGTCCGCCACGTAGACGATGCGTGAAGGGGGCACTTCAGCCCACGCCTCGATTGCCGCAAACGCGCGCGGGTGCGGTTTCCAAAATTCGGCTCCCCAGACATCGGTGTAAATGATGTAGTCGATCATCCGGTCGAGGCCGAGCGCCTTCACTTTCGCCCGTTGTGTTGCCGACGGGCCATCCGTGATCATGGCGAGCCACCGCCCGAGGTGGCGTCCACGAAAGAAGCGCTCGGCATCGGGTGCGAGCGTGATCGTGGGTTTGTGCCCGCGATAGACGGCAACGAGTTCGCCAACGAGAGCCTCGTCGGCGGCCACGCCGAGCGCGCAGAGCGCCTCGTCGAAGATCTTCGTTCTGCGGCCCTCGTTGAAAAGCGCCTCGCAGCGTTCTGCCAGCCCCTGCAGACCGCTCCGACCGGCGTACCAATCGCCGGCGGCTCTGAAGCCGCTGAAGGCGAAGTCCCGCTCAAGATAGAGCGTGTCGTCCAGGTCGAATACCAGAACACCTTCGTGGCCGGACACTGCTTTATTCCCCATAGACGGCTGCATCGTAGCGCAGCATCAAGACGCCCTCGCGCCATTCGTCATGCGCACTGCTTGGCAGGCCGGCGACTTCTTCGAGAAGCCAGCGCGCAAAAGTTGCACCGGCGCGATCGACCAGGGGGTAGCCGCCGCCGAACCGTGCATTAATCTCGATGACCTTCGGTCCCCTCTGGCGGTCGACGATAATCTGAAAGCACAGAACGCCGCGCGCTTCCGGCAGGGACCTGGCAAGCTGGTGGGCGATTTCGGTGAAACGCGGATCGCGGACGGTCCTTCCCTTTTCTACCTCGCCTGCCCGCACGCTGAGGCGATGATGCGCGACGGCGGTTTTCAACCGGCCCGTCGCATCGATGAAGGCATTGATCGTGTATTCCGGCCCGTCCAGAAACTCTTGCACGATCATCGGTTCCTCGACGTCCCGGGGCAACTCGTCGGGTGTCCGCACGAGCCGGATCAGCCGGCTCGCGCTTCCGTTGCGCGGTTTCATGAACAACGGCCATGGCCATTCGCCGGGTCGCTCGCGCACGTCCTCAAATGTGGTCGTGGCGGGAACCGGCACACCGGCGGCGGCGAGCACGCGCATGGTCTCCGCCTTGTCGCGCGCGATATTGATGACTGAGGGCGGACTGACGTGGACACGGGCGCCGATGGCCTCGAATTCCCCGGCGGCGATCGCGAGCGGCAGCAGTTCCGGATCGATCGTTGGCACCACGAGCCTCACTTCATGGCGAGCCGCGATGTCGCGGAGGGTGGGGGCGAAGTCCGGATGATCGATCCTGGGTACTTTGAAGGCCTTGTCGGCGATCTGGCAGGCGGCACTTAAGTCGGGGTCGGCGTCGCAGGCCAGTACCTTGAGGTCGAGATTTGTATCGAGAGCCGCCCGGCGGAAGCACTCGATCAAGCCGACCCGTCTGCCGGCGGAGGAAACCAGTATCGCTAGCGATGTGCCCCTCATCTATGCGCCTCCGCTGAACTTGCTGTGAACCGGCGGGCGTTTGCCGGACGGTGACGTCCAGGCCGACACCTCGATGCATTGGTCGTCGCCACAAAGAACCACGAATCCATGTTCGGTGTGGGTCTGGACCTGACCGGGCAGACCGATATACCGCCCGCGGTTATCGAACGCCGTGGCCGCGTCGATGCGGACTTTCTCGCCGCTCTGAAAGGTGAAGGCTCCGGGATAAGGTTCGCCGACGGCGCGGATCAGGCGCAACACGGACGCGGCCGGGCTGCGCCAGTCGATGAGGCCGTCTTCGGCCGTGCGTTTGGCGCAGTAGCTTGCCTGCGTGTGGTCCTGCACGGCCCTGGGCGCGTCTCCGGTCTCGACAAGTCCCACGGCCTGCACCACCATTTCGGCGAGGTTCGCCGTGTGCTTGGCGTAGAGACTGCGCGCGGTTTCGTCGGGCGCCACGGCGAACAGGCGCTGCAACGCGATCGGTCCGGAATCCACCCCGTCGTCCAACCAGAACAGGGTCGAGCCGGTGGTGTCTTCCTGGCGCAGGATCGTCCAGGGAATGACTGCGCGGCCCCGAAGCCGCGGCAGCGCGGCCGGATGGAAGCCGATGGTACCTTTTGCCGCAATATCGCGAAATGGCTGCTTGCAGATCTGCGACCAGCCGATGACAAGCGTCAGGTCGGGCGCGACAGCCGCCATCGCCTCGAGGGTCTGAGCCGCGTTGATGTTGGTCGTGTAATGAACCGCACTGCCGGCGGCACGCGCCGGGCCGGAAATGTCGACGAAATCGGAATGCCTTGCCGCCGCTTCGGGCGGCAGGGTTATCGTCAATGACGGCGCGCGACCGGCCCGGATGAGGGCATCAAGAGCAATACTGGAGCCTTCGACGGCGCCAACGAAAACAATACGCATGTTCTCTGCACCAAAAGTAATGATAAGCGACTATTCGCGGCGGCCATCGGGACGGCAAGACCACAACAGTGGCCGAGAAGCGGATGCCCGCGATAGAGCGTAAGTAGAGCGTTGCATTGTGCTAATGCTTTGTCATCAAACTAGAAAAGCAGTGATTTATCCATATTGCTCCTCAAGTGCGAAAGACCCATAGACGGGCCATTAGATAATTCCAGATGAAGACCAGCGGAACGCTCAGGATCTTGGCGACCACCGCCGGCATGATCGTCACGAACAGCGCGACAAGGCAGGTCGAGATCATGAGCCCCGCCAATGTCGAAGCCACGAATTTCAGCGCCAGAACGGGGCTCCCGCGCGCGCCGAATGTCCAGGACCGGTTGAGAAGGTAGCTCACCAGTATGCCGCATGAATAGGAGAAGAGGTTGGCAAGCGCGGGCATCGCACCGATCGCCACAAGGGCGGTGAAGAGGACGAAGTCCAAGGCGGTCGTCACCGCTCCAACGACGGCAAACCGCGTAACCGTTCCGAGGCTCCTCCGTGCTCCGGCGCTGTGGCTGGTCGGCGCGTACCGCATCAAGGCGAACCCAATTTCGTCGCGACCAAATCACGATTGAAGCGAACCTCGCCATTCAGGGTTGCCTCGATGATCGGCGTTGGCCGCCGCTTCGACTGCATGAAGATACGGCCGAGATATTCTCCGATAATGCCGAGAAAGACCGCATTCAGCGTGATCGAGAGCAGGATCAGGATGGTGGTCGTGGCGAAACCGGCTGGCCAATCCTGTCCGAGCACCAGTTTGCCGATCACATAGCCCATGAGCAGCAGAAAGGTCGCGGTCCCCATGATGAGGCTTGCCATCGACGCGATCCTAAGCGGTGTCAGCGAATGGTTGAGAATGCCGTCGACGGCCAGCGACAACATGGCTTTGACCGGGAATTTGCTCTCGCCTGCAATCCGCGCCTGCCGGTCGTATTCGAAACCGATCTGGGAAAAGCCCATCGCGCTGATAAGACCGCGCAGATAGGGGGACGTGTCGTCGACCTGGCGCAATTCATCCAGAATGCGGCGGTCGACAAGGCGGAATTCGCCGGCATTGAGAGGAAGATCGTCCTCGCTCAACGCATTGATGCACCAGTAGAAGGCGCGCCGCATGAAGGCGGTCACCGCGTCATCCTTCAGCGAGCGCCGGATGCCGTAGACCACCTGGTGGCCTTGCCGCCAGAGCGCGAGCATGTCGGGAATGAGGTGCGGCGGGTCCTGCAGGTCGCAGTCGATCTGCACCGAGCAATCGCCAGTCGCCGCCTTGTAAGCGACCAGGAGCGACCGCTGGTAGCCGATATTGCGGCTAAACCGGATGACGCGAACGCGGGGATCATCGCGCGCGATTTCCTGGAGGAGCTCGAAGGTGCGGTCGGTCGAATGATTGTCCGTGAAGATGATCTCGTAGTCGTAGCCCGGGAGCTCGCGAAACGCGTCGACGATGGCCGCATAGGCGCGACCCACGTTCGTCTCTTCGTTGTATGCCGGCACCAGCACCGAAACCCTTGTTTTCATGTCGCTCACTGTCGCACTCCAGTCCTGTTTTCACGCGCGGTGCTCGACCTTGCGGGGCGAGACGCCAGTGCAAGTGTGTTCTCGGTACCATGCAACGGTTCGCGCGACGCCTTCCGCGAGCGGAACGCGCGCCCGCCATCCGATGAGTTCGCGTGCCTTATCCGCCGAGCCCCTGAGGTCTACGATGCCCGACGAATGATCGTCGGCGCCATATTCGATCAGGCGAGGGTCGGCACCTGTCTGTTCGACGACCATCTGCGCCACTTCGCGCATCGTGGGGGCGATAGTGCTCGCGATGTTGACGATCGTTGGCCCCGGCAGCCGGGCGTCTCCCAGCCGCAGCAGCGCATCGATGACGTCGTCAATGTAGAGCAGATCACGCCGATCCCGCGGGTGGCGTACGATCGAAGGCTCCCCGGCGAGGCATCGCCGGATGAGCGACGGCATCAGATAGTCGGTGGCTTGCGATGGACCGTAGACAAGCGCAAGGCGCGCGGTAACCACGGGAAACGGCAGCCGCGCCTGCAGTCCGCCGATCATGTGCGTCGCTGCCGCCAGTTCGGCGCCGTAAGTCGTGACAGGCGCCTCGCGGTTTGTTTCCACGTAAGGCGCAGGCGCCAGTCCGTATTCGGCAAGCGAGCCGGAGCGGATAAGAACTGCAGGCGGACGGTCTGTCGTCGCAGCAGCGCCGAGCAGGCTGACGAGCGTCTGCAGATGCTCACGCACACCCTCGGCAGCATCGGCAAAATCGGGACTTTCGCGCCGGCGCGGACGTGCCGCCAGATGGAAAATGCGGTCCGGTTGAACCTCCGACAGGCAATGCTTCAGAGCGGCTTCGGACTGAAGATCGAAGCCGTGGCGGACGACATCGTCGGCAAGCGGCCGCAGCCGCTCGACGTCCGAGCCCGGACGCAGGATCACATGCACCTCGTGGCCGGCCGCAAGGCAGGTCTTGGCGAGGTGCGCACCAATGAACCCTGCGCCACCGGTAATCAGAATACGCGACATCTTGTCAGCCCACTCATGCCTGGATCATTTCAGGGCTTCATTGAAACCCTGAAATGATCCACCGCTTTGAAATGACGCAATTCCGCACGAAAAACCGTTACATACTTTTCCTGGAATTGCTCTAGCTCTCCGCCGGCTGTCTTTGCGGCGGCGGAGAGGGGTTCGTGTTATTCGTCGCCGCCAAACCGGCTTGCGGTGTAGAAGGCGACGCCTTGGCTCAGTTGACGAGCACCGGCCGTGGCAGCGGAACGAGGAACCGCCCCCCGCGGGCCGCGAAGTCGCTCTGCTGCGAACGGATTTCATCGAAGAAATTCCATGCCAGCACGAGCAGCACCGCGGGCTTGTCCTCTTGCTCCAGCGCCTCCGGCGACCGAATGGGAATCTTCATGCCGGGCGAATAGAGACCCTGTTTCAAGGTGTTGCGATCCACGAGGTAATCGAGCAACTCGGGACCGATCTTGAAGTAGTTCAGGAGCGTGTTGCCCTTCGCCGGGGCGCCGTAGCCAGCGACCGCGACGCCGTCAGCCTTCAGTTGCTCCAGCATCGCGATCAGGTCGCGCCGGATTTCTTCCACACGTGTGGAAAAGGCCTCGTAGGTTTCGGCCGACTGCATGCCGGCGTCACGTTCTTCGGCGAGCATCTCCTTGACGATGGAGGCTACCGCAGGAGCGCCTGCCGCCCGCTTGAGAAAGACGCGCATGGAGCCGCCGTGGACGCCAAGCCGCTGCACGTCCGTCACCGTGAGCCCGAAGAACTCACCGAGCCGGACCAGCGACAGCAGGCTGAACTCCGAAACGTGCTCGTGATAGATCGTGTCGAATTCATTGTTGTCGAGAAGGTTCTTCGCCCAGGGTACTTCGATCACGAAAACGCCGTCGTCGGCGAGCCAACGCACCACGCCCGCCATGAAGTCATGCAGGTTGCCGATGTGGTTGAAGGTATTGGTGGTTACGATGGCCTTGGCAGGCCCGCGTTTCTCGGCAAGCGTTGGAGCCGCCGCCGCAGTGAAATATCCGACCTCGACGTCGACGCCGCGGGAACGGGCGATCTCCGCAAGATTGGCAGCCGGATCGACGCCGACGGTTCGGCAGCCGATCTTGTTGCAGGCCGAGAGCAAAAGGCCGTCGTTGCAGCCGATGTCCACGATCATTCCGTCGCCGGCTTCGTTCTTGAGCACTTCGGCCAGCCCGGCGAAATGGCTGTGCATCGAAGTCGCTGCGGAGGGCACATACAGGTAGTGCTCGAAGAAGCCCTCCGGAACCTGGTCGGAGACCTGGATCAGGCCGCATTCGAGGCAGACCTGCGTGTCCAGGGGATATACGGGTTGCTGCTCCTTGATGTCCTCGGGCCGCACGAAACTGTTGGCCGGCGGATGGTCCCCCATGCGGAGGAACGTGTAGGGGGTGGCAGCTAGGCATGCGCGGCACTGGGTGAGAAGGGCCATCGTCAAACTCCCGTGGCTTTTGCTGCGATAGGGGACTCAAAGACTTGTCGTGCCGTGGGTCGCGTGGCTGGGAGGCCCTTGACGAACTCTCGGAACGAATTGTGTATGTGGTCGAGTTGCTCTTGCGTGAGGCCGTGATGGCACGCGAGCAATATGCCGCCGCGCGTGACATCATCAGCAACAGGGTATCCGCCATCGGCGGTGCGGCATTTGACGCCTTTCATCGCTGGCTGGCGCAGAATGTTGCCGGTAAAGACCGGGCGCGTCTGAATGTCCCGACGTTCCAGGAAAATCTGCATATCGCGCCTTGTGAACGGCGCATCGGGCCGGATCGTCAGCGGAAATGCAAGCCAGCCCGTCTTCGAGCCCGGCAGTTGCCGCGGCAGCCGGAACCAGTCCTCGTACTCCCCAAAGAAAGCATACTGCGCGGCGAAGTTGCGTTCCCGCGCGGCGATATTCTCCTTGAGCCTGTTGAGCTGGACGAGGCCGAAGGCCGCGCCCAGTTCGGACGGTTCCAGATTGAAGCCGAGCATCTCGAACACGAATTTCGCATCGTAGGAGATGCCATCAAGATCGATGTTGAAACGGTTTTCGATGAGTTCGGAATCGACGAAAAGCGAGGAGGTGCGCCCCCACGAGCGCAGCAGCCGCGCACGGCGCGCCAGTTCGTCGTCGTTCACGCAGAGCATGCCGCCGTTTCCGGCCGCGGTGATCACATGCGAGCCGTAAAAGCTGGTCGTGCTCACTTCCGAGCGTTTGCCGGTGCTCGTGCCATGAAGCGTGGCGCCGAGCGTGTCGCAACTGTCCTCGATCACGACCAGGCCGTGCGCATCGGCAATCGAGCGGATGCGATCCCAATCCGGAAGGTTACCGATCAGGGAGGGGATCATCAGCGCGCACGTTTGCGGCGAGATCATCCGCTCGATGAGGTCGACATCGATATTGTAGGTGGCTTCCGCCGCATCAACGAGGACCGGTACCAGACCCGCCCTTACGATCGGCGCGATGGTCGTCGCGAAGGTCAGCGCAGGCGTAATGACCTCAGCGCCCTTCGGAAGATTCAGCATTTCGATCGCGATGTAGTTGGCGGAGGATCCGGAGTTGACCATGATGCCATGCCGCTTGCCGAAGTGCGCCGCGACGCGCTCCTCCATTTCCCTCACCGCCTGACCCATCTGGGTCGATCTGCGCATGGTGTCGGCGACGGCTGCGATCTCTTCCTCGCCGTAAACGGCCTGCCCATAGTTAACACGCATTTCACGCTCCCCATCTACGGTTCGTCGGGCGCCAAACTCAGACTGTGTGGCCCCAGGCTGCTGCGTATTCGTCAAGCTGCTGTTGTGAAAACCGGCGTATCTCGGCCGGTTCTTCCAGATATTTCCGATACCAGGCGACGGTCATGGCGACCGCGTCGTCCAGGCGAAGCAGGGGCCTCCAGCCGAGTTCGACGTGCGATTTCGTGCTGTCGAGCCTGAGGACGACGGATTCCTTCGGTTCGTCGGCACGGCGCTCGATGACATATTCGGGCGCGGCCTCGCCCCAGTGGGCGACGACCAGTTCGGCAAGCGTGCCGACGTTGACTGTTGCCTCCTTTTCGGGGCCGAAGTTCCATCCGCCGGCAAAGCGTTGACCGGCGTCGATCAAGCCGGCGGCAAGCATGAGATAGCCGCGGATCGGCTCCAGCACGTGTTGCCAGGGCCGGATGTTCTTTGGGTTTCGCAGCCGCGCCGGCGTGCCGGTTTCGACGGCGCGCACCAGATCCGGGATCAGCCGATCCGCGCCCCAATCGCCACCGCCGATGACATTACCGGCACGCACCGTCGCAAGCTGCGGCCCTTCGGGATCGCTGAAGAAGGAAGCGCGATAGGCGGCAGCGACGAGCTCGGCGCAGCCCTTCGACGAACTGTAGGGATCGCGCCCGCCCATCGGGTCGCTTTCCCTGTAGCCCCAGACCCATTCGCGGTTGTCGTAACACTTGTCGCTGGTGACGACGACGACACCTCGAAGCGAAGGCATGCGGCGAGCCGCGTCCAGCACGACGGCGGTCCCGACCACATTGGTGAGATAAGTGTCGACCGGCGTCTCGTAGGACGCGCGGACGACGGCTTGGGCGGCCATATGGATGACGAGGTCGAAATCCTGGCCGCCAATGCTTTGGCTGAACCCGGTTTCCGTACGAATGTCGCCGATGCGCCCATCGACGAGGCCATCGAGATCCACGGCTTTGTAGAAGGAGGGCACCGTCGCAGGCAGCGCGACGCCAACCACGTTCGCGCCGAGACGCCGGAGCCAGAGCGATAGCCATCCGCCCTTGAAACCGGTGTGCCCGGTAACCAGCACGCGGCGGTTGCGCAGCACCTGTGAAAGGTAGGACTCGTCCACGGCGACCTCCGTGCTCTAGGCCGTTGCCTGTGGCCGCTGGGGCGAAGCGGTCGCAGAAACGGCGCTTCGTTCAAACTGCAGCCACGGTGGGTCGTCCGTTTCGGCGAGGCCGTTGAGGTAGTCGCGGTCGCGCACCGTGTCCATCGGATGCCAGAAACCCTTGTGCTTGTAAGCAAAGAGCTGGCCGTCCCTGGCAAGGTTTGTCAGAGGCGACATTTCAAGCGGCTCCGCTGCACCGGGAATATAGTCCAGGATACCGGGTTCGAAGACGAAGAAGCCGCCGTTGATCCAGGTTTCGTGCTTGCGCACCTTTTCGGTGAACTCCACGACCTGGTCGCCTTCGAGTTCCAGGTTGCCGAAACGCGCCGGCGGTTGCACGGCGGTAACAGTTGCGAGCCGACCGTGCGAGCGGTGGAAGGCGAGGAGTGCCTCGATGTCGATATTGCCGACACCGTCCGAATAGGTGACCATGAACGTATCGCCGTCCAGCCAGTCGCGCAGACGCAGCAACCGTCCGCCGGTCATGGTCGACAGCCCGGTGTCGACAACCGAGACGTTCCAATCCAATGGATGAACGGGGCGAAGAACCATCGAACCACTTCCAAGCGCAACCGTGAAGTCCGCGGTCGACAAATGGAAATTGTGGAAGAAGTTCTTGATGGACATGCATTTGTAGCCGCCCGCCACGACGAAATCGTGGTAGCCCCAGTGGCTGTAGATGTCCATGACGTGGAGAATGATGGGCTTTCCGCCGACCTCCACCATGGGTTTCGGAATGCGGGTGGTCTCCTCCGCGAGGCGCGATCCAAAGCCCCCGGCGAAAAGAACGACTTTCATGACGGCCTCCAACAGGTCAGTAGTGGAATTCCGGTTGGGTCATCCAATCGGTGCCGTGCGCGTGTTTCTTCAACACGCACGCAAAGACGCCTTTATCGGCAAGTAAATCAAAAGCAGCTGAAAGCCGGAAAGGCGCGCAGATTTTTGTATAAATACGACTGTACTTAAGGTAAATTTCGCTGAATAATACTCGGTAATTTGATATATGATGATTATGCTATCTGACCTTCCGTAATTCCGCAAGCCATTGAGGTGTCAGGATAAACCTTGCGCCCTTGTCAGGATTACTCCGGAAGGCTTAGAAAACAGCCATTTTCGATAATTGAAAACGCGAGCCGTGTTCGCTTGTAACAACATGAGTTCGCCACATATTTTTCTGTTCGGAGTATCTTTATGACAAATGTTGAAGAGATTTCCGTTTCAAAGATCATCGGGCAATCAGTAAAGCCGAGAGCGCTATTGTTCAGCGCCGGGATGGTTGTCCTCTCCGCGCTGCTTTTATTCTGCCTGCTGCTTCGCATCATGAACTACGAGGCGCGCAAGGACGAGCAACTGTACGTCCCGCCAATCCGGCTGCTCGATCAGTATCAGCTTTACACCGACTTCTTTTACAATCATCCGCCCGGTTCCGCCTGGTTATTCTACGGGATCGGCAAGATCGTCGGTTCGGATCACCTTTTGCTCACGGGCCGAGTTTCGATGTTCTTGGCCTGGCTTTTGCTTGTGGCCGTCATCGGCTGGATCACCTATGCGCTCACCCGCTCGGCGCTCGTCGCCTGGTGCGCCGCCGTTCTGACGGTCACGAATGAGCTCTTCCTGTCGCAGACGGGTATGACGGCGACCAACAATTTGCTGCCGCTGCCTTTCTCGCTTCTCGGCATCGGGCTCTTCGTGCTCGCGATCAAGGATGGGCGCGCCCTGCCGCTGGCAGTCGGTGCGGCGGGCTTCTGTTTGTCGATCGCGGCGAGTTTCAAGATCAGTGCCGTCGCCTTCATCCCTCCTGTCGCGATCGCAGCCTTTTTCCTGCCGCATGGATACGATTTTCGCCAACGCCTCCTGCGCGTCGTCCTTCCGCTTGCGCTTGGGGGATTGCTAGGCGGACTTCCGATCCTCGTCCCGCTGGTCTCCGACCCGCAAGTGTTTCTCACCCATGTGCTCGGCTACCACACCGGCCCGCATCTGCAATACTGGCAAGACCCGGCGGTCGAGTCGGAGGGTGCGTCTGTCTCGTGGGCCGCCAAGTTGCTGCTCGCGCAAAGCGTCTGGCTGTCCGCCACGGTCGCCGTCGCGATTTCCGCCGTTCTCATGCTTTTTCTTGCCTGGCTTCTGGCGCCGGCCGGAAATGCGCGGCTGCCGGTGGCCCCGCTGCTCGTGGTCGCGGGAGCCCTTGTTTGCAGTGTCGCGCTGAGCCTGATACCGACGCCCAGCTTCCCGCAATATTTCGGACCGCCGCTGATATGCTTACCGCTGGCACTCGCTCTGCTTTATGCCGGCCTCGGTCACGAAACGCGTCGCCACATGCAACCGGGCCTCGTTGCCGCAACGATCGTCGTGCTCGCGGTCGCGGCGCCTCGCCTCGCGCAATATCTCCCGACGGTTGCGCATCCGGAGCGATGGACAGCGCTGCGGGTACATGAGGCGGGCGAGACCGTTGCCGAGCGCCTTGCGGCCTCAGGCGTCAGCGGCAAGGTCGCGACCCTGTCGCCCATCTATCCGCTCGAAGGCGGGCTTGCGGTCTACCAGGAGCTTGCGACCGGGCCTTTTGCCTATCGGATAGCCGATATTGCCGACCCGAAACTTGCCGCTTTCTACAAGATGACGTCTCCCACGACGATAGGCGCGCTGTTCGAGGCCGATCCGCCTGCAGCCTTGCTGCTCGGCTTCGACGAAGTTCTGGAGCGGCCGATGCTCGCCTATGCGCAACGCAACGGCTACGTGGTTTCGTCCGACCTGGGGATCAAGGATCGATATGGGTCGCCGGTCCTGTACGTCAGGCCGCAGGCGGATTGAGGTGCTGTCGTTTTCGCGTTCACGATTGCGCGGGCGCGCGCGCGTCTTCGATCGTTGCCCGGGCGCTTCGTGATCGATGTCGTGCGGCCGATGCGGCGATGGTGTCGTCCCAGAGTTGCAGCACCGACGACGTTGCATAGCGGGTCTTGGCGGCGGCGGACCCAGCGCTTGCGAGCTTTTCTCTGAGTGTTCGATCCGTGATCAAGCGGCGGATTGCATCGCCGAGCCGTTCCACATCTGCCGCGGGCACGAGCAAGCCGGTATCGGGGTCGCTCAAGATTTCCGATGGTCCCCAGGGGCAGTCGAACGCGATGACGGCGAGCCCGGCCGTCATCGCTTCGAGAAGCACGTTGGGGAAACCCTCGAAGCGGGAACTGAGAACGAAGATATCGCCAGTCCTGATCCAATCAGCAGGGGACTTGGTGACGCCGGGCATCCGGACGCGGTCACCGAGGGCGAGATCCCGCACCTGCTGCTCCAGGGCGCCGCGCTGCGGCCCCTCGCCGAAGATTGTAAGCGTTGCCGCCGGCGCGGCCGCGGCGACGCTTCGAAAGGCCTGCAGAAGGAGATCAAAGCCCTTCTGCTTGTCCAATCGGCCGACGGCAATGATCCTCGTGCCGTCGCCGGGGCCACGCGCGCATGCCGATGGCAAGGCGACAGGATTTGGGATGATGATCGCCCTGGCTCTCAGCGTTTGAGGCAGGCAGCGGCGGGCTTCGTTCGTCTGCATGACGAGGCTCGTTGCAAGACGCGCCGCGAGCGGGCGTGCCACTCGCCAGAACACATGCATCTCCTGCGACCGGAAATTGTTGCGCTCCGACATGATGACCGTCGTGTCGAGGCCCCACGTCGCCAGTCCGACCAATACATTGACTTTGGTCAGGAACGAGATGACGACATCGGGCTGAAGGGCCTGCAAATGGCGGCGAAGTGCCAACAGCCGCCATCCCTTTCCGGAAGCCGGCAAGGCCTGGCGTTTCCCTTTTCCGAAGGGTTCGACGCTGATCGCATGGTCGTATGGAAAATAGGACTCCGGGCTGGTCGCGTTGAGCGCGATCACGTGGACGGTGTCCCCGCGAGCGAGCCGGTGATGCGCCAGGAGATTGACGATTTTCTCGGCGCCGCCGGCACCCAGCCCGGACAGGACGAACACTATTCTCACAGGATCCCCCTCGTTTCGGCGACAGCGGGCGAAAGAGCCTGCTACAGCGACCTTTGCGCGTCCGCAAAGGTCGCTGTAGCACTTTGAATTGCTGCATGATTTTGTCCTTAAATCGATTCCGATTTAAGGAATCATGCAGTAGCGTACGTGAGCGCGGGATAGCCCTCCGACGTTGCTGCTGCCTCGCGTTGACGGGCGGTGCGCCATCGCCCAGTTCAGGTGAGGTCCGCCGGGCGGTGCAGCGCGCGCCAATCGCGTGCTCAGTTGACGCTCATCCAGCCATGAGTCAGAGCAAAGTGAACGATCTGCGCACGCGAGTGCAGATTCAGTTTTTCGGTGGCCCGTGCCTTGTATGTTTCGATCGACTTGACGCTGATATTGGCGCGGGCGCCTATTTCCTTGTTGGAGTAGCCGAGGGCGACCAGCCGCAGCACATCCCGCTCCCGTGCGGTCAGCCCCGAAGCGTCCGCGGAAGTCGAACGGGTGGCATGTGGTTCGGTTGGCGGCGCGGTCATCTCCCGCGCCGTCGGCGGATCGAAAAACAGACCGCCCAGCATGACCGAGCGAATGGCCAGAAGCAGGTTCTGTCCGGCCGAGCATTTCTGAACGAAGCCCTTTGCTCCGGCCTGCAGTGCTTGCTGCACATAGGAGCGATCGTGGTACTGGGTCATGATTACGATGCGACCCGAATATCCGCTCGCTATGATCTTCTCGGCAAGCGCAAGGCCATTCATGTCCGGCAGCGAGACGTCCAGGACGGAGACGTCCGGAGCTTGCTCACTGATTACCGTCAGCGCGTCGGCGCCGGTATTCGCTTCGCCGACGCAAACGATGTCATCGCACGTGTCGATCAAGGCGCGCACGCCTGCTACGATAATTGGATGGTCATCAACGATGACTGTTCGAATTGGCGAGGTCATGCCAGCCCCCTCTCGCACTGCTGAACGTTCGAACGCTCCGTCGGAACTGCGACTGTGAGACGCGTGCCTTTTGCGGTCCGCTCGAGCGTCAGCGTGCCGCCGAGCTCCGCAACACGCTCCCGCATGCCCGCGATCCCGGAGGGCCGGTGGAAGCCCCGATCCTGCGGCATTGGCGGTCGTCCCTTGCCCGTCCCATCATCCTCGATTGTCAGAACCAGGCAGGCCGCTATCTGCCGCAGACGAATTGTCACGAGTGAGGCAGTTGCAGCGTGCTTTGCAACATTGGTCAGCCCCTCCTGGGTGATCCGGAAGAGCGTCTCCGCAGTCGCGTCGTCGATCCGGAAATCTTTGGCCGCCTCGTGCAGGAAGCGCGTGGCTATCCCTATGTGATTTTCCCATCGCCCGATTAGGTCTGAAAGCGCCGTGATCAGATCGGATCCGTCCGGCGTCGTGCTGTCTGAACCGGACGTCACCTTCTCCAGTTCCCGGCTGAGTTGCACCAGCATCTCCCGAACATCGTTGCAATGGCGCGAAAGGCCTCCGTCCGCGCTCGTCCGTTCCAACGCGTCCAGGCGAAACAGGGCTGCAACGATGTACTGGCCGGAAAGATCATGGATGTCGCGTGCCAACCGCCGTCGCTCCCGTTCCGCGGCGCTTAGCGTCGGACGGTAGTCATCGAGCTCGGGTACCGTGGAAACGTCGCGTCTACCGGAGATTTCCATATGAGCTTGCCTCGGGCGGACGTTATTTTCCAACGCAACAACCGGAAGGCGAACAGCAACACGGCTTGAAAAATCTTTTCGTGACTTAGTCATGCAAGAGACCTCGCCAGGATATAAACAAGTGGAAATCGCCCGGCAGGAGCGGGTCGGCTAAAATATTCAGGTCCTGATAATCAGGATCATTAAAAAATCAAAGTAATGCCAGTTCTTTTCAGAAGCCTAAAATAACAGATAGCGCCTAGGCGTCAACTTGGCCGTTCCGCGCGCTTATCTTGCCATCATCATCATGAAGGATGCAGCGCTCCCGTATTGCCGTGGCGCGCGCCTTCTTGGGGATGGCCCCTCAACCAGCCTGTGAGATCTCTGCCGACCAAGGCACCGAGCTTTTCCGTTTCGGCGGCATAGTAGTCGGCCATTCTGTCCCGAAGCTCTGTACTCAAAGGTGCGTAACGGACCTCACTGACAAACAGAGATCTGGCGTTTTTAAATCCGGTATTGTCTCTGAACCGGGCAACGACCGGCTTCAACGGACGCAGGAGGCGACGCAGGGTCGGATTGACCACCGGCTCGGCCTTGTCCTTGACCTTCGTGGACAAGGGGGCCGGCGCCACATCGCCGTCGAGCTTCAGGAAGTCGCGCACACGGGAAAGCTGCATGTGAGCATCGACCTTCAGGTCCTCATAGAGCAGCACGAGAAGCTGGTCGCTCGGAAAGCGGTCCAGGTATCGCTGCAGTTGTTGGAAATACAGGCCGCCATTCAGGAAGCGCCCGCCCGCTCCCTGCCGGGGGTCGAGGTAGCGCGCGATGTCGCGACCGGCCTCGCCCCGGCGATAGAGCATGCAGTAGTCCGAATAGGCGCGGTCGACGGGATTGCGCAACTGCGCGATCAGCCGTGCCTTGGGTAGCTTTCCGCCTATACGGCTGCAGGCTTCCGGCGTGTCCATGTAGGAGTTCGATTTTTCGCCCACGAGCCCGCCGTTCTTTTCGCCCTGGAAATTCGACAGATACCAGGGGTCGCCGCGATCGTAGTAACGGCTGAAATAGTGGAGCTCAGGACTGGGCATGTATATCTTCGGATCCTGCACCAGAGACTTCTGGAGCCAGGTTGTTGCGCTCTTGGCCGCGCCGATGATCAGGAAGTCAATCTCATGCATTTCCATTGTCGACCTCTTTGCTTCAAGCTCGTAGCGAAACGAATATCCAGAGCGCCGCTCCGGAAAGCGGAATGCACTAGTGTCGAGAAACCAATTGCCCGTGCATGGCCGGTGATTGCCGGGGTACGAGCGTCTCGTATAGCCGGCTGATCCCCTCTATATGCGCCTTGTTGCCGTATCTGGCGCGCGCATTCTCCAAGGCGGTCGAGCTTATCGTCTCCCACTGATGGCGATCGAACAGTAGTCGTTCCAGCGGTCCCACGAAGGCTTCCGGACATTCGGCCTTCACGAGATAGCCTGTCAGTCCATCGTCGATTGCCTCCGGATTTCCTCCGTGATTTGTCGCGACGACCGGCGTTTGCAGGAGCATGGCTTCGATGAGCGTACGCCCGAACGGCTCATTGACAGCGGTAACAAGCAAGGCATCGAGCGCACCCATGCAAGGGGCAATGGGCGTGCGAAAGCCCATCAGGTGAATCCGGTCGGAAATACCGAGCTCCTTGGCTCGGCACTTCACCGCGCCGTCGAGGTCCGGCCCGTTGGCGGCATTCGAACCGAACAGCAGACCCGCCAAGGGAAACTCCGGATGATGTTGCAGAAAGGCGTGCACCGCTTCGACAAATTTCACCGGGCGCTTTCGCTCTATCAATCCGCCGACATAGCCGACAAACCGCGTGTCCGGCCGAAGGCCCAACTCCTCGACGAACTTTCGTCGGCATGCGTCGCGGTCCGGGAGGCCGCTCGGATGATCGAACGGGCTGTGCAACACGGTGATCTTGTGGGTCACCGGCACGATCGGCTTCGCCGGTCGCACGAAGTGCGACACCGTAACGATGTGATTGGCCAGTAATGGCGCCACGATGTTCACGCCCCTTGCCATCGGGTCGCCCCGGTGATGCCAGAGAAGCTTTGCGCCCGATAGCCTGGCGGCCAACGCCCAGGTCGCATGCATGCGGCCGTCATTGGTATGAACGATGTCCACCCGATGGCGCCTCAAGAAAGGGGCGAGTGTTGCTGTCGTCCGTACCAGGCTCAACCCGTTCGCTACACTGGCCGCGAACCCGAGGTCGGAATCCGCCGAAAGAATACTGACGTCGGGAGCAAGCATAAAGGGCAACCCGACTTTCCTCAGGTATTCCTCTAGTATTAGGCCCTTCTTATGAAGAATAATTATCGGTTTGAATTTATCACGGTCGAGCCCGCAGATTAGTCCTGTTGCAGAAATGTGGCTGCCGCCCAGTTCTCCACCGGTGAATGGAAAAGCGATAACAATCTTTTGGGAATCCATTGCATTATTCCCTGCCTTTGTTATAAATTTAATTTGTCTTTCAGTGTCGAAAATATAAAATATATTGAATTTAAAAACGCGGACGTTCCGTTTGCTCAATTGCTGTGATTGCTACAGGACAGTCCCTGGTAGCGGAATTGCGGTATTAGCGCTAAAAATCCCCGCGCGGAACCGCTCTCCAAATGTCTGGCCAAGCAAAAATCGGATGCCGAGCTTTCTAGGAGATTTCACATGAAAAAGTGGTCGGAGGCAAGATGTTCTGTTTCTCAACACGGCTTCTTGAAATGGAGAGGCGCATCGACGGGGCGAGACTGCCTTGCAAAAACCTTCCCCGCCTTGCTTTTACTTGCTTTTTCTCCGATTGCTGTTGACGGGGGCCGGGTTCACGCCGACGAGTCTGCTCAGACGGCGTTCCCGGGCGCGCAGGGCTACGGCAGATACGCGGCCGGCGGCCGGAACGGCGCGGTCGTGCCGGTTACAAATCTTGATGACTCCGGGCCCGGCAGTCTGCGGGCCTGCGCGGAAATGCGGGGGCCGCGCACATGCATCTTTCGCGTTTCCGGCGTCATCCGGCTGAAGAAGTCACTGGTCATCGGCAAGGGAAGCGGACAAGTCTCGATTCTCGGCCAGACCGCGCCGGGTGGGGGAGTTCTTCTGACGATCGATGAGCGCAACGAGGAAAAAAAGCACACGCCGCTCGTCGTGAAGAGAGCCGGCGACGTCATCATTCGCCACCTGCGCGTCCGTCCCCGCCTGCCCAACACGATCTCCAACATCGATGGCGTGACGGTCGAGGATAGCAAGAAGGTCTACATCGACCAGGTGTCCACGTCGTGGTCGACAGACGAAAACTTCAATTCGCATTCCAATACCAGTGACCTGACCGTGGCGAACTCGATCTTTGGCGAGGGGCTCAACAAGCACAGCAAATGCGCGCTCATCGGCTCCGACCCGCGGGTGCCTCAGAACATCACCTTCATGCGGAATGCCTGCATTTCCAACCGGGACCGCAATCCCGACAACAACCACTACGCCAAATCGTGCGTCGAGATCGTCAATAACCTGTTTTTTAACGCCTTGTCCGAGTGGGGCGAAATCTTCTCGCAGTATCCCGGCGGCACGCCGATCGCGTTTGTCGGCAACTATTTCAAGGCGGGAGCAAGCACCACCGACCTCACCTATGCGATGGCCTGGGACCAGGCTGCCAGTGTCGACAAGCCGCACATCTATCAGACGGGCAATGTGACGTGGAGCCCGAGCAACAAGTCTATCGTTCTCCTCTCCCCCGAGACGGAAAAGGTTCTCGTCGACAAGCCGCCCTGTGCCCTGGCCGTTTCGGAGATCCTGACGGCCGAGCAGGCTTACGAAGAGATAACCCGGAGCGCCGGCGCCTTTCCGCGTGATGCCGTCGATCAAAGGCTCATCAGTGAAGTGGGACAAATGGGCGTCGAAGGTGGCGGCGAAATGGTGAAGGAGCCCGGCCCCTTGCCCGACATCGCTTCCGCGGAGCCCTATATCGACGCCGATGGCGACGGGCTGGCCGACAGCGTCGAGCCCCGCTTCGGAGCAAATCCCGCAAAGAGCGACGCGTGGGAAGATTCGGACGAGAACGGCTGGTCCAATTTCGACGATTTCATGCAATGGCTGTCGGAGGAACGCATCGCCGGGCGCTATCCGCAGTAAGCCGCTGATCCGCGCCGTGGGCGCTGCTGATGAGACCGTGCTGTAGGCGCTATTGTTTCGGCTGGCGACGATAGACGACCATCATAGCCGAAAGCCAAATCGTCGACATGACGATATGAGCCACGTTCGCGCCCATGGCGCCCATGACGGGGACGAGCAGCAGAGCGGTTGCATGGAATGCCGCGGTGGCGATCAGCACGCTGCGAAGAACTTGATCCTCGCGCCCCATGGCAAGAAGCGCCGATCGGATGACCGTTCCGCAAAGCGCCATCGTCACCGCAATGGACTGGACGATGACCAGGGGGGCGGCGGCGACAAACTCCGGACCTGCCGCCAATCTCAGGAGCGGCTCGATCGCAATGTAAAGTCCACCGGTGAGGAGCAGTCCGAAGCCCAGGAGAAGGGTTTGCGTCTGCACGATCGCGTGGCGGAATTCGTCCATCGCCTTGGACGCCCAGGCTCTGGCGAGCTCCGGATAAACGACGGTCTGGAGTTGGTCTCCAGCCTGCTGCGCTATTCGCCCGATGCGTTTGGCGATGTGGTAAAGGCCCGCTGCAGCGGGATCGGCGAGATAACCGACCAGAAGGGTATCGACCTGGTTGGCGCTCGAGCGGATGGTGAGCGAGATGTTCGTCGAGATCGCGAATCTCCAGATGCCTGGAAATTTCGATGTTACGCCCTTGAGCGGAGCGGAAAGCAGTCCGGCGAGAAGTCCCTGTCTGTGTAGCTCCACGCAGGCGAGCCCGAGCACGGTCAGGGGGCCGATGATTTGCGATGTCATCCAGATCAGCATGAACTCAAGAAAGCCACCACCGGCCATGATCCCGATCGCACAAAGGATGACGCGCAAGATGCTCGTCGCAACATGACCGTAAGCAATTGTCCTGAACCGGCCGAACAAGCGCAGCACCGCCGTTGGCATTCCCGAGATCTGGAACGGCAGGACGGCGCAATAGAGCATGACGAGGCCGGACATCTCGGGCGATACCCCGAACCAAGGGGCGCCGATCCATAGGAGAGCGACCGCGATCGGCCAGCCGGCCGTGGCCGCGCAAATATCGAGCAGAAGGCCGAATTTGAGCAAGGACTGGAATTGCTCGGTATCGCCCGCGTTTTGCGCTTCCGCCCCATACTTGATCAGCGGGAGCCACGACTGGAAACTGACGAGCCTTTCGATGACACCGACATAGGTGAAGCAAAGGGCGAGGGCCCCGTAGTCCGATGCGCCAAGTGCCCTTGCCGTCAGCGCGAAGCCGACGAGCCCAAGCACGGAGGTCAGAACATTCCCGGTCAGCAGATGCGCGACATTCTCGAGACGCGTCTTGAGATTCTTTTCGCGGTCGAGGAGTTGGTGCAGGATACCGAGTTTTTTGCCAAGTCTTTTTCTAATCGTCAAAGGAACCTTCCTACATCTCAATGGTGGGAGCAGGACTATGAATTCGTTTGAGAAAAAGCTGTTGCCGGGTTACCGGCGATTTCTTATCGATAACAAATAAAATTCATTTGGGCGCCGCCCTGAAAAACTTTGAATGCCACGCACCTTCGGTGGCGAGCCCGAACGAGACTGGCGCCAGACAGTATCAATCGCCGATTGCCCCCAGCGTTGAAGAGTACTGCCAATTTCCTTTGACGCGGCAGTGGCAGGAAGAATATAGTTGGCCAATATTTTTTGGTAGCGTTTTCTTAATTTGTTTTTTGGGGGACTGTTTGAGATGGGTACCCTCCGTGCATCAAAAATCATGAGTTCGTCGCTGCCCGAGTGGGGAGCGCGCTTGGCGGTCGCACTTTTGGCGATCATGTTCGCGGTAATCGTCCAGCCGCGCCTGGAGGCGGCAGAGTACCGGCTTGCCATCGGCGATGTGCTGACTTTCGACTTTCTCGATGACGCCGAACTGCCGGTCACCGCCACGATTTCCAACGATGGCGAGGCACCGTTCCCGCTGATCGGCGCCGTCGACGTGGTCGGCCTCACGGTGACGGAGGCCATGCAAAAGCTGAAAGACGAATACCGTCAACGCGAGATACTGGTCGACCCGAAGCTGTCGTTGAACATCGCGAGTTTCAGGCCGATCTTTGTGCTCGGGGAGGTGAAAACGCCTGGTTCATTTCCCTACTACAGCGGCTTGACCGTCGAGCAAGCCATCGGTTTGGCGGGCGGCATGCAGGTCATCACTTCGAACCCGTCGGATCGGATCATAGCGCGCGCGCGCCTTCGCGCAGAGATCGAGGGTGCCGACGCAGAGATCATCCATGAGGGCATCTATGCGGCCCGGCTCGTGGCTCAACTGAAATCCAAGCCCAAGGTCGACCTGAACGATGTGCCCGAAGTCGCTCGAGATTATATCAAGGACGCTTCGGTGGCAGGCGTTATCGAGCTTCAGGAGAAAATTCTGACGGCGGACCTGGCCGCCAGAAAGTCTCAACTTCAGATCCTGTCGGATGGAATCGTGCAGGCCGAAGGCGGTGTCGAGATTCTGAACGAACTCGTGGTGCAGCAGAAGGAGGTTGTCTCGAACAACGAGAAGGATCTGGAACGCATCAGCTCCCTGCGCAAGCGAGAACTGAACACGGAAAGCGATCTTTCTCGCGCAAAGAACAATGCCCTCGCGGAGAAGGCGCAGCTTCTTCAGACGTTTGCAACGCTTGCGCGGTCGCGCCAGGAGTTGAGCGAGATGAAGCTGCAACTGTCGAAACTCAGCGCCGACAGGGAGAAGGAAGTCCTGACCCTGCTGCAAGAGCGCGAAATTGCCATCAAGAAACTCATTGCAGAACGGCAGTCGGCAGAAGAGCAAATGCTGCTCATGGCTGCCGTGGAGGCCGATGCGTCGAAACAAAAAAAGATTTCATATGCATATGAGATACGACGCATTCCGGTGGCAGGAACGCCGACCAGCATAAAGGCGTCGACTTTGACCGAAATGCTGCCTGGCGACGTCCTCGTCGTCGCCATTGCCGGAATTTAGCGACGCCGCATTTGGCGTCGCCACATCACTTTTCAGTTGGACTCTCATCCTTCCAAGGGAATTTTGCGTTGAAGGCGAACCTTGATCGCGTGGTTTCTGTTCCTGCCTGGCCGCTGTTGCGACGGTCGGCAGCTTTCAGGCGCGCCATCGAGTCTCTGTTTGCGGCTGTCGCTCTCGTCCTGTGCCTGCCCTTGATGGGTCTGACAGCGATCGTCGTCTGGATCAACCTTGGCCGGCCACTGTTTTTCACGCAGGTGCGTGCCGGCGTCGGGATGCGGGCCTTCACGATATTGAAGTTCCGCACCATGACGCAGGCGCGAGGACCGGACGGCGAACTGTTGGCCGACGAATTGCGGCAAACGAAGCTGACAGCCCTTTTGCGACGGTTGCGCTTCGATGAACTGCCGCAACTGCTCTCGATTCTGCGCGGCGACATGTCGTTGGTAGGGCCGCGGCCGCTGCCGTTGGGAACCGTTGCCGCCTTCGGCGAGCTTGGCCGTCTTCGTTGCCTCGTCCCGCCGGGGCTGACAGGCTGGGCGCAGGTCAATGGCAACACGCGTCTGTCGGCAGACCAGAAGATCGCTCTCGATCTCTGGTACGTCGGACATGCCAGCTTGCGTCTCGATGGACTTATTCTCCTCATGACATTGAAAACGATCGTCCTTGGCGAAAAAGTGCACCGCGAGCATCTGAAAATGGCGGAGGAGTATTTGGCAAGGCGCGCCAATTTGCCGGGCTGACCGGAGATGGCAGCCGCGGCCCGATAGGGCAGTTCGAGTGAAATTATTGAATGCAGCGGAATATTTCTGATGAAGATCACCGGCTTTGCCAAGGAGGCGCGATGCAGGGGCTAAGATTGGCGTTTGGGAGGACGCTCGTGATCGCGCCACATCCGGACGATGAGGTGCTCGGTGCCGGCGGGACGATCGCAAGGCTTGCCGCGGAAGGCGAGGATGTGTTTGTTGCGATTGTCACCGAGGGCAAGCCGCCGGCATTTGCGGCCGATGCGGTGGCCAGGGTCCAGGCAGAGGCAAGGACGGCTCACGCTGTTCTCGGCGTCAAGGATACGTTCTGGCTTGGACTTCCGGCGGCCGGGCTGTCGGAAACGCCGCATACCAGCTTGAACGGCACGCTTTCCGAACTCGTGCGCCGCCTCGCGCCCCAGACGGTTCTCGTGCCGTTCGTGGGCGACATGCATATCGACCACCAGCTCACCTTCGCCTCTTCGCTGGTGGCCTGCAGGCCGCATCAGGCCGAGTTTCCCACGCGCATTCTCGCCTATGAGACCCTGTCCGAGACGAATTGGAACGCCCCCTACCTGTCGCCGACCTTCGTACCGAATGTCTTCATCGATATCGCCGCGCATATCGAAACGAAACTGGAGGCGATGCAGGCCTTTGCTTCTCAGTTGCGTCAACCGCCGCATGAGCGATCGCTGACCGCATTGCGGGCGCTCGCCACCCTGCGCGGCGCGACGATCCTGCGGCAGGCGGCGGAGGCATTCGTTTTGGTCCGCCACGTCGCTTGAGGTTCCCGCGACGCGACCTTGAAAACGGGCGGTAGGATGTGTCGGCATTGGCGGCACGCGATGTAATGGACCCGAAAGCGGTTTGGAGAGACAGAATGGGACGCTGGCCAGTTTACGACGAAGAACAGATCGAAGATGTCGTGTCGGTCTTGAGGTCGGGCGAGGTGAACGCCTGGACGGGGCCACATGTGCGCAACTTTGAGGCCGCCTATGAGCGATTCCTGGGGGTGAAACACGCCATTGCGCTGGCGAATGGAACGGTCGCGCTGGATCTTGCGCTCTACGCGCTGGATCTTCAGCCGGGCGACGAGGTCGTCGTGACGCCACGCAGCTTCATAGCATCGGCCTCCACCGTGCCGATGGCAGGTGGCGTCGCCGTGTTCGCCGACGTGGATCGCGACAGCCAGAACATCACCGCCGAAACCATAAGGGCGAAACTGACGCCGCGGACCAAGGGCGTCATCGTCGTCCATCTTGCCGGTTGGCCATGCGACATGCCGGCAATCATGGCGCTGGCGCGGAAAAAGGGCCTATGGGTCATCGAGGATTGTGCGCAAGCGCATGGCGCCGAGATCGATGGCCGGCCCGTCGGCAGTTTTGCCGATATCGCGGCATTCTCCTTCTGCCAGGATAAGATCATCACCACCGGCGGGGAGGGCGGCCTTGTAGCCATGAACGACGAAGGCCTCTGGAAGCGTGCGTGGAGCCGCAAGGACCATGGGAAGTCCTACGACGCGGTCTTCAACAAAGAGCATCCTCCCGGTTTTCGCTGGCTGCACGAATCCATAGGAACGAACTGGCGAATGACGTCCATCCAGGCAGTTCTGGGCCTGCGCCAACTGCAGCGCCTTTTAAAGTGGCGCGACATACGCGCCCATAACGCGGCAATTCTTGCAAGGGCGACCGAGGGCATCGAGGCGTTGCGGACGCCATCGCCGCCGAGCCACCTCCAGCATGCCTGGTACCGCTTCTACACCTTCGTACGGCCCGAATATCTCAAGTCCGGGTGGAGCCGGGATAGGATTATCAGTGAGATCAACGCCGCCGGCGTCGCCTGTTTCAGCGGAAGTTGTTCTGAAATCTATTTGGAGAAGGCGTTCACCGATATCGGCATGGGCCCGACCGAGAGGCTGCCCAATGCACGGGAACTCGGTGAGACAAGCCTCGCTTTTCTCGTCGACCCTGCCCTCGATACCGTCGCCATGGAGAGAAGCGCGCATGCGATACGTAGCGCGCTTGCAAGCGCCAGCGCGGAGAAGACGAGGCAGGTGGCGCAGCGATAGCTGCGCAACACAAACGGGGCCGTGCCTGAAAAAGGCCTCTTAATCGTTATCTACGCTCCGGCCCGAAAACGCGTGGCTGTGAGAACTGGCGATGCCAGTTATGGCAGAAGGCCTGCGCCAATGCGACCGAGAGGATGATCGGTACGGACCAGAACCTGCCATAGACGTGTGTGAACGCATTGACCGCCAACAGGAACATGCTCACGCAGACGAAGCCGCAGGCTGCGAAGGGAAGCCCTCCCGGCAATTTGAACGCTCGAGCAACCGGTCCGAGCCCCGCAAGGAGCATGATCAGAAAGCCGCTCACGGCCACGATCCCCCCTTCGTTCCACATGAGCAGATACACGTTGTGCACCGGCCGTCCGATGTAGCTGACGACCATGTATTGATCGGCGCCGAGTCCGACCCAGAAATTGGACTCGACCAGACCCATGGCTTCGTGAATAAGCTCAAGACGGTGGTCGAAGGTCCCTGCCTGGCTCAAGTCGCCCGATTCCAGCGCGCCGAGCACCCGTTTCTGAAAGATTGCAGGCAGATATGCGCGACCCGCGTCTGCCATGACCGCCGCTGCCGCAAGGGCGACGCCGGCGCCGGCCAACAGGCGCTTCCAACTGGCCGTAACCAACAGAAAGATAATCAGTCCATAGGCGAGGCAGGCAAGGCCGCTGTTGGACCCGGTCAACATGATGCCGTAGCCCATGACCGGGACCGCGATGACGACGTAGATCTTCCTCAGTTTTCCCGTCGAGGCGACGAGCAGCAATATCGGCACAGCCAAAGCAATCAGTGCCGCGCATTCGTTTTCTCGTTCGACAAAACCCGTAAATCGGCCGCTGCCGCTGACGAAGGTCGTGTTCTTCTGCCCATCCCAGTGGATGAGATAGATCGCATGGACGCACATCAGAAACACGGAGAGAATATAAAATTTCGCCAGCTTGATCGTTTCATCCAAGGGGCGCCCGGCAACGATAAGGAGGACGATGAAATACGCAAATATGTACTGACCCGGAACGACCAGGCCTCTTATCGGATCTGGGCTGACGAGGCTGCTGACAATGAGACCGAACGCGATACAGCAAAGCCCCGACAACCAGACGACGGTACTGACGCGCCCGAGCGGTCGCAATGGGATGCGTCCGTTGATCAGGCCGAGGATCAACGCCAGGCTGAACAATGCATCGCTAAGCGTGAAGTAGAACTGATTGAGGCGCAAGACATTGACGGGCGAGAAGAAGATCGCGGCACCCACAGTCAGGAGTTCGATGTGCTGCCAGACGTCTCTCTTGGATTTGGCCGGCACTGCGAATCTGGATTCAACCGCGCTCATCATTGTCGGCCCGCGTAAACTCTTGCTTTTGCCCCTGGACGTCCGCTAACATCCGCCAAAAAATAATCGCGCGAAGAAAGCCAATATGGCAAAATCGCGCGAGCCGCGATTTTACGAGATATAAAAATTTACTTGCTCACCCAGCGGATGAGATGTGTGTTAAGTACTTCAAGTTTTCTAACTTTGCACGCATTTGGCCGTTGAGTAAATATTGCATAGCAGCAACCTTTTCACATTAGAAATTTAACCCCAATTTTCAGTCTGGGCTTCGATGTCCGATGGGGTTGGAAGAGGGGCATGATGCTTACTTTTGATCGGGATTTCGAAGTTCGCGAAGAAGCCAGGAGGCTTGCAAACCTGGGCGGCGCGGGCCAACGAGAGGCATCTATTCAGAGCCTCCATGACGTTTTGGATCTCTTGCGGCGCTACGCCAGGCTGATCGCTTGTGTGGTCGTCTTCGGCACGCTGCTTGCTACTATAGTTACCTATTCGCTCGACAAGGTTTATACGGCGTCGTCGACGCTGGTGTTCGACCGCAACGACACGCGTCCTTACGAGTCGGTGCTCGAGTTGCAGAAACTCGAGCGTGACAAATCCGCGATGGATACGGAGATGGATCTGGTCAGATCGCGCGAATTTCTAGGATTTGTCGTCGACGATCTGAACCTTCAAGAAGACCCTTATTTCAACCCGCGTCTCGCTGAAAAACAGGCTGCCTCCGAATCGACCTGGACCTCTCTGAAGGCACTCTTCGGAGCCACTCCCGATACCATCGGTTCGCGTGGTCGAGAGGACCGGCGGTCAAATGTCGTTGCTGGAGGACGGTCGAGAGACCGTGCGATTACGAGGCTGCAGGCTTCCGTCGCCGCTGACCGCAGGGGCGACAGCCTGGCGATGACCATCTCCGTCCATCACGAGTTCCCGGCCCGGGCGGCCGAGGTCGCCAACGGCGTAGCGTCAAATTACGTGGCCTGGACATCGCGTCTGAAGGAGGCCGCAGCACAAAACACCGTGAGTTACCTGCGCCTGCAAGCCAGCGGCCTGGCGACATCGATCGCGAAAAAAGAGCGCGAGATGGCGGAATTTGCCGCCAGGAGCGATCTGGCATTCGATCCACGGGACGATGTGCTGCGTGCCCGTACCGAGCAGCTGAATACCCAGTTTACCGTCGCGCGCGTCGATGAGGCGGGCGCATGGGCAAAATTTAACGAAGCCAAGCAGCTGCTCGCTTCGATGGGTATCGATTCTGCCGGAAAGGTCCTGGCCTCGGAATTGCTCACTACCCTGAGAAACGAAGAGGGCCGCCTTCTGCGCGAAAGGGCGCAGCTCACCGCGAAGTTCGGGCGAAACCACCCCCTCGTCGTGGAATCGGACGCGCAGATCGTCTCCAACCGTCGTCTGATCAATGATGAGGCGGGGCGAATTCTGCGGGAGCTGGAGAATGACGCCAAGGTTGCGACCATAAGGGTGAAGAAGTTCCGGGAGGAGGTCAGCGAACTGCAAAAGGAGATGCAGGTCCGCAATCTTGATGAAATTCGCCGTCGTGAGTTGGAGCGAGACTTGCTCTCGGAACAAAAGCGCTATGACGAGGTGGTGCTGCGGCTGGGCTCCTTCGATCCAGAGCAGGAGGAGGTCAAGGCCACGGCGCGGATCGCCTCTTTTGCAGAAATTCCGCGCGCGCCGTCCTTTCCGCGGCCCGCACTCATGATTCCGATCGCCGCGGTGGCTTCTCTCCTGTTGGCCGTCGTCGCGATGTTCATCATGGATGGGCTGGACACGCGCATTCGCACGACGCGAAAGGTGGAGAGCATCATCAAACGCCCGAACATCATCTCGATCCCGGATGTGGAAGGGATTCTGGAGCCGGGACAGACCCCGTATCAGCATATGCTCGCCAGTCCCCATTCGCCTTTCGCGCGCTCCATGCGTTCCCTGTGCTTGGCCTGGCGCGCGCTGGAGTTTGGCGCTGACGTGAAGGTCGTCATGTTCTTTTCCGCCGGCGCGGCCGAGGGCAAGACGACCTGCGCCCTTGGAATGGCGGCAACGGCCACTCTCAGCGGTCTGAGGGCCGTCATTCTCGATATCGATCCCAAGCCGAACGGCGCGGCTGGCATGCTCGGCATCACCAACAGAAGTCCAACGCTCGGCATGTATCTGGACGGTACGACCGACCTCGAGTCCATCATAAGCGTCGCGCCTGAATATCCGTTCTTGCGTGTCATCAACTCACGCCTCGGCCTGCATGACCATGAACGGCTTTTCCAGGAACTGCGCCGCCGCTTCGACCTTGTCATAATCGATCCGCCGGCGATCGCACACGACGACGATTCCGTGTGGCTGTCATCCCAGGTGGACGCGGTTCTGGTGATGGTCGCTGCCGGAAGGACGCAGGAGACCGAACTGCTTGAATCGGTCGAGCGTCTGAACATTGGTCGCGCGCCCGTCGTAGGCAGCATCTTGAACTTCGCCGGACGCCGCCGTGCAGGCCTGAAAACCTGGCGGCCCCAATCCTTGAAGTCCCTGTGGCCACAAATTCGCGGCAAGTTCCGGCATCTGCCTGCGGGTGGCCTGCCGGCCCTCAAGAGGCGAGATCGCGCAAGGGTGTGAGAGCCCCCCTGCGCCTACCGCGCCGGGCAGCCTATCAGACGCGCCAAGGACGCTGCAGCACTTTGAGTTGCTGCACTTTTTCATCCTTATGTCGGCTACGATCTAAGGACACATGCGGTCGTCAGATCGCACCGCGGCTGATCGCAACTATTTCGATTTGATCTGCGTGAAGGCGACAGCATCGATCTTTCCGTCCTTCAAGCGATAGACCAGCGACTGCGATATTTGCGCGTCTGCTCCGGCTCCTTGATGGGCGTAGCGGACCAGGCCGCTCTCCGGAGCGTTGCCGAAGCGTTGTTGTAGGGATGCCTTGTCGTCGCCGAGCGTCGGTACCGGAATCGTCCATTTCGCAAGATCGAACTGCCCTTTGTCGCAATCGGGTTGATCCTCGGACGTCTCCTCGACCGCAATCATATTGACGGCTTCTCCCGCCCCGGATGCTGCCTGCATGTCGTTGGCAATGAACCAGACATCGCGCTGAACAGATTGCGAGACAAAGGTGTAGCACAGCCAGCCGACAGCAATATCCCCGGCCGAGCGTATCCGGATTTCACCGCCGAATGCAGCTTTGATGTCGTCGAGCGTCGTCTTGTCGAGGACGATATTGATGGTCGGCGTCTTGACCTCCTCGACGACTGGTTGCTGGAAATTATACGTCGGCGCCTCGGCGGTCTGGCCGCCGAGGATCAGGGAAGGCAGGCCTGAAAGCCTGCCCTCCTTGGCCGACATAGTGCCGGCAGAGAAAAGGAGGAGGGTCATTGCCAGGGCGCCCGTCAGCAACCACGTCGAGGCGACGTGGCCCCCATGGATGGCGGCTATCTTCGCAATCTTCTTCGGCATCGCGGCTTACCCTCTTTGATCGCCAAATTCTCTTCCGGAAAACTATGCGTGCAACGGTCGGTTTCAAGTCCCCAACGCCCACATCGCTTGCGGGGAAGGCCGATATCGCAGGGAAGGCGGACGAAAGGCAGAACCGACGGCATGTCTCAGCATTGATCAATGATAAACCAGATCAAGCAGGATGGGGTTGCGCCGTGACACTTTTATTAGGCATCTGCTATTTAGGATAAGATGCAGGCCAAGCGCCTGCTGCATGTTTCCTTAAATCGCAGTCGATTTAAGGATAAAAACATGCAGCGTTTCAAAGTGCTACAGCGTCCTTCGCGCGTCTGACAAGACGCGCGGCGCTGGAGCGGGTCATCGTCGCATGGGAAAGGCCGGGTCTTCATGCTTGCAGCTTCAAGTCATTGCAGGAAAGGCGTGGTTCTCGCCTTCGTTGTCCTGTTTCTCCAGCTGATTTTTGCGGTCATCGGCCCGCTGGCCGCACAGGAACCGATGGCCGCGCCGCCGGCCAAGGTGCAGCAACTGATCGAGTTGCTCGACGATCCAGAGGTTCGCCAATGGCTGGCGTCCAAGCAGACGGCTGCGCCGGCGGCACCAGCGCCGCCGACCGGCCTAGCGTCGCAATTGGTTGCGAAAATAAAGCAGCACCTTGGTGGCATGCGGGACGCGGTTCCACGGATGGCTCCCGAATGGCGGGCCGCGAAGGACCGCATCGCCAGCGACATGCAGAGCCAGGGAACGATGCCCATTCTGCGGGGGTTCGCCTTTATATTGCTCGGTGGCTACGGGGCCGAATTGTTGCTGCGCTATTTCCTGCGGCGCAGCGCGGACCGGAGTGCCGCGGATTACGGATGGGGCCTCAGCGCCTTCATGAACATCGCGCCTCTCGTGGCTTTCGCAATCGGTGGCATTGCGGTCTTCGTGCTATCCGGCTGGCCATACCGACTGGAGGCCGCGATCGCGCCGCTGCTCATTGCCTGGATCGTCGCCCGCCTGCTGATTGCTGTCGTGTCCGCTGTGTTCAAGCCGACAGCCGAGTTGGCCGTGACGCCGCAGGCGGGGGAGCATGCCACGCTTGCCCCGGACGACGCCAAGTTCTGGTTCAATCGATCCGTGTTGTTCATCTGTGCATTCGCCGTTGTGTGGGCCGTTGGCGATCTGATGCAGGCACTTTCGTTTCCGGTCGACGTTCATGACCTCGTCACGGCCGTTCTCGGGCTTGTCATTCTCGGTCTGGCGATCGACACGGTGCTTCGCCGGCCTGACCAGTCGGTGACGGCCGCGCGCCGGATGCTCCGCAATGCGATGATTATCGCCTTCCTGGTCCTGCTGTGGCTCCTTTGGGTTGCGGGCATGAAGGTGCTGTTCTGGATCGGTATCTATGTTCTCGGCTTGCCGCCGCTCTTGCGCTTTACCAGCGCGACGACGAGGACGATGCTCGACACCTCGGCGACCGACGGCATACGCGTGCTGCGCCATGTGGTGATCGAACGGGGTGCCCGGCTGGTGATCATTGGGCTCGCGGCTGCCTGGCTCGCTGTTGTCTTCCGCTTCAACGGCAGTTCGATGATGCAGGACGATGCCTTCAACCGCATCTTCCGCGGCGTGCTTGCGGGCATCGTCATACTGCTCGCGGCAGATCTCATCTGGCAACTGGCAAAGGAGCTCATCAATCAGCGTCTGAAGCAGGCGAGCGTTGACGTCGCGGACCCGGCGCAGCTCGCGCGTGATATGCGCCTGCGTACGCTGCTGCCGATCCTGCGCAACTTCCTGGCCGCCTTCATTGCCATAGTCGCGGTGCTGATGGTTCTTTCCGGCCTTGGTATCGCGATCGGTCCGCTGATCGCCGGTGCGGGGGTCTTCGGCGTCGCAATCGGCTTCGGCTCGCAGACGCTGGTCAAGGATATCATCAGCGGCATCTTCTATATGATGGACGATGCCTTCCGCGTCGGCGAATATATCCAGAGCGGCAGCTATATGGGGACCGTCGAATCCTTCAGCATCCGTTCCGTCAAGCTGCGCCATCACCGCGGACCGGTGTTCACCGTACCGTTCGGCTCACTCGGCGCCGTTCAGAACATGAGCCGCGATTGGGTGATCGACAAGTTCAAGATCAACGTTTCCTACGACACCGATGTCGCCAAGGTGAAGAAGGTGGTGAAGGGCGTCGGGGCGGCGCTGCTCGAGGATCCAGAGCTGCAGCCTATGATCATCGAGACGGTGAAGATGAAGGGCGTCGAGCAATTCGGCGATTACGGCGTCACGCTCAGCTTCGCGATGAAGACGAAGCCCGGACACCAGACCCAGGTGCGGCGGCGGGCGCAGGCCTTGATCAAGGACGCCTTCAAGGCAAACGGCATCTCGTTTGCTTCGCCGACGGTGCAGGTCGCGGGCGATGAAGCGCAGTCCACGACGGCCGCGGCCGCCGCGACCCACGACGCAATCGCAAAGAAGAAGGCTGCCTTGGCGCAAGCGGAAGGAGCGCCGACCGAATAAACCGCCACAACCCGGGAGCCACTATACGTGCATAGGCCTGCCTGCGCGTAGATGGTGCCAGCCGCCGCGCTGCCTTCGTTCGGCCTATGTTGACATCCGATTGGTAAGGCGGGATAGCTCGCGTCGAATGAAGATCGCCTTTTACGCGCCTTTGAAATCGCCCGATCATCCCGTCCCCTCCGGCGACAGGCAGATGGCGCGCCTGCTGATCGATGCGCTTCGGCTGGGCGGCCATGACATCGGCATCGCGTCGCAACTGCGCAGCTTTTCACGCGAGGCGTCCGACGAACAACTTTCGTCGCTTAGAACCGAAGCCGATCTGGAGGTTCGCCGTCTTCGGCGCCTCTGGCGCGCCGAGGGATCGCCCGACGCATGGTTCTGCTACCATCCTTACTACAAGGCGCCGGACCTCATCGGCCCCCGCATTTCGGCTGAATTTTCCATTCCCTACATTACCGCCGAAAGTTCCTACTCGTACCGCCGCAACGTTGGCGCCAGGAAGCCAGCCCAGGATGAAGTTGCGGCTGGCGCCAGGCATGCTGCCGTCAACATCTGCTTTACGCAACGCGACCGCGAAGGCTTGGAAGAGGCCATACCGGGCGTCCGCTATGCCATGCTTGCACCGTTTATAGACGTGGCGCCGTTCCACGAGCCGCGACAAGCCGAGGTCGACGTGTGCCGGCTGCTGGCAGTGGCGATGATGCGGCCGGGTGACAAGATGGATAGCTATCGGATGCTCGCCAGGGCTCTGGTGCTCGTGGTCGACCTGCCCTGGATAATGTCCATCGTCGGCGACGGCCCCGCCCGGGCGGAAGTGCAGGAAGTTTTCTCCGCGCTTCCACCCGAGAGGCTGGATTGGCTCGGCGAGAGAGAGCCCGAGGCGATTGCCGGGATTCTCGCGCGGGGCGACGTCTATGTCTGGCCGGGCTGCGGCGAGGCCTATGGCCTCTCCTATCTGGAGGCGCAGGCGGCCGGCCTGCCGGTCGTCGCGCAACGAACGGCCGGCGTTCCGGAAGTGGTCAGGGATGAGCAAACGGGCTTGCTGACGAAGGCGGGCGATATCGACCTGTTCGCCGCCGCGATCCGGCGGCTGATCAGCGACAGGCTCCTTCGCGCCGAGTTCGGGGCAAACGCGCGCCGGTTCGTTGTCGAGCAACGGTCGTTGCAGGCGGCAGCAACGCGGCTCGGCGAGATTTTCAAGGACTTTGTGGAGAAGGCGGCATAATGGAGACGTCGATCTGGCAGCCAATGGTCGACAGACTGGATCGTTTGCGGGCGGCCGGGCGGCGCGTCGATTTCTGGTTGCGCGACGACGATGCGGTCGAGCCGACGGCGGCGCTCGACCGGCTGGTGGATCTGGCGGGCCGGTTTTCCGTGCCGATTACCTTGGCCGTTATCCCGGCGCACACGAGCGGCGAGCTCTCGCGTTACCTTGCCCACCGTGACGATATCAGCGTTGCCGTTCATGGCTGGACGCATCGAAACCATGCACCGCCGGCGGAAAAGCGGCAGGAGCTTGGTGGTCATCGGCCGCGCGAGGTTGTTCTCGATGAGCTGAAGAGGGGACACTCCCATCTCAAGGCGCTCCATTCGTCCTCTTACGTCCCGCTGCTCGTTCCGCCATGGAACCGGATCGATCCGGGGTTCCTTGATGGGCTGCCAGACATCGGCTTCACAGCCCTTTCGGTTTTCGGTCCCGAAAGAAAGAGCCCGAGCAAGCCGGCAAAGATGAAGAACGGGTCGATCGCCTCCGCTTTTCCCCGGCCTGGCCTGAGCCTCATCAACACGCATGTGGACGTGATGGATTGGCATGGAACGCGCGGCTGTCGAAATCACCGGGAAATCATTCAAGACATCGTACGGCGGATGGACGAGTTGGACGTCGATGAGGAGGCGGTCGGCATCCTCACGCACCATTTGGTCCATGACGAAAGCGTATGGGAATTTCTGTCGCGATTGTTCGAGCTTACCTCCGTGCACCCCGCCTGCCGCTGGCGCAGGGTAAGCGACCTCATAGCTCGATGATCTGGCGGTCGCGGGCCGCGAAGGCCCCTTCGAAAAAGGCCTGTACTTCCTGTTCCATCGCCGCGAGCTCAACATCCGTCCGCGACGGATCGTGGTGGAACATTGCTAGGCGCCGCACGCCGGCCGCCTGCGCCAGCTTGGCGCCGTGCATGCCGGTCGAGTGCCCATAGCCTCGATAGGTCGCCATCTCCGACTCGAGATAGGTGCAGTCGTAGACCATAAGGTCGGCGCCGGCGATGAACTCAAGGATTGCTGGATCGAGAATACCGGCCTCGTGTTCGGTGTCATAGATCAAGGCGACGGCACGGTCGCCCCAATCGATCCGGTAGCCTACGCACCCGCCGGGATGATTGAGACTCGTCGTGCGGATGGTAACCCCTTTGCGGGGCGCGAGCACGTCTCCCGGGCGGAAGTCGACACAGTCCATGCTCGACTGACAAATGTCGGTATCGACGGGGAACCATGGCGGCCGCATGAACTCGCCGACCATTCTCTTGGTGCTCATCCTGCCGTAAAGATGGCCGGACCAGAAACGCACAGCGGTGCTGCAATTGTAGATCGGCTTGAAATAGGGGAGGCCGATGATGTGATCATAGTGGCTGTGCGTGAAGAACAGGTCGAACGCCGAGATGCCCTCCGACGTGAGCGCCACCCCAGCTTCGCGCAGCCCCGAGCCGGCGTCGAAGATCAGGACTTCGCTGCCGCAACGGACTTCGATGCAGGGTGTATTTCCCCCATAGCGTAGAAATTGTTCGCCGGATACCGGCAAACTGCCTCGCACTCCCCAGAACCGCACTCGAAAGGTGTTTTCCTGCATTCCCGTTTTGGCTTCGTCTTGCCCGCCTCGGCGCCTTTGCCTGCGTGCATTTCCTTAGACAAGCACAGATCATAAGGGTCCTGCAACGGCATAAGTTCCAATTAGATTGTACGGGTTGCTTTATTTCTAAGTCCTGCTCTCCAAAGCCTGTTTTGAAACTTTATCTTCGGATCTAACGTAATTTAGAACGAAGCGAAGAAGAATAAAGCGATTCTCGAGCGCATTGGGCTAAAGTCGAAGAGGTTGGACGCAGTCATGACGCAGGCAGCTGATATGCAGTTCTACGACGACCTTCCCCTTTTCGAGGCATTCGAGGGGGTTGCCGACGAGGGCAACTACCGGCCCTTGCCGGATGGATGGGTGCTCGCGGTTGCCGACATCGTCGACTCGACCAGCGCCATTGCGGAGGGTCGTTACAAGGCCGTCAACATGGCGGGCGCAAGCGTCATATCGGCGTTGATGAATGCACTCGACGAAAGAAACCTGCCCTTCGTCTTCGGAGGCGACGGGGCGCTTGCCGCAATCCCGGCCGCAATGGCATCAAAGGCGCGTGCTGCGTTGGCGGCCGCGAAGACCTGGGTCGCGGAAGAGCTTGGCCTCGAACTGCGGGCAGCACTTGTTCCGGTCGCCGACATCCGTGCCAGCGGGCTCGACATGCGCGTCGCGCGTTTCAAGGCTAGCGAGGAGGTGTCCTACGCCATGTTTTCCGGTGGCGGTGCCAGTTGGGCAGAGGCGGAAATGAAGGCCGGGCGCTACCAAATCGAGGCCGCGGCGGCCGGAAGCAGGCCAGATCTGACCGGGCTATCCTGCCGCTGGAATCCGATTGTCTCCCGCCATGGGGCAATCGTCTCGATCATTGCCATTCCGGGTCTGCGCGGCAATGGTCCGGAGTTCCAGGCACTTGTCGGCGACATCGTGGCATTGGCCGAAGGCGAGGAACGCGGCGGGCATCCGGTGCCGGAAAACGGTCCCGAGCCGCGGCTTTCCATGCAAGGGGTCGCGGTCGAATCGCGCGCCGTGGCGCCCAGAGGTCGACGTTTCCTCGCCTGGTCGTGGATAACCCTGCAGAGCCTGGTGCTGTTCTTGTGCTTCAAGCTCGGCTGGAACCTCGGCAAGTTCGATACCACGCAATACAAGCGCGATCTGGTCCGCAACTCCGACTTTCGCAAGTTCGACGACGGGCTGAAGATGACGATCGATATCGGCATCGAGCGGCTCAGCCAGATCGAAGAAAGGCTGAAGCGGGCGGCCGAGTCCGGCGTCTCCAGCTACGGGCTGCATCAGCAGGATTCCGCGCTGATGACCTGCATCGTACCGGCGGCCATGAGCCGCGATCACGTGCATTTCATCGACGGCGCGGCCGGCGGCTACGCCATGGCGGCAAAGAATCTCAAGGCAGCGCTCGCTCCAGCTAGCTGAAGGGTGGTCGCAAGCGACTTCATGCCTTCACCACGTGGTCCGCTACAATGCCGAGACGTGCAAAAACGTTGCGCGTATCGACGATCAGCGGCGCCCAATCCGCCAGCGCCTTATAGTCGATGCCGTCATGGTCCGTTGCGATAAGCACGGCGTCGAACCGGCGCACGCTTTCCTCGTTAAAGGGGATCGATCGACGGCCCTTCAAGGGGAGATGCTCGCGGGTCGAGGGAATCTCTTCGACATGCGGATCGTAGAAGGCAGCGCTGCCGCCGCGCTCCTCGATGAGCTCGATCAGCCTGAGCGAGGGGCTTTCGCGAATGTCCGGCACGTTCTTCTTATAGGCGAGACCGATGACGAGGACGTTTGAACGGCTGAGCGCCTTGCCCTGCCGCCTGTCGAGCGCCTCGGCGAGCCGGCTGACGACATGGCGCGGCATCGCCGAATTGATTTCCCCCGCGAGTTCGATGAAACGCGTCGGCAGTTCGTATTCGCGGGATTTCCAGGTCAGGTAAAAAGGGTCGATCGGGATGCAATGCCCGCCGAGTCCCGGCCCCGGGTAAAAGGGCATATAGCCGAACGGCTTCGTCTTGGCGGCTTCGATGACTTCCCAGATGTCGATCCCCATTGCCTCGTAGACGACCTTGAGCTCGTTGACGAGGGCAATGTTGACAGCGCGGAAGATGTTCTCGGTAAGCTTCACTGCTTCGGCCGTGGCATTCGAGGAGACCGGGACGACGGTCTTGACCACGGCGCCGTAGAAATGCTGCATCAGCGCCGCCGCGCGCGGCCCGTCACCGGCCACGATCTTCGGGATGCTCGCAGTTTCAAAGACGCGGTTGCCCGGGTCTTCGCGCTCGGGCGAGAAGCCGATGAAGAAGTCCTCGCCGGACTTCAGTCCCGTTTCTTCGAGGATCGAGCGGACGATGCCGTCGGTGGTGCCGGGATAGGTGGTCGACTCGAGAACCACGAGCTGGCCCGACCGCAGCGTGGCGGCGGTCGAGCGTGCCGTTCCTTCGACGAAGGAGAGGTCCGGATCGCGGTGCCTGGTCAATGGCGTTGGCACGCAGATGACGATCACGTCGCATTGGCCAAGATCAGAGAAATCGGTCGTCGAACGGAACCGGCCCGCGGCAATCTCACGGCCAAGCGCCTCATCCGTAACGGCCTCGATATAGGATCGGCCATCGTCCAGAGCGACGATCTTCGCTGGATCGATGTCGAAACCGGTTACCGGAAAACCGGAGCGTGCCACCGCGACGGCGAGCGGCAGGCCGACATAGCCGAGGCCGATGACGCCGACGCGGGCCTGGCGCGCTGAGATCGATTCAAGCAGCCTGTCGTGATGAAGGGAGGTCAAGATAGGGTTCCATCTGTCAGGGGCAGGGCGGGCGATTGCGACGATCCCGACTGCCGGAAAAGGTCGCCGTTTTGTTGGCGAGAAAGGTGTCGCAAGTCAAGCGCGGGGGCGGAGGTCGCCGACCACCCCAACAATTACAGGGTGCAATTATACGATCAATCCCGTGTACGATCACGCATGATCAAAAATTTCGAACGTCTCTGGAAATCGGGCTCGCCGGTAAATATCTGCAAGCAAGAAGATGTTGCGATTCAATCGCCGCAACTCCTGCCGCCAAGCACGGCAGACGCCGTTCGTTACAACGGGCATCACAGGTGGACGCGGCCTTGATTGCAAGGCCCGCGCGATAGCCGTCGGTGTTGACCGTCATGCCAATGATGAGGAATGCCATGAGCCCGATCAACAACAGCGTTTCCGAAATTCTTCTGGACAAGGTCGCAGACTGGCTCATGCGAGCATCGTTGAGCGACGAGACGCTCGAAACCCTCGTGCGGGGTTTCTGCGAACGGCTGGCGGCGGCGGGCCTGCCGCTCATGCGCGTCCATCTGTCCTTCTCGATGCTGCATCCGCTCTATGACGCGCTCGGTTTTACCTGGTGGCGCGGCAAGGGCGTCGAGGTGAGCGGTTTGCGCCATGAGGAGCTGGCGCTCAATCCCGAGCGGTTTCTGCGCAGCCCCTATTATTATCTGCTCAACAACAATCTCGATCACGTGAGGCGGCGCATCGATCCGGCGGAGGTGTCGGAGTTTCCGATTTTCGATGAGCTGAAAGAGGCTGGGGCCACCGATTATCTGGCGTTCATGCAACCGCTCGGGACCGATTCCGACCATGGCATGGTGGGGTCCTGGACGACGGACCGGCACGGCGGCTTCAGCGACGATGTGATCGCGGCGCTGCTCAAGCTGCAGAATCATCTGGCGGTTGCTGCCAAGGTCGCCGTCCTCGGCAAGCTCGCCGACAACATGCTGACGACGTATCTCGGCGCCAACGCCGGACGGCGCGTGATGAGCGGCCAGGTGCGGCGCGGCGACGGCGAGACCGTGCGCGCCGTCCTGGTGATGGCCGACATGCGGGAATCGACCATGCTCGCGGAGAAGGAAGGTCGCCAGGCCTATATCGAGACGCTGAACGGTTTCTTCGATGCGATCGCGACGCCGTTCAATCGAAACGGCGGCCAGATCCTGAGCTTCGTTGGAGACGGATTCATCGCCGTCTATCCTTGCGGCCGCCACAAGGAGCCGTCGGAAATGGCGAGCCGTGAGGCGTTCGCCGCGGTGAGCGCGGCGACCGCGCGCGTGGCGGCCCTGAACGCCGAAAGAAAGAGACAGGGCCGCGATCCGATCGGCTATGGAATTGGCCTCCATGTGGGCAACGTCATGTTCGGCAATGTCGGGCTTCGCGACCGGCTGACCTTTTCCGTCTTCGGCTCGGCGGTCAACGAGGTGCAGCGCCTGCAGAACCTGACGAAAAAATACGCCCATAACGTCGTCGCCAGCGAAGCCTTCGTCAATTATTGCGGCGGCGACTGGGCGGCGCTCGGACAGGAAAAACTGCGCGGCGTGCGGCAGAAATTCACCATCCTCTATCCCAAGGACACAGCGCTTGCAGCGATCGCGGAGGAGCGTCCCGACGATGCAACTCAGGATGGACTTTCCGAGGCAGAGCATGTCATGTTGCTCTATCGCAATACGAAGCTGTCGCCGGGGCCACGCGGCCTCATCGACAAGATGTTGCAATAGATCGGCAAGACGCTCGCTTTAAGGAGGTTCGATGTTCCGTGTCGTTTTTCTGGCCGCAGCACTCGTTGCGACAAGCGTTGCGCCTGCACAATCGACGGAACAGCAACCGACCTTGGCGCAGAAGCTGGTCGACGGGTTCGAGGGTACGGGCTTTGCCCCTGAGGGCGGGCTCTACTATCGCGACAACGTCGAACAGAGCGCCGGTTCCTATGTGTTTCAGAGTGACGTCAAGCGCACCGGAAATGGCGGGTTGAAACTGTCCATCGTGCCGAAATGCCGACAGTCGGACGACGGGTGCAGCGAGCGGGCGGAAATCTGGGAGAAGACCGCATTGCGCGTGCCTTACGACAAGGGAGTCTGGTACGGCTTTTCGGTCAAGTTCGCCGATCCCGTTCCGAGTGGAGACCATCGTTACCTCATTGCGCAATGGAAACGTGAAATCGATCACGGCGCCAACGGAGACTTCAGTCCCTTTCTGGCGTTCCGCATGAGCTTGGGTAAGCTCTTCGTTACCGTCGAGACCAATTATCTGCCACCAGTGTCCACCGGGCCGGAGAATACGCCGGCGAGCTGCGCGCCGGGAGAGGTTCCCGTCTGGGTGCGCCCCGAACTCAACCAGATGCGCATGCTGGTCGCGGCCGATCCGAACTGGAAGCCCGAAGACGGCCGCCTTTTCAATTCATGCACAACCGGGATCACAGTCACCAATCATGGCAATCCGCTGCCGGATCCGAAGTCCGGCTGGATCGACTTCGCTGTCTTCACCAAGCCCGGGCCGGACGGTTCCGGACATATCGAGCTGTTTGCCAATGGTCAGGCGGTCATTACAGTGAAGGGGCATATCGGCCATGCGGATAAGGGGCTCGGCCAGAATCAGTATTTCAAGTTTGGGCCATACCGGGCGGCAGACACGACCAACTGGACGCTTTATTACGACGATTTCCGCCGGTCGGCGCGGTGTGCCGACGTTCTGACGAACGGTATTTGCCCGTTCTCATAAGCCGCTTGGCCGCTGAACTGCAGCCCTTCTGACGCCTCGGGGGGCGTGCTGGACAGCCCGTTTAAGCTAGGCTACTCTTTTTTTGGTGTCGGACGCTATAGCATCGCCAACGAGGTGAAAACGCCTTCGGTGGAAAGATGCGTAGAACCAAAAAGGAGAGCGTCCATGTGCGTTTTGGGACAACGTACGGCGCTCTGGGGTAGTGAGGGAAGCGTGCTGCAATGACATCAGGGGCGGACCTGCTACGGGTTGAGGGTCTGCGGATCACATTCTCGGTGCTCGGCGGCGAAGTCGAAGCCGTCAGGGGGGCGAATTTCAGGATTCTGCCGGGGAAGGTAACCGCGCTGGTCGGCGAGTCCGGATCCGGCAAGTCGGCGATCAGCCAGGCGATCATGGGCATTTTGCCAAGCGTTGCGAGGGTCAGCGGGCGAGTCTTGTTCAATGACCCGGCCGTCGCGGGCAAGCCTGAGGATCTGCTCTCGCTCGAGCCTAACGGGCGCGATATCCAGGCCATTCGCGGGGCGCGCATCAGCAAGATCTTCCAGGAGCCGATGACCTCGCTGTCGCCGCTCCACACCATCGGGAACCAGATTTCCGAGGTAATGACGATACACACCGACGCGGACAAGGAGGAACGCAGAGCGAGGACCGAGCAGCTTCTGGGCTATGTCGGGTTTTCCAACCCGCCGCGCGCTTACGACATGTACCCGTTCGAGCTTTCCGGCGGGATGCGCCAGCGTGCGATGATCGCCATGGCGTTGATCTGCAGCCCGGCGCTCCTGATTGCCGATGAGCCGACAACCGCGCTCGATGTGACGGTGCAGGCGCAAATTCTCCAGCTCCTGCGCGAGCTTCAAGCCAAGCTCAACATGGCCATGCTGTTGATCACGCACGACCTCGGCGTCGTCGCCAATATGGCCGACGAAGTCGTCGTCATCTATCACGGCGAGATCGTCGAAGCGGGGCCGGTCGACGCGATCTTCCGCAATCCCCAGCATCCCTATCTGAAGGGCCTGATGGCCGCCGTGCCGCACTTCGACATGAAGCCCGGCGAGCGCCTGAAGGCACTGCGCGAGGTGCCGGTCAAGGCCGAAAACCTTCTCGGAAATCGACCGGCGCGCCAGACTTCCAACTCCGATGTTTTCATCTCCGTCCGTAACCTGTCGAAAACCTTTACCTCCCGAAGCTCGGGTTGGTTCGGCGGGAAACATTCGTCCGAGCATCGTGCCGTCGACAATGTCAGCTTCGACATTCGCCGCGGCGAATGCCTCGGCCTGGTTGGCGAAAGCGGCTGCGGCAAGACGACGGTGAGCAAGATCCTGATGCGTGCGGTGACGCCGGACTCGGGATCGATAACCTACGATGACGGCGGCAGGGCGGTCGACGTCCTGAAACTCGAGGGCGCGGCGTTGAAAGAGCTGCGCGCGAAAATCCAGATGGTCTTCCAGGACCCGGTCTCGTCGCTGTCGCCGCGCATGACGGTCAAGAACATTCTCAGTGAGCCGCTTGAGATCCACGGGCGTGGAACGCCGAAGTCGCGGATCGAAACCGTTCGCTCTCTGCTTCAGGCCGTTGGCCTCGATCAGCGTTTCATCAACCGCTATCCGCACAGCTTCTCCGGCGGTCAGAGGCAGCGCATCGGTATCGCCCGCGCGCTTGCGCTCGTTCCGGAACTCTTGATCTGCGACGAGCCCGTTTCAGCGCTTGATGTCTCGGTGCAGGCTCAGATTCTCAACCTTCTCAAGGATTTGCAGAAGGAATTGGGCCTGACGTCGCTCTTCATTTCGCACAATCTGGCGGTCGTAGACTACATGGCGGATCGGATTGCGGTGATGTGTGCCGGCCGGATCGTCGAGCTCGCGCCGCGTGAAGTGCTGATGCGCAATCCCGTACATCCCTATACGAAGTCCTTGCTGGCGGCCGTGCCTTACCCCGATCTCGACCGGAAGCTCGATTTCGACGCCCTCCAGGCAAGCGGAGGCTCGGACAAGCGGCGGTGGGGAGCACAGTTCTCGGACGATGGTGAGGAAGACGCCCTCTTTCCCGCGAATCTCGGCGGCGATCATTTCGTCCTTGCCCGAAAGTCGGTGGATGCAAGGGAGCTACGCCCATGATCACCCGGAGAACCGCGCTGGCGATGCTGGCTTCCACCGTTCTGCCGCCGCGCCTGCTTGCGGCGGGAACGGAGGCCGAGGCGCTCGCGCCGCTGGTTGCGGAAGGCAAACTTCCTCCGCTCAATGAGCGACTGCCGAAAACGCCGCGCGTGATCAATGTCGCGGCCAGAGGGCGCACGCCCGGTAAGCATGGCGGCACGATCCGAAGCATCATCGGCAGTGCCAAGGATATCCGCCTGATGACGGTCTACGGCTATTGCCGGCTGGTCGGCTTCGACGAGCAACTGAACCTTCAGGCCGACGTTCTCGAAAGCTACGAAACGGTCGAGGACCGCATCTTCACCCTGCGCCTGCGCGAGGGCCACAGGTGGTCGGATGGCACGCCGCTTACGACGGAAGACTTCCGCTACTGCTGGGAAGATGTGCTGCTCAACGAGGACCTCTCTCCGGCGGGTCTTCCGACGGCGCTGGTCATGGATGGCGAAGCGGGTAAGTTCGAGATCGTCGACGAGCGCACGGTGCGTTACTCCTGGACGAGGCCGAACCCGGATTTTCTGCAGAAGCTCGCCGCTCCGCAGCCGTTGGTCATCGTCATGCCGTCGGCCTATCTCAAGCAGTTCCACAAGAAGTATCAGGACGAGGACAAGCTCAAGGCAACGATGAAGGAAGAGCGGGTCAAGAAGTGGAGCCAGCTGCACATGCGCATGGCACGCTCCTATCGCCCGGAAAACCCTGATTTGCCGACGCTCGATCCCTGGCGGAACACCACACCGCTTCCCGCCGAGCAGTTCATTTTCGAGCGCAATCCCTATTTCCACCGGGTCGACGAAAACGGCCTGCAACTGCCCTACATCGACAAGTTCGTGCTCAACGTCAGCTCCTCCTCGCTCATCCCGGCGAAAACCGGCACGGGCGAAAGCGATCTCCAGGCGGCGGGCATCGATTTCGTCGACTACACTTTCCTGAAGGATGCGGAGAAACGCTATCCGATAAAGGTCAAGCTGTGGAAGAAGACGCAGGGATCGCGTCTGGCGCTGCTTCCCAATCTCAATGCTTCCGATCCGGTCTGGCGTCCCCTTCTGCAGGATGTCCGTGTCCGGCGAGCGCTGTCGCTGGCGATCGACCGGCGCGAAATCAACATGGCGGTCTTCTATGGTTTGACCAAGGAGAGCGCCGATACGGTGCTGCCGGAAAGTCCGCTGTTCCGTCCCGAATTCGCAAGCGCCTGGGTGGCCCACGATCCGGACCAGGCCAACAGCCTGCTCGACGCGGCGGGTCTGGCGAAGCGCGGCAGCGATGGGATCCGTATCCTGCCGGATGGACGGGCGGCGCAGATCGTCGTCGAGACGGCGGGCGAAAGCACGCTTGAGACCGACGTTCTGCAGCTGATAACCGACTACTGGCGGAATGTCGGCATTTCGCTCTTCATCCGCACTTCCCAGCGCGACACCTTCCGCAGCCGGGCGGTCGGCGGCGAGATCATCATGTCCATGTGGTTCGGCATCGACAACGGCGTTCCGACCGCGAAGATGAACCCGGGTCAACTGGCACCGACGGCCGACGATCAGTTGCAGTGGCCTGTCTGGGGATTGAATTACCTGTCGCACGGGGAAATGGGAGAGGCACCGCAGCTGCCGCCTGTGGTCGAGCTTCTTGACTTGCTCAAGCGCTGGCGGCATTCGAGCACCGACGCGGAGCGGACGGAAATCTGGAAATCGATGCTGTCGATCTACACCGATCAGGTCTTCTCGATCGGCCTCGTCAATGCATCGCTGCAGCCGATCGTCGTCTCCTCCAAGCTCCGCAATGTACCGGAAGAGGCGCTCTACGGCTTCGAACCGACGAGCTATTTCGGCGTTTACAACCCCGACACCTTCTGGCTTGAACAGGATACCTGAGATGCTGCGATACATTCTCTGGCGTATTGCGGCGATGGTCCCGACCCTCCTGATTATCTCGGCCCTGGTGTTCGCCATCATCGAACTGCCGCCGGGAGACTATTTCGAGAGCTACGTCGCCGAGCTCAGGGCGCAGGGCGAAGGCGTCAACATGGAGCAGATCGAAGCCCTGCGCAAAGATTACGGTTTCGATCAACCGCCGCTGCTGCGCTACATCTACTGGGTCGCCGGCATGCTGCAGGGCGACTTCGGCTATTCGTTCGAATATGAGCTGCCGGTGAGCGAGGTCGTCGGAGACCGGCTCTGGCTAACGATCCTTGTCTCCTTCTTCACCATTATGCTGACTTGGATAATCGCCTTTCCGATCGGCATCTATGCCGCGACCCACCAATACAGCTGGGGCGATTACGGCCTGTCGCTGATCGGTCTCATCGGCATTGCGGTGCCCAACTTCATGCTGGCGCTGATTCTCATGTATTTCGCCAATATCTGGTTCGGCACCTCGATCGGCCATCTCATGGACCAGCAATATCTCTCCCAGCCGATGAGCTGGGCGAAGGCCAGGTCCATGCTCGAGCACATGTGGATACCGGTGATCATCATAGGCGCGGCGGGAACGGCTGGCATGATCCGGCGGCTCAGGGCCAACCTGCTCGACGAGCTTCAAAAGCAATATGTCGTCACCGCCCGGGCAAAGGGGCTCCCGCCCACACGGACCCTGCTCAAATATCCGTTGCGCATGGCGCTCAACTTCTTCATCTCGGATATCGGCTCGATCCTGCCGGCGATCATCTCCGGCGCGGAAATCACGGCGATCGTCCTTTCGCTTGAAACGACGGGACCGATGTTGATCAAGGCGCTGCAGAGCCAGGACATGTACCTCGCCGGCTCGTTCCTTATGTTTCTCGCATTTCTCACGGTCATCGGCGTGCTGATATCCGATCTCGCGCTCGCCGTTCTCGATCCCAGAATCCGTCTGCAAGGCAGGAGTACGAAGTGACGTCACCGATTCCGGCGCCCGGCGAACCCCTGTCGCATTATGTATCGACCGCCCCGTTCGATCCCTATTCCGTCGAGGTGATGACGGAGGAGCAGGTGCGCGTGAACCAGGCGTCGCAGCTGCGCCTGATGTGGTGGAAGTTCAAGCGCCACAAGCTGGCGCTCGCCTCCGGCGTTTTCCTGGCAGCCCTCTACGTCATGATCCTCTTTTGCGAGTTTCTGGCGCCGTACAATCTGCATACGCGCAACGTCGATTTCATCTACGCGCCGCCGCAGACAGTCCGTCTTTTTCATGACGGCGCATTTGTCGGCCCCTTCGTCTATGGCCGGACAATGACGCTGGACATGGCAACGCTGAAGCGGAACTATGCCGACAACCCATCGGACATCCAGCGGATCCGCTTCTTCTGCCGCGGTGACAGCTATCGATTCTGGGGACTTTTCGAGAGCAACCTGCATGTCGTCTGTCCTGCGGAGGGCGGTCAGCTCTTCCTCCTGGGGACCGACAGGCTCGGACGCGATGTGCTATCGCGCATCATCTACGGTGCGCGGATTTCACTAACGATCGGCCTTCTCGGCATTACCGTGAGCTTCGTGCTCGGCATCGTCATCGGGGGGCTTGCCGGCTATCACGGCGGGGTTTTCGATCTCCTGGTCCAGAGATTGATCGAGGTGCTGCAGTCGATTCCGAGCATTCCGCTGTGGCTGTCGCTTGCGGCCATCATGCCGGCCACATGGAGCCCGATCCTCATCTATCTCGGGATCACCGTGATTCTGGGGCTTCTCGACTGGACTGGGCTTGCACGGGCCGTTCGCTCGAAGCTGCTTGCGCTGCGCGAGGAGGACTATGTGCTTGCGGCCCAACTGATGGGCGCGAAAAGCAGCCGCATCATCGGGCGCCATCTCGTGCCGGGGTTCATGTCCCATCTTATTGCAACAGCGACGATCTCCATTCCCGGCATGATCCTCGGCGAGACTGCGCTGAGCTTCCTCGGGTTGGGACTGCGCCCGCCGATAACGAGCTGGGGCATCCTGCTGACGGAGGCAAAGAGCGTCAGCGTCATCGCTTTCTATCCCTGGCTGCTGTTTCCGACTATACCAGTCATTCTTGTGATTTTGGCGTTCAACTTCCTGGGAGATGGGTTGCGCGACGCCGCCGATCCCTACAAATAAGGCCGGCACTTCCTTTGACTGCCCGCGAGCGCTGCATCCTGTTGCAGCCCTCATGGTAATGAGCGAAAGGTTCTTCGCATGGTACGGCGTTTCGAGGATGCCCGGATCCTCATGTACAGCCACGACACTTTCGGCCTGGGTCACCTGCGGCGTTGTCGGACGATCGCGCATGCGCTCGTGGAAGACTATAGCGGGCTGCAGGTCTTGATCATCTCCGGTGCAACGATCGCCGGGGCTTTCGATTATCGTGCGCGCGTCGATTTCGTGAAGATACCGAGCGTCATCAAGCTCAGAAACGGTGAGTACACCTCGCTCGACCGGCATATCGAATTGCACGAGACGCTGAAGATGCGGCAGTCGATCATCCGCTCGGCCGCCGAGACGTTCAAGCCGGACATCTTCATCGTCGACAAGGAGCCCATGGGCCTGCGTGGCGAGGTCGAGGATACGCTCACCTATCTTAAGACCCACGGGACGAAGTTGGTGCTTGGTCTTCGGGAGATCATGGACGCACCGCACCTGCTCGAAGTCGAATGGAAGCGGCGCGACACCATGCGCAAGATCGAGCAGTTCTACGATACGATCTGGGTCTATGGTCCGCCGGATTTTTACGATCCGCTGGTGGGCCTCGAGGTGCCCACAGCCGTCCGCGACCGCATGAACTTCGTCGGTTTCCTGCAGCGGAGCGTTCCGCATGACGGATTGCCCGACCATAGGCCCGAGGGCGATTATATCCTCGTCACCACCGGTGGCGGCGGCGACGGCGCCGAACTCATCCATGACGTGATCCACGCCTATCAACAGGATCCCGAACTGACGCACAACGCCCTCGTGGTGCTCGGGCCGTACATGCCGGCCAAGCAGCGCAACAAGCTGATCAAGAAGGGCGGTCGCATTCCTTTCATCAAGATAATCGAGTTCGACAATCGCATGGAGGAACTTATCGCCGGCGCGAGAGGGGTTGTCTCGATGGGCGGCTACAACACCTATTGCGAGATTCTCTCCTTCGACAAGCCGGCCTTGATCGTGCCGCGGCTCGAGCCGCGCGAGGAACAGTTGATTCGGGCTCGACGCGCGTCCGACCTTGGCCTCGTCGAGATGCTGCTTCCCCATGAGGCCGAGGATCCGTTGCGGTTTGCGGCTGCGCTGAAGGCTTTGCCGGGGCGCGCGCCGCCATCGCGCGCTGCCAATGGCCTGAGGCTGGAAGGCCTTGTCCACATCTCCGAGCTTGTCGGCAACTGGCTCGATCACAGATCGAAAGAGCACTTGAGCATCGTAAAGCAGACGAGCTGAGCCAGTGTCGCCAAATCGCAAGATTGCCGTCATCCTGAAAGGCTACCCGCGGCTGTCGGAAACCTTCATTGCGCAGGAACTGCTCGGCCTCGAAAAGGCCGGGCACGAACTCGTTCTCGTTGCGCTCCGTCGTCCGACCGATGACAAGCGTCATCCCGTGCACGACGAAATCCGGGCCGACGTCCACTATTTGCCGGAATATCTGCATGAGGAACCGTGGCGCGTGCTTCGCGCCGCGCTCCGATTGATGCCGAAAGCCGGTTTCTGGCGCGCGCTTGGCCCATTCCTTTGGGATCTCGTGCGCGACCCGTCGCGCAACCGCTTCCGGCGGTTTGGTCAGGCGCTGGTGCTGGTTGCCGAATGGCCGGGCGCGGCGACTTGGCTTCACGCACATTTCATTCACACACCCGCTTCAGTGACCGGCTATGCCAGTATCATCGCAGGCATCCCCTGGACCTGCTCCGCTCATGCCAAGGACATCTGGACGTCGTCCAACTGGGAGCTTTCCGGAAAGCTCGACCGCGCCCGCTGGACCGTTACCTGCACGCGGAGCGGTTTTGAGCATCTGCAAAGCCTGACGCCCGAGAAATCCCGGGTGCATCTGAGCTACCACGGCCTCGATCTCGACCGTTTCCCGGCCTTTGGCGGTGACCATTCCCGCCGCGACGGCTCCGACCCGGCCGATCCGGTACGAATCGTCAGCGTCGGACGCGCCGTCGCCAAGAAGGGCTATGACATCCTGCTGAAGGCCCTGTCGCTGCTGCCAGCCGATCTCAACTGGCGCTTCGATCACATCGGCTCAGGCGAACTGGCTGGCGACCTCAAGAAGCTTGCCGCCGAGCTCGGTGTTGCCGAGCGGGTGCGCTGGAAGGGGGCGCTCGACCAGACCGACGTGCTTCAGCATTACCGCGACAGCGACATCTTCGCGCTGGCGTGCCGGGTTGCGGCCAATGGCGATCGTGACGGCCTGCCGAACGTCTTGGTGGAAGCGTCGAGCCAACGGCTGCCTTGCGTCTCGACATCCGTCTCGGGCGTTCCGGAGTTGCTGACGGACTATCAGAACGGTCTCCTCGTGCCGCCCGAGGACCCGCGGGCGCTTGCCCTGGCGCTTGAACGGCTGGTTCGCGACCCGGATCTCAGGCGACAACTCGGCACTGCTGCCGAACAGCGCGTTCGCGCCGAGTTCGACCATCATTCCAGCGTCACCCAACTGATCGGGCTCTTTCAAAGCGAGTGGAGCAAAGCCTCTTGAGCAAGCGTCGCGTCTTCTTCTACGTGCAGCATCTGCTCGGCATCGGGCATTTGGCGCGAGCGAGCCGTATCGCTAAAGCGTTGTCCGCCGACGGGTTCGACGTCACGATGGTCACGGGCGGCGCACCGGTTCCCGGGTTCCCGGGCGAGGGTCTGGCGACGATCGCGCTGCCGCCGGTAACGGCTGGCGACAAGGGCTTTTCCGGCCTGAGCGATGCCGACGGCAATCCGGTCACGGATGCTTTTCAGCAGCACCGCAAGAACCTGTTGATCGAAGCGCTGCACGCCTCGAAGCCTGATGTCGTCATCATCGAGGCCTTTCCGTTCGGTCGCAGACAGATGCGCTTTGAATTGCTGCCGCTGCTCGATGCCATCGCGGCCATGGAGCCGCGGCCGCTGGTGGCGACTTCGCTGCGTGACATACTGCAGGAACGGGTCAAACCCGGCCGTGCCGAGGAGACCGTGGATCTGGTCAAGGCGCATTTCGATCTCGTGCTCGTTCACGGCGACCCGGCCTTTGCGCGTCTCGAGGAAACCTTTCCGCTCGCCGGCGAGATCGCGGAAAAGGTTGCCTACACGGGTCTCGTCGCACCGCCGCCGCCAGCCGAAGCGAATGAGATATTCGACATCGTGGTTTCGGCCGGCGGTGGTGCTGTCGGGAAGGAGCTGATCAGCGCGGCACTTGGTGCAGCAATGATGCTGCCGAAGGCGCTTCGCTGGTGCATCGTAACCGGGCCTAACCTGCCGCAGAGCGATTTCGATGATCTCGCCGCCGCAGCTCCCAACGGGGTCAGCCTCTTCCGCTTTCGCCAGGATTTTGCAGGCCTGCTCGCGGGCGCGCGGCTCTCTGTCTCGCAGGCAGGATACAACACCGTGTGCGACATTCTTCGCGCCGGCTGCGGCTCGTTGCTCATTCCCTTCACTGCGGGCGGCGAAACCGAGCAGAGCACGCGCGCAGAACGGCTCGAAAGGCTCGGCCTTGCGGGCGTCCTGCCGGAAGAAGGCATCACTTCCGACCGGCTCGCACGGGACATAGAGGCGATGCTTGCGCGACCAAAGCCAAAGATTCCGCCGCTCGATCTCACCGGCGCTGCCAGCACCGCAACGATCCTCAGGGAGGAGCTGCAACAGCGGAAGGTCAGACCGTCCCGATCAGCATGAAGCGATTGTATTTCTTCATTGGCAACGTGCCTGCGAAATCGAGCTTCGCTAGACCGGCGCGCGTTTGGAATTCCTCAAGCGAGGATACGCAGCTTATATGCGTCGGCTCGCTGAAGTAGTCGTTTGACTGCAGCAGCACACGAGTGCCCGGAGGAAGGAGCTCGAGCCAGAGCTTGAGATCGGCAATGTGTTCGCAACTCGTGTTGACAATCAGGTCGGCCCCGATCGTTCGATAGTCGAGAGCATACATATCCGCCGTGATCGCACGGAAACGGTCACCATGCGCTGAATTGAGCGTGCGCGCGACCTCCTCCACCGCAGGATCGATGTCGTAACTGTCGATGGCGCCGATGTTGAAGCGCGTGTCTTCGAAAAGCATCGCGGGCAGAATGCCGTACCAGCCGCCAAGCACTGCTACACGGTTGAAGACCGAGCCGGTGTTTTCGAAGAGCTTGTCGCGCGCCCAGATCTTGCAGCCGACCTGCTTGTAGTTGAACGCGTTGGCGATGTCCGCATCCCGGTGCTTGGCGATCACCCTGCCTATGCCAGCCACCACGGCGCTGCCGGAATAGGCGGCGATCCCGCGCACGAGATCATAGGCGTTCTCGTGCCAATCTTCGGGAGGAGTATGGGTGGCATGCATCATGAGGCTGTTGTAAGCTGACGGGTAGGCGAGTGCAAGCCACGCGCGAGTATACCTCGAGCCGCAGATGCTCGCCGCATCTGCAAGGAACCGTCCGGGCCTTGCAGAAGGGGCGATCTGTTCGACGGATGTTACTCGTGGTTCGCGTCCGCTTGACATGGGGCAAGGCTCTGCTCTCATGCCGGCAGTCACGATTCCGTGGATGAAGCGCGAGTCCATTGACGATTTGATGGACTGGAACCATTTGCGACAGGAGTCGGCCGGTTCGATCGGCCCGGCGATCCTGTATTTAAGTTAGGTCACATTGCCAGCACATGGAAACACGTCTTTCCCGCTACATCTGGACTCACACGCGCAAGCAGCAGCTTTGGATCCTGCTGGTCGTCGCGCTGTCGATGATACCCTATTTCCTGTCCTTCGATCTGCCCAAGCAGATCGTCAACGGACCGATTCAGGGTGAGGGGTTCGAAGGCCCCGAGGCGACCCAGGCCTTCCTGCCGGTTTCCTTCAGCTTGCCCGGTTTCGGCGAGGTCAATCTGTTTTCGGGCTTTCAACTTGAGCGAGAGGGAATGCTGCTTGCCCTCAGCCTTGTTTTCCTGCTGCTCGTCATCATCAACGGGCTCTTCAAGTTCTACATCAATACCTATAAGGGCCGGCTCGGCGAGCGCCTCCTGCGGCGCATCCGCTTCGAACTCGTGGACCGCGTGCTGCGCTTCCCGCCGAGCCACTTCAAGCGCGTGAAGCCCGCCGAAATCTCGACAATGATCAAGGACGAGGTAGAGCCGCTTGGCGGGTTCACCGGCGATGCCTTCGTGCAACCGGCGCTCCTCGGCGGCCAGGCTTTGACGGCGCTGATCTTCATTCTGCTCCAGAGCCTGTGGCTGGGTCTCATCGCCGCCTTTATCGTTGCGATTCAGGCGGTAATCATTCCACGCATGCGGCGGCGGTTGATCGTGCTCGGGCGCGAGCGCCAGTTGACGGCGCGCGAATTGTCGGGCCGGGTCAGCGAGATCGTCGACGGCATCGGCACCATTCGCGGGCACGACACGTCCAACTATGAAAGGGCCGACATTGCTGCCCGCCTCGGCCGGATATTCAAGATCCGCTACGACCTCTATCAGTGGAAGTTCCTGGTCAAGTTCCTGAACAACTTCTTGGCGCAAGTCACCCCATTCCTGTTCTACTCGATCGGCGGCTACTTCGCCCTGCAGGGCCGGCTCGATATCGGCCAGCTCGTTGCGGTGATCGGTGCCTACAAGGACCTGCCCGGTCCGTTGAAAGAACTCATCGATTGGGATCAGGCGCGCCAGGACGTACAGGTCAAATACGCCCAGGTCGTCGAGCAGTTCAGCGTCGAGCCGCTGATCGATCCCAGTGTCCAGGCGATCTCGGTAACCTCCGTGGCGCCGATCACCGGGGCTCTTGCAGCCGTCAACCTTTCCGTGTCCGATGACGGCGGTTCGAAGGTGGTGGAACACGTGTCGCTGCAGGTGCGGCCGGGCGAGACCATCGCGATCACAGGCGGCTCCACCGGCGGCGGAGACGCACTCGCCGAGGCGTTCGGGCGTCTGACGTGGCCCGAAAGCGGCAGGATCGTCGTCGGCGACGACGATATCCATGACCTACCGGAATCGGTCGTCGGGCGGCGCATCTCCTACGCCTCGTCGGAGGTCTACACCTTCCAGGGCAGCTTGGGCGACAATCTGCTTTACGGTCTCAAGCACGCGCCGCTGACAGAGGTGGTCTACGAGGGCGACAAGGCTGCCCACCGTCGGTGGGAACTGCTGGAAGCAAAACTTGCCGGCAATCCCTCGCTCGACCTTAACAGCGACTGGATCGATTATGGAGCCGCGGGTGCAACCGGCCCGGATGATCTCTTCGCGAAGGTGAGAGCGGTGCTCGACACGGTGCTTCTCACAAACGACATCATGGCGCTTGCCGTCCGCTCGACCATCAATCCCGAGCGGCACGAAGCTTTTGCCGATGAGATCGTGGCGATGCGCGGGGCCCTTCGCAGGCGTCTCGAGGCCGAGAAGCTCAGTGACTTGGTCGTGTTCTTCGAGCCTGGTTCCTACAATGTCGAAGCGACGATCGGCGAAAACCTGCTCTTCGGGACGGTGACCGATCAGGCGCGGTGGGAAAAGGCGCTCGAAGCCCACCCGTTCTTCAAGACGGTCCTGAGGAGGGCCGGCCTGCACGAGACCTTCTACGAGATGGGGCTGGAAATCGCCGGCAACGTCGTCGAACTGTTCCGCGACCTGCCTCCTGACCACCCGTTCTTCCAGCAACTCACCTTCATGACGGCGGAAGAAATCCCGGCCTATGAAGCGCTTCTCCAGAAGGTGAGGGGACGAGCGATCGACGAGGTTTCCGAGGATGATGCCATCAAGATCATCCGCTTGTGCTTCGGTTACATCGAGCCACGCCACCGCTTCGGCCTGCTGTCCGAAGAACTGATGTCTCAGATCGTCAAGGCGCGTCGGGAGTTCAGCGAAGGTCTGCCCGAGGATCTCGTCGGTATCATCGAGCACTATCAGCCGAACCGTTATATGGCATCGGCCAGCATCATCGATAATGTGCTTTTCGGTCGTATCGGCCACAGGCACACCGACGGCTCCGAAAGAATCCGCGCGATCGTGCGCGACCTCTTCGAAACGCTCGGACTTTACAACAACGTGCTTGCCTTCGGACTTGACTTCGACGTCGGCGCCGGCGGCAAGCGGTTGACGACCGGCCAGCGGCAGAAGCTCAACCTTGCGCGCGCATTGATCCGCATGTCGGATTTCTACATCTTCAATCAACCGTTGCTCGCCCTCGACCAGCGAGCACAGGAGCAGATCACCCGCAACGTCTTTGCCTTCCTGAGGCAGGACGACCGCAAACCGGCGATCGTCTGGGTTCTCGCCAATCCGGCTCTTTCCGAATTGTTCGACCGCCAGGCGCACTTCGAAAACGGCCATCTCGTAAGGGATGAAGCTGTGGAAACACCGGCGAAAGACAGCGACTATAAGGAACTGGCATCTTGATGTAATATAAACGTGAGGGCGCAAGCATATTTTCCCGATTGCAAGGGAAGGGAGGTGCTTATGCTCGCGACACACTCGGAGAAACGAACTGTTATGCTCCTAAAAGACGAAGTGGAAATGCTGCGCCGGATCACGCTGTTTTCCGGCTTGCCGCCAGCCAAGCTCAAACTTCTGGCATTCACCTCCGACAGGGTAATGTACAGCGCGGGAGAAAGTCTGTTTCATCAGGGCGATATCGGCGATGCGGCCTATGTGATCCTCTCCGGCAAAGCCGATGTTTTGGTTGCGACGTCAACCGGGCAATTGAAGGTCGCCGAGGTGGAGCAGAATTCGATCGTTGGCGAGATCGCCATTCTCTGCAACACGCCGCGCACGGCGACCGTCCAGACCAGCACGGCCCTCGAGGCGCTGCGCATTCGCAAGGACGATTTCCTGAAATTGCTGGCGGACTTCCCGGAGATGGCTGTCGAGATCATGCGCGTGCTTGCCGACCGCCTCAGCCAGACAACCTCCGAACTCACCGAAGCGCGCAGCCGCGCTCAGCGGGCAGAGGCGTAAGCGTCATTCGGCCGTTAAATCTCGCGCCCGAAGCAGTGTCGCCCTGACTCCTTTTCCACCCGCGTCCCAGCGGGAGCCGCTTCACACGTTGCCCCGAAATGCATTAAAGAGGCGCGATGCGCGCGATAACCTATTTTCAGAAGACCGTTTATTTCCCTGACAAGCCGGAGAAGGCGCGCTTCTTTGCGCGGCTGCAAGGCGGGCAATGGGAGCCCGGCACATTCCGAAACATCGAGCGGCTCGTCGACGGTACGACCACCTTCATCGATATCGGCGGCTGGATCGGCGTGACACCCTACTGGGCGGCGCAGATCGCCGACAATGTCATTACCGTCGAGCCCGATCCGGTGTGCTTCGAGATCCTCTCGGAGATGCAGCGCGAGAATGCGGGCGAAGTGAAGCTCGTCAACGCGGCGCTCTCTCAGGATGAATGCCTGGTATTGCACTCGGTCGGCGGCGGCTTCGGCAGTTCCGAAACCTCTGCGTTGATTGCCGACGACACCGGCTTGGCCGTCACGGCACAAACGGTCACCATTCCGGAGCTTCAGGAAATGGCGAGGACGGAGCGGCTCTGCTTCAAGATCGACATCGAAGGCTACGAATACAAGGCGCTCGACCAGTTTCGGGCGATCGACCGCAAGAGAACAGCGGGCGTGCTGATCGCGGTGCATCCGCAGATTCTCGCCGCCTCGCTCTCCGGTCCGCGTTTTGTCCGCGCGCTTAGAACGATCGCCGCCACTGTTCGCCTTATCCGGAGCTTCCGCGGGTTCAGGCTCGAGAATCCGTCCGCCATCTGGGCGGCGATCCGCAAATCGGTATCCCGGCGCGAGTTCACGGGCTTCGATCTGCTTTTCGTCGCGAAGTGATCCTTACCTCTCCATTACAGCGACGCGTGCCTAATCAGACGCCACAGTATAAACATGCAGTGGGCAGCGGCCCATCATCCTGACTTGACCCGCACGGGGTCGATGCCGTTTCGGCCGAAGCGGGCGGGTTCCCGGACCTTGTCGGAATTCACTTTCGCTTCGGCAAGATCGTCGAGGATCGGGCAATCTGGCCGCTCGTCGCCGTGGCAATGGGCGGCAAGATGCTGGAGCGTCCGACTCATGGCCTTCAGTTCCTCGGCTTTGCGCTCCAGGATTTCCACTTGGTCGAGCGCGATCTTCTTGACCTCGCTGCTGGCGCGCGAGCGGTCGCGCCAAAGCGCCAGAAGGTCCACCATTTGCTCGACCGTGAAGCCGAGATCGCGGGCACGGCGGATGAAGCGCAGCGTATGGACGTCCTTGTCGCCATAGTTGCGGTAACCGGATTCGCTGCGACTGGCCGGGGGGATAAGGCCGATCGTCTCGTAGTAGCGGATCATTTTCGTCGAGACGCCGGAGGCGCGCGCGACATCGCCGATATTCATGAGATCACCCTCTTTTCTGGCGGTACCCTGTGCCGCTGATATAGGAATTTCGCTTGCGAGGCGCCAATGGCGCCGCGCTATTGTACGGCGGCAGCCTCACGCGACATGCTCCTGAACCGCTTGAGACGCAGCGCATTACCGACGACGAAGACGCTGGAAAGCGCCATAGCACCGGCCGCAAAGATGGGCGAAAGCAACACGCCATAGACCGGATAGAGCACGCCGGCGGCGACCGGTATCAGCACCACATTATAGGAGAAGGCCCAGAACAGGTTCTCCTTGATGTTGCGGATCGTCGCCTTCGAAAGCGCGATGGCATTCGGCACGCCCAAGAGATCGCCGGACATCAGCACGACGTCGGCGCTCTCGATCGCCACATCCGTTCCCGTGCCGATCGCCAGCCCGACATCGGCTGCCGCGAGCGCCGGCGCATCGTTGATGCCGTCGCCGACGAAGGCGACTTTGCGCCCTTCCGATTTCAGCCGCATCAGAGCGGCGACCTTTCCGTCCGGCAAGACCTCGGCGACGACCTCGTCGATCCCGAGCTTGCGGGCGATCGCCTCCGCCGTGCGGCGGTTGTCGCCGGTGACCATCGCGATCTTCAGGCCAAGCTGATGCAGCATGCGGATCGCCTGCGGCGTCGTCTCCTTGATCGGATCGGCGACGGCAATAATCGCCGCCAGCTTGCCGTCGATCGCCGCGTAAAGCGGGCTCCTGCCTTCGTCACCGAGGCGGCGGGCGTGATCGGCGAAGACGGTGATATCGATACCCTCGCGCGCCATCAGCCGGTCAGCCCCGACATGCACGGTGCGTCCGGAAACGTTGGCGCGGGTCCCGAAACCGGGGATCGCCTCGAATTGCTCCGCTTCACCGATCGTCAAACCCGCGTTCCTTGCCGCGGAAACTATGGCTTCCGCGATCGGATGTTCAGAGCGTGCTTCGACGCTGGCAATGAGGGCCAGGACGGAATTGCTGTCAAAGCCCGCAGCGGTTTCGAGATCGGTCAGTTCGGGCCGGCCCCGGGTCAAAGTACCGGTCTTGTCGATCGCGATGATTTCGGCGTTGCGCAGCGTCTGCAGGGCTTCCCCCTTGCGGAAGAGCACGCCTATTTCGGCAGCACGACCGGTTCCGACCATGATGGAGGTGGGCGTTGCGAGCCCCATCGCGCAAGGACAGGCGATGATCAGGACGGCAACGCCATTGACGAGCGCGAAGGTCAATGCAGGATCCGGGCCGAAGACGAGCCAGACGAGGAACGTTGCAAAGGCGATGGCCATGACCGCGGGTACGAACCAGGCGGTGACGCGATCGACGAGCGACTGGATAGGCAGCTTCGCCCCCTGGGCCTGCTCGACCATGCGGATGATCTGCGCCAGCACCGTATCCGCTCCGACCTTGGTGGCGCGGAAGCTGAAGGCCCCGGTTTTGTTGATCGTACCGCCGACGACTTCCGCTCCGCCCGCCTTTTGAACGGGGACGGGCTCGCCGGTGATCATCGATTCGTCGACATAGGAGTTGCCCTCGACGACCACGCCATCGACGGCGATCTTTTCGCCGGGCCGCACGACAACCACGTCGCCCGCACGCACATCGGCAATCTCAACCTCCACCGTTTCGCCATTGCGGATGACGCGAGCCGTCTTCGGTTGCAGCCCCATCAGGTGCCGGATTGCTTCCGACGTGCGACCTTTGGCGCGTGCTTCGAGGAAGCGGCCAAGCAGGATCAGCGTGACGATCACGGCCGCTGCCTCGTAATAGACATTGGCGGTGTCGGCCGGCAGCAGGTCCGGCGCAAAGGTTGCAACCACGGAGTAACCCCAGGCGGCGAACGCGCCGATCGCGACCAGCGAGTTCATGTCCGGGGCCGCTCTGGCGAGCGCCGGAACGCCCTTCTGGAAAAAGCGGAGACCCGGTCCGAGGAGAGTGAGCGATGCGAGCACAAACTGCAGGTACCAGCTTTCCTGCATGCCGATGCGGGTCATGACGAAATCGTGGATCGCCGGAATGAAATGCGATCCCATCTCGAGCAAGAAAATAGGCAGTGTCAGAAGGGCGGCGATCGCGAGCGACAGCTTCAGGCGACGGCTTTCCCGTTCGCGTTTCTCCGTTTCCTGATCAACGTCCTGCTTGTCGGCGATGCGCCTGGCGTCGTAGCCGGCGCCGCGCACGGCTTCGACCAGCATGTCCGCGGAGGCAAGCCCTTTGACGACGCGAATGGTGGCATTCTCGGTGGCAAGATTGACGCTCGCTTCCACAGTTCCGGGCACGGTCTTGAGCGCCTTCTCGATGCGGGCGACGCAGGAGGCGCAAGTCATGCCGTCAATGGCGAGCTCGACCAGCTCATCGGATGCGCCATAGCCCGTATTCTCGATCGCCTTGACGATATCGGCGGGGCTCACCGCTGCGTCGAAGCGTATATCGGCCCGCTCCGTCGCCAGGTTGACGGAGGCCGACATGACGCCCGGCACCGCGCGTATGGCTTTTTCCACTCTCGCGACGCAGGAGGCACAGGTCATGCCCTCCACGGCGATGCTGGCCGTTCGCCCCGCCCCGGCAATCGGTTCGGCATTTCTCGTTTGGATCATCGTCGCGGATCCCATGATCGCGCTCCCTGCAATGCGATTGCGAACTAAGATGAGGCTTCCGAGGATCGGAGGTCCGGTTAGCACCTGGCGATGGCTGGGCGCTACAGCGCCGCGCGTCTAGTTAGACGCGCAAAGGTCGCTGTAGCACTTTGAATCTCTGCATGATTTGTCCCTAAATCGGTTCCGATTAGGGAATCATGCAGTAGGCGACCGGCCGATCCACCGAACGCTACAGTGGCAGACTGTCGTAACCGGCCGTCTTCAACGCCTCTACGATGACACCGCTGTCCGCGGTCGTTTCGACACGCACTTCCTTCGTCCCGAGATTCGCTTCGACCTTGGCCACCGGATCGATGGCCCGGATTGCCTTTTCGATCGTGCCGACACAGTGGCCGCAGCTCATCTCGTCGATCTTGTAGCGTTGCATGCTTGTCTCCTTGGTTTCCTGATGGGAAGAACATGGGGCTTCCCATCGTTGGAAGGTCAAGGGCTAATCGTATTTCCTCGGTGTCGGGATGGTGATGCGATGGGGCAAAACGATTTTGAGGCAGAACCAGGGGCGACCTTAGCGTGTTTGGGGGACAGTCTTGTTCTCATCCCTAATCTCAAACCGAAAGCAGCGCTTCCATTACGCCTCGTCGCTGTCCCGCGCCGCCACGGTGCATAGCTAAACTCTTTGGGGGAGGAGGCTCTGATGCTGGATCGCTAGCTCGCGTGGCAGAACTGGTTCCACTGGATCTAGTCGTGTCGTCGCTGAGCAATCTCAGAGGGTGGAGGCAAAATTCTGGTGGCGGGCCGCGCCCTAAAGATCGTCGCAGGCACCATAGAGCCTAACGACCGGTGTATGTGATGGGCGAGCCGGACCGCCATTGCGACGGCCGGCAGGGTAGGGTTGGCCTGGCCCGACGTCACGAACACCGAGCTACCCGCCACGAAGAGGTTGGCGATGTCATGCACCCGACAATCTGCATTAACGACCCCGTCGCGACGGTTCGCAGACATTCTCGTAACGCCAATCTGGTGGTAGCCGTCCTTGGCCTGCATCGCGACCAGTCGTTCAAGGTCCTCGGTCTTGCCCAAGAAGACGAGCCTGCCGATACCTTGCCGTAAGAGCCACAGATCGAGCGCCTGATGAGCAAGGACCGTCGACTGGTAGTCCTGCGTCAAATATTTGAACGATACGTCCAGCTTAAGGGAGCCGTCGCGGTCGCGCGCCTCACTGAGGGACACCTTGCTCTCACGGTTCGGTATTTGCTCTGCATGGTAACGCAGACGGTAGAGGTGGTGCGGGTCGGGCACGAACAAATGCGGCTCATGAAGAAACACCCTCTTGTGGAACAGGTTCGCGGCCGAGCCGATGGATTTCAACGGATTGCGCGCCAGGTTCCACAGATGAGGCGCAATGCTTTGCTCCCTTCGCCCTCGGTTCCCGGAATTGGCCTTCATGTTCTTGAGCACATATCCGAGGGAACTGGTCGTGTCCCCGGGAACAGCAGTGGCCATGTCCCGATTTTGCGGCCACATCGCGATGTTCGAGACACAAAGCTTCGACTGCAGTTGAGCATCCGGCTGAAATCGCCTGCGCACGAAGGTGCCATTGGCAGACTTGTAGAACCGATAGCGGAGCGCGTGCTCGGAACTCGAGAACTGAACCTGTGCGATCTCGCCGGCCAGATGTCCCATGTAGAAGCGGCCAAGCGGGCCTTCCTTGCCCGAAAATAGCTCAGGAAACTCCGCTTGCAGGTTGAGCAGGAGGCGAGCGTTTCCACGACCGCCGCAGGCCAGTACGAAATATTGCGCGGATATGAAGTGAAAATGAGCCCTGTAGGAGACGCCGAGCTTCCTAACCGTGCCTGCGACGGGATCGAACTCTATGGAGTGTACCCGCGTGTTCAAGACAACGGTCAGATGCGGCGAGGAATGAAGTTCCTTTCCGTTCGCCGCGGCTGTGTCGCGCACACGCGTCCAGCGTTCGAGCGACCGGAAAAATCCTGGCGGTTCAATGGCAGAGGGCTCGTCGATATCTGCGTCGCAGCTGAGGATTACGCGCGCGCGCTCGTAAAACGGCGAAAGCTCCCCGTGGGTTATGGGCCAAGTTCCGTCGCCGATGTGGTTTCGCTTCGCAAAGTCGATATCGTCGAACTCGACGCATTTGCCTCCCCACCGCCGTGAGGTGCCGCCGAGCCCTGTTCCGAGCGTTTCGCGGTCTCCACGGTGATTTTGGTCTTCGCACACGTCAAAGGGGGCCTCGTTCGGGCGTGGGCGTCTCGCGCGCCTCGCTCCTGCGTCGATCAGCAATGTGCGAATATTCAAACGGCTCAATTCGAGAGCCACGGCTAACCCGACCGGCCCGGCGCCAACGATGCAGACCTGAAACGGTCCAGAAAAGGCATGCGCGTCCGCAAACATTATGCTCTCCCATTCCCGAGCGAATTCCGTGGAGGGACACGCTGGCCGGGATGGCTCTGGCTGAACTGCGATGACATTGCATGCTGTTCGATCGCATTTCTCCAGTATATCCATCCGGCGCCTTGAATAAGTCCGGCCACTGACAGATCGTCCCAGGTTTTGTATTCAGTTGTATTGCTGCTGAGGAAGTTATTGTTGTCGATGTTTGAGGTATACGCCGTGTATTCGTCGGTATGCTCGGCCCGGTTAAGCGGATCGATTGCCTTTTTGACGAAGGTCGACAAGAACTTGAAATGTAAAAGCGCCCCCGAGATTCTGACGGCGCCACGCATTTCGCCGAGATTGAGGGAAAGCGGCCAGACCTGATGCGACGATTTCAGGAACATGCGTTCTCCGCCCATATAGATGAGGGGTACCTTGTTGAGCGCAGGCCCATCCCAGATCCGGTTTTGAAAGTACATCCGTCCGCGAACGCCGCCTTTGATCCAGATTGTTTGATTGCGTTTGTCGAAATGTGACGCGTAGCCTGTGCGATCGAACAGGTTGCAAATCTCAAGAGGGTCCCGCCCTGCCTCGCAGATATTTTCAAGAATTGGCTTCCGACTATACATGTCGACCATGACCGTCTGCAGAGACTGATTGCCGTTTGATTCAAGATAGGCAGTCAGTCTACTGACCGGTTGTGTATCGCAGTGCGGGTAGACGAAAAATTCATCTGCATCGACGTAGAGAATCCATTTGCCCTTGCAGTGCCGATTGATGATCGCGTTGATCCAGTCGTTGCCGAAGCGCGCACCTTTGTAGGAGCCTCCGCTTGAAACAACGGACACGTCACTGCAGCCCGACAATTGCTCGCGTGTGCCGTCGACCGATCCGTTGTCGATGCAGATGAAGTGCTCGAAGCCGAGATTGCGATAATATTGAAGAAAGAAGGGAAGCCGGCGCCCCTCGTCACGAACGACGAACACAACGACGTGACGGGCGTGCTCGAGTCCACTCAGCAGCCGCTCGTACGTCACCTCCCTGGCCTTCCAGGTCCGACGCAGGCGAGCCTTGACGTAGTGGGATATGCTGGCGGTGGTTGTGATCGGGTCCATCGGTCTTTCTCAACCTTTCGCGGCGTATTCTCTCGCCTTCGATGCACGGGTTAGATGGATCGCCGCTACAGCGCCGCGCTTTGAGCGGCGGTGCGACATCGCATGCGGAGATGACGGTCAGACGGCGTAATCTCCGACAAACAGGCCCTGCAGCTGCGGACCGAATTTGTTTTGCCGAATGGTGTGCGTGAGACGCTCCTTCAGCGAGCGATACTTGTATAAGGCCTTGCGATCGAAGCTTATTCCCCGGTAGAGGGATCGAAACAAAGGATGGGCCTTGCGCAAATCCACATAGACTTGGCTTTCCTTGTCCGTCCAGGGAAAGAACGTTCCATGCCAAGGCTTTGGATTCGCCATGTAGTGCACGACGGCCAAGGAGGACGGATTGACGAGGTGAAGGAACTGCTTGGGAAAGTTCCAGCGGCTTGAAACGAGTATGAGCGAGGAGCCGCCGACACAGTTCAGGGCACCCTGGTCGTGCATCCCATCGCAGGCAGCCGGATTCTTGACGAAAAACTCCAGTGCTTCCGGGCCGATCCAGCCATTGCGGTGAAACTTGAGGAAGCCCGCATTGAAGTAGAGGCTGTCCTTGCCATAGTGCAGAAAGTCACGAATGGACGTGTAGTCTCGAGCCGCAAAGAATTTCCCTTCAGGGACATAGGCATTTTGAAGCTCGCTCAAGCTGCTGACGACTTGGGTATCGCCATCGAGATAGATAATCTGCGTATAGTGCGGTGGCAGGACGTCGCAGAGCACGAGCTTCGCCATGGTGCTGACGCTGATGCGCCCTTGGAAGTGGGAACCGTCGAGTCTACCGAGGGCCTGCTGCAGGGCTTCGGTGGCATCCACCAGCTGAACCCCGCGCAATGCAAGCAGGCTTCTTAGCTCGTCAAAATTTTCCAGATGCTCCGACATGAGGATACAGACATCGCTGGTCGGACTTGAGAGTTCTCGTGCCTGGAGCGCTGACAGGATCGTCGGAAACGAATATGCGACGTCTGCCACGTAAACAACGCATTGAGTGTTCATGTCATCACCCTCTTTTCATGCCGCCTCGCCGGGACGGCGATGGTGAAATCTGTCTCGGAAAGCTGTCGCCTGGAAAAAACCTGCGGGACGTTGAGCGGCGGGCGGCGCGTTGGAAGCGGTCGACGCCTCTGCGTTTGATTATCGCAATCTTAAATGCCAGCGTGTATAAACGACTGATACCCCGAGGCTGCGCGCCAGACGGCTCAAACCGGAGGGTAATGGGCGGTATTCTGGAAGGGGTGCAAAGCGAGGGATGACGATACTTTACGGAGTCATCGTAGCGGCCGTATCGATCGCAGCCGCGGCCCGCATCCGCGTAGCGGCCTTCGCCGTGTTTGCGCTTTTTGTAGCACTCGGCTTCGGAATTTTGACCTTTATGAAGGGGTCGCCCATCCTCGATGCGAACATCTCCGGCATCGCTTTTCTCCTGGTGATGGAGATTTCCTACATAGGCGGCGTGTTTTTCTGGGGACTCCTGCGCCGTGCACGCCGGCCTTCCGCAAGGGAAGCGATCGCCGATCCCTCGCGTACCCAGGGTAAGTAGCTTCCAGGCTTTCGGACGGGTGAGTCCTACGAAGCCGATGCGTGCCGCTCGAAAGCGAGGCGCGCGCGTCGCCGACGGCCATGTTTTTTCCGGTCTGGTATGCGACCGGGCAATCATCTTGAGACCAGCACCGGCAAGGTCGTCAACGATGCCGATGTCCACGATAGATGCGGCTGGGCGAACCATTCCCGGGATGCGCCGGGGCGTGTCAGGCAACCAGCAGCCAGGCCTGCGGTAATGCTGAACAAAAGGCCGAGGTCGGTGCCGCTTGCCGACACCGTTGCGGAGGCGATCTGGGCCATCGATGCGAAGATCGCGGCAAGTCCAATCGTTCTGTCTTCAATCGTCCTGTCTGGCCGCTCAGGCAGCTTTTTCGAGCGAGCCGCGTTTAAGAGGCTATGCAGGAAGACGAGGAAAAGGACCGTGCCGGCCACCCCGATATTGGACAGCAATGCGGCTGGAAAGCTTGATGCCCGCACGGTTCCGAGTCCGCCGCCGAAGGTCGCCGTCTCGACAAAAGCCGTCAGAGCCAAGGTGTTCCAAGCCGTGCGTTCCTCTCCGGACTGCGACTCGAGCTTGTCAATGAGCGTCAAACTTGCGAGATCGTTCACCGCGTTCCAGGCGTCCGGGATCAGCATGAGGCCGATGACCGCGGCGGGGACGACGAAGAGCGTGACGCTCAGGAATGCTGCGTGGCGCGTCGTCGTCCGGCCGGCGACAAGCTGATTCAGGCTGAACGCGATCACGGCCAAGAGAACAAGCGCACCGGCGATATACGCGGTCGTCGATGTGCACAGGAGGATTGTCACACCGATCGACAGGGCGGCAAAACCGGCCAGCCGACTTGGAAAACACTCCAGCCAAAGCATGAGCGTGAATGCGAAGTACGCCAATGCCGCCGAACCGTATGCGCTTGCTTCAGGGTACGAGCCGACGATACGTTTGAAGCCGCTCATGGTTTCGGCCGTATGCATCGTGTAGTTGGCGTTCCGGATAAAATCGAGCCATTCGGGCTGACCGGCCATGAACGTCCCCACATCAAGGCTCGCCAGAGCAAAACAAGTTACGGCGGTCATCACCAATGTTTGGGCCAGGAAGCGTGCGTGCCCCAGTTGCGCGAGGCCACAGACCACGGCAAAGCAGGCGAGATCACTGAGCAGGTAGACGGCCTGGGTCAGGTTCGACGAGCCCGGCGAAAGCGGGGAGGCTATCGTCGACATCACCCCTGACGCGCCGCGCGCCGAGGAGTAGACCAGCGTCGCGCCCTGGAAGATTCGCGGCAGGAAAAAAGCCGAAAGCACAGAAAAGAGTATGTATCCGGCGAACCAGAAGCCGGGGCCTGGATAAGCGGCGCTCGCCAGTGCCTGCTGGATCAGGCGGGGGCGAAGCATGCAACATGCGATCAGCGAAAATAGAAGAAGATGGCTAGGCTGGATGCTGCTGCCGCCAAGCGAGGGGAGCTGAATGGCGGCGGCGGCGCCGAACAACACCGACAAGCAAAGGACGGCGATCGCGAAGCGTGCTCCGAGAACGATGCCGAACGCACCAAGCAGGAAGACGATATAGCCGATCACTTCTATCGTCATGGCCGTCTCTTGGTCGGTTCAAGCGGCTCGGAGACAGGCGGACCCTCCTGCGCCATGTTTGCGAGCATTGCGGGGGAAGGTTGCGCGTGCTGCGGCAAGGATGATGTTTGCGAGGCCACGCCGACGCCGACCTCGATCAGGTCGTGCGGAAGCAAGGGCGTCGTTTCATCGGCATCGATATGGCTATAGCTGCCGTCGCCGTTGCGGCGCATGATCCTGAAGGTTTTGCCGATGTCGCCAAGCGCGACGGCCTCCTCCTGTGTGCTCCCTGCAACCTGCGCGCTGTAGTCGGCTTGTTCGCCAAGCAATCGCGCGACCTGGATGTCGATTGCCGACTTGCGGATTGCCAAGTCGATCGTATTCACCTCCTGCTGGTTCTCGGCATTTTGCTTGTTGACGATATTGAGCTTTTCCTGCTCGCTTTCGCTCAGCGACTGGCGAGCCTTGGTGAGGGCGATTTCCAGGTCGAGCAACCGGCCCTGGGCCTCCGCCAATCCTCGATCGACGGACAAATGCCGCGCATTGTCGGTCAGGCCTCTGCTGGCGAGGTTGTTGACGCTGTCGAATTCCCGCTGTGCGAGGTCGATCTGCCGCTTCTGCGACGTGATCTTTGCCTCAAGCGTCTTTATTTCCCGGCTGTAAAGACGGCTAAGGTCATCGGCCGCGTCGATCCGACTTTTGAGCTCGATGCGCCTCAGTCGCATCAGGTTGGTCTCTTCCTCCTTCAACTTGTCGATGTCTGGCGTGCCGGAAAGTTCTGCGGGGATCTCGAAGCTCGTTTCGCCGGCGATTTCGGCGCTGAGCCGGGCCCTCCGAACAAGGAGATCGCGTTGAACGAGGGCGGCCGTGCGATAGGCGCCGGCGGCTTCGATCCGGTTGCGCTCGAGGGTGTAGGTTTCCCCGCGGCGGAGAAAGCCGCCGGCAACGCTGACCGCTTTCATCACTGTCATGTTCGTTTGGAAGGAATAGCGCCCGGGCGTCTCAACGGCGCCGGTGATGAAGATCGGCGCATGCTCGGCGATTTCCACGGCGATAAAGGGTTTGCCCGGCAGCGCCGCCTTCTCGGTCAAGGCGGTCGCAACGGCGTCGGAGACCTGCTCGGTCGTCTTGCCGATGGCCGTGATCTGGCCCGCGATGGGGATCGACAGGTTGCCCGCATGATCGACCGCATAGGTCCCTTCGAGCGCCTGCCAACTGGCATATTGTTCCTCAGACGAACGCCACTCGACAATGCGCAACTTTATCCTGTCCTCCGGGACAAGCGTATAGGGTTCGGCATGGGCTGCCTCAAAACGCGCCGTCCAGGCGACGGCAAGTATGGCGAGGCCACTGGAAAGGCGAAGAGCGGACAAGGAAAGTCGTTTCATGACGGCTGCTCGCTCCGGTTCGCTGGGGTCGATGGCAACGTTTTATTTGAGCTACTGCTGAATTCCAGGACGCGCGAAGGAGATGCGTTGCCTGCGAGAAGATCTCTCATGGCGACGATATTGCCGCGCAGGCGGCCAAGCCGATCGACGGAGCGGTCAGCGATCAGCGCGCCGCGAAGGTTTGCCAGCATATTGCGACTGATCTGCGCGATCGCGCGCGCGCTCGTCATCGTGCCCTTGCGCATCAGGTAGGCAGGATTGGCGACCTGCGAGTAACCAAGCCGTAGACCAGGCTGACGACCCGACTTGACCCCGAGGTGAACGCCGAGGGCTCCCGCGACCTTAACGGATCGCCCGTGACGTGCGATGGTCCTGCTGAAGTCGACATCTTCCAGCCAGCCATAGAGCGGAAGTTCTTCGTCAAATGTCAGTGCCTGTTCCAGGACGGGCGCCAGGCGCACCACCATATTGCAGCCGTAAGCATTGTAGACGTCCGTCACCAGTTCCGGCCGTTCGGCCGCCCTTTCAATGATGCTGAGCGCCTCGGCCATGCTTAGGCCCTTGCCAAGGATACCGTCAGCCAGGACTTCGCCGGTAGCGATGACGACATCGTCCTGCCGCGCAAAAACGGCTGCCATTCGCGCTATAAAGTCGGGTGCGGGAACGAAGTCGTCGTCGAGGAAGACAATAATATCCGTATCCGGCGCCGCGGCGCGGATGATCGCGTTGCGCTGGCACGTGAGGCCGCGCCGGCCGACGATGAGTTCGACGCCGGGCGAGCTCGAAAGCGAGCCCGCATCGTCCATGTCCGGCACGCATACGATCGTCCGCACGGGAGGAGCTTGCATCGTAGCCAGATAGCGGATCGTCTGTTGAAGCGTCGCGGGGCGGCCAGCCGAAGCGATGCCGACGGTGGCGCGCAACGGCAGCGGCGCGCACTCCGCGCGACGGGGCAAGTGGTCAAAACGCTCTCGCATGGCTTGCCTGTCTCGCTTTCTCGTCCAGTCGGAGTCCGCTGTCATCGCAGCATCCTGGCTGGGGCGTTGTTGATGACGGCGCCGAGGATCTCGCCGTCGACGTTGCGCATACTGTCGATCGCCCTGACTGCGTCGTCGACAGAGGTGCGCCCGTAGGCCGTCACCACCAGGACTCCGTCCAGTTCCGGCGTTATCGCATTCGCATCCGGGGAAGCGGAGAATGCGGGGAGGTCGACGAGGATCGTGTCGTATTTCTTCTTCAGGGCATCAAAGCTCCATTGGGTCCGGCCCGAGCTGATGCGAATGGCTGGGGTGACCCTGCCGACTTTACCGAGCGGGAGAAACTGCAGAGTCGGCGCAAGCGAGATCACCGCCCTCTCCATCAGCTCGTCTTCATCGAGCACATCGACGAGGCCGATCGGGGCTTGGGGCGCAATTGCCGCACTCAGCGAGGAATTTGGGGCCGCGGCGTCAATAAGAAGAGTTTGCGAGCCCGACAGCGCGGTGAGGATTGCAAGGTCGCGGGCGATAGTCGACGCCCCGTTGCCCGGATTGACCGCGACTATTCCGATGACGATGCGTTGTCTGCGTCGCAAGCCTGCGACGATCGCGGCCAATTCGCCCATGCCGTCCAGCGTCCTAAGAGTGGCCGCGCCATTGCCTGTGTCAGCGGCAGGGGGCGAGGAGGCAGAGCGACGTCCCAGCAACGTGACCGATTTCAGGCCTGCTGCTTGCGTGAGCTGCCGGGCGCGGATGATCCGGCGATCGCCGACGTGCCGTATCATTGCCAACATCAAACCGGCGCCTGTCCCGACGGCGATGGAAAAGGCGAGGACCAGGCTGCTGCGCGGACGCTCCTTGGAGAGTGGCGGGGTCGCCACGGAAACGATTGTAGCGTCGGAGACCGGATAGGAGATGCGCTGCTTCGCTTCCATAAATCGCGTCAGGGTACTTTCGAAGAGTGCGCGGCGGGCGTCTGCGGCGCTCCGCAATTCGGCAAGCTTGAACTGGTCACGTGGATTGGCCCTGAACGTGCTCAAGGCGTTGGCTGCCTCACTCAATTCGCGCTGTTGCTCAATGACGAACTTCGCCAGCCATTCGCTGTATTGTTGCGCCGCCTGAGCGTTCATTTGGATGTTTTTGCGGATATATTCCTGTGCGACGGTGTTGGCGATTTTCGCTGCCTTTTCAGGGCTGGATGCTGCCGCCGATATTTGCAGGATGGTGGATCGCCCGCTCCGACGCAAAGTCACCATGCTGCGCAACCGCACGATAATCCGATCGAGCCGTTTCTGCTCTTCTGTCCGCGCTTGCGGCTGGGCTTCGCCCGCCTCGCTGTCTGGTTCTGCGCGTCCGAGAAGAAGGCCCATCAACCATTCTTTTGCGATTTCCTTGGACGACGGTGGCTGGTCGGCGAAATCCGGGTCGCTGGCGAGATCGAGCGCGGATGCTGTTGCGGCGAGCACGTCGCTGGAACCGGCAATCTGCAGCTGCACTTCGATGAACGCATCTTCGGCCGAGGCTCTTTGCGTCTCGGAGCTGTTGGCCGGCAGCATGACGAGAAGCTGGGTATCCGCCACGAAAGTCGGCTTGGCTGTCGCGAGGTGAACAATCGCTATGGCGAGGAAGGCTGTGATCGTAGAGACGATCCATGGCCAGCGCACGCGAAGAAAAAAGAACACATCCTGCAAGGCCAACGGCGAATTGGCGCTGCTGTTCGAGACGGGGAGGGCTATCGGGGAAACACCGCCATAGACGTAATTCATATTGCCTCATCCGTCTCCACAGCAATCACTGGAATTTTCGAAGCTTTGGCGCGCTCGTTTTGCTGTCTTGAGAGGCGCGCTAGTATGACCCGCGCTGCGAAAACAGGCTCGGAACGGTCTTGAGCATGATGGCGAAGTCCCTCCAGAGCGACCAGGTCCGGACATAGTGGACGTCGAGCGATACGCGGCTCTGATAGCTGACATCGTTGCGACCGCTCGTCTGCCAATGGCCGGTCAGGCCGGGACGGGCGGCAAAATAGGTGAGAACGTGCTCTCCGTAGCGTGGCAGTTCCTCGGTCGTGACCGGTCGTGGTCCCACCAGGCTCATTTCCCCGCGCACGACGTTGATAAGCTGCGGCAGCTCATCAAGGCTCGATCGCCTTAGGATTTCGCCGACAACCGTAATCCTCGGATCATTCTTCAGCTTCCGGGTCGCTTCCCATTCCATCCGGGCGGTAGGGTCGGTCTTCAGCAGTTCTGCGAGTTGAGCGCTCGCATTCGTCTTCATCGTGCGGAATTTGAGGCACCCGAAAGGGGCGCCGCCAAATCCCACCCGCGTATGCGAGTAAAGGACCGGACCGCCGTCACCAAGTTTCACGACCATCGCCACGATAAGAAGAAGCGGAGCGAGAACGACCAGGGCGACTATTGCGACCACAAGGTCGACTGCGCGTTTGGAGGTTCGTCCGAGGGGATGAGGTCTGGATCCACTGGAATTCTGAGTATGCGCGGAAACGTCAACACCGCGCCATGCCCGTTCTGCCTCTCGGCTCTGCGCTCTGCTCGCCATCGTTCACGTCCCTCTCGCGGTCTAAATCGAGGCAAGTTTGCTGCACTGCGAAGAGGCTGTATGTGACCAAGGTCATACTGCTTAACAAAATATTCTGATAGGGAAATTGCCAGAAGTTCGGCGATATTATGGCTATTGTTCCTGGTTCAGTTCGATAAGTCTTTGCTTTGAATGAAGTAATGACCGTTATTTCATAAAGTAGTCAAATAATTCATCCGCATTCTGCTTATATTATTCGCTTTTTGCCTGAAAAAACATCATGTAATTCGTTTGATACTCAAAAAACTAATCCCAATGGGTGATTTGACCAGCGCTAGTAGAGTAATGATATGTATTAACGCATATTGCGCTGCAGCATTCGCCCTGGGATCTTGCTCGAGGAGTGAAGCGTATGGACGGCCCCATACCCATCCGCGATTACAGTGTCAGTCGGGCGCTTGTGCCGCCTCTTGGTGGTGGGCGCCGCGCGGCCACGGACGATGAATTTGCCTTCTGTCGCTCGAGTGTGAGGACCTTTCGCCGCGGCGAGGTTATCGCCATGGCAGGCGTCCGCATCGACAAGTTTGCTCGCGTGCAGCACGGCCTGGTCATTGCGAGCACTGTGTTGCCTGATGGCAGGGAGTTCATCGTCGAAATCATACCCAAAGCGGGGATTATTGGTGAGCTCGAAGTCTTGCGGAAGCAGACGTTGAGTCTTGAATATCGCGCTGCTACGGACTGCGAACTTCACTTCTTCGAAGGACGGCTGCTGCGCGAGAAATACGCCAGCGATCCTGATTTTCAGGAAACGGTCCTGTTCAAGGCATTGGCGCGTGTTTCGGAGCTTGAGCTTCGCATCATTTCGAACGCCGGGTCGAGCCTGCAATCAAGACTGGCAAGCACACTGTTGCGGCTTTCGAAAGTCTACGCCAACGACACGCCAAACTCCCGGGACGAATTGATCATTTCTCAGCACGAGCTTGCGGCGACGCTTCCGGCCTCTCGCGAGAAGGTCAACAGGTGCCTGCGGCGATTGCGGGAGAGCAAGATCATCGACGGAGCGCAGGGCCGGATCCGCATCCTTAATCGTAAGGCTTTGCAAGATTACGCCGACAGCACGTTCTCGGTGAAATGAGGTTCTCGTGTCCAAAGCTCAAGCACATAGTCGCGATCAACGAGGAACCCCGGGCGCAAACGCCGTTGCGGAACGCTCCTTCGGCGATCGCTCGGCCGCGGTGGGCCTCGACCGAGTGGTCATAATCGACGACTACTCTGCGGCGCGCGGCGGGGCAACGACCCTTTCCCTGTTGTCCGCAAGGCTCTTGCGCGACCTGGGTATTCCCGTGACCTACATTTGCGGCGACGATGGCGCGAACGCGGAACTGCGGGCTCTTGATGTTACCATCGTTGCCTTGGGCGGCCGCGATTTGCTGAACGCCAAGCGAATGACGGCGGTTTTTACCGGAATCCATAATGTCCATGCCGCTCGAATGTTATCTGCTTGGGTCAGGGCAAACGACACCCCGAACACGGCCTATCATGTGCATGGCTGGTCAAAGATCCTGTCGCCGGCAATTTTCGGCTCCCTGGTCCCGGTTGCGAGTCGGTGTGTTGTTCACGCGCATGATTTCTTCACGGCCTGTCCGAACGGCGCCTACTTCGATTATCAGGCCCAAAGGATCTGCCCCCATCGTCCGCTCGGAGTGGCTTGCCTTGCAACCGCGTGTGACAAGCGAAGCTATCCGCAAAAGCTTTGGCGCGTTGTCCGGGGTGCCAATGTCCAGCGGCTTTTGCGAGACCAGGAGAAGTTTGGAAGAATCCTTCTTCTTCACGAGAGGATGCAGAGCTACTTCCTGCGTGCCGGCTACCCGGCGAGCCGGACCAAAACAATTCGTAATCCTGTCGCTTTGCTTTCTTCCGAACGCGTTAAGGCGGAAGACAATGACGAGTTCTTCTTCATCGGTCGACTGGACGAGGAGAAGGGCATCGAAGATGCGGTAGCAGCCACGAAGCGAGCCAGAGCACGGCTTTGTGTGATTGGCGATGGCCCGCTGATGGGAAGGGTTTCGGAATCCGGCTCCCATGTGAGGACTCTCGGGTGGTTGTCGCACGCGGAAATCAGCCGCGCCATCCGCAAGGCGCGCGCACTTGTTATGCCTTCGCGCTATCCGGAACCGTTCGGTCTGGTCGCGATCGAAGCGGCGCGTAGCGGCGTTCCGGTTATCCTGTCGAAAGACGCATTTCTCGCAGAAGAGATGACCGGTGCCGGCATCGCGTTCTCCTGCGATACGGGCGACGAAAAGGCCTTTTCCGATGTGCTGGTGCGCTTCCAGGAAATGCCAAAGGAAGAGATTCGCCAAATGAGCGAGCGTGCCTTCCGATCGTCATCACGCCTGGCGTTGACGAACGATGAATGGCGCGATGCCCTCCTGGCCGAGTATCAGGGGCTCATTTCGCAAAGCACCCCAGCCGACTCAATTTGGACAACACCGCTCGAAGGAGTTTTCGCGTGATGCTCGACCTAGCGCCCTCGCTTCCGGAGGTTTTAGCCTTCAGGGCCGACGAACCGACGATCGTGAAAGCCCGCACGGCCGATACTCCCAGCGGAAGCGGTGGCAAGAAGCTTCGCGTCGCCATTGTACATTATTGGCTCGTATCGATGCGCGGCGGCGAAAAGGTGGTCGAGGAACTGTGTAGGATGTTCCCCGACGCCGATATTTTCACGCTGGTCTGCAATCGGAAGCGTCTCAGCGCATTTCTGCAGGGACGCACCATACACACGTCCTTTTTGCAGAAGATACCCGGTGCGCAAAAGCACTATACCAAGATGCTACCGCTGATGCCCTTCGCGCTCGAACATTTCGACCTGCAGGACTACGATCTGGTGTTATCGAGTGAATCGGGGCCTGCCAAAGGGGTCATAACCCGGGCGGACGCGCTTCATATATGCTATTGCCACTCCCCGATGCGTTACATCTGGGATCAGTTTCATGTCTATCGGCATGGGCTTTCCTGGCCGGGGCGGTTGTTGATGACGGCGACCGCACCGATATTGCGGGCCTGGGATGTGACGACTGCGACGCGGGTCGATGCTTTCGTGGCCAACTCCGCCTATGTCGCCAACCGCATCCGACGCTTTTATGACCGGGAAGCCACCGTCATTTATCCGCCCGTCGCCGTTGACGATTTCACGATCGGCAGTGGACGGGGCGACTTCTATCTCTATGCCGGGCAACTGACCGCCTACAAGCGGCCGGATATCGCGGTGCGCGCCTGCAGTGAGACTGGCCGGAAGTTGGTGGTGATCGGGGAGGGCGAACAGGCAGCCTTCCTCAAATCCATCGCCGGTCCCAGTGTCAAATTTCTTGGACATCAGCCCTTCCCCGTCCTGCGCGATCACCTGTCGCGGTGCCGCGCACTCTTGTTTCCCGGAGTCGAGGATTTTGGCATCCTCCCGGTGGAGGCGATGGCATCAGGGCGGCCAGTCCTGGCCTTTGATGCCGGCGGGGCGCGCGAGACTGTTTCGTCCTCCGCTGTCGGATTTCGCTTTGCGCGCCAGACGCCGGAGGCAATTCTCGAGGCCATCGAGGCCTTTGAGCGGGTCGAGGACGATATGGACGCGACCCTCATCCGGGACCATGCCGCACAATTCTCGTCGGCGACCTTCCGCAATCGTCTGACTGGATTCATCGAGCAGCAATTGTCGGCACATTTCGGCCGCTCGGACGCCTCGATCGCGGCGTTCGCGGGGCAGCGGGCCGGCGCCAATTGATCTCACCGGCCGACAGGATGCTTGCCACCATTGTCGTGAAGGAAAACCAAATGCGCTTCACAGAATCTGCCAAGACGCTCTCATTGACCTGCATATTCGCCATAGGATTGGCGGGCAGACCGGGCATCGCCCAGGAACAGATCCAACTGGATGACTTTGAGATCACGTTCACGGAAGATTTCGACCGGCTGGACGTCTCCGCCTGGGGGGAGAACCGCTCACGCTGGATTGCGCACACGCCGTGGAACGGCGATTTCGGCGATGCTCGCTTCCACGATCCGGAGGACGGCTTTCCGTTTACCGTCAATGCAGGCATCTTGCGCATTGAGGCGCGCAAGGGCACCGACGGGCAATGGCGCTCCGGACTCCTGGCTTCTACGAACCCAAAGGGCGAGGGCTTTTCTCAGCAGTTCGGATATTTCGAAGCACGGATGAAGCTGCCGCCGGGCAAGGGAGTGTGGCCGGCTTTCTGGCTCATCGGTATTGATCGATCAAAGTTCACGGCCGAGATAGACGTCATCGAGTATTACGGACGAGCGCCCGGGGAGTTCAGCAGTGGCTATCATGTCTGGAGGCAGGGCGAGGGAGCGCAGCACACTACGGACGGCCACCTGACCACCGTCGAGGATGGTGTGCTGAGCAAGGAATACCACACCTATGGCGTGGAGATCACGCCAGGCAGGTCGACGTTCTATTTGGACCGCAAGTCCATATGGAGTTTTGAAACGCCGCCGGAATTTCATATGGCCTTCTTCCCGCTGGTGAATCTTGCCCTCGGCCCAGGCTGGCCGATCGATGAAACGCCGAACCCGTCATATCTCCTGGTGGATTACATCCACGTTTATAAGCGCAAAGCCCAAAGTGCAGAAAATTGAACTGCTTGATGGCGCGTCCTTCGAGGCGCGGGGGAAGGCAATCGTGTCGATGCAGGACTGGTACCGTGACGATGGTCCGGAGATTGGCAGTCCGCGCCGAAGCGCCACGCACCTCCGCTTCCCTTGGAATCGTCCGCAACACGTGAGGAGAAGTCTTGAAAAGCTTTATCCAGTTGATGGCGGCTCCGGCTGTCTTCGTTCAGATCCCTCTCACCTCGTTCGTAACCGGTCTGATCACTTATTTCTCCGAGGGCTCGATATGGCCTGCGCTCAAATATGCCGGCGGCTGCTTTGTTTTGATGCAGCTCGGATACTTCTTTGGGGTGCTTTACCTCGTTTATCACGAGTGCAGAAACGGCCGTGAAGATCGAAGCGCATTGGGTACATCGACGACGCCAATCGCTCATGCAAGGCTTGGCCGGGCTCACCCTCGTACCCCGGCGGCGCGCTCGTTTTAGCTCATTGTTTTGACACCTGCCCTTGCGCGTCTGATCAGGCGCGCGGCGTTGTAGTTCTGCGTTTTCTTCCAAGAATAGATTCCAAGTTGAAGAATAATATTTGAAATAAATGAAGAAGAATATTCGAGCGATAGGGTGACCGAGGTCACATATTTTCTCTTACGAGATGTGTATATTGCTATTTATTCGATGCGAATTGTCCGGCATTCCGTCGAATACTGTTGTCTGAATCTGCGTGAAATATTGTCCCCAGGGTTTCACATGGTTCTATTCGATCCCGTCGGTCTCCTCGTCAAACTCGAACGCGAATGGAGAATGCTTGATCCGGAGCGAGTGAGTTCAAAGTCCCCGGCAAAGACCGGTGACGAGACCCTTAACTCAAGACGGCTGTCCCGGTGGCTGCGTACCGACCGGGCCAAACGGTTTGCAGCGAACGATGCCTGAGCGTGTCCCGGCTGCTGCCACGGGTTCGCTCGTCTGTAAAGAACTGAATTTACTGCGCTTTTCTCTATCGCTTCCGACGATTGAACGTCGATGCGGCGCGGATTTTTTGCGAGAACCTAATGAAATTCGGAACCAGCGGTCTTCGCGGGCTTGTCGTTGATCTCGAAGGTCGGACGGCATCGCTCTATACGACGGCATTCGTCCGGCATCTATTGGCGGCGGGCGATATCAGGGCGGGCGATCCGGTGCTCGTCGGCCATGATTTCCGCGCTTCAAGCCCGGGAATTGCCGCGACCTGCATCGGCGCCCTGAAGCGTGAAGGCCTGCGGCCGCTTGCATGCGGTCCGGTCGCGACGCCGGCCCTGGCGCTCTACGGGCTGAACATTGGTGCAGCTTCGCTGATGGTTACGGGCTCGCACATCCCTGCCGACCGCAACGGCATCAAGTTCTACCGGCCCGACGGCGAGATCGGCAAGCAGGACGAGATGCACATCACGGCGATTGCCGCGGAGCTGAACAAGGGAGAGGTCGGCAGTTCTCCCGGAGAAGCGCCGGACCACTCAACCGAAATCGAGACGCTCTTCCTGAAACGCAACGTGATCGTGCTTCCGCCGGGCGCCCTCAGCGGCCTCACGGTGGGGCTCTACCAGCATTCGACGGTCGCCCGGGACTTATTAGGGAAGGTCCTGAAGATCTACGGCGCCGAGGTCGTTGCGCTCGGTCGTTCCGACCGCTTCATCCCAGTAGACACCGAAGCTGTTTCGCCCGAGACCATAGGTCTTCTCAGATCCTGGGCGAGGGCGAACAAGCTCGACGCCATTGTCTCGGCCGACGGTGACGGTGACCGGCCGCTTGTCGCTGACGAGACGGGCGCGCCGCTACGCGGCGATCTGCTCGGGCTGATGACCGCCAGGTTTCTGGACGCGAAGGTTGTCGTTACGCCAGTCACATCGAATTCCGGGATCGAGAAAGCGGGGGATTTCCGCGTCGTCCGAACGAAGGTTGGTTCGCCCTTCGTGATCGCCGCCATGCTCTCGGCGCTCGAGGGAAAAGCTGATGCCGTGATGGGCTTTGAGGCAAATGGCGGCGTCCTCACCGGTTCCGAATTTCCCGTGGCGGCCGGCAGGCTTCGCCCGTTGCCGACCCGTGACAGCTTCCTGCCGGTGCTCGCGGCGCTCTTCAATGCCATCCAGGAGAAGCGGCCGCTTTCCGAGGTGGCCGCCGGCTATCGGTTGCCCTTCGCGGCGGCCGGCAGGCACGAGAACGTTCCGGGGGAGGCGAGCGCGGCACTGATGGCACATCTGAGGACCTCTGACGTCAATCTCGCCGGGTTTCTCAAGGCGCGTTCTCCAGTCGCGGCCAAGAGCGAGATCGACGGACTGCGCATTACGCTGTCCGATGGCCGGATCGTGCACTTCCGGCCATCGGGCAATGCGCCGGAGATGCGCTGCTACGTCGAAGCCGAAACGGAAGAGGCCGCGAACACCCTGCTCGATCAGGGTCTTGGACTGATCCGTGAATGGGCGGGAAGCGAGAACGGTAGCCTGTGCCTTTGAACATGAGTTGGAAATATTCGGATGAGCAAAAAGATAGTTCCGGTGATCATGGCAGGGGGAAAGGGGACACGTCTTTGGCCACTGTCGCGCGCAAGCGCTCCGAAGCAGTTCATCCAGTTCGTGGGCGACAGGACCCTTTTCCAAGCCACTCTTTCTCGCGTTTCGGACCCGGCGCTCTATGAAGCGCCGGTCGTCATCACGAATGAGGATTTCCGTTTCCTGGTCGCCGAACAGGCTCGCGAGATTGGTATCGCGCTTTCCGCCATCCTGCTGGAACCCGTTGCGCGCAATACAGCGCCCGCCGTCGCCGCAGCTGCAACCCTGGTAAGCCGACGTTTCGGTGGTGACGCGGTCCTGCAGGTGCTGGCCTCCGACCACGACATCGTGGCCGATGCCGCCTATTTCAATGCGATACGCGTGGCGCAGCAGACCGCGGCCGATGGCAAACTGGTGACCTTCGGCATCACCCCAACAGAACCGGCGACCGGATACGGCTATATAGAAATTGGCGCTGCGCTGCCGGGTGGAGCGCATATCGTCAGGCAGTTTGTCGAAAAGCCTGCCCTCCCGGAGGCGCAAAGGATGGTGGAGACGGGCGGATTCGTCTGGAATTCCGGGATCTTCATGTTTTCTGCGGGCCAGGTATTGGACGAAATCCACGGTTTAACGCCAGCGGTCGGAAGGGCAGCAAGAGAGGCGGTGGAAAAAGGCTCAAGCGACCTCGACTTCACGCGCCTCGATGCCGAGGCCTTCATGCTGTGCCCGGATATTTCTCTCGACTACGCGATCATGGAAAAGACATCCAATGCTGCAGTCGTGCCATCGTCCTTCACCTGGTCGGACTTGGGGAGCTGGGATGCGGTCTGGAAGCTTGGAGACCGCGATGACAACGGCAACGTCAGGTCCGGCAATGCAACGCTCGTCAACACCAAGAACTCACTCGTCATGTCGCGCACCAGCCACCTTGCCGTTCAGGGGCTGGAGGGTGTTGCCGTCATTGCCAGTGAAGACGCAGTCTATGTTGGCCGGCTCTGTGAAAGCCAGGATGTCGGCAAGCTCGTCAAGCAATTGGCGTCGGCCAAGACGACCGCCTGCCTAACAGAAAGCCATCCGACATCCTACCGCCCCTGGGGCGGCTATACCTCGGTGCTCAATGGCGACCGCTTCCAGGTGAAGCGGCTGTTCGTGACGCCCGGCAAGAAGCTCTCCCTGCAGAAACACCATCATCGCTCCGAGCATTGGATCTGTGTCAAAGGGACGGCAGAAGTCACCGTTGGCAGCGACGTCAAGATCGTTCGCGAAAACGAGTCCGTGTATATCCCGCAGGGTGAGGTCCATCGTCTCGCCAATCCGGGAAAGATCATGCTCGAAATGATTGAGGTGCAAACAGGCTCCTACCTCGGGGAGGATGACATCATCCGCATCGTAGACGAATTTGGGCGGGCATAGATGTGACCCACGCTTTGCTACGGCAGCAATTCAAAGTGCTACTGCATCCTTTGCGCGTCTGACAAGACGCGCGGCGCTGTAGTCGCTTCCGTCACATCGCTGAGCTCCGCCATCAAGGCGCGGCCGCTGGACCAGGCGATGACGCCATAGACGAGACCGCCCGCCACCACCCCGACCAGCAGTTCCATCACAGGAAGCAGGCGGAAGCCGCCGGTTGTGTGGAAAAACACCGCGACCGTGGCGGCCATGAGGCACGCGCCCAGGCCGGCCGGCAGGATCCTGCGCAGCAGCGGCTGCCAGCGGAACCCCGTGCCACGCTGCAGGACATGGAGCGATGCAGCCGTGGTCAGCACCGCCGCCGCCACCTGCGCAATGGCGATGTCGAGCAGTTCCGGCCTGATCCAACCTGCGACTCCAAGGCAGGCAAGGCTCGCCGCAGTGAACAGCATGTTCAGGCGCGGCAACAGGGCGACGCGGCCCATGATGCTGAGCACAGGCTCGTTCAGCATCTGGACGACAGCGATGCCCCGCGCGGCGGCCAAAAGGACCAGAACCGGAGCAGCCGCGAGCCACTGCTCGCCGAGCAGCACATGCACGAGCCTCTGCGAGACCACAGCGAGACCCAGGAAGACCGGAAGTGCGGCGAAAGCCGTGGCAGCCAACATCAGCCCGGTGAGGCGGCCCAATCCCTCAAAGTCGCCTGCCTCGCCCTGCCGGCGGGAAAAGTAGCTCCAGGCCAGCATTCGCACCGGCTCGGAGATGAGCTCGGTCACCGCGCCCACCATGCGGCTGGCGATTCGATAGAGGCCGACCTCGGTCACGCCGATGAAGAACACGATCAGGAACTCCGCCCCATAGCTCTGCGCGAATTGTATCAGGCGGGACACCAGCAGGCGCGCCGAATAGGCCAAGGCCTCCCGGGCCACGCTCAGCCTGAATTCAAAGCGAGGCAGCCAGCGCGCAAAGTTCGTAGATATTACCAGAGCGATGAGCACGACGCAGCAGCGCCCAGCCGCCAGTGCGACGATATCCCACCCCAGCAGCAATCCTCCCGCAGTCACGAGCAGGCCGCACAGCTCGGACACCGCCTGATAGCACGCAAGGTCACGCAACCGCCGTGCCCGCACCAGCACACCGCTCTGGCAGATGATGAACGTGCCGGGAACGATAGTGGCCATCAGCAAGAGCAGGGTGAGGAAGATGGCGCCTTCGGGTTCCAGCCAGACAGCCCAGACGGCGAGCCCGCAGAGGCCGATGAGGGTGAAGACGACGCCGCTCGCGAGGGCGCAATAGAGCAGGGTCGCGGGCAACTCCCTGCCGCGCGGCGCAGCGATAAGGTATTCGCTCCACCCCGCCTCGGCGACCTTCGATTGCAGCAGCACTATTGCCGAAATCATGGCGAAAACGCCGACCTCAGCCGGCGACAGGATGCGCGCGGCGATCAGCAGGGCGCCGATGCCGCAGAGCTGGCTGACCAAGCGGGCGCCGGACACCCAGAGCGCATCGCGTGAGGTGGATGAGCGGCCTGCCGCCTGGCCTACCTCTGGGCCGGTCACGGTGTCTGACGAACTCATCGGCGGCGCATCCAAGGCACACCGAGACTGGGGACAGCACGACTTTCCTCAGTTACGTCTCTGCCGCCAAATAAAAAGCGCAACGGGCATCTCCAGCACTACAGCAAAGAACATCGGCAAGTCAGCAAGTCAGAAAGGGTTTATTTCCTTGGAGAATCACTTCTACAAAAGACGTTTCGATCCAAAACAAGGCTAGATAATCAATCACTTGCGCTATACTCAGTGCGATTCCTATCAGAATATTTTGTTAATTATTATGACCTTGGTCACATACAGCCTCATCGCAGTGCAGCAAAGTCGCACTGGTCTTCGCCGCGAGAGGGAAGTGAAAGATGGTGACCAGAGCACGACGCGAAAACATGACGCGGGCAGGCGCTGAGCACGGGGCTGGCGCAGGCGTTGCGGCCCGTCTGGCCGGGGCGCGCAACCGATGATGATCCTAGCGCATCGTGGTTGGTGGCATGCGCCCCATGAGCGAAACACTCTGGCGGCCTTCGATAAGGCCTTTGCCGCCGGCTACGGCGTCGAGCTGGACGTTCGCGATCTAAACGGCGTCCTCGTCATTTCGCACGATCCCCCCGCAACCGGAGCGCTGCCTTTCGAGCGCGTGCTCGAGTGCTATGCGGCGCATGGCGCGCCGGGGCGACTGGCCATCAACATCAAGGCAGACGGTCTCTGCCCCGCGCTCGTCCCGCTGCTCGCACGCTACGGCGTCATGAACCGCGCCTTCGTCTTTGACGCATCGGTCCCGGATCTCAGGCCTTATCTCGAAACCGCCCTTCCGGTCTTCACCCGCTTCAGCGAGGTTGAGCGCTACCCAGCCTTCTATGAACGCTGTCAGGGTGTGTGGGTGGACTCCTTCACCGAGGCGCCCGCTTCGATCGCGCGCGCCATCGATGATCTTGCGCGCGGCAAGTTTGTTGCGATGGTGTCGCCGGAATTGCACAAGCGTCCGCAGGAAGCGGCCTGGGCCGAGTGGTCGACCGCGCTTCGGCGTGCTGCGATGGGCGGTCTGCCGCTTGAGCGATTGATGCTGTGCACCGACCTGCCGGATGCAGCGCAGCAGCGCTTCGCCTGGATGCATCAGGAGGAAGTCCAATGATCCGCGGTGTTTTCTTCGACATGGACGGCGTGCTGATCGATGCCAAGGAATGGCATTACGAGGCACTGAACCGGGCACTTGAGCTCTTCGGCATGCCGATCGACCGTCAGGCGCACCTTGCAACCTTCGACGGCCTGCCGACCCGCCGCAAGCTGGAGATACTGTCGCGCTCCAACGGCCTGCCGCATGGCCTCAGCGAGCTGATCCACGCGCTGAAGCAGGACTATACGATGGAGCTGATCTACACGCGTTGCCGGCCCGTCTTCGCGCATCAATACGCCCTCAGCCGCCTCAAGCATGAGGGCTACCAGGTTGCAGTCTGCTCGAACTCGATACGCGACACCGTTGAATCGATGATGCGGCGCGCTGGGCTGATCGGCTACATCGACCTGATCGTCTCGAACGAGGACGTCACCCGCTCCAAGCCGGATCCGGAGATGTACCTTACCACGATGGAGCGCTTTGGCCTGCAGCCAGAGGAGTGTCTGATCCTGGAAGACAACGAATACGGGCTGAAGGCGGCGCGCGATAGCGGCGCGCATGTCCTGCAGGTCGGCTCGCCGGCCGATGTCGTGTACGCCAGGATCGTTTCCGAGATCAACCTTGTATCGGAGGTGGCGGCATGATCGTCCTGTTCCCGGCCAATGGCCCGAGCCCTCACTTCAGCCCGGAAGACTACGCTTATCCGCGCCCGCTCATCGAGGTGGCGGGAAAGCCGATGATTCAATGGGCCATCGAGAACTTGAAGTCGCTCGGCGCCGAGACACGCTTCCTGTTCGTCGTCGATCAGCAAGAGGCCGTCCGATATTCCTACGAGCGGATCTTCGACCTCAGCACGGGCGGTCGCTCGCAGATGTTGATGTTGAAGGGGCCGACCGCCGGAGCGCTCTGCACCTGCCTCATGGCGATCGACGTCATCGACCCGACTGAGCCGCTGGTCATCGCTAACAGCGATCAGATCATCGACATCCGTCTCTCCTCCGTGATTGCGGAGTTTGAGGCGGCCGGCGCGGATGCCGGCGTCATCACTTTCGAGACCATCCATCCGCGCTGGTCCTACGCGACCCTTGGGGACGACGGCCTGGTGAACCGCACCTCCGAGAAGGAGGTAATCAGCAACCGGGCGATCGCCGGGTTCTACTATTTCCGTGAGGCACAGCTGTTCTTCCAGGCGGCCGCCGCTGCGCTGCGGCACGGGGTCACCGTCGAAGGGCGCTACTATGTCAGCTCCTCGTTGAACGAGGTGATCCTCGATGGTGGCCGCGTCGTCTCGGCCACCATCAGCGCGGACCAGTACCACAGTTTCTACAACCCGAAGATGATCGAGAATTTCGAAGTGAATGGCGTGCAGCGTCTGTCCTCCACGCATGCCAATCGGCCGGTGCAGTTGGTGGTGCCAGCGGCCGGGCGGGGCAGTCGCTTCGCCAAGGTCGGCTTCCAACATCCAAAGCCCTTCATCGACGTCCTTGGCCGGCCAATGATTCAACATGTGCTGGACAACACATTGCCGCCGGGTGGCCGCCCCACCGTACTTTTGCTGCGCGACCACCTGCACAGCCAGGCGGATGCGGTGGCTGCGCTTCGCTCGCAGGGCGTAGGCATCGTCCCGGTCAACCAGCTCACCGAGGGCACCGCCTGCACCGTCCTGCTGGCTCGCCAGCAACTCGACGAGGAGGCACCGCTGTTGATCGCCAACTCCGACCAAGTGGTGGACATGCGTATCGGTGACTTCATTGATGACTGCATCTCGCGCGGTCTGGACGGGTCAATCCTCGTTTTCCGCGACCGGAAACGCGATCCGAAATGGTCCTTCGCGGAAACCGATGCGGCGGGCTTGGTGCTGCGGGTCGCCGAAAAGCAGCCAATCTCCGATCTCGCGACGGTAGGCATCTATTTCTTTCGCCGTGCGGGCGACTACATGAAGGCGGCGCTCGATATGATGGTGCACAACGACCGCACCAATGGCGAGTTCTACGTCTGCCCCGCCTACAACTACGCCATCCGCAACGGGGCGCGCATCGGCGTCTATGAGATCGACAAGAGCAGCATGCATGGCCTGGGAACGCCAGAGGATTTAGCCGAGTACCTGCAGGACCGTGAGCCAGCCTATGCGTGATGCTAGAGCGCGACTTGGTCATTCGACGCCACTGAACGTTATCATACCGCTAGCGGGGCAGGATTTTGAGCGGCCCGATGGCTCGGTGAAGGCCGAGATGGCCGTTGGAGGCGCCACGCTGCTCAGCGCCACCCTCAAGGCACGTCCCTGGTGGAGCGCGGCCGCGACACCCGTCTTCGTGCTGCGAAACACCGCCGCGTCGCAGCGCTTTGCCCGCGAGACGCTCCGTGCGGAATACCCTGCGGCGAGGATCGTGTGGTTGTCGCATGCCAGCGGCGGCGCCGCCTGGAGCGCCGCGGCGGGCGCAGCGCTGATCGCCTGGCCGGAGGCACCGATTATTGTCGATCTCTGCGACATCGTGTTCGAGAGCGATGCGGATGTGGCCGCAGCCTTCGCAGCCGATCCCGCTCTGGGCGGCCTTGCGCTGACATTCGCCTCCCGCCATCCGCAATACAGCTATTTGCAGCTTGCGCCTGATGGGCGGATGCAGGAGGCGAGGGAGAAGGTGGTCATCTCCGGGAACGCGTCAGCCGGCGTTTATGCTTTTCGCGATGTCGCTGTCTTCCATGCGGCCTTTGCGCACAGCCTGCACCATCGCGCGACGCTGTCGCACCGGGGTGCGCTCTTTGTCTGCCCGATGCTGAACGGCGTTGTGGCGCAGGGGCTCGACGTGCGGTGCTTACCAGCGCGCAGCGTATGGGATGTCAAATTGGCGGGGGGTCAGCCTGGGCCACCGGACCGGTCGGTTGCGCGCTCGCCAGCGATCAGCGACACGCCGTAGAAAGACGGAGGGGAGTTAGCCATGACAGCCATGAGAGCCCAGCCATCCACAGAAGTGCCCTCTCTCGCCATCATCATTCCCTGCTTCAACAATGCCGAGACCCTTGCCGAGGCGCTCGCAAGCGCACTCTCGCAGGACTACCCGGCCTTCGAAGTGCATGTCTGCGACAACGGCTCCTCGGACGGCAGCCGGGAGATCATCGAGGCCCATGCGTCACCGCGGCTGAGGCCGGCGCTGCACCAGGACACGGTCTGTCGCACCGACAACTGGAACCGCGCCTACGCCGCCGGGTCGCATGCGGATTACCTCGTCACCCTGCATGCGGATGATCGTCTGGCGCCGGGGGCGCTGCAGGCGATTGGGCGCGCGGCAAGGCGCCGCCCGGCCTTGGTCCACGGCCGCTTCCGGCAGATTACCTATGACGGCGCGCCCATACCCGGTCACCGTTTCCCGTGGAGCTACAGCAACAATGGCGAAGCGTTCCGGGAGCTGCTGCTGCTCAACAACATGATTGCGATGCCGGGCGCGACCATCCGAACCGATGTCTTCTTTGAGGCGGGTTGCTGGGACCCTGCCTGGCAGTACCTACAGGACATGGAGTTGTGGTGGCGCTGCGGCGAGCTTGGCGAGGTGGCTTATGTCGCTGGGCTCCTCGGCGACCACCGGGCCTACAAGCAGCCACAGGCGCTGCACCGGCATGCCGAGGAGCACCTGCGCTGGGCGGCGGACAAGCTTTACGCCGCCCCTACCGCCCGCCTGCGCCAGGCTGCGGCGGACGGGCTCGGCGCCTATCTCGACCGGCTTGAGACAGAGGTGGTGGCGCTGCCGGAGGTGAGCGCCAACTTGGCCGAGCCGATACGGACTGCCCGCGCGGCGCTCGCGAACGGACCCAGCGCTCGTGCGCATGCCCTTCATCGGCAACGCCTGCTGCGTGCGCTCGCTGCTTCCCGCTCTGCCGCCGCAAACGTCTTCGAGCGCCTGGCGCACCGCCAGGCTCCCCTGCGTTTATCCTGAATTGCTCCCTGATGACTTCAACGGGGGCCGCAACGTTTACCTGGTGTGGATGCGGAAACTGGGCGGTATGACGAGTCTTACTGTGACCGGTGCCTAACTGTGACCGGTGCCCGTTGCCGAGATGGCGGCGGGACAGGGAGAAAATGCCGCTTCTCCGCAGGACGTTCACAATGTGTTGGAAATTCGCCGCTGCGGAGCCTACGCGCGTATCGCAGTCTTCCCAAATATCCCCTGAGGTTGCCTGTGCAGAACAACAACATTCTTGTCGTCGGCGGCGCCGGTTATATCGGCTCCCATACCTGTCTCCAGCTGGCCGCCAAGGGCTACCAGCCGATCGTCTACGACAACCTCTCGAACGGCCATGAAGAATTCGTCCAATGGGGCGTTCTCGAAAAAGGGGACATCCGCGATCGCAAGCGTCTCGATGACGTTCTCGCCCGGTATCGGCCGCGCGCCATCCTGCATTTTGCGGCGATGATCGAGGTCGGCGAGTCGGTGAAGGATCCGGCGGCATTCTACGACAACAATGTCATCGGCACGCTCACCTTGCTGTCGGCGGCGCTGGCGGCCGGGATCGACGCCTTCGTGTTCTCGTCCACCTGCGCCACCTACGGGCTGCCCGATCGCGTGCCGATGGACGAAACCCACAAACAGGCGCCGATCAACCCCTATGGCCGCACGAAATGGGTCTGCGAGCAGGCGCTGAAGGACTACGACCTGTACAAGGGCCTGCGCTCGGTGATCCTGCGCTACTTCAACGCCGCCGGTGCCGACTTTGACGGACGGATCGGCGAGTGGCACGAGCCGGAAACCCACGCGATCCCGCTCGCGATCGACGCGGCGCTGGGCCGGCGGGAAAGTTTCAGCGTGTTCGGCACCGACTACGATACCCGCGACGGGACCTGCGTGCGCGACTACATCCACGTCCTCGACCTCGCGGATGCGCATGTGCGGGCGGTCGACTACCTGCTCGACGGCGGCAACAGCGTCGAGCTCAATCTCGGTACCGGCACCGGCACGACGGTCAAGGAGCTGCTGAGCGCAATCGCAACGGTTGCGAAGCGGCCGTTCAATATCCGTTATACCGCGCGGCGCGAAGGCGACTCGACGACGCTGGTCGCCAACAACGACAAGGCACGCGCGGTGCTCGGCTGGGAGCCGCAATACGACCTTGCGGCGATCACAGAATCCGCCTGGAATTGGCACTCACGCCGGCCCTGGGAGGTGAGGCGGGCATAATCCTTGTCGAAGTAATATAATGCGGGTTCAGTAAGTTCACGGTTTCAGTCAGGCCATTCGCCTCCATGGCCGCAAGCAGGAACGCGGCAGTTTTCTCCGGCCTTTTTGAAGCGCCGTGCCGCTCTACCAGCGTCCAGGCAACTGTGTCAGCGATGAAGGCATCAGCCGACCGCGCTTCGAGATTCAGCCGGAGCCGCGGCGCCAACTGCATCAACGCGGTAGTAGCGGACCGAGAGGTCCCAGGTCGATATTCAGGTCCTCGGCCGCGAGCCCGAAGTGCTCCCGCAGGCGCGACATCCGGTTGTCTAGATGCATCAGTGTCATGCCGACGCGCTCCTCCTCCGCTTCGGTCAAGCCGCCCTCGTCGAGACGACGAAGTGCCTGCCGCTCCATGAGCTGGCGCAGCAACTCCACGACGGTGAGCACGAGGCGGGCCAGATCTCGTTCGACCGTGTCGGGCGCCATCGAAATGCGCTGGCGCAACCCCGGCCCATGTCCAGCGACGCCGGCGCTCACTCGTCTTGCTCCGCTGCGCCGGATTGCGCGGTTCGGCCGAGCGACGTGATCAGGGCGCGAAGCGAGATCTGCACCATGTCGATGTCGGCGATCGCCAGCGTGACGTCTCCGGTCAGCACGATGCCGCCCGCCAGGAGCCGGTCGAGCAGGTCGACGAGCGCGATCTCTTGGGCCGGGAGCGCGGCGGGGCTCATGTGCGCTCCTCGCTGCCGGCGAACGAATAGGCCGGCCAGGGGCCTGTGACCTCGAGCGTCACGTCCGGGTTTTCCGCACCCAGCCGCCGTGCACGGGCGGCGAGCTCTTCGGCGCGCCCGGCATCCACCAGGTAGGCTGCGTTGAATACATTTTCGCCTGGAGCAGCGGACAGCGCGGCGCTCTGCGTTCGGTGTTGGCGGCGATCGACCGCAAGCCCGGCGAGAACGGCGTCAATCTGCTCGGCCGCGGTGGTTGCGCACCGCCACGCGTACTGGCGCCGATCGCGCTGCTCGCGGCGGTAGCGCATGTAGTCCCTGCCCACGCGCGCCGATCCGGACCCGCCGGTTTTCTCAGCCACGGACATCGCGCCGGCAGACGCGCCCTCGTGCTGCACGTAGATCTTCACCCCCACCTCAACGCGGCCTGCGAGTCGTTCCAGCGTCTCGCGGAAGCGCCGATACTCCCGGCGCAGCAACCGCGCAACGCGGTCGTCGGTGCGGTGAACGGTCGCGAGGCGGAACGGCAGCGTTGGTGTGCACGCGGCTACCGCCGCCACGACCCTGTGGTGCGCACGTGCGATCGCCTCTAGCTCCGCCAGCGTCTGCAGCCTGGCTCGCAGCGCGGCCTCGTCGGCGTCGGCAGGCGCAAGTGGACTGACCACGGCGACCAGGTCTTGGTGGCGGACCAGGTGGATCGCGGCGCCGTCGACGCCGACGAGGCCGGCCGCCTGGTTTGGATCGAACGGGCGCGCGACCGCATATGTATAGCTCGCCATCCTCATCGCCGTGACTCCGGAGCGGCAGTTTCCAGCGCCTCGACCCGCTTGCGCAACCGCGCGTTCTCGGCCGCGAGCTGCCGCGCCCGCGGCTGGGAAAGCGCCGGGTCGTGCTCCCACCAGTCGATCCCCATCGCCTTGGCCTTGTCCACCGACGCGACCAACAGCCGGAGCTTGACGGTCAGAAGCTCGATGTCGAGCAGGTTGATCTTGATGTCGCCGGCGATGATCAACCCCTTGTCCAGAACCCGCTCCAGAACGTCAGCCAGGTTCGGAGAGGCACCCTGGCGCCCGTGCCACAAACCTTGTTCCATCATGCGATCAGATTCCATCATGCGATCAGCCCTCGCTTTCGTCCCTCGTCCAGCCGGTCGAGGATCTCGTCCTCGCGTCGATCGAATTCCTCGGCATCGATCAACCCTTCATCCAGTTGCCGCGCAAGCTCGGCCAGCTCGCGCCGGATGGCTGCCGGGCCGCAATGCTGTTCGGCAGCGGCGTCGACCACCCGGTCGATGGTCCACAGTGCGAAGCGGGCCGGCGCGAGCGGCAGCAACAAGACATGTGACAGGAGTCCCACCGCCACGGCCCTCACACGTCCGCTTCGTCGCCGACGAAGCTGTAAGGCGGCAAGGGTCCGTACAACTCGACGCTTGCGTAGCCGGGCAGCTCGCCGCGCAACTGCGACAAGGCGCCATCGAAGTCGGCCCGGGCGCCGGACGCCACCAGGAACGATACGTTGACGAAGCAGCCGTCGACCGGCGGACCCCGACGTACCTGCGCGGCATGTGGTTGCAGGCGGGCGATGACCTGGCCCGCGTCACGCGCGCGCCGCTCCACGACGGCGGCGGCCACGGACTCGCCGAACGCCACCTTGTCCTGGTGGCCGCCGCCTGCGGTGCGCAGTGCGTGATTCCGCGCGCGTAGCTCGTCGTTCTGAAGCAGGAGGTCGCGGAGAAGCGCTTCCTCCGCATGAACGCCTTTGACGTTGAGCTCGACGTGGCCATCGATCCGCGACAGTAGTTCGCCATAGCGACGCGCCCCCGATCGAAGCTCCGTCTGCACGGCCTCGTCGTCGGGCGCGACCATCCCGAACCGCATCGGCAGCACGGTGTCGGCTGCGTAGATTCGTCCGATGACCGCATTGTGCTTCACCAGATCGCGTCGCTTCGCGCGCAAGTTCTCCGGCGCGTCGCTAACAACCGCGACGAGATCCTGCTCGCGCACCAGCCGGAGGGCGGGGGCATGCTCCCCCACCCCCACCGCCCCTTCGAGCGGTAGTGGGTGGGAGGCACGCGTGACACAGTAGACGTAGCTGCTCATCAGTCATCCTTTCCATTGCGTGGCGCCGATTTCCGTGCGCGCCCCGCCGGGTAGCTCGAGCGGCAGCGCGCTGTCGGGCAGCGAGCGGCCGATCCGGGGGCTGCTGCCGGCGAGATCGAGGCGGCCGCACACCTCGGCGAAGCGCAGGTAAGCATCGACGCCGGCAACGACGACCCGCGCATCGATGGTGACCACCTCGAGACCGATCACCGACACACGCACGAACACGTCGATGACCAGCCCGCGGTCCAGGATCAATTCGACGACCTTGTAGAGCTCGCCCGACAATCTGCTGCCGTTTGCTTGAGGCGTTTGAGTCATTGCCATTCCAGTCATACGGTTTGCTCCTTCCGGAAAACACAATTCGTCCCTCGGGAAACTGATACGCGCGTAGCTTCGCGTTAGTTTCAAAACGAGGACGTAAGCCGCGTCGCGCTGGCGCGTCATCGGCCGGAACAACGGCCTGATGGGCACCGAACCGAACGAAGGATTTTTCGGAATAACCGGCACCGTGGTGTGGGAAATCGGTGCTTGAACACCCGCTCTCCGGAGCACTGAACGAGCCGGGCAGCGTGAGTGTGCGGGGTTGCCCGGCTCGGCCAAATTCCTCGGGGAGACAGCTCTTACGACAAGACCTCTCAGTCGTGCATTGACCCGGACCGGTCAGTCCGAATCTCTCCGATACCCGTAGAAGCACGCCTCAAGCGCGATCGCGTCAAGGCCGATGTGCCCTGGACCGCATTTCGGGGCAAAGCGGTTATCCGAATGTGTGTCGCGAATGTCGTCTAGGGTCACGAGCGCTGGTTGCGCTTGGTCGTTGCCTATCGTGAAGCCAAAGCACCAATTCTTCCCGTTTGCTTGGAGGTTACGGGGGGCTCTGATGATGTTTGGCCCAGCAAATTACAAGGCGTTCCCAACGGATTACAAATTGTTCATTTTGGGAAATAGCCGAATTGCGGACGCATTTGGCCCGGAGGCTGTCACCATTCAGTGATCAGGAGGTGACCGCCATGAGCCTCTCCTTTCCGACGATGGCGGCGATCCGGTTCGGCTATGGTTTCCGGCCGGGCGAGGTGCCGCCGCAGAGCAAGGACCAACTGCTTGGTCAGGTGGCGAGCGGTGCTCGCAGTGCGCCGTCCTTTCTTTCCGACGGCATCGATGGACGGCATCAGCAGATTGCCGACCTGCAGGAGGAACTGAGGGAGTTGCGCCAGAGCGGCGACGAGCAGGCGCGCCGAGACAAGCGCAAGGCAATCCAGAAGCGCGTACTGCACGGCTTCCAGCGCGACGCCAATGCGCGGATGATGCAGGCCGTGCTTTCGCCGAACGGCTTCTACGAGCGGCTTGCAGCCTTCTGGACCGACCATTTCTCGACCAGCGCCAACAAGAGCCTGCCGATGCGGATGATCGTGCCGCTTTACGAGGCGGAAGCGATCCGGCCGCATCTCGGCGGTTCATTCCGTGACTTGCTGCGCAACGCGACGCAGCATCCGGCGATGCTCATCTATCTGGATCAGGCGCAGTCGCAGGGGCCAGATTCGCCGGGCGGCATGAAACAGAAGAAGGGGCTGAACGAGAACCTCGGCCGCGAACTCCTGGAACTGCATACGCTGGGGGCGGGCAGCGGCTATACACAGGCCGACGTCCGCGCCGCGGCGATGGTGCTGACCGGATTGACGATCGACCGCCGAGATATGGACGCCACTTTCCGTCCGGGCATTTCGGAGCCGGGCGAGCACAGGGTACTCGGCGTGAGCTATGGCGGCGCGAAACGGTCTCCGAAGGACTATCTGGCGCTGCTCGACGATCTCGCGGTCCATCCGAAGACCGCGGAGCACATCAGCCGCAAGCTTGCCGTCCATTTCGTCTCCGACCAGCCGTCGAGCGAGATGGTGGTGGCGATGGCGGATGCCTGGAAGAAGACGGACGGCGACCTGATGGCCGTCTACGGAGCGATGCTCGACCATCCGGCGGCGTGGCGCGACGAGGGGGCGAAGGCGCGTCAGCCGTTCGACTATGTCGTAGCCGGGTTGAGGGCGCTGAATGCCGGTAGCGGCGATGGCGCAGTGGGCGAGTTCATGCGGGCCCACCAGGATGGCGGCGACGGCGGCGATGCGACGATGGCGCCGAAGGCAATGGCGGGGCAGGGCAGCGCCATGGGCGGCGATGCCGGCGCGATGGCACCCGATCCCGAGGACGCGGCGGCATCGAAACGGCGCAAGGCCCTCCAGACGGCGCGGGCGCTGGGGCAGGGCGCGTTGCGGCGCATGGGCCAGCCGACATGGCTGCCGCCGAGCCCGGCGGGCTTCGAAGAGAATTTCTCCACCTGGATCACCGGGAGCCAGCTTGCCGAGAGGCTTGCCTGGGCGCGGCGCGCCTCCGCTCAGTTCGGCAAGGACGAGGATCCGCGCGAATTCCTGAAGGCGACGCTTGCCGATGCGGCGCGCGACGAGACGATCCGCATCGTCGCCCAAGCGCCGAACAAGATCAGCGGCCTGACGCTGGTGCTGGCCTCGCCCGAATTCAACCGCCGATAAGGAGCACGATCATGACCGAGGTTACGCTTTCCCGCCGCGGCTTCCTGAGATCGGCCTGCTGCCTCGCGGCGGCGCCGATCTTCACGCCGGTCACCTTCGCTGCGATGCCGGGCGACAACCGCTTTGTCACGATCGTGCTGCGCGGCGCGATGGATGGGCTCGACCTGGTGCAGCCTTACGACGAGGCGGGTTTCGCGCGCCTGAGGCCGACGCTGGCGCTGACACCGGACAAGGGGCTTCTCGATCTCGACGGGCATTTCGGCCTGAATCCCGCGGCGGCCGGCCTGATGCCGCTCTGGAAGAGTCGTGAGCTTGCCTTCGTGCATGCGGTCTCGACGCCCTATCGCGACCAGCGTAGCCATTTCGACGGGCAGGACATGCTGGAATCGGGCGGCGAGCACGTGGCCGAGGAGAAGACCGGCTGGCTCAATCGGGCGCTTTCGGTAATCCCGCGTTCGGACGACCGCAAGGCGATCGACGTCAACACCTCGACGGAACTGATCCTTTCCGGCCCGAACGACGTCGATGTCTGGGCATCCGATTCCAACCTCCGCACGGCAAAGGACGAGATGCAGCTCCTGATGCGGCTCTATGCCGGCGATCCGATTTTCGCCAACGCGATGGACGAGGCGACGCGGGCGAACGGGGCGGCGATGGCCGCCGAGCCGGACGGCAAGCGTGCCGAGAGGATCGTCGACGTTGCGAGCCTCACCGGCACTATGTTGAAGGGCGAGTATCGGATCGCGAGCTTCTCGATCACCGGCTGGGATACGCATGTGGGGCAAGCCGGGCAATTCAGGCGACCAGCGCAGGATCTGGCGCAGGCGATCAGCACGCTGAAGGCGACGCTCGGCCCGACCGTCTGGTCGAAGACCGTAGTGCTGGCGATGACGGAGTTCGGGCGTACAGTGCGGCAGAACGGCTCGGGCGGCACCGACCACGGCACCGGCGGATGCGCCGTACTCGCGGGCGGGGCAATCGATGGCGGACGCGTCCTCGGGCGCTGGCCGGGCATCGGCGATGGTAAGCTGCTCGACGACCGCGACCTGATGCCGACCGCAGACGTGCGCGAACTCGCCGCGGCGATGCTCTATCGGCAGTTCGAGGTGACGGCCAGAGACCTGACGACGAAGATTTTTCCGGGGTTAAGCTTCGACAAGGCCTCGCAGTTCCTGAGGGCTTGACAGACCCATGGACAGTCGAATTGCTTCCGCATGAGATGTGAGGTGCTGCAAGCCCGGCCCGATCGACCGATCAAATTCTAACAGGCTAAAGTTCGGTAGGGTGTCAGACGCCGGATCGAATCCGAAAGCTGCGAGCGGAGGTGAGGGGCATCGGGCGCGATCATCGGCGGCGCCGTGTCACTCGGGAAGCTCGGCGATCCTCTTGCGGATGAATGCTTTTTCCGGTTGCTGGCGGCAAAGTTCAAGTGCCTTTTCATAGGCCAGGCGGGCGTCGGGGAAGCGCTTGAGCTGGCGCAGGAAATCGGCGCGTGCCGCATGCGCCAGATGATAATCCCGCAGTTCTCCCCTGGAGAGGATGGCCTCTACGATCGCGAGACCGGCCGCAGGTCCCTCGCACATGGCAAGAGCCACCGCCCTGTTCAGTTCGATGATGGGAGAGGGGCGGGCGATGAGAAGCAAGCCGTAGAGTCCGACGATGCGGTGCCAGTCGGTTTCCTCCGCCTTTCGCTTCCGGGCATGTTCGGCGGCGATCGCTGCCTGCAGGCCATAGTAGCCGACCGCGCCACACCCCGTCGCGGCATCGATCAGGGCCAATCCCTCCCTTATCATCTCACGGTCCCACAGAGAGCGGTCCTGATCGGCAAGCAAGATGATCTCGCCCGTGGCGCTCCGCCTCGCCGCGCGCCGCGAGTCCTGCAGCAGCATCAACGCAAGCAGCCCTGAAACTTCGAGGTCCGGCAGAAGGGCGAGCAGTGTCCGGCAGAGCCGGATGGCCTCCGCCGTCAAATCCGTCCTGACAATATCCGCTCCCGAGGTAGCCGAGTAGCCCTCATTAAAGACCAGATAGATAACGTGCAGTACGCGCTGCAGGCGATCCGGCAACTGGTCCTTGTCCGGCACCTCGTAGGGAATTCCGGCAGAGCGGATACGGTTCTTGGCGCGCACGATCCGCTGCGCGACCGTTGGTGCGGGAACGAGGAAAGCGTGAGCGATCTCCTCTGTCGTCAGCCCGCATATTTCCCTGAGCGACATGGCGATCTGCGCATCCGCCGGAATAATGGGATGGCAGCAGGTGAAGATCAGGCGGAGTACATCGTCTTCTATGAGATCCATATCGCCGATCTCCGCTTCCTGGGCCGGATAGAGGCTGTCTTCGATATCCTTCATCGACGCGTCGAAGCGCGACCGCCTTCTTAGCTGGTCGATGGTACGGAAGCGGCCCGTCGACACCAGCCAGGCCATGGGGTTGTCCGGAACCCCATCCCTTGGCCACTTCCGCGCAGCTTCGGCGAAGGCCTCGTGCAGCGCCTCCTCCGCCCGGTCAAAATCGCCGAGCAGACGGATGAGTGTTGCAAGCACCCTGCGCGAATGAGAGCGGTAGATGTCGTCGATCAGCTTCTGCAAGACGTCACCTCAGCCATGTCGGCATGCCTTCGGCCTCCGATGACACGCGGATATCACTGCTCGTTGATCGAATAGGCCGGGCGCACTTCTATGGCGGCGAGCCTGGCGAGCGGCGAACGACTTGCAATGCGAAGCGCCTCGTTCATGTCCGCGGCTTCGATGAGTATGATACTGCCGAGATGTTCCTTGATCTCGGCGAAGGGCCCGTCGGTAACCGAAATCTTGCCGTCGCTCACGCGGACTGTCTTTGCCGTTGCCGGCGGCCGAAGGGCCTGAGCGAGCAGCAAATGGCCGCTTTTGGTGAGGCCTTCGTCATAGGCAATGCAGTCTTTCGTGAGCTTTTCCCCTTCTTCCTTCGACAGTTCCTTCGCGCCCGAGGTTTCAAACCAGAATTGGCAGAGATAGTGCATCTGTTCTCTCCTTGAGCCTTAACCGAAATCGTGAACCGGCCGCACCTCTATGCTGCCGAGCTTGGCGAGCGGAATCCCCGCCGCAACGCGGATCGCGTCGTTCAAGTCCCTTGCCTCGATCAGGATGAAGCCGCCGATCTGTTCCTTGGCTTCGGCGAAGGGGCCATCCGTTACGGAGGTCTCGGCGTGGCGCACGCGCACGACCACGGAGTTCCCAGGCGACTGCAGCGCTTCCGCAGCAATCATGTGTCCGCTTCTGACCAGTTCCTGGTCATAACTCAACGAGTCGCGATCGAGTTGTTTCCCCTCCTCATTGGACAATGCCTCGAACTTCCCTTCCTCGCACCAGACCAGACAGAGATACTTCATGATGAGTGCTCCTGTGTTTCGATGCTCGGTTGACGAACAGAAGAAGCACATTTCGACAGCTGCGAGAAATTTTTTCGGAATCTTCGTGCCGCCTGTCGAACTTGGTTAGCCGTGTTCGACCAAAGGCCGTCATTACAGATACGGAGTGACGGTCATGAATATTGTTGATGTCATCCTGGCAAAACAGGCTTTTGCCCGAGGCCATGAGAAATGGCAAAACTTCGATCCCATGGAAATGCGCCGGCTGCTCCTGCGGCTTTGCATCATCCTGCCTGTCCTGGCGGCGGCCATCGGCTCCCTTGAGATCGGCGGCTCCAGGGGTTTCGCGGTCGCCCGCTCGGGCCTGGTGTTGCCTGGAACAGGAGGATCCGACCTCCGCTAGAGACGCCATCATCGACATTGCCCGGTCGCCGGCGCGGAGAGACATGAGGCCGACGAGCCGGTTGCGGTTTCATGGCCATCGTCGGTGGTGCAGCGTCGGGTAAATCCCTGTCATCCGGAACCATCGCGCTCGCCAGCTATTGTTGCGCGAAAGGAGAGCGCCGATGACCACTGATATCCGAAACGCCAGGTTTTACGTATTGGAACAGGACGATCCCTCCACCGCCACCGATGCAATTCCCGTGAGTTTCGAAGAAGCCTTTAAGGAGGCTGAAAAGCTCACCGCCAGCGGTCGCGCTGTTCACGTTCTTTATACCGAGGAGGCAACTCAGACACAGTTAACCCGCTTTGCCGACGCTGGGATCCGAACAAGCCTCGCTCCGCAAGGTTAGGGGAAATTGCCGAGGACCAGCGCTATCTTGCTAGCCCACCTTCTGGGATATCATCGCTGAGCGGCGCGAGTTCTCCACGAGACCATGAGTCCGCTACCGCGGGCTCGGGGTCGAACCCAGCAACTAGTAGCGGACCGAGATTGCGTCGGGGCCAGCTGAGATGCTCGCACACTCTAATTGGAACCCTGCTTCTGCCGAGCGGTTATTCCTGTGGCAAACGCGAGCAACGAACCATGACTGAGAAAGCTTCTGTTCCGCCCAAGAAGGGCGATCCCAAAGCGCGGCCCGTCCGGGATCGCGACCCTCAGGTATCGGCGCCAAAGTCCGATAAACGCAAAAATCCGCCTCGGGACACAAGAGAGGCGCCGGCGCCAAACCCGAATGGCGAACACGCCCCTCAGCGTCGAGGGCACGGCGCGCTGCCGTGCGTCTAGGATAGCTGACCTCCGTAAGGTCATTGGTGGGCGTGATCGGGATGACTCTGCCGCCCTTGGACCGTCGCAGTCGGCGGAGGTCGACAGGCACACACGCATCGTCACCGCTGTCGACGTGCAGTGTTTCCGGCAGACCGGCAACGGGCCACGCTTCGGTGATCTCGCGTTCCCGCAACGAGGCCGATTTGTCGACGACGGAGTGCAGCAGGCGCAGATTGATCGAAATGACAGCTGCGGAACCGATTACTGGCTTTGAACGTTTGATCTTGACTCGAAACCGTGCGGCTGACGCGTGATCTTCTTATACTTCCAGGAGAAAATCCGGTTTCGACGTCCCGCCGCCTATTGGGAGTTAAGCGATGGCCCTGCCGCCGAACTCCGCTGCAGCGACGAAGGCGGAGAACCCGCGTCGCACGGCGAAGGCGGGTGCTGCCGGGGGACCGATCGCCGGCGGATCGCTATCCCCCAATCGGACCGTCGCGAGTTCTGGTCGCCCCGTTTACCTGGTGGATGGGGCGCGTACACCTTTTCTCCGGGCGCGCAACAAGCCGGGACCGTTCACGCCGGTCGATCTCGCCATCCAATGTGGACGGCCGCTTCTCATGCGTCAGCCTTTCTCTCGGGATGAATTCGACACCGTCATTCTCGGCTGTGTCAATGTGATCGCCGACGAGATGAACCCGGCGCGCGTGGCCTCCCTCAGGCTCGGCATGGGGGCGGCGATGACGGCCTTTACCGTCCAGATCAATTGCGGCTCGGGCATGCAGTCGATCGACATAGCCTTCCGTGCGATCGAAGCTGGCAGGGCCGATCTCATTCTCGCCGGCGGAACGGAGGCGCTGTCCCATGCACCTCTGGTGCTTCGCCAGCAAGCGGTCGAATGGTTCGGCGGCTTTGCAACGACAAAGACACCTTGGGAAAAGGCCACTGCCTTGGCGGGTTTGAGACCCGAGATGGCGAAGCCTGTAGTCGGCCTCGAACGCGGACTTACTGATCCGATCACCGATCTCAATATGGGTCAGACGGCGGAGGTGATCGGCCATCTGTTCGGCATCACGCGCGAAGCTGCTGACGCCTATGCCTTGGAAAGCCATCAACGGCTGGCGCGCGCGCAGAATGAAGGCTTCCTCGCGGGCGAGGTCATCCCGGCGGTCTCCCGCCACGGCATGCTCTACGATCATGACGACGGCCTGCGGCCGGACACGTCGATGGACAAGCTCGCGAAGCTGGAGGCGGTGTTCGAAAAACCCTACGGCAACGTCACCGCCGGCAATTCCTCCCAGATCACCGACGGCGCCTGCTGGGTTGTCCTCGCATCGGAAGAGGCGATGAACAGGCACAAGCTCGCGCCGCTCGCCCGCATCGTCGACAGTGAATGGTCGGCGCTCGACCCCTCGATCATGGGGCTTGCCCCGACATTGTGTTCGACCGAACTCATGAGACGCAGAAGGCTCTCCCGCGAGGACATCGATCTCTGGGAACTCAACGAGGCCTTCGCCGCGCAGGTGCTCGCCTGTCTTGCCGCATGGGAGGACGAGGAATATTGCCGCGACGTGCTCGGTCTCGACGGCGTCTTCGGGCCTATCGAACGCGACCGGCTCAACGTGGACGGAGGGGCGATTAGCCTCGGGCATCCGGTCGGCACGAGCGGAAACCGCCTCGTGCTTCATCTCGTCAACGCGATGCGCCGGCTCGGGCTGAAGCGGGGCATAGCCACCGAGTGCATCGGCGGTGGACAAGGCGGCGCCATGCTTCTGGAGGCTGCATGATGCCGACAGAGAAAGCCTCCGTCTGGGAAACGCTCTCCCCCCGCAACACGGTGCTTGGGCCGGGGACCTTCCTGAAGGCTTTCACGCATTGGCGGCTGAGCAAGGGGCCGGCTGATATCGCCTGGCTGGTGCTCGACCGGGCTAACGAAAGCGCGAACACCTTGTCGGAAGCCGTCATCGCTGAACTCGACACGGCGCTTGCCGAGATAGAGGGCATGGGTGCCAAGGCCCTCGTCATCCGCTCGGCCAAGAAGGGCGGCTTTATTGCGGGCGCTGACATCCGCGACTTCAAAGGCGCGGCCGAGGTGCGCGAGGTAGAGAAGCGTATGAGGTGGGCGCACGGGCTCATCGACCGGTTGGCGGCGCTCTCGATACCGACCGTAGCAGTGATCCATGGCTATTGCCTCGGCGGCGGTCTGGAAATCGCACTCGCCTGCAAATACCGCATTGCCTTGAGTGACGCGAGACTGGGCTTTCCCGAGATAAGACTCGGCCTGCATCCCGGGCTCGGCGGCACGTTTCGGCTGACGGCGCTGATCGATCCCGTCGAGGCGATGACGATGATGCTGACGGGAAGGACCGTGCACGCGAAGAAAGCCAAGGCGCTGGGCCTTGTCGACGCGGTTGTCGAGGAACGCCATGTCGACAATGCCGTGCGCGCCGCCGTCGCGGGCCAGATGAAGACGGATCGCGGCAGCTGGAAATCGGGTGTGTTCGGGCTCGCGGCGGCGCGCCAGCTCGCCGCTCGCCGGTTTCGGGCCGAGGCGGAGAAACGAGCGCCGAAGCAGCACTATCCGGCGCCGTACCGGCTCATCGATCTCTGGGAAAAGCATGGCGGCGATGCCAAGGCCATGCAAAGAGACGAGATCACCTCATTCTCGGAACTGCTTGTCAGCGAGACGGCGCAGAACCTCATGCGGGTCTTCTTCCTGCGCGAAAAGCTGAAGGACTCCGCCAAGGGCGAAAGCGGCATTCGGCACGTCCACGTTATCGGCGCAGGCACGATGGGTGGCGATATCGCGGCCTGGTGCGCAGCGCGAGGGCTGCGTGTCACGCTCGCCGACCTCGACCACGAGGTCATCGCCAGGGCGATCGGTCGCGCCGCCGAGTTCTACGACAAGAAGCTTCATTCGAGCATCGAACGGCGCGACGCTCTCGACCGTCTGATCCCCGATTTCGAGGGGATAGGCGTCGCCAAGGCGGATCTCGTCATAGAGGCGGTCGTGGAGAAGACGGACGTCAAACGCAAGGTGTTTGAAGGGATCGCGCCGAAAATGAAAGAGGGCGCTATCCTCGCCACCAACACGTCGAGCATTCCGCTCGAGGTGCTGCGTGAGGGCCTGGCCTTTCCGGATCGCCTGGTCGGCCTGCATTTCTTCAACCCGGTCGCCAAGATGGAACTCGTGGAGGTTGTCGCTCACGACCAGGCGAGCCAGGCGACGCTCGACAAGGTGCACGGCTTCTGCGGCGCGATCGACCGGTTGCCCGCCGCCGTGAAGAGCGCGCCCGGCTTCCTCGTCAACCGTGCCCTGACGGCGTATCTCACAGAGGCTTTCGTCATGGTCGACGAGGGAACGCCCAAAGAGACCATCGACAGGGCGGCGGAGGATTTCGGAATGCCGATGGGGCCGATAGAACTCGCCGACCGCGTCGGGCTCGACATCGGTCTCGAGGTCGTCCGTATGCTCAAGGACAAGCTCGACGATCCCATTCCCGAGATTCCGGCCTGGCTCGAGGAGAAGGTCAAAAACGGCGAAACCGGCCGAAAAGCGGGCAAGGGACTCTATGCCTATGACGACAAGGGCAAGCCGAAAAAGGCGTCCGCGACATCGCCACCTGGTCCGGAGATGACGGATCGCCTCCTTCTGCCCATGCTCAACGCCTGCGTGCGCTGCCTGCGCGAGGGCATCGTCAAGGATGAAGAGACGCTCGACGGCGCGATGATCTTCGCGACCGGTTTCGCGCCGTTCCGCGGCGGACCGGTACACTATGCGCGTAGCCGCGGTACGGCGGACATCGTTGAGACGCTCAAGCGGCTGGAACAGCGGCACGGGCGCCGGTTTGCCCCCGACAAGGGCTGGGGGGCATTGAGCGGAGGGCCGTGACGGGCAAGCCAGAACAGCATCAACGGGCCGAAAGCATCGCCGACCGCATCATCGAGCGTCTCGACGGACGCATCGTTCTCGGGCTTCCACTCGGACTTGGCAAAGCCAATCTCGTCGCCAATGCCCTGTTCGAAAGGGCGGTCGAGGACAAGGCGATCGATCTTGAGATATTCACGGCGCTGACGCTGGAAAAACCTTCCTGGTCGAGCGACATGGAACGCCGCTTCGTCGAGCCGTTGGTTGAACGGCTATATTCGGGCTGTCCGGATATCGCTTACGCCGAGGCGCTGCGCGAAGGCAAGTTGCCGGAAAACGTCCGCGTCAGTGAGTTCTTTTTCGTCGCCGGTCGCTGGCTCGCGGTCGAGATCGCCCAGCAGAACTACATCTCGGCCAATTACACCCATGTCGGCCGCTACGTCATCGACCGTGGCATCAACGTGCTCGCGCAACTTGTGGCAAAGCGCGGCGACGGCGCGGACGCCGAGTATAGCCTGTCCTGCAATACCGACATCACGCTCGATATTCTGCCGAAGATGAGGGCGCGGCGGGAGCCGTTCCTGCTTGTGGGCGAAGTCAGCTCGCAATTGCCCTTCATGCCGGGCGAGGCGGCGCTGCCGGCTGGCGAATTCGATCTCGTTCTCGACGGACCCGATCGCGATCGGCCGCTCTTCGTCGTGCCGAGGGAGGCGGTATCGACGGCCGACCACGCCATCGGCATTCATGCGGCAAGCCTGGTGAAGGATGGCGGAACGCTGCAGATCGGCATCGGCTCGCTCGGCGACGCGCTAACGGCCGGTCTGATCCTGCGGCAGCGGCGGCCCGAGCTTTTCGCCGACGCGCTGCATCGCCTCTCCGCGCACGACGAGGCTGCAAAGCGGGAGACCGGAGCCTTCGAGACCGGTCTCTACGCCGCCAGCGAAATGTTCGTCGACGGCTTCATGGATCTGTACCGGGAACGCATCCTCAAGCGCCGTGCCTCCGATGGGGCAATCCTGCATTCCGGCTTCTTTGTCGGCAGCACCGCGTTCCACCGATTTCTCCGGGACCTGCCGGAGGAGGAACGTGCCCTTTTCCAGATGCGGGGCATTTCCTTCGTCAATGAACTTTACGGCGACGAGGAGCAAAAACGGGCCGATCGGGTAAATGCGTGTTTCGTCAACAACGCGATGATGGTGACGCTCATGGGTGCAACCGTTTCGGACGCGCTCGCGGACGGCCGCGTCGTCTCAGGTGTCGGCGGGCAGTACAATTTCGCCGCCCAGGCCTTCGCGCTTGAAGGCGGGCGCTCCATTATCACAATCAACGCCGCACGCCAGGCGCGCGGGCGCCGTGAATCGCACCTAGTCTGGTCCTACGGCCACACGACGCTGCCGCGGCACCTGCGCGACATGGTCGTGACCGAATACGGCGTTGCTGATCTGCGCGGCAAATCCGATCGTGACTGCATCGCCGCTATGCTGGCAATCACCGATTCGGCCTTTCAGGACGAACTGCTCGATACGGCGAAATCCGCCGGCAAGATCGAGAAGGATTTTACCATTCCATCAGCGTCCCGCCGCAATACTCCGGCGCGCATAGCCGAAGCGCTTCTCCCAGTGCGTAAGCAAGGCTGGTGCGCCACGTTTCCATTCGGCACCGAGTTTACTGCAGAAGAGCAGCACCTGGTTCGGGCGCTCCGGCATCTGAAGCATACAAGTGCCTCCATGCGATTGCTTGCGCGAGCGGTCCTTGCATCTTTGACCCAAGGTCAGCCCGACCAGGAGGAGCGCGCGGCACTCGAAAGGATGCAGCTTGCAGCCCCAGCGACTCTGCGCGAAAGGTTCTATGCAAAGCTCCTTCTCTTGGCGCTCAGGCGCGGCCGCTGCATGTCGCCTTAATCGATCTCGATTTAAGGACAAAGACATGCGGCAACTCAAAGTGTTACAGCGTATCACTGCGCGGCATCGGAGCGTGCCGAGCGCCTGTCGCGCATCGTCTTCTTTCTTCGATGCTGCGCGGCGATCGGCGATATCTCTTCCATGGGAAATGCGTCGACTGCTATCACGCGGTCCACCGCCGCCTTGGCTTCGGCGAGCTGCGTAAATTCCGCTTCACTGATCACACCCTTGCCGCGTGCCTCTTCCAGGTCACGGACATGCATGTCGCGCATCTTTTTTTCGATGGGTTCGGCCGCAGTGACGTACCTGAAAGCCCGCTCGAGATCCTTCAGCGGATGCTCCTCGCGACCTTCACCCAGGTAGATGTCAGGCGTCAGCCGGTCTCGCTGGGGCGAATCCTTCATCAGTGTTTCGGCCACCGTGCTCGTCAGTTCGTCGGACGGCGCCGGAGCGGATATGCCAGCGGGAAAAGCGACCAGCCTGACAAGGAATGCCACCCAGCGCGAGGGCAGATTGTCGAGCACGCCGGCAAAGGCGCCCGCGATGCGGCCCTGCCCCCCGCGCATCACATAGTCGACGATCGGTCGATCTTCCTCATGCTGCCCCTCTGCCTCGAAGCGCTTCAGGACTGCGCCGAGCAGGTAGACTTCCGAAAGTATGTCGCCCAGTCTGGCTGAGATCATTTCCTTGCGCCTGAGCGCGCCGCCCAACGTCAGCAGCGAGAGATCCGCAAGCAGCGCGAAGGCTGCGGCATGCCGCGAGAGCTGTTTCCAGTAGCCGGGCATCGCCGCCTCGGCTGGCGCCGGACCGATCCGCCCACCCGACCAGCCGCGGACGAAGGCTCGCCAAAGCACAGCGAATAAATGCCCGACATGGCCCCAGACCACCTTGTCGAATGCGTCCAGACCTTTCGCCTCATCCTCATCCGACAGCGCCAGCATTTCCTTCAGCATATAGGGATGCGAGCGCACTGCGCCCTGACCGAAGATCATAAGATTGCGCGTGAGAATATTCGCGCCCTCGACCGTGACGCCGATCGGCGCCGACCTGAATTGGCTGCCAAGATAATTCCTCGGGCCATCGATGATCGCCTTGCCGCCGTGGATGTCCATCGCCTTCCCGACGGAATCGCGCATCCGCTCGGTGGCATGGAGTTTCATGATGGCCGAGATCACCGACGGCCTGTGTCCCTCGTCGAGAGCGGCGATGGTGAGCCGTCGCGCGGCATCGATCTGGTAAATGTTTGCGGCAATATCGGCAAGCGGCTTCCGGATACCCTCGAACATGCCGATCGGCACGTCGAACTGGTTCCTGACCCGCGCATAGGCGCCGGCGGAGCGTGCACAGATGGCCGCCGCCGCTGCCGACTGCGCTGGCAACGAAATGCCGCGACCGGCGGCGAGCGCCGTCATCAGCATCTTCCAGCCTTCTCCTATCTGCTTCTCGCCGCCCAAGATCAGATCGAGTGGCAAGAACACGTCCTCGCCGTAAAGCGGACCGTTCTGGAAATGGGTGAATTGCGGAATGTGCCGCTCGCCATGCCTAACGCCTGGCGTCGACATCGGCAACAACGCAACCGTGATGCCGAGCTCCTCGCCGCGGCCGAGATGATTTTCCGGGTCGTACATCTTGAAGGCGAGACCCGCCACCGTGGCGATGGGGCCGAGCGTGATGTAGCGCTTGTGGAAGTTGAGCCTGACACCCAGAACCCTTTTGCCCTCCCGTTCGCCATATTCGACGACGCCGGTGTCGGCCATTGCCGCCGCATCCGAGCCAGCCTCAGGTGAAGTCAGCGCGAAGCAGGGGATCTCACGCCCGTCGGCGAGTCTGGGTAACCAGTAATCGCGCTGCTCGTCGGTGCCGAAATGCATCAGCAGTTCGCTGGGGCCGAGCGAATTCGGCACCATTACCGTCACGCCGGCTACGACACTGCAGGAGGAGACAGTGCGAACGACCTCCGAATGCGCGGTATTTGAAAAGCCGAGACCGCCATATTGCTTCGGGATGATCATGCCGAAGAACTTCTTCTCGCGCAGGAAATCCCAGACCTCACGCGGCAGGTCACATTGCTCCCAGTTTATTTTCCAGTCATCGACCATCGCACAGAGTTCGCGCACCGGCCCATGCATGAAGTCCTGCTCCTCTGCGGACAGTTTCGCGGCCGGCATAGCGAGAAGCTTTTCCCAGTCGGGATCGCCGGTGAAAAGCTCGCGATCCCACCACACCGTGCCGGCCTCGATTGCGTCCCGTTCGGTTTCCGAGATCTCCGGCATGATGCGCGAGGCCCATTTGAACACTGGCTTGGTAATGGTGTCGCGTCGGAAAGTGCGCAGGCTCATGGGAAATCGCCTCCCGTCCTTATTCCATTCTACTGGAATGCCGCGCATTGGGATGAGTTCCAGCCTCGTCGTTCGCGGGCATGCACGAGCGGTAAGCAGAACCGCGCGAGTAGGCGGGCGGCAAGCTGCTCTGTCGCGTTGGTCGTCACCTCAAGAGCCCGCACACGTCGATCAGGAAGACCGATGTGCCGCTCCAGATGACGCCGATCAGTGAGAGGAGGCTCAAGAGCCGTTCGACTCGGATCGAAAAGATACGATTATGCGGGTCAGCCGTCTCGTAGCGCAGCACATGTGCGAGGCGGCCAGGAAAGAAGAGAGCAAAACATAGCAACAATATTGCCCCAAGCGTTACCACAACGATTGACGTCTGGATGAGATCCGGCGGCGCGCCAGCGCCGCTTCCGACGACGCAGACTACGGACTGTACACCATAGACGAGGAGGAAATGCCCCGCCCACAGGATCGGCCCGGTCAGCAGGAAGAAGATTGCGCTGGCGATGGGTGCTTCCTTTGTGGACTCTTTCATCGCGAACCTACCCGATCAGCCGCGGGAAGCCGTGCACCAGCCCGAGCCCGAGCAGTGATTGGACAACGGTGTAGTGGTAAAGCAGCATATAATTGTCGAAGTTCACGCGGCGTATCGCGTCGAGCTTGCCAGCCAGATGCCGCGCCAGGGTATACAGCCCCAGGATCACGAGCGCGAAAGCAAGCTGTGCGAAGAGGACCACACCGAGATAGACCATGGCGCCGTAGGCGTTGTCGCCGGGACGCAAGCCGGTTAGCAGATGCCCCGAGAGTTCGAGTGCAAGCGCGCCGACCAGGCAGGCGAGCGACAGCAGCAGAGCCGCCGGCATCGCGACGCGCGATGCCGCGATCTTTTTGAGCCCGCGGCTGACCAGCCACACGATGCCAGAGCCCGCGAGCAGCAGCGCCCCGGTCGAAATTGGCCACCGGCCGGGTGGCGGTGCCGGAGATCCGGCTGGTGCCCAGACCTCGGGCGAGACGACCCAGAGAAACAGGTAGGAGAAGACATAGGCGAGGTAAAGGGATGACGCCACCAACATCAGAACCACCATGGCCCACCAGGAATGTGACGTCGGTCCCGTCATGTAAGTCGGCAGGCGAATGTCCTTGGCGACGTCCACCATGCCCTTCGATGGTCCGGGATCAAGCCCCCAGGCCCAGAAGAGGCAAAAGGTAATGGCCAGCCCGCCGCAGATGATGGCGATCGTCACCAGCTTGATCGTTAGCAATAGGAAACATGCGGCCGTGAAGATGGCAGCGAGGAAGGGTGGCCAGCCGGGTCCCGGTATCTGGACGACGTATTGTGGACGGGCATGGATTGGTGACGTGACGAGGGCCTCTCGCCCGCCCGTCGGCGCATTGGGCAGATAGTGATGGCCGTCACGCACCTCCTGCGGAAGGCTCGGCCTGTCCCACAGGGGCTCGCGACTCGTGACGTGGGGAACGCTGCGGGTGGAGTAGACGTCGTTCGGCAGCCATTCCAGCGTGCCGGCGTCCCATGGGTTCTCTACATCGCCTTGTCCGACGCGAAAGTTTGCGATGAGGTCAATCACGAAGAGCAGAACTCCGGCGGTCAGCACGTAGGTTCCAACGGTAGAGATGGTGTTCAGCATGTCCCAACCGATGTCGCCGGGATAGGTCCAGACGCGTCGGGGCATGCCCTTGAGGCCCGTCACGTGCATCGGCAGGAAGGCGACGTTGAAGCCGAAGAACATCAGCCAGAACACCCAGCGGCCGAGCCGCTCGGAGAGCGGCCGTCGGCTGAACAGTGGCGCCCAGTAATAGAAGGTGGCAAACAGCGGGAATACGAACCCGCCGACCAGCACGTAATGGAAATGGGCGACGACGAAATAGGTGTCGTGCACCTGATAGTCGAACGGCGCCATCGCCACCATCACGCCGGTGAGCCCGCCGAGGATGAAGATGAATAGGAAGCCGAGGATGAACAGCGATGCGGTCGTGATGCGGAAACGCTGCCTCCCGGCGGCGATCGTCGCGATCCAGGCGAAGACCTGGATACCCGAGGGAACGGCGACCGCCATGCTGGCGGCCGAGAAGAAGGCCATGCTCAGCGCTGGGATACCGGTGGTGAACATGTGGTGCACCCATAGGCCGAAGCTGAAAAAGCCGGTGCCGATCAGGGCTACCACGATCAGGCGGTAGCCGACGAGCGGCGTGCGCGCCATTGTCGGAACGATCATCGAGACCAGGCCTGCGGCCGGCAGGAAGATGATGTAGACGTCTGGATGACCGAAGAACCAGAAGAGATGCTGCCACAGCAGCGGATCGCCCCCGAGTGCGGCCGTGAAGAATGGCCAGCCGAACGCCCGCTCGATCTCGAGCATCATCGTCGCGAGGATCACCGCGGGAAAGGCGAACATGATCATGCCCGCGAAGATCAGCATCGACCAGGCGAAGATAGGCATCTTCGCGAGCGACATGCCCGGTGGCCGGGTCCTGAGCGCGCCGACGACGATCTCGACCGCGCCGGCAATCGCCGAGATCTCGATGAAGCCGATGCCTAGCAGCCAGAAATCGGCGTTGTCACCCGGAGAATATTCGGTGAGCGTCATCGGCGGGTACATGAACCAGCCGCCTTTCGGCGCCAGATCGTAGAAGATCGTCGAGAAGAAAACCAACCCGCCGACCACATAGGCCCAGATGGCGAAGGCACTGAGGCGCGGGAACGGCAGATCCCGCGCGGCAAGTACCTGCGGCAGCAGCATGACGCCGAGTGCCTCCATCGCCGGCACGGCGAACAGGAACATCATCGTCGTGCCGTGAACGGTGAACATCTGATTGTAGAGATCCTGACCAATGAGGTGATTGTCGCCGACGGCCAATTGTGTACGCATGATGAGCGCCAGGACGCCGGCCATCAGGAAGAAGAGAAACGCGACGCCGATATAGATGAGGCCGATAACCGTATTGTTCACCTCGATGAGGAGGCGATAGCCGCCCGGTATCGCCCATATGCGCTCAAGTTCGCGAACTTCCCCCTCTGGCCGGGGATCGGGATTGGGCAGTTCCATCATCCGCCTCCGCTGTTAACGTCGCGCAGGAAGTAGAGTAGGACCAATCCGGAAGGATTAACCGCCAGGACAGCGAAGGCATCGTAGCCGATCCTGAAGACCGTCCGGTCTCGCCGCTCCAATCCGATGACGAAGATCGCCGTGACAGTGATCGCAATCCGCGTGGCGGTGAAATCGGGCATCGGTCGTCACCTCAGTTGATCCATATAAGCGGCAAGCTGCCGGAGCTCGCTCGCGGTGAAGATTTCGAAAGAAGGCATGAGATTTTCCGGCTTCACATGCTGGCTGTCGCGAATCCATCGGGCGAAGGCCGCGGGGTCGTTTTCGAGCGTTGCCGCGGCGATCGAATGCCGGCTCCCGACATGGGTCAGATCCGGGCCGATCGTTCCCTGGGCAACAGTCCCCCGTATCCTGTGGCATGCAACGCAGCCGGATGACTGGAACAGCGCCTGTCCGTTCACCGCCTCTGCGTCGGTGGGTGGTAGAGCGGCATCGGCGGCTTCACGCTCGAGCCAGGCGGCAAATTCACGTTCGGGCATGGCGATCACGAAGAAGGCCATCAGGGCATGCGGTCCGCCGCAATATTCGGCGCATTGTCCGCGACTGATGCCCGCCTGCGTCACGTGAAGCGTCATCCTGTTGGTGCGGCCCGGGATCATGTCGAGCTTGCCGGCGAGCTTCGGAACCCAGAAGCTATGGATGACGTCCGCCGACGTCAGTTCGATCTCTACCGGCTGGCCGACGGGCAGGCGGATCTCATTGGCGCTCTCGATCCGTCGGCCGTTTTCGTCGACATAGGTCACCCGCCACCACCAGCGCTTGCCCTCGACTTCGATACGCAGCCGGCTGTCCGAGTGTGCGACCGGCGAGCCCGCTCCCATCAGATAAAAACCGTAGCTCAGCAGAAGACTGAGGACCAGGATCGGGAATAGGAGGCCGCCTCCGATCACCAGCCGTTCTCCGGATATCCGCTCACGGAGGGCGTCGCCGCCGAAGAGCGCTGCAGCCGTGATCGCGCAAACTCCAAGGAAGACGGCAGCAGAGAAAAAGATCAGCAGCCAGGTGAGGACGTTGATACGCTCCGCCTCGGCACCCGTTGGTTCGAGGGCCGACTGAATGCCGGCACAGCCTTGGAGCGCGAGGAGGGTGAGCGGCGCGATCAACCTGGCGATGCTCATTGGCGCGCCTCCGCCATCGGGGGCCGAGATGCCACTCCGTTGGGCTGCGACTCGAGATAGGCGGCAACGTCTTCGATCTGTGCCGGGTCGAGGGCCTCGGCGACTGCAGCCATGATCCGCCCATAGGCCGACCCTCTGCGTCCGCCTTGCTGCCAGAGACGTAACTGTCCCGTAATATAGGCCGCATGTTGCCCGGCGAGCAGCGGGAAGTGGGGCGACTGCCGCCCGGAGTGACAGCTCATGCAGGCCGGCACCTGCTGTTGTGGAATGCCGCGGAGCGCGATGGATTCGCCACGTCGAAGCTGCGCCGGGTCGGGCGCGGCGGCCTTCTCCATCGCGGCAGGTCGCAGGGCGGAGTAGTAGGATGCCTGCCTCCGTCTCTCGTTGTCGTCCAGCGGACCGACCACCGGTTCCATAGCACCGCTCGCGCGGCGTCGTTCGGCATATTCTTGGAGGCTGCGCAGCAAATAGGCTTCGTTCTGCCCCGCAAGCCGAGGTATGCGGTCGCCGTTCGTTCCGTTACCTTCATTTTCATGGCAGCGCGCACATTGTGTTAGCGCACGGCCATGCGTCAGGTCTCCAGGCGGATTGTCCGGTGCATCGCGCGTGAGGCCCGCAAGGTCCGCATAATCGTCAGTGGCGCCCGGAAGGCGGGCGAGGAACGCGGTCACGGCCCAGACCTCGTCGTCTCGCTGCGAGCTCGACCATGCGGGCATACCGGTATATTTCATGCCGTGTTTGACGATCCAGAAGATTTCCTCCACCGGGCGCCGCTCACCGACGGTCCTTAGATCGGGAGGCGCAGGCAGCATGCCTCTGGCGATCGCGTTTATCTCTTCCCCGGGCCGGCTGTGGCAGGGAGCGCAGCCGCCCTCGTAATGGCCGGCGCCGAGGCGAACCATACCTTCGTCGTCGAGCGGCGGCGCCTTGACCGGGTAGCTGTGGGTGGTGATCGAACGTTCGCGGATCACTTCGAACAGCCATGTTGTGATCCGCAGATGATCCCGCGAGGCTGCGACATTGTAGACACCGGACCAGACGACAACCGCGCCCACCGCTATCACACCGGCGGCTGCCACCGCGAGCACCTTTGCAATGGTCGTCCAGTGCAGATCCTTCAGGTCCACGCTTCTTCACCCGCATTTTGCCGGTCGATTTTGTCCGGTTCCATGGCGAACAGCCATCGTGCGCCGAGGACGATACCGCCGAGGACATAGATGGCCGGGCAGGCGACCAGCATGAGGAGTCCCGCGAGTTGCTGATCGGCCAGTGCAGCATCCAGGCTCGGGGGAGGGGTGCCGGGGTTATGCCTGGCTATGCCGGCAAAAAGCGTCCTTGGCGCAAACACGAAGAGCACTCCCAGCATGCAGTAGAGCTTGCTGGTGACGAGGAGGGAGAGGATCGGTTTCCATCTGCGATTTCCCCGGAAGCGAAGGGCCACCCACCAGAACAGAAAGGCGGTCAGCAAAAGACTTCCGTACATCAGCAGATGAATTGAAACGGAGGCAAAGGCACGCGCGAGCAGAGGCGGTGCGTGCCACATCCAAAGGCCGAGGATTTGCGCTGCCGTCGCGAACGCCAATGCGCCGCCCGGAGGCTCTCGTACTTGGGGCCAGACAAGACATGCGCAGGCGCCCATCAACGGGGCGAGGACGTTCATGAGCAGGATATGCATGACCATATGGCTTGACAGCGGTCCCATCGGTTCCAGCCTCCACCTTTGGAACGAGGCGCAATACGTGTTGCGAATGTTGGTCGAACCGCCGCCTGATGCGTTTCGCGCCCTCGCGGCCGCGCCGTTGCAGTATCTTTAACCGGTCTGAACGACTATGGTTCCCAGAGGACGTGGGAGCGCCATAATGGGCGACGCATCCTGATTCATCGATCATCCAGGCGATCTGGGAGCCTGCAATGGGCAAACTGGAAGCATTCGGCATGTGCAAGCCGAGTGTAAGCCCGCGGTCAGACGCAAACCTGCTCCGTGCAAAGTGTTTCCAATTGACCATGAAGGGCTAGCGCGACTTTCCTTCGGGCGAGCGATCGTAAAGCTCCCTGACTTTTTGCTTCTGCGCTTCCTTAGCGGCAGGCGGGAGCGGCTTCTGCCTCATGATCGCATAGGCCAAGGCCGCGCCGAGTGCAAAGGCCCCGCCTGCGGTCACCAGTAGCCACAGGTAATCCATCACCATAATCTTCTGCCCTCCTCAACTAATCCTGCGCGGAAGTTGCGGACTCCATTTCAGTCCTTGCGCGGCATCTTCACGTTGCCAAAGCGCACCTCTTCGCGCTCGGGGTTTTCGGCGATCGTCTCCTCTTCTTCGTCGCTCGGAAGGGCTTCATCCGTGTCGATGTTTGCCTCATCGCGACTCCGGCGCGGAGGAACACGGCCTTGGTCCACGGGCCGCGCTTCCTCGGGATTCCTCGCGCTTTCGGGCAGTTTCTCTTCCCACTGAGGAAAGGTCGCAGCGTCGTCGTCGGCGGGGCCGGGCTTCGTGCGCCCGAACTGTTTGGGGCTGTTTCTCGCCATCAGCTTTCTCCCTTTTGAGAGGGGAAAGCGAAGGTCGGCCGTTTGTTCCGACTTCAAACGCGGCGATGCCACAAGGAGACCCATCCAGTTCTAGATTTGCGACGCTCCAGGCGCTTTCGCCTCGTGGTCGAGATTCGTTCCATGCGGACGCAAGCATTCGCTCGATGAGCCGCGAGAGCGTTAAGGCACAAACCTGTCGAGCTGGTCGTTGACGCGTTGCTGCTTGCCGAACCGGACGATCGCCTGCTCGTCCTAGCCGCCGATGCGAAGCTTGGCCCATTGTTCCGGAAGCGATGTCGTCGCTGCGGCGACGACGATCCCGACTGTAGGTGAGAACGTGAGAGCCTTCAGGATGGACAAGCTCCGGACGACTTCGTCTCGCCATTTGCCGTTGTAGCTGTAGCGGCTGGCCAAGTCCTGCCAGAACGCATCGGTCCTCTCGACGAGATCTCGTCAGTCGGATGGAGAATGCTCGCATCGCGGGTCCGCAAGGACTCCTAGAATCGGCCCACGATCAACTCCAATCCACGGAGCGCGAAATTTGCTGTCACTCAGGTCGGGCTGGATTGAAGCGATCCAGGTAGCCTGGTATCGCTCTCGCCCCGGCGAGTGCCGAGGAGCCGCTCGGCATCCTCGAGACCGCCTTGGAGATCGCCGACCGTCTTCATCGGGAAGAGGCTGACATCCAGGTTGACGATGGTCTGTGCGATCTCCGACGAGAGTCCGGTGATGATCGTCTCGGCACCCATGAGCCGAGCCGCCTCGACCGTCTGGAGGAGATGGTTGGCAACTTTGCGATCGATCCCGGCGACGCCGGTGATGTCGACCACGACTACTTGAGCGCGATGCGCTTGGATTGCCTCAAGCAGCTGCCCCGTCAGCTGCTGCATGCGTTGTGTGTCGAGCGCGCCGATGATGGGGAGGAGCAAGAGCCGCTCGCGAAGCTTCATCACCGGGGTCGACAGCGTCCGGATCGCTTCCTGCTGCTCGCGGATAACACGCTCGCGCTGCTCGACGAAGCTGACGCCGACGGTGACCATGATGCTGTTCGCGGCGGGCTCGTAGGCGTTGAGTACCTGGTTCAGGACCCCGGCGTCTTGGCCATAATTGGCGAACAGCGCGCGCGCGAGGACGTCGCGCAGGCGCAGGACGATGGAGAGCACTTCGTGGGTCTCGACGCCCCGTTCGACGATCCGCTCAGAAAGGTCGCGCGTGTAAGCCTGTAGCGCCGCCATGCTACCGGTCTCGAGCGCGTCGACGTAGTTGTCGTAGACGGCGGACGCCTCGGAGATAATTTCCTCACGGCTCATGGTCTCAAGAAGCTGCGCGTCCGTGATGTGACGGACCCACTCTTCGCGCAGGGTCTCCCGGTTCTGCCGGAGGTACCCGACGAGTTCCTTTAAGAGATCCTCGTCTTTCGCCGAGGTGCGCGTTCGTGCCTCGCCGGCCTCCGTCCCATCCTCTTTCATCTCATCCTCCTCGACGTCTGGGTCAGCACTCGTCATCGTTCTAGCCCCTTCGCGGCGAGTGCGCCCATGCGGTATTGCGAACATATCACGGGGTACGAGGGTTAGCACTCGTCATCGTTCCGGCCCGTTCGCGGTGAGTGCTCCAATGCGGTATGGTGAGCATATCACGGGGCATGAGGACGCGATGTTAACCTTCGATCTGCAGAGAGTCCGCGAGAAGGCCCTCTCCACCGACGTCGTCGGCTACGAAGTGGAGGACCTCCAGGGGACGATCGGCAAGGTCGACGGGACGACGGAAGGGCTTGTCCCGAGCTTCATCTCGGTCGACCTGGTCTGGTCGCTGCCCGGGAAGCGGGCGACGAGGCGGGTGATCTTGCCGGCGGCCGTGATCGAGCGAATCGATCACGGCGCCAGAAAGGTCTACGTTGATCGCCGACACAAGGAGATCATGAACGCCCCGCGATCCTTGAAGTCCCAAACGGACACGGACGACGGCTATCTCAACGAACTCCGTCGCCACTACGGGCCGGGGGGCGCAGGTTATCGCGCGCCTCGCGACGCTTGGACTGAGGAGTTTGGGCGCGTGTTCGTCGGCGACCGGATCGACGCGGCCGCGCTGCGCGACAAAGAGAGGCCGGTCAGCGAGCGTGCACGGCTGTCCGAGCACAGCGTGCGAACCTTGCTCGTCGCGGCCGGCATCTGGGCCGGCGGGTTCGTCGTTCTGACTTTCTTGGTCGGCGGTTTCTCCTCGAATGTCGACGTCGCCGTCTGGAAAATCGTCGCTGTGATTGCCTTCGCGTTCCTGTTCGAGACCATGGACTCGTCTTCGGGCATGGGATTCGGCACGGCGCTGTCTCCGCTCCTTCTCGTGCTGGGCTTCGCGCCTTTGCAAGTCGTGCCTGGTCTGCTGGCGGCGGAAGCAGCTACCGGCCTTGCTGCGGGGCTGATGCACAACGAGTTCCGCAATATCGAGCTCTCCTGGCGTCCACTCAACCAGGCGACGAAGACCGTGCTAGCCATCGCCGCGATCGGTGGACTAGGCGCGATCGTCGCCCAAGTGCTCACCTACTACGCCTTCACGCTCTCCGAGACCTTCGTCAGGACCTACATCGGGATCGTCGTCGTCGTGATGGCCGCCATCATCCTGACGATCTCCTCGCGGGGGGAACGCATGCCGTATCGTCCGCGGCGCGTGCTGGTATTCGCGGCGGTCGCGGGCGCGAACAAGGGCATCGGCGCCGGCGGTTACGGACCTGTCATCACGCTCGGAGGCGTGCTCTCCGGTGTCTTCGAGAAGACCTCGGTCGCGTTGGCAACGATGGCGGAGGGCGTCGCCTCCGCGCTCGGCACGATCACCTTCCTCGTTCTCGTCGCGCTCGGTACCGAGGTCGACTGGCGGCTTCTCCCCTGGCTCTGGGCCGGAGCGTTGCCGGCTGCCGTGATCTCACCCTACGTGGTCCGCGTGATGCCCTCACGGGTCTGGAGATATGTCGTTCCGGTATACGCCGTTGCCGTCGCGGCCATCTTGTTCGTCGACACATTCGGCGGCTGACCCGTCGGATGCGACGTTTGCGAGACGAACTCCCAAGTTTCGACATGACCGAAGCGATCAATCGTCCGACCGTCCTGATCACGGGTTCGAGCGACTTTCTTGGACAGGAGATCGCTCGTAGTCTGCGCGACCGATACGAGGTGATTGGGCTCGACGTCGCCGTGCCCCAGCGGTCGTCGGAAACGGTCGAGACGATCAGGATCGATCTGACCTCGACGTTTACTTTAGCGTTTCCCTGCGCCTGCAGAAAGGAAGTGCCCGGGTGGCATGAAGAGTGCAACTCCCGAGTTCATGCACCGATGATCTTGCCAGCAGGAGGTGCTCCCCTAGATGGGCAGGGATGGAGCTTCAGGAAAGCGCAGTTGCTGCCAGTCGCGCGAGCGCCTCCCCGGAGGTGCGATTTCAGCCGCCCAACCCGGCGGTTATGGCCGAAGTCGAGCGCCTTCTCACGGGCCGTACGCGTGACATCCGCCTCAGAGGTGAGCTTGGTCGACTGTTCCAAGAGCGTTCGTGGTCCCGGACGGCCAAAATCATTCGCGCGTGGATGACATGGGTCGCCCTGCTGGACGTACTGACGCTGGGTCTCAACGCGATCCTGCTTCCGAAGGCAGTCGTGCTGTCGATGCTTCCGCCAGCCTGCATTCTTCCGCCCGCAGCATTGGCCACCGCCTTTGTCTGGCGAAAACCACGCGGCGTCTGGCTTCTAAAGGTGTCTTTGCTCGCAGGCTTGTTCCTCATTCTCCTGTCGGTCGCGCTGGTGGGAGTGAGCGCGGGTGGCGAGTTCCATGAACGGCACTTGAACATTATGCTGTTCGTCGCCATCACGGCGATCATCATCTTCGCGGTTCCCCTGACCTGGACGGTGACGGTCGCCTCTTTCGCGCTTGCCCTCTACCTTATTTTTCAGTTGCGGAATCCGTCCCTCGACGAGGGCAGCGCCGTGGCTGGGACGTTGTTTTTTGCCAGCGGCATTATCGCTACTGTCGTTGCCCGACGCACGATGACGATCCTGGCCCAGAAGACTTTCCTTCTCGAACTTCGCGACAAGCGGCGCGTGGTGGAGCTTGCCGACGCCAATGCCCGCCTTGAGCGCCTTGCAAAAACCGACCCCCTGACCGGGATCGCCAACAGGCGCTGGATGATGGAAACCCTCAATCGCCTCTGGAGTGCAGACGCAGACCGCCCTCCGGGCAACGCCATGCTGATGTGCGACATAGACGACTTCAAGAACCTGAACGATCGTCTTGGCCACGCCGAAGGCGATCGCTGCCTCGTGAAAGTTGCCGGCATTATTCAGAGCAGCGTCAGGCGAAACCGCGACCATGTTGCCCGCTACGGCGGTGAGGAGTTTCTCGTCGTACTGCCGGGCGCAGATGAACGAGCGGCGCTGGCTACGGCTGAACGAATTAGGGCGAGCGTCGAAGCCGCCTCGCTTCCGAACCCCGCGTCCCGCGTATCGCCTTACGTCACCCTCAGCGTTGGCGTGGCGGCGCAGGCGCCAGGTGAGGAGATCATCGCGCCGGAGAAGCTTCAGAACCAGGCTGACGTGGCACTCTACCTGGCCAAACAAGCCGGCCGCAATCGCGTGATACTCTATCAACCCGATTTGCCGACCACATAGCTCTGAGATTTAATCCTGTTGAGCGTTGCAGGTTCTGACTTCATCCAGAACACCAATCTTGTGTCCCTTTCAGATCGATGGATCTACTTTAGTTGACCTTGCAGGACCTCGGGTTTAAGGCCGAGACGGTCGACCGAACGGTGCGACCCTCAATTGGCTTGGTCCCCGAGCAGGGCTGCGCGCGACCATTGCGATCATCTTTGATAGCGGGCGGATCACACCGAATGGCGCGGATCATTTTCCTCGTGGATGTGTGGGGAGCCCTCGCTCAAGGCTAACGTCATCTAAAAATCAGCGACTTTTCCCCAGGCAGATTTTCGGAAACGGTCCGGATCGTATGGTCGGGGGTCGACGATTGGCTCATCGCCGGTGACGATGTCGGCGATCAGGTGACCGGCGCCTGGGCCGATGCCGAAGCCGTGCCCGCTGAAGCCGGCGGCGAGGATAAATCCCGGTATGGCGGCGATTTCGCCGATGCCCGGCACACCGTCCGGCGTGCTGTCGATGTAGCCCGCCCATGCGGCGGTGATGCAGGTGTTCTTCAGGTCGGGTAGGAGCTCGAGTGCGCGGGAATGGGTAAGCCGAATGGTCGCCTTGTCGACTGCCGGGTCGAGGATGCGCATGCGCTCCATTGGCGTCGGAGCGTCGAGATGCCAGCGAGCGAGGGTTTCGTGACCGGAGCGGCAGCCTTCGAGGCCGCCCGGGGCCAGGCTGCGCCAGCGGCGGACGAACATCGGTAGAAACTGCGGCGAGAACCTGAGTTGCTGCGGCGTCGGATCGACACGGCCGCGGCCGCTGATGGCGAGCGTATAGCCGCCATCACCACGACGCGTCACGGAAACGGCGGCCGTATGCAGAGCGTCCGGCAGGCCAATTGCCCCCGGCGAAACGGAAAGGATCGACGAGCGGACTGAAGCCTGGGGAAAACGGATGCCGAGCTGCCGGCAGAAGGAGGAGGCCCAAGCGCCGCCGGCGAGGATCGCCGTCTTCGTGCGGATGGTGCCGTGTTCGGTGACGACGCCGGAGAGCCGGCCGCCTTCCGTTTCGATGCCGCGGGCGGCGCAGGACTGATGCACCGTGCCGCCGAGCTTCAGGATTGCGCGCGCAACAGCGGGCGCCGCGCGTGCCGGATCGGCAGTGCCGTCGGTGGGAGAAAACACGCCGCCCTTCCATGGCTTGCCCGTTGCTCGGCCGCGCTCCGTTGCTTGCGCGCTGTCGAGCATATGCGTCGTGACGCCGGCGGTAAGGGCAAATTCGCGCCAACGTGCCCAGCCGGCCAGCTCCTCGTCGCTGTTGCTGAGATAGAAGAGCCCGCATCGGCGGAAGCCGGTGTCCTCGCTGCTATCGGCGGCGAACCGCTCCCACAGGTCGAGGCTCTTCGTCGCCATCGGCAATTCGCGGGCGTCGCGGTTCTGCTGGCGGCACCAACCCCAGTTGCGGCTGGATTGCTCTGCACCAATCCGGCCCTTCTCGACAAGCGCGACCTTCCATCCGCGGCGGGCAAGATGGTAGGCCGCAAACACGCCGACAATGCCGCCGCCGATGACCACGGCATCGGCGGCGTCGGGCAGCTGCGGCGTGGCTTCGACGAGTTGCAGCGGTGCGGGCATGGTGTGACCTCCGTTTCGAGCGCAGTCTAGCGGTTTTGGCGCAACGGCGTTGCCGGAGTGCGCCCGGCGCGCAGCAGAAGATTCCGTCTTGCAACGGCGATGCCGCCCATTCTGCTTCGGCTCATTGTGCCAAACGAAATCGACACGTCTCTCCAGTGTGTTAAGGTCATCGTCGGAAAATCGCAGCAGAATCTGCTGCGCCGTTGGTCAAAGGGGGAGGCGCGCCATGAAACTCGACCGGATCGACATCAAGATTCTGTACGAACTGCAGAAGAATGGCCGCATCACCAATGTCGAACTGGCCGAACTGGTCAACCTCTCGCCGAGCCCCTGTCTGATGCGGGTGAAGAAGCTGCAGTCGGAAGGTTACATCGAGGGCTATTCGGCGCAGATCAACGTCAGCAAGCTCGGGCAGACACTGACGGTCTTCACCGAAATCACGCTGAAGAACCACCGGCAGATCGACTTTGCCCGGTTCCTCGCGGCGATAGACAAGGTCGACCAGGTGATCGAATGCCACCTGGTGTCCGGCGGTTATGACTATCTTCTGAAATTCGTCACGACCGGGATCGGCGAATACCAGACGATCATGGAGCGCCTCACCGACATGGACGTCGGCATCGACAAATATTTCAGCTTCGTCGTGCTGAAGTCGCCGATCGTCAAGGCGCACATGCCGCTGACCAGCCTGTTTCGGATGTAGGATCTTCAGATCGACTCGCTACGGCTGACGCACGCTGGCACTTGCGATTGGGCCCGCCCTCTCCCTCGGGAAGTTGCACGCAGAGAAAGCCGGGTGTCGCCGCCCTCGGTCAGCCTGGTGATGGAGACGATGGCCGCCAGGGGTGTGATGAGGCGGCATGTCTCGCGAGCGTGCCGGCGCGTCAGCGCCGGCAATAGGCACGTACGAGCTCCGGATCCTGTTCGAGCCCATCGAGCCACGTGGGATCGAGCTTCGGCACCGACGAGAAGAGCAACTGCGAATAGGGGTGCTGCGGTTCCTCGACCTTGGCCGGAGTGATTTCCTCCACCTTCCTGCCGTCATACATCACAATGATCTCGTCGCAAATCGCCTCCACCACGGAGAGATCGTGGCTGATGAAGATATAGGAGAGGCCGAGCTCGCGCTGCAGCTCCTTGAGCAGGTCGATGACGGCGGCCGCGACCACCGTGTCGAGCGCCGAGGTGATCTCGTCGCACAGGATCAGCTTCGGCTCGGCGGCGAGTGCGCGGGCGAAGTTGACGCGCTGTTTCTGGCCGCCCGAGAGCTCCCCCGGGCGGCGATGACGCAGGTTGCGCGGCAGGCGCACCATGTCGAGCAGCTCGTCGATGCGTGCGCTGCGCGCCTTTGCATTCATGCCGTGATAGAAGGTAAGGGGCCGGGCTAAGATGTCCTCGACGGATTTCGCCGGATTAAGCGCCGTATCGGCATATTGGAAGACGATCTGCATTTCGCGCAGTTCATCGCGCGAGCGCGCGCGGGCGCTGCGACCGAGTTCCTTGCCGTCGAAGACGATCTTGCCGATAGCGGCCGGCAATATCCCGGCGATGGTCCGCGCGAGCGTCGACTTGCCGCAACCGGACTCGCCGATGATACCGAGGTTGCGCCCCTTCTCCACCTTGAGACTGACATGCTCGACGGCGCGCACGAGCGGCAGGCCGTCGGCCTGGGCCTGGCCGTAGCCTGCGACGAGATTTTCGATTTCGAGCAACGGGGCAGGACCACTCTCTGCCGCGCCCGCAGCGCCACGGGGTTTCGGCTCGAAGGCGGCGAGCAGCTCCCGCGTGTAGGGGTGCTTCGCGTCGTTGAGGATCTCTTCGGTGGTGCCGGTCTCCTTGGTCTCGCCGCCATTCAAGACGACGATTCGGTCGGCGATCTGAGCGACCACGGCGAGGTCGTGCGAGACGTAAACGCCGGCGATGCCGCCCTTCTTCATCACAGACTTGAAGGCGCGCAGCACCTCGATCTGCGTCGTCACGTCGAGCGCTGTGGTCGGCTCGTCGAATATGACGAGCTTCGGGTCGCCGATGAGGGCCATGGCGGCCGAAAGACGTTGCAGTTGCCCGCCGGAAACCTGGTGCGGATAGCGGCTGCCGATCGTTTCCGGCTCGGGCAGCGACAACGCCCTGAAGAGCTCGACGGCGCGGAGGCGCGCCTCGTCGGCTGACATGAGCCCATGAATTCGGGTGACCTCGATTACCTGGTCCATGATCGTGGCGGCCGGGTTGAATGCGGCGGCGGCTGATTGCGGGACATAGGTGACCTCGGTGCCGCGCACCCTGGCGCGCTGCTTTTCGCTCAGCGTCACCATGTCCTTTCCGGCGACTAAGACGCTGCCGCCGCAGATGCGACAGCCGGGGCGGGCATGGCCCATCAGCGTCAGTGCGATCGTCGTCTTGCCGGAGCCGCTTTCGCCGATCAGCGCCACGATCTCGCCTTCGGCGATGTCGAAGCTGACGCCGTTGATGATCTCGACGCGGCGGCCGGAATCGGTGGTGGCTTCGACTTTAAGGTCACGGATTTCTACGAGATTGCCCATCATTCGCTCCGATCCCGGATCTTCTGCGGCAGGTTGTCGATCAAGAGGTTCACGCTGATCGTCAGGCTGGCGATCGCAAAGGAGGGAGCCATCACCGCCGGTGCGCCAAAGGGCAGGCCGCCGATGTTCTCGCGCACCAGTGCACCCCAGTCGGCATAGGGCGGCTGGACGCCGAGGCCGAGGAAGGAGAGGCTGGAGAGCAGGAGAACGATGAAGACGAAGCGGATGCCGAGATCGGCGAGCACCGGCCCTGCGATGTTCGGCAGGATTTCCGAACGGACGAGATAAAGCGTGCTCTCGCCACGGATACGAGCCACGGTGATGAAGTCCATCGCATTGATGTTTACGGCGAGAGCTCGGGCGAAACGGTAGGCGCCCGGAATGTAGATTACCGAGAGCGTCAAGATCAGCACCGGAATGGAGGAACCGACGGCGGCGACCACCACCAGTCCGAAGAGCTTGCTTGGAATTGAGTGGAGGGCGTCGAGGAAACGGCTCAACAGCGTGTCGAGCCACCCGCCGGCCACAGCCGCGATCATGCCGAGGACCACGCCCGAGAAACACGCGATCGTCACCGCCGCAAGCGAGATGCCGACGGTGTAGCGGGCACCCATCAGAATGCGCGAAAGCATGTCGCGGCCGAGATAATCGGATCCGAGCCAGAAGTCGCTGCTCATCGGACCGAAGTAGTCGAGGTCGACGATCTCTCCAACCGGGTAGGGGATGATCAGCGGCGCGAAGATCGCGACGAGCGCCCAGAAAAGGATGATCGAAAGACCGATCATGCCGATGATATTGAAGCGATAGCCGAACCGGATTCCGGACGTCCGGCCGGAAGTGCTCGATGTGCTCGAAGTGGTCATGGTCATCGAAGCCTCGGATTGGAGAGAATGGCGATGATGTCGGCCGTCGTGATCAGCAGCAGGTAGCCGAGGCAGAAGATCATCGCGCAGCTCTGGATTAGCGGCAGATCGCGGGTGGCAACGGCATCGACCATCAGCTTGGCGATGCCTGGGTAGTTGAAGATCGTCTCAATGATGATGACGCCGCCCAGCAGGTAGGAGAGTGAAAGCGCCACGGCATTGACGATCGGACCCAGCGCGTTCGGCAGCGCGTGGCGAAACACCATGCGCGGCCGCGAGGCGCCCTTGAGGAGCGCCATTTCCACATAGGGCGTGTTGAGGGTCTCGATCACTGCCGCCCGTGTCATGCGAATCATCTGTGCCGAGATGACGAAGGTGAGCGTGATCACCGGCATGGCATAGATGCGCAGGAGATCGGCGAGAGACGTGACTTCGTTGGCAAAGGAGAGCGCGGGCAGCCATTTCAGATAGACGGCGAAGACGAGCACGGCGGAGGTCGCGATCATGAACTCCGGCACGGAAATGACGCCGATCGTCAGTACCGTGACGATGCGGTCGTAGAGCGAGCCGCGCAGCATCGCCGCGGTGATGCCGAGCGTGAGTGCGATCGGCACTGAGAAGAGCGCGGTAACGCCTGCGAGCTGCAGCGTGTTGACGAAGCGTCCGCCGATCAGATCCGCGACCGGCATCTCGTTGGCATAGGACGTACCGAGATCGCCCTGCACCAGACCGACGATCCAGCGCAGGAAACGCAGGATGGCCGGCTCGTCGAGATGCATGGCCTTGCGCAGACCTTCGACGGCCTCCGGTGTCGCGGCCTGGCCGAGCAGGATGGTCGCCGTATCTCCAGGCAAGAGCGTCGTCGCGAAGAACACGGCGAAGGAGACGATCACCAGGGTGATGAGGGCAATGAGCAATCTGCTCAGCACAAGGGATAAGACCCGGTTGTTCACGCGCGCTCCTTTCGACGTTCGAGACAAGAAGTTTAAGTTAAAAAGCGGTCGGGGCTGCGGCGGAGCGGCTGCAGCCCCATCCGGTTTCCTCATCAGGCTTCGAGCCAGACATATTCAGCGAAAGCATAGCCCATCTGGCCGCCAAGCGGATTGGCTTCCAGGCCTTTGAGCTTGGCGGTGATCGCGTCGACATTGGAGATATAGGCTGGAATGATGGTGCCGGCTTCGTTGGCGACCATCACCTGCATCTCGTTGTAGATCGCCTTGCGCTTCTCCTGATCGAGCGAGCCGCGCGCCTCGATCAGCATCTTATCGAATTTCTCCGACTTGTATTGGCTCTCGTTCCACGGAGCCTCCGAGGAGTAGAGCAGCGAGAACAGGATATCCGGCGTCGGACGCGGGTTGATATTGCCGAAGTGGACCGGCGCCTTCAGCCAGTAATTATCCCAGTAACCGTCTGCGGGAACGCGCTGGACATCGAGCTTCAAGCCGATCTCGGCAGCGGAGGCCTGGATGATCATCGCCATATCGATCGCGGAGTTCGCCGCATCGGAGGCAACCACCGGTATCGACTGGCCTAACACGCCGGCCTTCTCGAAGAGGAACTTGGCCTTCTCGGGATCAAAGGCGCGCGGCTTCAGCTCGGCATTATGGTAGAAGTTGGCGGGGGAAACCGGCTGGTCGTTGCCGACTTCACCCAAGCCCCGCAGCGCCGACTTGACGATCTGCTCGCGGTTTACGAGGTACTTCATGCCTTCGACGAAGTCCCGCTTGCTGCCGGGTTCCATATCCAGCCGCATGTTGAGGTTGGTGTAGTTGCCGGAGGTGGTCTTCGATAGGACGAAGCCGTCGCCTTGGCTCTCGACCAGGCGCATGGAGCGCGGATTGATCGTGGCGGCGAGGTGGATGTCGCCGGATAATAGTGCATTCACCCGGGAACTGTCGTCGCTGATCGCGAAGTACTCGAAGGAGTCGACGTTCGGTCCGGACTTCCAGTAGTTCTTGTTCTTGATGCCGACGGAGCGCACGCCAGGCTCGAAGACTTCTCTCACGAAAGCGCCGGTGCCGTTCCCTTTTGAGAAGTCGGTGGTGCCGTCGGCGACGATCATGAAGTGGTGCATCGAGAGGATCGTCGGCAGGTCGGCATTCGGGCTGGCGAGCGTGACCTCGACCGTCTGCTTGTCGACCGCCTTGAAGCCCGTCATCTGCGCGGCGATCTTGGCGACCTTCGAACCGACAGACGGGTCGAGATGGCGCTTCAGCGAGAAGATCACGTCGTCGGCGGTCAACGGCTTGCCATCATGGAAGGTGACGCCCTTCCTCAGTTTGACGGTCCAGGTCTTCGCATCCTTGGACTCGATCGCCTCCGCCAGCTCCATCTGCGGCGTGCCGCTCTTATCGAGGAAGGTGAGGCGGTTATAGAAGGAGCAGCAGCGGACGTAGTCCGTCGAGAGGGACGCCTTTGCCGGGTCGAGCGTATCAGCGGTCGAGGACGACCAGCCGGCTGCCTTCAGCGTGCCGCCTGCGACCGGCGTCGCTGCTACGGCATTGCCGGCTCGGCCGAGCACAAAGCTACCGGCAGAAAGGGCAACGCCGCCGGCCAGCATCATCTGCAAGAGCTCGCGGCGAGTGGCGCCACGGCGGATGGCGTTTTCGACCATCGCGTCGTCGGATCTGGTCCAATTGGTGATCTTGTCGTTCATGTCATTCCCCTTTTTGTCTGTTGGCGGGCTGCCCGTCTTGCGTAGGCTTGGACCCGATCCGGTGAACTGGTCAGTTGCGTGCGACGGCCACGGCATCGGCAAGGCCGGCCATAGAAGTGAAGTGGTAGTCGGGCTTGGTGAATTCGGCCGGCTCGATGGTGCCGCCGTAACCTTTCTGCGCGTGCCGCCGCTCGATCCAGCAGTTGGTCAGCCCAAGCTTCCGCGAGATGCCGATGTCGTGGTACTGGCTCTGGGCGACATGCAGGATGTCGTCCTTCGAATTTCCTTCCGAAGCTATGAAGTCGAAGACCCTCTCGAAGAAGACAGGATCCGGTTTTTCGGTGCCAGTGTCGTCTGCCGTGAAGGCGGCGTGAAAGGGGTTGCCAAGCTCGCTTGCGAAGAAATCGAAGGCCCAGCGGCGGGCATTGGTCATTGCGATGAGCCGGTAGTCCTTGGCAAGGCGCGCCAGCGCTTCAGCGCTGTCTGCAAAGGCCTTCCAGTTCCTGGCGGAATCCCTGAGGCGCTCGCCGTATCTGCGGTCCGCCGGCAGGCCGAGCTTTGGCGCGATTTCAAGATAGACGCGCACGAGATCGTCTGGGAAGAGGTCGGCGTCCTTGGAGTAGCGCGCCGCGCGGTAAAGGCTCAGCGCCTTCTCGCCGTCGATTGTCACACCTGCCTCGGCGGCGATGCCGGCGAGACATTCCTTGAGGCCGCCTTCGAAGTCGATCAGCGTGCCGACGACGTCGAACGTCATGTATTTGAATTCCGGAAGGCTCTTGCGCACATCAGTTCCCCAGTTTTTGGCGCCCGGGTCGGAGCGCCAACTTCATGAAGAGAAGAATATTCTGTTCCCGATGGCGGGATGTTTTCCCCGCTCTTGCTGGAAAGGCCGCCTATGCTGGGCTCCGGCCGCTTTCCTTGCATTTGAGTTTGGCATCTATGCCGCGCCGGAGTCTCCGAAAAGTCGCCATAGCGCGGCACAAAATTTCGAATATGACCGTTCCGCGATATATCGCGGCCGATCCCTCAGGCGTTCAAAACCTTGCGGACATCTGGATCTTCCAATGTCTCGTCGAGCGTCGCGCGCGTGCGCTCGACGATCGCGTCGATCTCTGCTTCGGTGCAGCAGAGTGGCGGCGCGTAGCCGAGCACGCCATTGGCGAAGGCGCGGATAACGAGACCGTTTTCCCAGGCGCGGTCGAAAATGCGGCGCGCCGGCTCCGCGGCTGCCGGCAAGGGGGTCTTCCTCGCCTTGTCGACGACGAGCTCGATGGCAGCCAGCATGCCGCGGCCGCGCACATCGCCGACAAGCGGGTGGTCCCTCAGGCTTTCGAGACCTTCCATCAGCCGGGCACCGGCCTTGACGCCGTTCTCCAAGAGGCCGTTCTCGTAGAGCTTCAGCACCTCTAGGCCGACAGCGGCGCTGACCGGATGCGCCGAATAGGTGTAGCCGTGGCCGACGGCGGAAGCGCCGGCGCCTTCGGCGATCGTCTGGTAAACATGGTCGGCCATGAAGACGGCCCCCATCGGCACATAGCCGGACGTGAGGCCTTTAGCCGCGGTGATGAAATCCGGGACGATCTCGTCCTCGGTTGAGGCAAAGAGCGGCCCGGTGCGCCCGAAGCCGGTGATCACCTCGTCGGCAACGAAGAGAATGCCGAGTTCGCGGCAGAGTTCGCGCATCGCTTTCATCCAGCCCTTGGGCGGGACCAGCACGCCGCCCGAGCCCTGAATCGGTTCGGCATAGAAGGCGGCGACGCGCTCGGAACCGATTTCCTCGACCTTGCGCCTGAGCGCGGCCAGCGAGGCCGCGATGATCGCCTGCGGATCCTCGCCCACCGGATTGCGGTACACATAGTGAGACGGAATTTTGTGCTGCCAGTCGAAGGGAATGCCGAAGCCGGCATGGAAGGCCGGTAACGCGGTCAGGCCGGCGCCGACGGTCGATGAGCCGTGATAGCCCTGTTCGACCGAGATGAACTGGTCGCGTTGCGGCTCGCCGCGGGCAATCCAATAGTAGCGGATGAAGCGGATCGTGCTGTCTACGGCGTCGGAGCCGCCGAGCGTGAAATAGATGTGGTTGAGATCGCCCGGCGCGCGCTCGGCCAGTTCCGAGGCAAGGCGGATCGCGGGCTCGGAGCCGAGGCCGAAATAGGCCGTGGCATAGGGAAGCTCGCGCATCTGACGAGCCGCCGCTTCGACGATCGCTTCATGGCCATAGCCGGCATTGACGCACCAGAGGCCGGCAAAGCCGTCGATCAGTTGCTTGCCCGAGGCGTCGGTGACCGTCGCACCCCTGGCGGCGGCGAGCACGCGCACGCCGAGTTTTTCATGGCCGCGATAGGAGGCGACCGGGTGGATAAGGTGGGCACGATCGAGTTCGATGAGGGAATTGCTGTACATGACGATCTCCGGATCAGCCGAGCGCCTGGTTGGCGAGGGCGAAGGTTGTGGCGACATCGGCGGCACGGGGTATCTGCGGCTTCATCATGGCGATGCCGCCGCCGACATGGGCCAGCCCCTGTTCGGCAAGCCAGGGCGAAATGGCCGTGTCGCCAGTGGTATCGACCCGGAGAAAGCGGCCTGGTCTGCGGGCGATGAAATGTGCGATGAGCGCCTTGGCGTCATCGAGACTGCCGGCAACGACGGGTCCGACGACCTCACCGCGACCGAAGGTGCGGATGGCGCCGAAGCCGGAAACGCGGCCGTTTCGGCGGATCACCGCGAAGTCGCCGACCTTGGCGAGGTAGGCAATCAGCTCTTCACGGTCGGCGCCGAAGGCGAGGCGGTCGAGTGCGGCGATCGCTTCAATGTCTGCCGCTGCCGCCTGCTCCGTTTGCCCAGGCGTGGCGATTTCTCTGACGAGACCCTGATGCTGCAATACGCGACCCGTCTCGCAGAAGCCGAGCTTTTCGTATAGCGGCATGCCCTCAGTCGTTGCCACAAGCCTGAGCGGACGATCGGCCGCGAGCCGCAACGCCGCGTCCATCAGCTTGCGACCGAGGCCGCGGCCGCGCATCGTCTCGTCGACGATCACCATGTTGATGGTCGCGCAATCCGCCTTGTATTGGGTGACGAGCACAGTGCCGACGACCCGGTCGCCCTCAATCGCGACGACGCCTTCGCTCAGGCTCAGCGCCATGTGCCAATCTTCAAGGCGATGTGGCCAGCCGGCCTGCCGGGAGAGCTTGACGGCGGCTTCCAGATGCTCAGACCCGAAGGCGGCAATATCGATCTGACTTGTCTGCATGGCATTTCCTTCATTTTCTGCCCGCAAGTCTGCAGGAGTGCCGGCCGGCAGATCGTCTGAAGGCCGCGGCCCGCGCGGTATCTTATAGCTTTGCTCTCATGCGTCGCCGCATCTTATGCTGGCAGGGAAGAGCGCTGGGCGCGCGCCCAGGCGGAAGACGGAGCCGACCACCAGCAGGCCACACAACCTTCTGCCAAAGCCGGCTCTCGATACGATAGATTCTGCTTCGAACGCCGCCAAATCAGGCGAGGCGATGGAAGGCGCAGCGTCTATGATCCTTACAGAATACCTGGCCCCGTTCTTTCAAGGATATGCATATGACGACCTTCCGTCCGAAATACATCACCTTCGACTGCTATGGCACGCTGACGAATTTCCAGATGGCGGAAGCGGCCCGCGACCTCTATGGAGAGCAGCTCGACGAGGCGCACATGGCTGAATTCATCAGGAATTTCGCGGCCTATCGCCTCGACGAGGTCCTGGGAGACTGGAAGCCCTATGCCGAGGTCGTCCGCAATTCGCTCGAACGGACCTGCAAGCGCAACGGCATCAAATTCCGCGATGAAGCCGCGCGGATGGTCTATGAGCGCGTGCCGACCTGGGGTCCGCATGCAGACGTGCCGGCGGGGCTTGCCAAGGTCGCCAAGGAGATCCCGCTGGTGATCCTGTCGAACGCGATGAATTCGCAGATCATGTCGAATGTCGAAAAGCTTGGCGCGCCCTTCCATGCGGTCTATACCGCCGAACAGGCGCAGGCCTACAAGCCCCGCTTCAAGGCGTTCGAATACATGTTCGACATGCTGGGTTGCGGCCCGGAGGACATTCTCCACTGCTCGTCCTCCTTCCGCTACGACCTGATGTCGGCACATGACCTCGGCATCAAGAATAAGGTGTGGGTCAATCGTGGCCACGAGCCGGCCAATCCCTATTACGGTTATGTCGAGATCGCCGATATCTCCGGTCTGCCGGGCGTCGTCGGGCTTTAGAGAGAAGGCGGTCCGCCATGAAATTCGTCTCCTACTGGCACGACACTGCCCCGGCCTTTGCCGGGGCTGCTCAGGGCCCGGTCGATGGCCACTACGACGTCGCCGTAATCGGCGGTGGCTTCACCGGCCTCAGTGCGGCGCGGCAGCTCGCCAAGGCGGGCGCCAAGGTCGTCGTGCTGGAGGCGGAGAAGGTCGGCTGGGGCGCCTCCGGCCGAAATGGCGGACACCTCAACAACGGGCTGGCGCACAGCTATCTCGCGGCCAAGGCGGAGCTTGGTAAGGAGCGGGCGATTGCGCTTTACAGGGCGTTTGACCATTCGGTCGATTCAATCGAAGCGCTGATTGCCGAAGAAGGTATCGACTGCAATTTCCGCCGCGCCGGCAAGCTGAAGCTCGCCTCCAAGCCGCAGCATTTCGATGCGATCGCCCGTAACTTCGAGGCTGTGCATGCGGAGGTGGATCCCGATACCGCTCTTCTCAGCGCAGAGGATCTGAAGCAGGAAGTCGGCTCGCCCTTCTTCGGGGCGATGCTCTCGAAGAAGAGCGCGATGATGCATATGGGGCGCTATGTCGTCGGCCTCGCCGAAGCGGCAGCGCGCCACGGCGCCATGGTTTTCGAGAACGCAGCGGTCACCGAGCATCGGCAGGCGGGCAGCCGTCATCATCTGAAAACATCGCGCGGCAGCGTCACCGCGGATGCGGTGATTGTCGCCACCGGCGCCTACACGCCTTCGACCTTCGGCTATTTTCGTCGCCGCATCATCGCCGTCGGCAGCTTCATCATCGCCACCCGGCCGCTGACAGCGGCGGAGATCGCGGCGAGCATGCCGGGTAACCGCACCTGCGTCACGTCGATGAACATCGGCAATTATTTCAGGCTTTCACCCGACAACCGACTGATCTTCGGCGGCCGCGCCCGCTTCTCGGCGACGTCCGACCAGCGCTCGGACGCGAAAAGCGGCGCGATCCTCAAAGCGAGCCTTGCCGAGATCTTTCCGCAGCTTGCCAATGTCGAGATCGACTATTGCTGGGGCGGACTCGTCGACATGACCAAGGACCGCTTCCCCCGCGCCGGCTATCATGACGGGGTTTGGTACGCCATGGGCTATTCCGGCCATGGGGCGCAGCTTTCGACGCATCTCGGCATGATCATGGCGGACGCGATCCTCGACCGGCCGGACCGCAACCCGCTGAAGGGTCTCGAATGGCCGGCGGTGCCCGGACATTTCGGGAAGCCCTGGTTCCTGCCGCTCGTCGGCATGTATTACAAGATGCTGGACAGGTTCCAGTAGACAGCAAGGGCGTATGAAAAAGTGGCGCGGACCGGGCAGGTTCGCGCCATTTTTGTTTGGAAGATTTAGCCTGGCGTGCGCCCAAAGTGTGCAGCGGTCTTGCCGAAAGAGCTGAAGCGCCTCGCGCGCTTAAGCGCGGGATGAGGAAAGGACGGCGGCCTTCCGCACGCATCCCGCTCTACTCCTTACACGGCGGTCGTCGACGCGTGGCACACCGTGGGGCCGCGGGAAGTGCGGCTTGATGCGCTCGAGCGGGGCCTCGCTGAGCCAATAATGATCTCGCATGGGCAGGTCCTCCTGCCAGTCTTGAATCACGATTTGCGCCAGCACGGAATCGTCAAGCGACGTAAACCGAGATGCGCTACTCCGGACATTGCAACTGACGTCGATCAATTGCATAACCGAGCAGTCGCAACTGACTTGTAGTGATGCAAGCAAGTCTTGGAGAGATCCCGTGAAATGGCGTGAACCTTGGGAACCAGTCCGGACCTCCATGGACGAAGCATACTTGCTAGCCTGGGAGTCAGAACTTGCACGGGAAACCGGGCCCGGACATCCTCTCTACCGGACCAGCGCGAAGCTATTCGCCCGCCGGTTTGACTGCGACGACGCTCTCTATCAGCTTGAAGACGGAAGGGTAGCAATGGTCCACTTAACCTGGATCCAAAGTCAAGAACGCGACGCGCGCTGGCCAGAAACGCGCGTTTACGGCTCTCTTCAAGCTTGGGAACAAGAGGGGCTTGCAGCCGACCACGCCGACTGGCTCCTTGACCAAAGGTGAAGACAGTTCCTTGGCGAGAAGATCGTCAGGCTGTAATTCGGTTTCACCTCAAATGCAGTCGTGACGCTACGACCAATTCATAGGTCCTAGTCCAGCCCGCCGATGTGGAAGCTCTTCATCTCGAGATATTCCTCGATGCCGACTTGGGCGCCTTCTCGGCCAAGGCCGGATTGCTTGACGCCGCCGAAGGGGGCGACTTCGGTGGAGATGGCGCCGGTGTTGAGGCCGACCATGCCGAATTCGAGCGCTTCCGCCACGCGCCAGGAGCGTCTCAGGCTCTCGGTATAGAAATAGGCAGCCAAGCCGAAGGGCGTTCCGTTGGCGGTGGCGATTGCCTCGTCCTCCGTCTCGAAGCGGAAGAGCGGTGCGACGGGACCGAAGGTCTCTTCGCTGGCAAGCAACATGTCGGCGGTGGCGCCGGTGAGTACGATTGGGGCCGTATATTGTCTCCCCTCCGGGACCGACCTGCCGCGCGCCGCAACCTTGGCTCCCTTGGCAATCGCGTCCTCGACATGACGGTTGATCTTGTCGATCGCCGCATCATTGATCATCGGTCCAATGGCGATGCCGGGTTCCGTACCTGGGCCGACCTTCATCGCACTGACGCGGGCGCCGAGCTTCTCGGCGAAGGCGTCATAGACGCCGGCCTGCACCAGGATGCGGTTGGCACAGACGCAGGTCTGGCCGCCATTGCGGAATTTGGACGCGATCGCGCCCTCGACCGCCAGATCAAGATCGGCGTCGTCGAAGACGATGAAGGGGGCGTTGCCGCCGAGTTCGAGCGATAGCCGCTTGACGCTGTCAGCCGCACCTCGCATCAAGAGCGACCCGACACGCGTCGAGCCCGTAAAGGAGATCTTGCGCACTGTTTCGTTCGCCATGAACTCGTTGCCGATTGCGGTCGGCATGCCGGTGACGATGTTGATCACGCCGGCGGGAATGCCGGCGCGCTCTGCCAGAACTCCGAGGGCGAGCGCTGAAAACGGCGTGAACTCCGAGGGCTTGATCACCACCGTGCAGCCGGCCGCCAGGGCGGGTGCCACTTTGCGTGTAATCATTGCGTTGGGGAAGTTCCACGGCGTCACGATGGCGCAGACGCCGACCGCCTCCTTCAAAACGACGATGCGGCGATCTGCCGTCGGCGAGGGGATGGTGTGGCCGCCGATGCGGCGGGCTTCTTCGGCGAACCATTTGACGAAGGAAGCGCCGTAACGGATCTCGACGCGCGCTTCGTCGAGCGGCTTGCCCTGTTCCATCGTCAGGAGCAGCGCCAGATCCTCGAGGTTCTCGATCATCAGCGCATACCAGCGCTCAAGTAATGCGGCGCGCTCGGCATGCGTCTTCTTCTTCCACGGTCTGAACGCGGCATTGGCGGCGTCGATGGCGGCTCGCGTTTCCTCTTCGCCCATGTCCGGAATGGTGCCGAGGCGCGTCCCACTGGCGGGGTCGAATACGTCGACGGTCCTACCGGAGGCTGCGGCCAGCCAGGCTCCGTCGATGAGGCCCTCTTGCCGAAAAAGTTCCCTGTCGTTCAACTTCATTATCCTGCTCCTCTAAAGATCAGTCGAGCGCGGCAAGCACCGCCGCGGTGATGGTTTCCGTCTTGTCCCTGCCGGGCGCGGTGCCGATGCCCCGGGCAGTGGTCCTTTCAAGCGCACTCATGACCGTTCGCGCCGCGTCCTTTTCTCCGAGATGCTCCAGCATCATCGCGCCGGACCATATGGCGGCGATGGGGTTGGCGATCCCGAGATGAGCGATGTCGGGTGCGGAGCCGTGTACCGGCTCGAACATCGACGGGGCGCTTCGATCGGGGTTGATGTTGGCGGAAGCCGCAAATCCGAGCCCGCCCTGGATCGCGGCACCGAGATCGGTCAGGATGTCGCCGAAGAGGTTCGAGGCGACCACGACATCGAGGCTCTCAGGCGCCATCACCATGCGTGCGGCCATGGCGTCGATGTGATAGCTCGTCACCTCGACATCCGCGTATTCGGCGGCGAGCTCTCGCGTAATCTCGTCCCAGAACACCATGGAGTATTTCTGGGCATTGGATTTGGTCACCGAAGCAAGTTTGCGCCGGCGCGCACGTGCCTGCTCGAAGCCGAAGCGCAGGATCCGTTCGATGCCCGTGCGGGTGAAAATCGAGGTCTCGATCGCGACCTCATCGGCCGTTCCCTGATGCACGCGGCCGCCGGCACCGGAGTATTCACCCTCGGTATTCTCGCGGATGCAGAGGATGTCGAAGTTTTGCGTCTTCAACGGACCTTGGACGCCCGGCAGCAGCCGGTGGGGGCGGATATTGGCATATTGCACGAAGGCCTTGCGGATCGGCAGGAGCAGGCCATGCAGCGAAACGGAGTCCGGCACCTCGGCCGGCCAGCCGACGGCGCCGAGCAGGATCGCATCGAAGCGGCGCAAGATCTCTATGCCGTCCGTCGGCATCATCGCGCCCGTTTCTTTGTAAAAGGCGCAGGACCAGGGAAAGGGCGTGCCGGTGAGCGAGAAGCCGGAATGACTGGCAACGGTCGAAAGAACCTGCCAGGCCGCATCCGTTACGTCCGGGCCAATGCCGTCGCCGGGGATGAGTGCGATCGAATAGGATTTCATGGAGACTCCTAGAGGCTGATGAGAACGCTCTTGCTCTTGCGGTTGGCCTGGTACGCCTCGCGTCCGAGGTCCTTGCCGACGCCGGAGCGCTTGTAGCCGCCGGTCGGCAGGATATGGTCGCGCGAGCGGCTATAGCGGTTGACCCAAACCGTGCCGGCCTGCAGCAGTCGCGTCAGCCGTAGCGCGCGAGACAGGTCGCGGGTGAAGAGGCCAGCGGCCAGGCCGTAGGTCGGGTGGTCGGCGAGAGCCAATGCCTCCTCTTCGTCGGCGAAGGTCTGCATCGTAAGGACCGGACCGAAGATTTCTTCGGCAACGGCTGGCGAGGAGCTGTCGCGCACCGCCAGCAGCGTCGGATGATAGAAATAGCCCGGCGCATCCATCGGGCCGCCTCCGAACAGGCATTCGCCGCCCGCCGAAACGGCCGCTTCGACGATGCCGTGGATGCGGTTCAATTGGCGCTTGGAGATAATGGGCGAGTAGTCGCTCGCCTCGTCCCAGGTCGGACCCGCCTTCGCCACCCTCATGCGTCTGACGATCGCCTCGACGAGAGGCGCGGCAACGCTTTCCTCGACGATCAGGCGAGAGCCGGCGACGCAGGCCTGGCCGGCATTGGAGAGGATGCTCTGTGCGATCGCAGCGGCAGCCTTGTCGAGATCCGCGTCGGCGAAGACCAATTGAGGACTCTTTCCGCCGAGCTCCAGCGTCATCGGTTTGACCCCGGTGGCGGCGATATTGGCCATGATGGCCGAGCCGGCGCCGGTCGAGCCGGTGAAACTGACCTTCGCAATATCGGGATGACCGGTGATGGCATTGCCGGTCACCGGACCGTCGCCCAGCACGACATTGACGAGACCTGCCGGGAGGCCCGCGCGGACCGCGAGCTCGGCGAGGTAGACCGTCGAGAATGGTGTGATTTCCGATGGCTTCAGGACTACGGCATTGCCGGCGGCAAGCGCAGGGCCGAGCTTCCAGGCGGCCATCGAAACGGGAAAATTCCACGGAGTGATGGCGCCGACGACGCCATAAGGTTCGGTCATGACCATGCCGAAGTTACCGTCGTCGGTCGGCACGAGATCACTTCCTTCCTTATCGGCGAATTCGGCGAAAAAGCGGATCTGCTCGGCGCTGACGGCGATATCGCCGGCGACCAGATGACCGACAGGCCGTGTCGACGAAAGCGCTTCGAGCTTGGCGAGGGTTTCGGCCTCGCTTTCGATCAGGTCCGCCCAGCGCTGCAGCGCGACCGTGCGCTCGCGCGGCCGCACTCCGCCCCAGTTGCTCACTTTGAGCGCTTGCTTGGCGGTCTCGACCGCGCGATCGACGAGCGCTTCGTCTGCGAGTGGACAGCCCGCATAGGCCTTGCCGTCGGACGGGCGATGCATATCGATGACACCTTCGGCCGCCACCAACCGGCCACCGATGAAGTGGCCAATCGGAAGATGGATGGTGTCAGGGTTGAAGCTCAGTGCCATGCGGATACCTCGGATCATTGCAAGTCGAAGCTAGCAAAATGGAGGTAGTCGCTTGATTTGTTGGCGGAGGTGGCGCGGCGGAAAACACCGTTTTTCATTCGCCGCGCAGTGTATTGTTCGGCGGGGTCGGATGACCCCACCGCTCAACCCATCACGGTCACGTAGATCTTGCGCACTGTCTCGATCGTCTTCCAAGCGCCGACGAAGCCCGGCTTCATGACGAAGCTATCGCCCGCCTTGTAGGTGACCGGCTCGCCGCCTTCCGGCGTGAGTTCGATGACGCCTGAAAGGATATGGCAGAACTCGAAGGTATCTCCCTTGATAGAGCGTGTCTCGCCGGGGGTCGCCTCCCAGACGCCGGTGTGGATCATCTCCCCGCGGGCGACGTCCTGGGCCCAGGTCCTGAAGGAGGGGTTGCCGGAGATCAGGCGCTCCGGGAGGGGGCCTGACTCACGCGGCGCGAAGGAGGGGTTGGTGTCGATGGTCTTTAGGAGCGACATGGCTGTCCTTTCGTCGGTTTGGAACTCAGTAGCCGCGGCCGCGATCGACGAGCCCGATCGGATCGAGACCCGAGCGGTGGCGTTTGATGTTCTCGATCACGGCTTGGGCGGCGGTTTCGGGTTGCGTCACGCTCGCAATGTGCGGCGTCAGCAGGATTCTCGGATGGCTCCAAAAGGCATGTCCCGCCGGCAACGGTTCGGGATCGGTGACGTCGATGACGGCGCCGGAGAGACGGCGACTATCCAGTGCCTCAAGAAGTGCCTGATGATCGAGTTGCGGGCCCCGGCCGACATGGACCAGCGCCGCACCGGTCGGGAGTTTGGCGAAAAGCGTGGCATCGAGGAAGCCACGCGTCTCGTCGGTCAAAGGCAGGAGACAGATGAGAATGTCGGTGGAGCCCAACAGACGGTCGAGACCGTCAGGACCGTGCAGGCATCTGACGCCCTCGAGCTCGTGCGCGCTGCGGCTCCAGCCGGATAGCGGAAAACCGAAAGGTTTCAATCGTTCGAGCACCGCGGTGCCGAGCATGCCCAGGCCGAGCACGCCGATGCGGCGTTCCGAGGCCTGAACCGGCGAAATAGCCTGCCAATGCTGGCTGCGTTGCTGGGCGAGATAGGCCGGCAGGTCACGATGGAGCGTGAGCACGGCAAGTGTCACATATTCCTGCATCATCCGGACAATGCCGTCCTCGACCATGCGCACGACCTTCACATGCGGCGGCACGGCGTCGATGCTGAACTGGTCCACGCCGGCGCCGATCGAGAAGAGGATTTCAAGGTTACGGAACCGCGTGAGGTCCTTGGGAAGCGTCCATGTGATCAGGTAGCGCACCGCATCCGGGTCGACCGTCGCCGGATCAGTGGCGAAAGGAATGTCCGGCAGTTCACGCGAAAAAGCTTTAGCGAAAATCGCGCCGCGCTTTGCATCGGAATTGAAGAGGAAGGTCATCGCGCGTCTCCTTCTTGATGCCTCAGGCGAGGCAACGCTCGCCGAGCCGCTCGATCATCGCCTGGCAGGCCAGGAGTTCATCGACGAGGATGAATTCATCGGGCTTGTGGGCGCGGCCGATCTCGCCGGGGCCACAGATGATCGCGTCGACGCCGGCCCGTTGGAAAAGTCCCGCCTCGGTGCCGTAGCTGACGGCCGGGAGAGGCTCGAGACCGGTCAATTCTTCAAGCAGCCGCGCGAGCGGTGCATCGGGACCGAGCGAAAGCGGCGGATAGGAGCTTAGTTCCTGCCATTCCACTTCGAAGCCTCGTTCCGACAGCGCCTCGGCGGCCGCTCGCACCGGCGCGAGCAGTTCTCCCGGATCGACGCCGGAAATCGCCCGTGCTTCGAACTCCGCCTCGCAAGCGTCCGGAATGATGTTGACCGCCTGACCACCCTTCATCGTGCCGATTTGCAGGGAAGAGTAGGGCGGCTGGAAGAGATGATCGAAAGGACCACGGGCCAGCCGGTCGGCTTCTCCGACCGCGCAGGTAAGAACGCCCGTGATGGCGTGGACGGCATTCAGCCCCTGGTCGGGGCGCGAAGAATGGCCGGAGCGACCCTTGACCGTCAGTCTGGCGGCAGCCTTGCCCTTGTGGGCGCGGATCGCACGCAAGCCGCTTGGCTCGCCGATGATCGCGCCGAGCGGCGTCGCACAGAGTTCCGGGAGGCGCGCGATCATATGCGGCACGCCACGGCAGCCCGCCTCCTCGTCATAGGAGAAGGCGAGGTGCAGCGGCCGGAGTAGCGGCTTGTTAACAAGCCTGGGGACGGCCGCGAGAGCGGCGGCGAGAAAGCCCTTCATGTCGGTGGTGCCGCGGCCATGGAGCCGGCCTGCTTCAGCGCGCAGGCGGAAGGGATCGCTTGTCCAGCCGAGTTCGGCCGCCGGAACGACGTCCATGTGACCCGAGAGAATATAGCCATGCGCCTCTTTCGGCCCGATGGTGGCGAAGATGTTCGACCGATCGCTCTCCGGACCGGGAAGGACAACCACTGCGACGCCGTTGTTTTCCAGATAGCCGCGGATCCAAGCCACTATGTCTTCATTGGGTAGGCCCACGACGGAGCGAAAGCCAACGAGCTTTTCCAGGATTTCCGCTGCCTGCATTGGTGTCCTCTCAACACTCTCGGCCTGTCGAGATCGATGCCGCCGATCATGCGTTCACAACGAAAGGGTTTGGTTTCCACGCGTCACCGCGCATAAGATGACTGGCAAGCGACCGCCGGCTCGCTTCTCTCAAAATACCTTAGAAGCCTGCGCACGATTTACATGCCGAAAGCGCGTCGAATTCGGACGATTGTTGTGCGCGCAATGCACTCTCAAGCGAATCGTATCGAGCGTCAGGTCCTATTGTGAGCAAGAAAAGCTCTCGCCGCGGCTTGGCTAGACTGTATTGGCGAAGGCGAGGCGCAAGCAAAAACAATGGCGGGGAGGCAGGAGTGGACGCACCGGCAGCCGAATCCAAAGTGATCGACAGCTTCGAAATGCATGTGGCCGGCATCGAGAGCGCCGATCTCGAGCAGTTGCATGCCTTGTCAGTTTCCGTCGGGTGGCCTCTGCGTTCCGAGGATTTGCAGTTTCTGCGTGAGTGCGGCCACGGCTATGTCGCACGCGATGAAATTGGCAGGCTAACGGGTTCGGCCATGTGGTTTCCGCACGGTGACGATTTTGCGACCATAGGCATGGTGATCACTTCCCCCAGGCTGCAGACAAACGGCACCGCACGGTGGCTTATGGACCACGTGCTTTCGGATTGCCGGGGACGCAATCTCAGGCTCAATGCGACGAGGGCCGCCCGCCGTCTTTATCATTCGCTCGGCTTCCAGCCCGTGCGGACCATATACCAATGCCAGGGCACTGTCCGCCGCCCGGCCGACTTGACTACGCCAACGGAGCAGTCCGCGGTCCGGCGCCTGGAAGGGGAGGACCTTGCCGCTGTCGTCGACTTGGATGCAGGGGCATTCGGCGTTTCGAGGGCGGCGCTGATCGGGAAGCTCTTCGCACAATCCATAGCTTACGGCTTGTTTCGCGGCGGTCGGCTGTGCGCTTTCGCGCTTTGCCGTCCTTTTGGCAGGGGTCATGTCATTGGCCCGGTCGTGGCAGAATCTGATGCTGACGCAATCACAGTTATCCGGCAGCATGTCGCCGCCCACGAAAACCAGTTTCTGAGGCTCGACACGCCGGTCGAGACCGGCACTTTCGCGACATTCCTTTCGCAATCCGGCCTGACCGTCTTCGACACGGTGCTCGCAATGTCCCGTCGGGGCAAAGGTCGCCCGGAGGTAGTACCAGGGCAAAACCTCTACGGTCTGGCAAGCCACGCCCTAGGCTGAGGCTTTACGGCCTCTGTACTGGCAAGATCACACCCTTGCGAGCGCCGCAGCAACGTTGGTCCTCTGATTGATGTCCCCGTTTCTCAGGGGGCGCCGGCGACCGCTCAAGCACCGCGGGACTCGGCACGGACCGCGCCGCGATCGCCCGACGAGCAAATCTGCGCCTTGCGGACCCCGCCCTGACTGCCTTTGGTCTTCACGGCGTCCTGTAGCGCCACGGCCATGCGCCTTGAGCGTCTCGCCGACGCGTGTCAGCGCGCCGCCCAGTTGGCACCGCGGCCGAAGATCGTGCGCATCTCGGGAACCTCGAACTCCTTCGATACATGGCCGAGCGAGGAATAGAAGACCCGGCCCTTGCCGTATTTCCGCTTCCAGACGACCGGCATCACCACGCCTTCGATCCACCAGGCATGCTCTCCGGAAAAAGTCGTCGTTGCCAGCACCTCGTTCGAGGGATCGACGTGCATGTAATATTGCTCCGAGGTGTAGGGGAAATCGGAGATGCCTTCCATCAGCGGGTCGTCCGGGCGTGTGATGTTCACCCGATAGTCAATGATATTGCCGGGATGGGCCACCCATTGCCCGCCGATGATAAACTGGTATTCGACGCATTCGCGGAAAGCGTCGCCTGCGCCGCCGTGATAGCCGGCAATGCCCACGCCTCCTTCGACAGCGGCGGCCAGATTCTTCACCTCCTCCTTCTCGATCTTCGACATCGTCATGATCGGCACGATCAGCGACAGGTCGTGGATCGCGGGATCGGCGAAGGCCTCGGTCGTGTGCTCCAGATAGACCTTGAAGCCGTCCTCCTGCAGCATATCGCGGATGATATGGGCGCATTCCTGCGGCTCGTGGCCGCTCCAGCCTCCCCAGACGATCAGTGCCTCGCGCATGTAGAAGTCCTCCTGTAAGAAACTAGCGGCCGATGCGGCCATCGACGAGCGATTCCGACAGCGGTGCCGGACGCTCGGTCTTCGTGGTGATGCTGATCGTGGTGCCGGTTTCCGCCGCCTTGTGGAAGGCCTCCATGACCTCCAGCACGTGCAGCGCCAGATCCCCGCTTGCCCGATGCGGCCGCCCCGAGCGAATGGCGTGCGCCATGTCGGCGACGCCCAGCGAGCGGTAGTTGCCGTCCGCATAGGGCTCGGTCGTGGCAGCCGGCTCAAAGGCGCACCCCTTCCTCAGAAGCTCGATCTGGCCACCGAAATGGTTCGGATCCGGCACGATCAGCGTGCCCTCCGTTCCGTAGAGTTCGAGCGGCACGTGCTTGTGGCCAGCGACGTCGAAGCTCATGCCGATCTGCACGACAGCGCCGTTCGCGAAGGCCATCAAGCCGGCGACATGGGTCGGCACGTGGACGGGAATGCGCTCGCCTTTGCGCGCTTCGCTGGTGATCGTCCGTTCCTTCCGCGGCGCCGCGGCGAAGCCGGCAACCCTTTCGACCGGGCCAAGCAGGTTGACGAGATCGGTGATGTAGTAGGGGCCCATGTCGAGCATCGGCCCGCCGCCGACCTCGTAATAGAAGTCGGGGTTGGGATGCCAGCGCTCGTGGCCCGGGCACATGAAGGTGGCGGTGCCACCGACGGGAATACCGAGCGTGCCCGAATCGACGATCGCGCGCGCCGTCTGATGCGCGCCGCCGAGGAACGTGTCGGGGGCGGCGCCGATGCGCAGGCCTTTTGCCCGCGCCGCCGCGGCAAGCTTTTGCCCTTCCGCGAAATTGATGCCAAGCGGCTTTTCCGAATAGGTATGCTTGCCGGCCTCGAGCGCCTGCATGGCAACAGTGACGTGCGCTTTCGGTACGGTCAGGTTGACAATGAGCTCGATCGAAGGATCGGCGAGGAGGGCGGCGACGTCGCGGGCCTCGACGTTGAACTCGGCGGCGCGCTGTTCGGCAAGGTTGCCGTTCAGATCGGCGACGCCGCGGATGTCGAGGATCGGAAAGGACGCCATTGCCTTCAGGTAGGCCGACGAAATGTTTCCGCAGCCGATGATGCCGATACCGAGTTTTTCCATCAGTCTCCTCCCGAAATGGAAATCGCAGAAGACCGGCGCAACGCATCAAAGCGCCGGCGCCGGCCCGGTTGTCCCCCAGGGGGACTCGTAGAGTTCGCAGAGCGCCACGACGGCGGCTCCCTGTGCCCAGGTCTCGTCGGCCGACTCGTCGAAGACGAGTTCCGCGACAGTGCGGATCGAGGGCGGGATCGCGTTCTGATAGGCCTGGCGAATGCTGTCCACGAAAACGGGGCCAAGCGACAGGCTCGAGCCGACGATGACGACGCGAGGCGGCCCGAACAGCGTGACGATGTTGGCGACCGCATGCCCGATCGCTTCTCCGGCCCGCACCGCAGCCGCGATCAGCATGTTGTCCTCCGCCGCGATCAGCGTCTGCGCGTGCGCCATGCCGCGTCCGAGGCGCACCGCCTCGGCGAAGCGGCCGTCCATCGGGTGTTCGCCGAGGATCGCGCTCTCGCCGGCAAGGGTCGAGAGCCGAACGGTCTGTTGCTGGCCGACGCCGAGCACGAGGTCACCGAGATTGTGGCTCAGGCCGCCGGCGCCACGGAAAAGCTGGCCGCCGTGCAGGACGCCGAGGCCCAGCGTCTGCTCCAGCGAGACGAGCACCATGTCGTTAAGATCGCGGGCCCGGCCGAACCAGTGATGGGCAAGCGTGATCGCGTGCGCGTCGCTTTCGACGATCGTCGCGACGTTGAGCCGGCTCGTCATTTCGCTCGCGAAGTCGACGTCCGTTTCTCGGAAGATCGGGCTTGAGCGTACATGGCCGGTGCGGTGCTCGATCACGCCGGGAAGGCCGATGCAGACTGAATCGATATCGTCGAGCGAAAGGTCGGCGTCGACCACGCAACGGCGTACGCCGTCCTCTATCAGATCGGCGATGACGGCGATGGGCTGGCGGTCGACCCGGATGGGCAGGGTAAGATCAGAGAGAACCTCCCCGAGGAAGTTGGTGACGACGAAGACCATGCGATTGGCCGCGATCTTGGCGCCGACGACACGGGCGGCATCAGGATTGAGCTCCAGCATGACGCGCGGCCGGCCGCGTACTGCGGAATTGCGGATATCACCCTCGTGCCGCGTCAGGATGAGGCCGTCGTCGAGCAACGAGGCGGTGATCGCCGAAACGGTCGTCGTCGACAATTCGGAGCGCTCGCTGATCTCCACGCGAGAAATCGGCCCGTGCCGGCGGATCGTGTCCAGCACGTTGAAGCGGTTAATCGCGCGCATCAATTCGGGGTCGGCTGTCTTCATGGTTCTGGGGGATGCTCGCGTGTGCTGGACGATCTGCCTGAGAGAAAACGGTTATTTCGCCGGAATGCAAATTAAATAACCGGCAAGCAGCGCCTCCTGTCAAGCCAAATGATGGATTTTTCTGGCATCCGCAGTTGACATTTGCGCTTATGTCGTCTGAATTAATCCGCATAGGGGAAAAATTGGTGAGGATATTTCGCCCCTGGGAGGAGATTTCGATGATGCATGACCGTGGGAAGACCCCTCTTCGCGCCACACGACTGGCCGTATTTGCCGCAGCGAGCAGCATGGCGCTTCTCTTGAGCACGGGCCTATCATTCGCCCAGACGGCGGTGAAGTGGCTTCACCTCGAAACCGTTCCGGCTCAAGTGAAGATGTGGGAAGACATCGCCGCCAAGTACGAATCCGAGCATCCCGGCGTCGATGTGCAGATGCAGTTCCTCGAAAACGAGGCATTCAAGGCCAAGCTGCCGACGCTCCTACAATCGGACGACGCGCCGCACTTCTTCTATTCCTGGGGTGGCGGCGTACTGAAGCAGCAGTCCGAGACCGGCGCCCTGATGGATCTGACCGAGGCGATGCGTGCCGACGGCGGCGGCTGGGAGAAGAGCTACAATCCCGCCGCGCTCAAGGGTCTTACCTTCGATGACCGAATTTATGCGGTTCCCTTCAAAATGGGAACAATCAGCTTCTTCTACAACAAGGAACTCTTCAAGAAGGCGGGCCTGAAGGCCGAGGACATCAAGACCTGGGACAGCTTTCTGGCGGCGGTGAATACGCTGAAAGAGGCCGGGATCACGCCAATCGCCGGCGGAGGCGGCGACAAGTGGCCGCTGCACTTCTACTGGAGCTACCTCGTCATGCGCAACGGCGGCCAGGCGGTCTTCGAGGCGGCCAAGAACAACGAGGGCGAGGGCTTCCAGCATCCGGCGATCATCAAGGCCGGCGAGCAGCTTGCAGAACTCGGCAAGCTCGAACCGTTCCAGGGGGGCTATCTCGGTGCCACCTGGCCGCAGACCCTCGGCGTCTTCGGCGACGGCAAGGCGGCGATGGTCCTGAGCTTCGAGGATACCGAGACGAACCAGCGCGAAAACGCCGGCGACGGCAAGGGCCTCGCGCCCGAGAACATCGGCCGCTTCGCCTTCCCGATCGTGGAGGGCGGCGCGGGCGCGGTCACCGATACGCTGGGTGGCCTCAATGGCTGGGCCGTGACGAAGAACGCACCGCCCGAGGCACTCGACTTCCTGCGCTACCTGACCAATGCGGAGAACGAACGGATGATGGCGGGCATCGGCATGCTCATCCCTGTCGCTGTTGGCGCCCAGGACGGCGTCACCGACCCGCTCATGCGCGGCGCTGCCGACCAGCTCGCCGCCTCTACCTGGCACCAGAACTACTTCGACCAGGATCTCGGTCCTTCGGTCGGCCGCGTCGTCAACGACATCTCCGTCGAGATCATCGCCGGACAGATGTCCTCCGAGGAGGGCGTGCAGGCGATCCAAGAGGCGCTCGAGCTCGAGTGATCTCCCGAAACCGCCGGGCGATGGCCGCTGCCCTCGCCCGGCCCTCAGATCGATGAGACCTGCGCGAGAATGAGGACGACATGACCGACATGACTGCGACGATAACCGCGATGCCGGCCACGGCTAGCGCCAAGAAGGTGCGCTACAAGAGTCCAACGGTGCGGGGGCGGCTCCCCGTCCTCATCCTCTTCCTGCCGCCGGCTTTGCTGCTCTTCACGGTCTTCGTCATTCTGCCGATGGGCGAGGCGGCCTGGTACAGCCTCTATCGCTGGAACGGCTACGGGCTGCCGCAGCAGTTCGTCGGGTTCCGCAATTTCGAGGTGCTGTTCAACAATGCGGCTTTCTCCCGGGCGCTGATCAACAACGGCCTCATCATTCTCGTCTCGGTGCTCCTGCAGATCCCGCTTGCGATCTGGCTCGCGATGATGCTCGCCCACAGGATTGCCGGCGTTGTCGCCTTCAGGCTGATCTTCTTTCTTCCCTATGTACTGGCAGACGTCGCCGCCGGCCTCATCTGGCGCTTCGTTTATGACGGCGACTACGGCCTCTTCGCGGCTGTCGCCGGCTTCTTCGGCGTCGCAACCCCCTATGTCCTCGCCGACCGTGACCTCGCGATCTACGCTGTGCTCGCGGTCATCATCTGGAAGTATTTCGGCTTCCATATGATGCTCTTCATCGCCGGCCTGCAGGCGGTGGACAGGAGCGTGCTGGAGTCCGCCGAGATTGACGGGGCGACCGGCTGGCAGAAATTCCGTTACGTGACGCTGCCGCTGCTCGGCTCGACGGTCAGGCTCTCGATCTTCTTTGCAGTCATCGGCTCGCTGCAGCTCTTCGATCTCATCATGCCGCTCACCGGCGGCGGACCGTCCAATTCGACGCAAACGATGGTGACCTTCCTCTATACCTACGGCGTCACGCGCATGCAGGTGGGTCTCGGCAGCGCCGTCGGCGTCGTGCTCTTCGTCATCTGCGTGACGCTCGCCTTCGGCTACAAACGGATATTCATGCGCCATGACTGACACGACCTCCTCAGTCCGCACAACCACGGCAACCCGCATCTATCTCTACTTGTCGCTGTCGCTGGTGGCAGCGCTGGTGCTCGTGCCGCTGCTGACCACCGCTGTCGGTGGCTTCAAGTCGCTCGGCGAGCTGCGCGTCAATCCGTTCGGCCTGCCCTCCAAATGGCTCTGGTCGAACTATGTCGATATCCTTTTCGGCGACCGCTACTGGCGGCAGATGCTGAACTCACTGTTCATCGCAACCGTGACGGTGGTCCTGACGGTGATCGTCTCGGCTATGGCCGCCTTCACCTTCGCCCATGTGAAGTTCTTCGGCGTGAACCAGTTGCTGAACTACTTCCTGATCGGGCTCATGTTCCCGGCGGCGACCGCCATCCTGCCGCTCTTCATCCGCATCCGCGATCTCGGCCTGCTCGACACCTACTGGGGCGTGATCCTGCCCCAGGTCGCCTTCGGCCTCGGCATGAGCATCCTGCTTTTCCGCAACTATTTCCGGAACCTGCCGGATGAACTCTTCCAGGCCGCCTTCGTCGACGGCTGCGGCTACATCCGCTTCTTCTGGTACATTTCCCTGCCGCTTTCGCGGCCGATCGTCTCGACGGTCAGCATCATCACCTTCGTGCACAGCTGGAACAGCTACATCCTGCCGTTGATCATGCTGAACACGGAGGAGAAATATCCGTGGCCGCTCGGCATCATGGTCTATCGCGGGGAATTCGGCACCGATTGGCAACTCGTGCTCGCCTTCATCACGCTGACAATCCTGCCGACGGTCATCGTCTTCTTCCTCGCCCAAAAGCACATCATCGCGGGTCTCACGGCCGGCGCAGTAAAATCCTGAGCCCTCGTTTCAAGGAGCAAGCATCATGGCATCGGTCGAACTCAGGGACATACGCAAGAGCTACGGTGTGCTCGAGGTGATCCACGGCGTGTCGCTTTCGATCGTGGAGGGCGAGTTCATCGCGCTCGTCGGCCCCTCCGGCTGCGGCAAGTCCACGCTGTTGCGCATGATCGCGGGACTGGAAGAGATTAGCGACGGCGAGGTGCTGATCGGCGGCAAGGTCGTCAATCCGCTGACGCCGCGCGAGCGCAACATTGCGATGGTCTTCCAGTCCTACGCGCTCTATCCTCACATGACCGTGGCCGAGAACATGGGCTTCAACCTCAAGCTTTCCGGGCTTCGCAAGCCGGAGATCGACAAGCGAGTGGGCGAGGCGGCGCGCATGCTGGCGCTGACGGAGCTTCTCGATCGCAAGCCGAGCCAGCTTTCCGGCGGCCAGCGCCAACGCGTCGCCATGGGCCGGGCGATCGTGCGCGATCCGGCCGTCTTCCTGTTCGACGAACCGCTTTCCAACCTCGATGCCAAGCTCCGGGTGCAGATGCGCACCGAGATCAAGGCGTTGCACCAGAAGGTCGCCACCACCTCGATCTACGTTACCCACGACCAGATCGAGGCGATGACGCTCGCCGACCGCATCGTCGTCTTGAACGGTGGCAAGATCGAGCAGGTAGGCACGCCGCTGGAACTTTATCGCACACCCGCCAACCTCTTCGTCGCAGGCTTCATCGGCTCGCCGGCCATGAACGTGCTCGACGGGACGGTCGACGCCGCTGACGGCGAACCCGCGGTACGGCTCAGCGACGGATCGGCGATCCGGATTGCGCCGGAACGCAGGGTCCGGCCCGGGCAGGCGGTCCGGATCGGGCTGCGTCCGGAGCATTTTGTCGCCGGCGGAGAGGGCAACGCCATTGTCGGCCCGACGCTGCTCGTCGAGCCGACCGGTGCGCAGACGCATGTCCTCTTCGAGTTCGCGGGAAAACAGATAACCGCCGTCGTCGACGGCGACCATCCGGCCCGCCACGGAACCCTCTTCAAGGCGGCTATGGAGCGCAGCCAAGTGTACGTCTTCGATCGCGCCACTGGCGCCGCGTTATGATGTTCTGGCTTCTTCGAGGTCTGGTTCCGATCCCATCTTCCAAAGCCCCGAAGCCCGAAACGCCGGAATCTGCGGCGGAATGATTGTGAGCGGAGGTTCCGTACCATGAGGACCGCCCTGTCGCGGATTGCTCGAAGCTCGGCAAGAAAAGCAGTTGCAATCTCGGTCGCCTCAGATGCATCCGCGAACGCAGCGTCAAACCCGTGTGCCGCGGGGTCTGTAGCATGAAGGACGCTTCACGTCGCTGCAGTTTCTCGGTAGCCCTGAGCCCGGCGTCGAGATGAATTGCCCCAATCGGAGCCGATTGCACCGCGTCTCGCGGTGTCCACCGGCAATTCAAACAAGGAGAAGGCTCTCGATTGGAAGTGGCGATCGCACGGGGTGGTTTGCCCCGTGCAATCGCCAGATCGTCAGTGGTTGTGGCGCGGCGGCGTCTTGGAAATCTGACGGAACTTGTCCGCCTCCCTGATCGTCGCGCCGTCGGCGAGCTGGGTCACGGTCTTGCGGTAGATCATCTGCCAGGGAGTGGCGTCATCCGGTACCTTCGGAATTCCCCCGGCCTTGCGGCGCTCGATCTCGGCATCGTCGACCAACATGTCGCAGAGGCCTTCGTTGAAGTCGATGCGGATGGTGTCGCCGGTGCGTACCCAGGCAAGGCCGCCGCCGGCCGCGCTTTCGGGAGAGGCGTTCAGGATCGACGGGCTGTCGGCCGTGCCGGACTGGCGGCCGTCGCCGATCGTCGGAAGGCTCATGATGCCGCGCTTCAGCAGGTGATCCGGCGGCTGCATGTTGACCACTTCGGCCGAGCCCGGCCAACCCTTGGGACCGGCGCCGCGGATCACGAGGATGCAGTTCTCGTCGATGTCGAGCGAGGGATCGTTGATCCGCTTGTGGTAGTCCTCAGAGCCGTCGAAGACGATGGCGCGACCCTCGAACACGCCCTCGCGTCCCGACTCCTCCAGGTAGCGCTTGCGGAAGCTGTCGGAAACGACGCTCATCTTCATGATGGCGAAGTCGAAGAGATTGCCCTTGAGGACGAGGAAGCCCGCGCGCTCGCGTAGCGGTTCGGCAAAAGGCCTGATCACTTCGCGGTCGTCGGATTCGCGGCCTTCGAGGTTTTCTGCCATGGTCTTTCCGGTCACCGTCGGCAAGCCGCCGTCGATCTTGCCGGCCTTGAGCAGTTCCCACATGATGGCGGGCACACCGCCGGCACGGTGGAAACGTTCGCCGAGATAGGCACCCGCCGGCTGGACATTGGCGAGCAGGGGTATGTCGTAGCCATGAACCTGCCAATCGTCCGGGTTGAGCGTCACTCCGGCGTGCTTGGCCATTGCCATCAGATGCGGCTGGGCATTGGTCGAGCCGCCGATGGCGGAGTTGACCTTGATCGCGTTCAGGAACGCCTCGCGCGTCAGGATGTCGGACGGCTTGATGTCTTCGAGTACCAGCTCAACGGCGCGGCGGCCGGTGCGATAGGCCATCTGGCCGCGTTCCCGGTAGGCTGCCGGAATCGCCGCACAGCCGGTCAGCGACATGCCGAGCGCTTCGGCCATGGCGTTCATCGTGGACGCCGTGCCCATGGTGTTGCAATGGCCGACCGAGGGAGCGGAATCGAGGGCCGCTTCGAGGAACTGCTCGCGACTTATTTCGCCGGCGGCATACTTGCGGCGCGAACGCCAGATCACGGTGCCGGAGCCGACGAGGTCTCCGTCGTTCCAGCCGTCGAGCATCGGTCCGCCGGAGAAGACGATGGCCGGAATGTCGACAGTCGACGCGGCCATCAGTGCCGACGGGGTGGTCTTGTCGCAGCCGGTGGTCAGGATCACGCCGTCGAGCGGATAGCCGTAAAGGATCTCGACCAGTCCGAGATAGGCGAGGTTGCGGTCGAGCGCCGCCGTCGGCCTCTTGCAGTTCTCGAACAGCGGATGGGTCGGGAACTCGATCGGAATGCCGCCCGCATCGCGGATGCCGTCGCGTAGGCGCTTCGCCAGCTCCAGATGGTGGCGGTTGCAGGGGTTGAGGTCGCTGCCGGACTGGGCGACGCCGATGATCGGTTTGCCGGACCGCAGCTCTTCCGGTGTGGTGCCATAGTTCATGAACCGTTCCAGATAGAGCGCGGTCAGGTCCAGGTGCTCGGGGTTATCGAACCAGTCCTGCGAGCGCAGCCGCCGGGTGGACTTCTTGTTGTCGGTCATCGATCCTCCTCCCGTTCGCTCCCGTTGACCTTCTCCAGATGCAACAGAAGCGCGCTGTGATCCTTTTCGCCGCCGCCATCGGAGACGAAGTCACGGAATTCGCTCCGCACCATGGCCGTCAACGGCAATTCCAGATCCAGGAGATCGGCCATGGCGGCAACCGCATCCAGGTCCTTCAGTTGTAGCCGAGAGGGACCGCCGGGGGCAAAGGTGCGGTTCACCATGCGGGCGCCGTGCAGGTCAAGAATCCGGCTCTCGGCGAAGCCGCCGCGAATGGCGTCGCGGAACCTGCCGCGATCCGCGCCGCCGGCTTCCACGAGGATCATCGCCTCGGCAACCGCGCCGATCGTGATGGCGACGATCTGCTGGTTGGCCAGCTTGCAGATCTGGCCGGCGCCAGCGGGGCCGACATGGGTGACGCGGCCAAGCGCGGCGAAGACGTCCCTAAGGTCAGCAATAACCTCGGCCGTGCCGCCGGCCATAATGGCGAGTGTCCCGGCTTCGGCGCCGGCGACGCCACCGGAAACCGGGGCATCGACGTGGGCGACGCCGAGCTCAGCGAGGCGGGCTGCGTGATCGCGGGCGATCGGCGGGGCGATCGACGAGGAATCGACGACGATCGCGCCGACCTTCAGGACTTCGGCGACGCCGCCTTCGAACAGAACCTCGCCGACCGCGTTTCCGTCGCTCAGCATGGTGAAGACGATGTCGGCATCACGTGCAGCGTCCGCGGCCGTGGCGGCGAGGCGTGCGCCGTCGACCGCCAGGGCTGCGGCTTTGGCGGCGTCACGGTTCCAGACCGTGACGGGAAAACCTGCCTTCAGCAGGCGGCGCGCCATCGGCGCGCCCATGAGCCCGGTGCCGAGAAAGGCAATGCACCGGGACGCATTCTTTTTGTCAGCGGTCATCAGAGCTTGCCTCCCAGTTCGTCCTCGATGTGGACCTTAATGATCTCGTCGAAGGATTTTTCCGCGGTGAAACCGAGTTCGGTGGCGCGTTTGGCTTCGAAACCGGGCGCCCAGCCGGCGCACATGCGCATGATCATCTCGTCGGGCTCGCGACGGATGAGCGACACGGCCTTCTCGCCGGCGACGCGGCGCAGAGCCTCGATCTGTTCGCCGACGGTGGCGCTGAGGCCCGGCATGGAAAGGTTGCGGCGCGGGCCGACCTTTTCGACGTCGATGGTCGCGCCGTGGATCAGGAAGCCGACGGCCGAGCGCGGCGAGGCGTGCCAGTGGCGGACGTCCTCGGAGACCGGAAGTACGGCTTCCTGGCCGACCAGCGGCTCGCGCAGGATGTTGGAAAAGAAGCCGGAGGCAGCCTTGTTCGGCTTACCCGGACGGATGCAGATGGTCGGAAGGCGGATGCCGATGCCGTCGAAGAAGCCGCGACGCGAATAGTCCGACAGCAAGAGTTCGCAAATGGCCTTCTGGGTGCCGTAGCTGGTCAGCGGCGTGGTGTGGAACTCGTCCGGAATCGGATAGGGCAGGGGAGCGCCGAAGACGGCGATCGACGAGGTGAAGACGACACGCGGCTTGTAGCCGTCCTGGCCGTGGGCGATGCGGATCGCGTCGAGCAGGTAACGGGTGCCGTCGAGGTTGATGCGGTAGCCCTTGTCGAAGTCGAGTTCGGCTTCGCCCGATACGATGGCGGCGAGGTGGAAGATCACGTCCGGCCGTTTGGCGACGAGGCGCTCGGCTTCGCCGGCAGACGAAAGGTCGACGGTTTCAATGACGGCCTTGCCGGTGAAACCCGCCGGCGCTTCCGGGGTGACGACGTCGACCAGCGTCATCGCGTCAATGGCGCGACCGTCCAGGGTTCCATCATTCGCAAGACGTGCCGCGAGCTTGCGACCGACCATGCCGGCGGCACCGATGATCAGAATGTGCATGTGATTACCTCCTCCATGCTTTCGTTCCCACCGTCCGACGAAGGTGCGAACCACACAGCCGAAAAAAGACATTGTAAGGTTGTCTGATAACCTTATATGATCCGTTTGAAAACAGAATAATTGGCATCCCGCACAGGCCGCCAAAGCCGGTGCCGGGAGGGACACGTGAACGTGAGTATCCAGTCATATCATCAGAAATTCGTGGACGCCCTCGGGGCGGACCTGGTTCTCCTCGGTGAAGAAGTGGAGCGCTATTGTCGTGACTGGCACGGCGACGTGACCACCGGAGCGATTGCGGTCCTTCGTCCGCGCTCCACCGAGGATGTCTCGAAGGCGGTGCGCGTCTGCGCCGAACTGGGTGTCGCGATCGTGCCGCAGGGCGGCAACACCGGCCTCGTGCTGGGTGCTACGCCGGATGCGCCGGAAAGTCAGGTCGTGCTCAGCCTCGAGCGCATGAATGCCATCCGCCGGATTGACGCCGACGACTTTTCGGCCGTCGTTGAGGCGGGCGCTATCCTGTCCGAATTCAAGGACAAGGTCGAGGAAGCTGGAATGTTCTTCCCGCTCGCGCTCGGCGCGCAGGGGTCCTGCCGAATCGGCGGCAATGTCTCCACCAATGCCGGCGGCATCAATGTCCTGCGCTACGGCATGACGCGCGAACTGGTGCTGGGGCTGGAGGTCGTTTTGCCCGACGGTTCGGTTTTCGAAGGGTTGTCGACGCTGCGCAAGGACAATCGCGGCATTGATCTAAAGCAGTTGTTCATCGGAGCCGAAGGTACGCTCGGAATTATCACGGCGGTCGCGGTGAAGCTGATGCCGATGCCGGATCAGGTGGCCACCGCCCTTCTGGGATTGAATGCGCTCGACGACGTGATCGCGCTCTACCGCCGTGCCCGTCGCGATTGCTGCGACCTTCTGTCAGCCTTCGAGTTCATGCCGCCGCTCGCCTTCACCCTGGCGCGCGAGGCGATGCCGGACCTCGCCATGCCGATGTCGGACGACCACCCGGCCTATGCGCTGCTCGAAATCTCGGGCTCGGGGCTGGTCAACGTTTCGGATCTGATGGAACGGTTCCTCGAAGGTGTCATGGGCGACGGTCTCGTGGTCGATGGGGTGGTCGCCACGTCCAAGGCGCAGTCGCGCAATCTCTGGCTTTTCCGCGAGGGCATGAACGAGGGGCAGGCCAAGCGCGGTCCGCACTTGCGCACCGACGTTTCTGTTCCGCTGTCGCGGGTCGCCGATTTCGTGCGCGATGCGCAGAAGGCCGTCTACGACGCACTTCCGGACTGCGTTTGCGTCTCCTACGGCCATGTCGGCGACGGCAACGTGCACCTGAACGTGCTGCCACCGGGCGACCTGCCGCGCAGTGAAATCGATGCGCGAATCTACAAGGCGAAGAAGATCATCAATGAAGTGCTCGACAGCTATCACGGCTCGATCAGCGCCGAGCATGGCATCGGTCGCTTGAAGAGGTCAGACTTCGACACGCGTCTGTCCGAGGTTCGACGCAAGCTGCTGGCCGCAGTGAAGACGGCGATCGATCCGGATCTTTGGATGAACCCCGGTTGCCAATTGAGTTTCGCGAGGGATTGATAGAAAACCCCTCACGTGACGCGGAGGAGGCGGGACGTAAAGACGATGGAATTCGGACATATCAGGCGAAGTGAACATCTGCCGGCACGCATTGCCAGTCAGATTGCGCGCGACATCACCGAAGGCCGGATGCGTCCGGGCGAAAAGCTGCCGACCGAACACTTTCTGGCCAAGGCGCTGGGCGTGAGCCGGACCGTGGTGCGCGAGGCGATTGCCCAGCTGCGCAACGAGGGACTGGTCGAGACGCGCCAGGGTGTCGGTGCCTTCGTCACCGAGTCCCACGCACGGCAAATCCGCATCGAGCAGGATGACCTGGCCGACCGCCAAAGTTTCCGCGATCTCTTTCAGTTGCGTGTGCCGCTGGAGATCGAGGCCGCGGGCTTGGCCGCGCTGCACCATACGGCCGACGATCTTGCGCGTATCGACGAGGCGCTCGCCAGTATGAGCGGCGGGGAAAAGTGGACGGCGGAAGGCATAGTCGCCGACCTTGCGTTTCACCGCGCGATCGCTGCCGCCACCGGAAACGAGTACTTCTCGGTCTTCATCGGGTTCATCGCGGAGCGCATCAGCCTGGCGATCAGTGCGGCGCGGTCGACCGCGGTTCTTGAGGAGATCGTCGAGGTGACGATAGAGGAGCATGTCGTCTTGCGCGATGCCATTGCCAGCCGGGATCCGAAGCGGGCGAGGGAGGCGATGAAGATGCACCTGTTGGGGGCGGCGAGGCGGCTCGACCTGACGCTCGAGGCCTATTGAGGTCGCATATGGTGGTGGCTTTTTGAACAAGCCGTCATTTGGACGCTGGACAGGGTGACGAAGTCCGACTAAAACGATCGAGGAGTATTGTCAGACATCCTGACAATAAGGCAACGCGGCAGGAGGCCGCTGCCTGGGAGGCATAAGAAAAAGGGAGGATGGCTTGGTTTCCAAGCGTTCACTATCCGCAGCCGCAATTCTGCCGGAAGACGCAGCGCAGGCCATTCTGGTCGGGCGTGTGTGGTCGAAGGCCGTCGATGGCCCTTGCCCGGTACTGCTGCGCGACGGTCGCTTGCTTGACCTGACAACCATCGCCGCCACTGTTTCGTTTCTGTTCGAGCAGGATGGGTTGGTCGACAGGCTGAAATCCGCGACCGATCTCGTCGATCTCGGCTCTCTCGACGATTTCCTCTCCGGCAAGGCGGGCGAACTTCTGGCGCCGATCGACCTTCAGGCGATCAAGGCGGCCGGCGTCACCTTCGCCGACAGCATGCTCGAGCGGGTGATCGAGGAGCAGGCCAAGGGCGACCCCTCCCGGGCACGCGAAATCCGCGAACGGCTGGCGCCGGTGCTCGGCGACAGCTTGCGCGGTCTCGTGGCCGGTTCGCAGCAGGCGGCGAAGGTCAAGGCGCTGCTGCAGGACATGAATCTCTGGTCGCAGTACCTCGAAGTCGGAATCGGCCCCGACGCCGAGATCTTCACCAAGTCGCAGCCCATGTCGTCCGTCGGCTGTGGCGACACGGTCGGCATTCATCCGATCTCGCAGTGGAACAATCCCGAGCCCGAAGTCGTGCTTGCAGTTCGTTCTGACGGCACCATCCTCGGCGCCACTCTCGGCAACGACGTAAACCTTCGTGATGTCGAAGGCCGTTCCGCCTTGTTGCTCGGCAAGGCGAAGGACAACAATGCGTCCTGCTCGATCGGCCCGTTCATTCGCCTGTTTGACGCGAACTTCACCATCGACGACCTGCGCAGGGTTCGCGTCACGCTGCTGGTCAAGGGCGAGGACGGTTTCGAGATGACCGGCGAAAGCCCGATGGAAGCGATCAGCCGCAGCCCGGAAAACCTGGTGTCGCAACTGCGCAACCGCAATCACCAGTATCCCGATGGCGCGGTGCTGTTCCTCGGCACCATGTTCGCACCGGTGAAAGATCGCCGGGGCGTCGGACAGGGCTTCACGCATGAAGTGGGCGACCGGGTGGAAATATCGACGCCGAAGCTCGGACGTCTGGTGAACTGGGTTGATCGCTGTGACGCTTGCCCGGAATGGACCTTCGGGGTCGGCGCCCTCATGCGAAACCTCGCCAAGCGCGGCCTCTTGTAATTTTTCGAACGGGGAGGGCCGAGTGCAAAAGGCAATCGATCGATTCTACAAAGTCCTCGAATTCCTGCTGATCATCCTTCTTTCGGGGATGGCGGTCATGGTTTTCGTCAACGTCGTCATGCGCTACGCCATGAATTCCGGTCTGACCGTGTCGGATGAATTGGCGCGTTACTTCTTCGTCTGGGTGACCTTCATCGGCGCCGTGGTGTCGTTCCGAGAACACGGGCACATGGGCGTGGAGACCCTCGTGGCACTGTTTGGTCGCAAGGGTCGCGTTATCTGCATGGCCGTCAGCAACGTCGTGATCATCGGCGTTTCCGCCATCTTTTTCTGGGGCACCTGGAAGCAGTTCCCGATCAACTGGAGCATGAGTGCACCGGTGACGGGCCTGTCCATGGGCTTCGTTTACGGCATCGGCTTCTTCACGGGCGCCGGCTGCGTGATCATCGCCCTGGAACGCCTCATTCGCCTCCTGACCGGTCGCGTGACCGAGGAAGAACTTGCCGCCTTCGCCGGCGAAAACATGTCCCTCGAACATCTGGCCGAGCGTAGCTGATGACTCTTCTCGTATTTATTGCCTCCCTCGTCGGAGCCATGGCGATCGGCGTGCCGGTTGCGTTCGCCCTGATGTTCTGTGGCGTCGTCCTCATGTGGTTCATGGGGATGTTCAACAGCCAGATCATCGCGCAGAACATGATCATCGGTGCCGACACCTTCACGCTGCTGGCCATCCCGTTCTTCGTTCTGGCCGGCGAGTTGATGAACTCGGGCGGCCTGTCCAAGCGCATCATCGAGTTCGCGATCGCCTGCGTCGGTCACATTCGTGGCGGTCTCGGCATCGTGGCGATCATGGCTGCCGTCATCATGGCGAGTATTTCGGGTTCGGCCGCTGCCGACACCGCTGCCCTTGCCGCGATCCTGATCCCCATGATGGCGAGGGCCGGCTACAACGTGCCACGTTCCGCAGGGCTGATCGCGTCCGGCGGCATCATCGCCCCGGTCATCCCGCCATCCATGGCGTTCATCGTGTTCGGCGTGTCGGCCAACGTATCTATCACCCAGCTCTTCATGGCGGGCATCGTGCCTGGCCTGCTGATGGGCCTGTCGTTGATCCTTACCTGGCAGTTCGTCGTGCGCAAGGACAACATCCAGCCGCTGCCGAAGGCTCCGATGTCCGCGCGCCTCAACGCGACCGGGCGCGCCGCCTGGGCACTCGGCATGCCGGTGATCATTCTCGGCGGCATCAAGGCCGGGGTCGTGACGCCGACCGAAGCTGCCGTGATCGCTGCCTTCTATGCCCTTTTCGTCGGCATGTTCATCTACCGCGAGCTGAAGCCGCGCGACTTGCCGCGGGTCATCCTGCAGGCTGCCAAGACGACTGCGGTCATCATGTTCCTGGTCTGCGCGGCGCTCGTCTCCGCATGGCTTATCACGGCCGCGAACATTCCGACCGAGATCACGGGCTATATCGAACCGCTGATCGACCGCCCGAAGCTCCTGATGTTCGCGATCATGATCCTGGTCCTGATCGTCGGCACCGCTCTCGACCTGACGCCGTCGATCCTGATCCTCACGCCCGTCCTCATGCCGATCATCAAGCAGGCGGGCATCGATCCGATCTACTTCGGCGTGATGTTCGTTATGAACTGCTGCATCGGCCTGATCACCCCGCCGGTGGGCGTCGTTCTGAACGTCGTGAGCGGCGTCGGTCGGGTCCCGCTCGGAAAAGTCACGGTCGGCATCCTGCCCTTCCTGCTCGCCCAGACGGCTCTACTGATGCTGCTCGTGCTGTTCCCTGAACTCATCACCGTGCCCGCCCAGTGGCTGCGGTGATGGACAACCCTCAATCTTCTCAAACAACCATCCTCGGGAGGGATATCATGAGAAAACTTCTACTCGCCACGACCGCCATTGCATTCGCCTGCACGGCTTCGGCTCCGGCGTTCGCCGAATTCAACGACCGCAACATCCGCGTGTCGAACGGCATCAACGCCGACCACCCGGTCGGCAACGGTATCGAAGCGATGCAGAAGTGCCTGGACGAAAAGTCCGGCGGCAAGCTCAAGCTGACCGCGTTCTGGGGCGGTGCTCTCGGCGGCGACTTGCAGGCCACCCAGGCGCTCCGTTCGGGCGTTCAGGAAGCTGTCGTGACCTCGTCGTCGCCGCTCGTCGGCATCGAGCCGGCTCTCGGCGTCTTCGACCTGCCGTTCCTCTTCGCCAATGCCGAGGAAGCCTACAAGGTTCTCGACGGCAAGTTCGGCGAGATGATGAACGAGAAGCTGGCAGCCGTCGGCTTGGTCAACCTCGCTTACTGGGAAAACGGTTTCCGTAACCTGTCGAACTCCGTTCGTCCGGTCGCGAAGTGGGAAGACTTCGAGGGCCTGAAGGTCCGCGTCATGCAGAACAATATCTTCCTCGACACCTTCCAGAACCTCGGTGCGAACGCCACGCCGATGGCCTTCGGCGAGGTGTTCTCGGCTCTCGAAACCAAAACGATCGACGCCCAGGAAAACCCGTATGTGACGATCGACACCTCGAAGTTCTTCGAAGTGCAGAAGTACATCACCGAGACCAACCACGCCTACACGCCGTTCCTCTTCCTGTTCTCGAAGGCGATCTTCGACACTTACACCCCGGAAGAGCAGGCAGCCCTTCGTGAATGCGCCGTCGTCGGCCGCGACGTCGAGCGTCAGGTCATCGCTGAGCTGAACAAGAAGTCGCTGGAGAAGATCAAGGCTGCCGGTCTCGAAGTGAACGTCCTGTCTCCGGAAGAACAGACCCGCATCCGCGAGAAGTCGATGGTTGTTTACCAAAAGCACATGGACGAGATCGGTGCTGAGATCGTGGACGCAGTCCTTGCCGAACTCGCCGAGATCCGCAAGTAATCTCCCTACTGCATGTATCCTTAAATCGTAGTCGATTTAAGGATACAAACATGCAGCAATTCAAAGTGCTACAGCGTCTTTGCGCGTCTGATAAGACGCGCGGCGCTGTAGTGGCGGTCCTTCGGGGCCGCGCCAACAAAGAAGCCCGCAGCGGTCGCCGCTGCGGGCTTCTTCTATGTTGTGCGTCTCAGGAAGGCTCGTCCCGCATGAATGCGGGCGCCGGCTTTGGCATGCCCAACGCGCGTCGTTCAGCGCGAACAGCACCTGCCGAGCAGCGTTACCGCGGGCCGGCGACGGCGGCGAGCCCAAGGGCCGCCGACGCCCTATTGGCTTGTCGTCGTTTTTTCCTCAAGGGATCTCTGGCCGTCACGTCAGTCAGATGCCCGAGGCGTCGGACATGCGGCGGCTGACTGTGAAGGTCTTCTCTATGTCGGGATGAAGCTCCATACCAAGCCCCGGACCGGGGGGAACCGTGATCATCCCGTTCCTCACCTCCGGCAGCGCGGTCACAAGATCGCGATACCAGGTGTTGTAGAAGGCGCGCACGCTTTCCTGGACCAGCGCATTGGGCGCATTGAGCGACAGATGGGTCGAGGCGCAGAGCACCACCGGTCCGGTGCAGTCATGGGGAGCGACTGGCAGGTGCCAGGCTTCGGCCATCGACGCGATCTTGCGGGCTTCCGAGAGCCCGCCGCACCAGGAGATGTCGAGCATGACGATGCCGGCTGCCCCGGTTTCGAGATAGTCGCGGAAACCCCACCGGGTGGCGAGCGTCTCAGAGGCCGAGATCGGGGCCGGGGAGACTTCGGCATAGCGCTTCAGGCTCGAAAGGCTGTCCATCTTGATCGGATCTTCATGCCAGAAGGTGTTGAAGGGCGCGAGCGCCTTGGCGATCTGCATCGCCGGCAGCAACTGCCACATGGAGTGGAACTCGACCATGATGTCCATCTTGTCGCCGACGGCCGCACGGATCTTTTCGAAGGGAACGAGTGCCTGCTTGAGGTCGGGAACCGAGATGTACTGGCCGCGCGTCTTTTCGGCGGCCGCGTCGAACGGCCAAATCTTCATGGCGGTGATGCCGTCTTCGAGCAGCGAGAGTGCCAGTTCGTCGGCGCGGTTGAGGAAGCCGTTCAGGTCGTCATAGTCCTTTCCGGTCGAAAGTCCGTAGTTGGACGTCGTCTGGCCGGTCGCCTTCTTGATGTATTCGGTGCCGGCGCAGGTGTTATAGGTGCGGATCTCGCGGCGCGTGAAGCCGCCGAGAAGCTGGGCGATCGGCTGCCCAGTCGCTTTTCCGAAAATGTCCCAGAGGGCGATGTCGAAGGCGGAGTTGCCGCGCACTTCGGCGCCGGAGGAACGGAAGCCGACATAGCCGACGAGGTCGGCCGCGAGACGGTCGATCTCCAGCGGATCACGGCCGATCACGCGGGGCGCGATATATTCGTGTATGTAGGCTTCGACGGTCTCCGCGCCGAAGAAGGTTTCGCCGAGACCGGACAAGCCTTCGTCAGTGTGCACGAGCAGCCAGAGGAGATTGGCGCGCTCGGCGACGCGCACGGTTTCGAGACCTGTAATTTTCATGGGAACTCCAGTTTCTTGGTTCAGGTCAGGCCGGCACGGGCGAGAGCCCTGAGGCTCTCATCGAAATGCCGGTCCATGATGGTCGAGGCCGCCTGAGGATCGGCGGCGGCGATCGCCTCGGCGAGGTCGAGGTGCAGGCGGTTCATGGCTTCGCGTTCGTCATCGGTGGCGCGGGCCCTCCAGCCGATTGGCCAGCTCTCGACGATCACGCCCTGAAAGGCGCCGATCATGAGGGCGAAGACGGGGTTCTTCGAGGCGCGCGCGATTGCCAGATGAAGGGCGAGGTCGTTTTCCATGACGACGCCCGGTTGGTCGAGGCGGTTCTGCATGGCGCGGGCGAAGCCGAGGATCTCGTCTGCTTCCTGCTCGGTGCGCAGCAGGGCAGCGAGCGTTGCCGTACGCCCCTCGATGGTGCGGCGCGCGTCATAGATCTGGCGGATGTCAATCTGATCGGTGAACAGGCCGTGTCGGAACGTCATGGCGATGGAACTGTCGTCGAGTTCGGCGACGGTCGGCCGCTTGCCGGCGCCGAGATCGATCAGTCGCATCGCGGCGAGCGAACGCAGAGCCTCGCGAACCACGGTGCGGGACACGTTGAGGCTTTCCGTGAGGGCTGCTTCGGAGGGCAGGCGATCCCCGGGCTTGAGCTGGCTTTCACGGATGAAGGCGGAAATCTGCGAGACCGCGCCTGCGACGAGGTCGCCGGAGGATGGAATGATCGGTGCCGTTTCGCTCATTTGCTATCCTATAGCTTTAAAAAAGCTATAGGATAGGTTTCTGCAAATGCCAAGAGCGAAAGGATAAGGGCAAACGTAAAGGGGGGGTGGGTGGTTGACGCGCTGCAGCTTGTTCGGGCCAGCTAGGTCGTCGTAGCTGCCATCCTCGGTTGCCTCCGGTAACCGGTTTGCCGAACTACGCTGCATTCCGGTCCAAACTGGAGCATCGTTTGCGCAAGCGATATCTCGCCCGACCACAGTTTTGATGTTGATAGAACTCGGCGCTTTGAATGCAGTCGCGACGGAACTGGGGCGACATGCGGCGGAGCACATCCTCCGACGCTTCTGCCAGATCGACAAAAACGCCCCTTACGATGATGTTGTTTATTCTCTGGGTTGTTCCTTTCCGCGTGCGCAAACAGAAGTGTATCCACTGCCGCTGCTCGCTAAATGGAGACGTGCCGAGAAAATGACCAAAGACAGTGCGTTGCCTTTTTCGGTCATGCACCAGCAACCCTCCGCCCCTGATGACGTTCCGATACGGGATCCGGCGACCGGCCATGTCGTTCGCCAGTGCTTGCTGCGGCACTTTGCCTGGAACCACGGACGGCACTAACGATCAGGCAGGCGAGAATGATCGACGCCCTGAAGCAGGACTCGCCTGAATTCGCTTTGATGAGCAGCCTTGGCACGCGCTCCAGTGGAATTTGTGCGTGCATGATCCAGGGAGCGCAGCTGGCTTGGCGTGTATTTATCTTTACTAAATTACCTCTTGGCGTATCATCGTTGCGGCGTGGTTGCTGGGGGGATCAGATGACGCGCAGCTCGCTTGTTGCAGGTTACTCCTGTTGCTTCTCAGCCCAGACCAATTTCATTCTGACAGCAACAACATTTCTCTGGCCTACTTACTTTTAGTGCAGAATTCGGCTCATCTGGCGCGAGTGACATTGTCGACGAGCCGTTTGATCTCTTGCTCATGAACCCCGGGGGAGTCGCCCGGCAGCGATTGGAGGCATGTCATGCCAGGCAGTTGGGATCTTAATCAGAATATCAACTTCGGCACACATCGGGTCGAGTGGCCGACGGGTCCGTTGGGACTCGAATCAGGCGAGACACCCAAGTGGGTCGAGGCGTGGGCTATGCAGAGCAGCACGGGCGCCAGTCAAAGGACCGCCCAGTGGACCGGTTGGGCGCCGAATTACGTGGTCTGGACTGCAGACGGTATCCCGCCGGGGTGGATAAACGGACAGTTCCAGCCAGGACCGGCATTGGGGATCTCCCTCCTGGCTTACGACGACTCCAGTGGTACTGATAAATTCTACTGGTGGCTTGAGGTAGTCAATTTGTATTAGCACCTCGCGGTAATTGGCGAGCGCGGCACGGCCTATGCTGCAAAGCAGTTCTGCAACGCCGAGTGATCCGGCATAGCAGGCTGCGGACGTGCATGACTCCCGGTTTGCGATCTCGTCGCATTCCTCTCGGAACGTGACGTTTCGCAAGGACATACGCATAGAAGTGACGTGGCCGTTCTACTTGGGTTTGATGATCAGATGGAGGGATGAAATGGCCGTTGACTATGAGTTTATTGAGCGTTTCGAGAAGGAGATCAAAGTCCTTAGGGACTTGCAGAAGGCGGCCGAAGACGCGATCGAGAGAGCCGAGAACCGGATCGCGAGAATCCGACATGGGGAGTCTAAGGAGGATGTCTTTGGTCCTATCCCGCCAAAAAAATAAGTCCGGCGGCTCAGGGCAGTGGTGGCTAGCATCGCTCGGTGAAAGGGAACCAAGGGCAGTCGCAGTTGGGTTCGGAATGACCAACACAGGTCAAAAAGCGGCTGTTCATCGAACAGAGGCGAACGACCGATGCCGTGGAAAAACTCGACCTATTCGTCGGCAGAATGGCGTTTGAGAAGCACACCTATCCATCTTTGCCCAATTGGCGCGAATCTGCGGGTTGGCCACGTTTTGCTGGTGCCTGCACCGTGGGCGTTGCGAGCCGCACCAGGCGTCGCAGGTTTTGTGATGGCAGCCATGAGGAACTCGTCACGGGCTCCGCTCAGGCCGCGTAACCTCACGTGTTCGAAGCGAGCGTGGTCTTCAGGTCCGCGTTCGCAAGGCGATCTCTATGGTTGCGTTACCCCGGCGAAGGCGACCAGATCGGCCACAGTGAAGTTTCCAGGCGTGGACGAAGGAAGAATAGGTATGAACCCGCCGACGACGTTCAGATAGGATGACGCATCCCGCTTCAAAATCCTGACAAACGTCTCCGCCACGATCCTCCCGCCGACCGGGCCCAACTGATTTCCCCCGGCAAGGACTGCAGCCTCGCGAAGGACGTAATACCAGAGAGGCGTCTTGTTCAGCAGTAAACCGCCGCTGGAATTCAGCACAGCCACTTCGGCCGCCGCCAACCCAGATGTCAACTGCGCCGCGGTCATGGGTGCGATACCGAATGAGTTGGCCATGCCCTGTCCGCTAGGCAGACCGAGAGCCAGAGCGCGCCGTAGGTTTCGCGTCGCCAGAAGCGCCATAATCCCTGAGAATCCGGGCAATGATTCCAGTCCGTTGGCCATAAAGCTATCGATTTTCCGGGCCTTGTTGTGAACTGGTACTGGGACTCCTGTGTCAAAGAACGCGTTGAAGTCAACGACCCAGTTGGAAAAGACCGGCAGCCGCGGATTGCGATTGAACTCAAACACCTGCCGGAGTGTGGCGTTCGGGAAGTTGAAATTCACCCAGTACGTATCACGGACCATACTGTGGCCGAACCGATATGCTGCCACGGCGAACTCGACGGGCATTCGGAACGAGCTCCCGATGGGAGCAGAAACACTCGCCATCGCGTTGTTCACGGCAGCCGCTCCGCAGATTCTTTCCAGAAAGTCATGCACCACGGCCCATTGGTAGTGATGGGTCACGATTCGTTTGGCCTCTGCGAAGATGTCGCCCGCAAATCCTACTGCCACCAGCAGATCAACGACGGCATTGTGGAAACGTAGCATAGCGTGCTGAAACTGCACGATGATCAGATTTTCGTCGTTGCGCGGATCACCGATCGCGGCAGTATTCGTACCCTGCATGCGGGGCACATCCCAGTTCGTCTGCTGGACCATGCCCGATGGGTTACCGCTGTTACTGGGGCCGCCTGGGCCAACTGGAGTGTTCGTACCCCTATGCAGCTTGATTGCAGTCGCTGGACTAGATGGAGGAAAAAGGTAGAGAAACGGATCTAAGCCAGGTCCGCGGCCGTAAACGGAATCCAGATCGAGCGCCGGGCTTCGCATGTTATTGATCGTATTCGCATCGGTATCGGCGTCGAGAGTCGACGAGACGTCGAATGTGATGTCATGGTCCACAAATTGACCAAAATAAGTGAAGCCTGCTGGTATCGAAGAGACGCCCGCGTCAGCCGGATTGTGGGATGCAGGATTGGGATCGCGACCGGCGTCTCCCATCATGTTACCGAGTTGGCCGAGGAGTGCTTGCGTCGCGACATTGAATGGCAACTTCGTTGCCGCGCGGGTGGCCGCTGACGACATGTATCCGAAACGATCTGCATAGGCAGAACTCAGCCAGGGAAACGGGAACCAGTTGAGCGGAATTTTAACGCCGTGAAAACGTCGAATCGCCGGCTTTAGTGCGGGGATAGACTCTTTGACGTCTTCCGGTGACTTCTCCACGGGAAGTACCGCCGGCTTAATTCGATTCGCGCTGGCCAACAGTTGCTCCAGCGAAACGGTGGGCCCCAGATTCATTTCGATCACGCGCTTCCGCAGTTCCGAGAGCGTGATCGGGTTTGCCTTAACGTATCTTTTAGGAATTGATGTCTTCTCGAGAAATTCGCGAACTGGCTCGGGAATTTCGGAAGTTGCGGCGAGGTTCGCTGTCTCAGCTTTTCGCTTAGTAGCCTTCGTCGCACCGAGTCGCTTGGGTGTCTGTTTCGCGGGGGCTTTGCTTTTCGTGACCATGCTTGACCTCTTCGAAAATGATTTCAAGAAGTTGCATCCTCACCCGATGGGAAAGGGGCCTCAACAAGTTGGGATTATCGGTTCCTGCTAGATATGAGAAACGGAAATGAAACGGCCGGAGAGTTGCTGGTGCGTCAGGTTAGTGACCTTCCAGCTTAGACTCGAGGGCGACGACGATACGCACTTCAGCGGACACCTTTCCGGCGGTACCCCCCGCCGCCGCCCTCTTGCCGCCTTCCAACAATGTGACATATCGACGATTTTTCCTAGGCGGGCCGGGGTTGCGGCCGCTCCGCGCGAGCTTGCGGCGCCAACGGACCTGCGTCATCAGTTCGCCGCCCGCAGCCAGCTGGGAGTTGAGCCTAGCAAAAGTCCTCGGCCTCTTAGGAGACGTGCCGACGCGACCGGCATCGACCTTTACCAGCGATCCAATCCAGATTCATCTCCGAAGTCTAAAATGACTGCAGTCGCGGCGATTGCAGAGCCACCGCATAGTGCTGCTCCGATGCAGTATCGTCGAATGTCCTCCACTCGACGATGCTGCATACTGCGATTGCCTATCCGCGCTCTTCGGCCGGCGAGTGGTGGCCTGCGCCCGAGCCCCTTTCTTCGGCGCTCTTCAAGAGGATAGCCTCCGCCCAATGAAACGCGGTTGTCTCTCCGTTCGCCTTTTTCGAGACCATCAGCCCCTTCGCGAGTGCCGGGCCGGGCCGGAACCCGTCTCCAAAGTGATCGCCGTGGGGGTCCGGGTTCATCGTCCACCTTTTCCCCCCGAAGGGACCAGGTAGGAAAGCCATGCAGGCGCCACCCGGCTGGAAGACCCAAACATCGAGCCTCAGCACCGTCTCGCCCGGATCGAGCTCCAGGGGGCCGGCAGGTCTAACACATCCATGACCATCGATCGCCAGTTCATCATCGAAGCTCCCGGGCGGCATCGCGTCCCCTCCGTTCCGAGTGGTTCACAGGATATGCGGCTGAACCCGCCGCTTACTATACGATCTCATATTCTTACGATTTTGGCTAGGCGGAGGCGGGTCGCGGCCGCGGCGACCACGTTTCCCTTCAGCTCGTAGAGATGTACTGCTTCGGACGCAGCAGCGACCGCCTCGTCGCATCGGCCGGATGCCTCGAGCACGTGCGACAGGTCGACCAGTGCATCCGCCCGCTCGTTAATGAAGTCGGTCGCTTCGGCGATCGTCAATGCTTCGCGCGCGAGCGCCTCCGCCGCCCTAATCTCAGCCCGCCGCGCGAGCACGCGTGCGCGCACGCGACGCCAACGGATCTGCGTCAGGAGGTCGCCACTCGCGCCCAGCCGGGCGCTAACCTCAGCAAGGGCCTCGGCCTCCACGTCGCGTCCCTGTTCGAGGACCACCAAGGCGAGGGTCGCTGCCATCGTCGAGCGGAACGCGCGCTCGCCCATCTCCTCGAGCGCGCGATACGCCGCGCGCGCGCTCTCCTCGGCCGCAGCCGGGTTCCCGGCGAGCAGTTCGACGACGGCCTCGTGTTCAGAGCCCGCCAGGAAGAGCGTGAGGCCGAGGTCGGCATAGGTGGCCTTGGTCGTCGCGATCAGCTCGCGGGCAAGCGCGAAGCGGCCGACAATCGCGTTGAGGCATGCGAGCTGCCGGAGGATTACCGCCTCGGACTCGGGGCTCTCGCGCACCTCCGCGCGCATCGCCTCGCAACGGCGGATGCCCTCGGCGGCCGGCGTCGGCCCGAACCAGAGCATGGACGCAATCCACCGGAGGGACTCGTAGAGCTCATGCCGGTCCCCCGCCCGCCGCGCATGTACGGCCGCGCGCTCCCACGCCGCCGCCGCCGCTTCGCCGCGAGCCTCGTTAAAAAAACACCACGCCTCAAGCCGCCGTGCGCGACACAGGCCGAGGTCATCCCCGAGACGCTCGAAAACCGGTGTCACCGTGGCCGCCGCCCGCGCAGCCTCCTCCAGCCCGCCTTCCTCGCCGTGCAGCGACCGGAGGAACTGCCGCTGAATGAGCACATGCGACGCCAGGCGCTCATCCTTCGCGGCAGCAGCCAGGCGCTCCGCGTCGTCGAGCACGCGCCCGGCTTCTGCCAGCCGCCCGCTTTCGATCAGCGCGCCACCCAGTTCGACGATCAGCGCCGCCCGCCGCGGATCGGCGGTTGGAAGTAGGTGGGAAACCCGCTCGAGCAGGTTGATCGCCGCGGGCAGGTCGCTGCGGACGAGCGCCCGCCGCCCGGCTGCCTCGAGCCGTTCGCACGCCCGGGCGGCAAGCGAGGCCGCGTGCGCGTCGCGCGGGCCGAGCGCGACATGGTACAGAAAGGCCTGTTCGAGGTGATAGCCGACAATCTCCTCGAACTCGCGTAGCCGGTCCTTGGCCGTTAGCTCGAGCCAGGCGGCGAAGCGCTCGTGCAGGTCGGCGCGCGCGTTCTTCGGCAGGGAGCGATATGCGGCGTCGCGGATCAGGAGGTGACGGAAGCGATAGGCCTTGTCGCCGACGAACGACGGCGCCTCCGGGCGGATGAGATCCCGGCGGACGAGTGCGAGCAAGCCGTCCTCGAGTGCGTCGAGCACGGGGCAGGCGAGCGCGTTGACAGCGCTCTGATGGAATACTGCGCCCTCGACCGCTGCAGCCGTCAGGATGACGCGCTCGAGGGACGGGAGGCCCTCAAGGCGGGCAGCCAGAAGCGCGTTAATTGTCAAGGGGACCGGCAGCTCGGAAAGATCCGAGCGAACGACCCAGCAGTCCTCGTTGCGCCTAAGCAGCTCTTCATCAACGAGCATTGCCACGAGCTCTTCCGCAAACAGCGGGTTACCGCCGACGGCGCGTGTGATCATCGACTCGACCGCGGGTGATAGCGGGAGCCGGTCGAGCAGATTCAATATCATGTCGCGGGATTCCGCTTCACTCAGCGGTTCAAGCGCGATCGTCGTCGCATTCGGCTTCCCGCCTCCCCAATCGGGCCGCGTGTCGAGCAATTCTGGTCGTGCAGTGCCGACAATCACTATGGGGAAACCGTGGGAGAAATCGACAAGGTGCTCGATGAGGTCTAGGAATGTCGGCTCGGCCCAGTGGAGGTCTTCCACCACGATCACCAGCGGTCGTTCTTGTGCGAACACCTCGAAAAGTCGCCGGACGGCCCAGAAAGTCTCTTCGCGGGTGCCTGGGTCTCCCTCGCCGAACCCGAGCAATGCAGCTATGCGATCGGCGATGAGTTTGGCCTTGTCGACTCCGGCGAGGATTTCTGCAATCGCCGCCACGGACTGCTTGGCGGGGTCGTCGCCCCCAGCCCGCGTGATCTCCCGGACAATGTCCGCAAGCGGCCAATAGGTAATGCCGTCGCCGTAGTGCAGGCACCGGCCGTGCGCGACAATCATCTCGCTCGGAAGGTTTCCGGCGACTTCCGAAACAAGCCGCGATTTTCCCACGCCGGCCTCGCCCAGCACAGTCAACAGGTGGCAGGCTCTATTGCTGACCAAGTCGCCAAATATGGTGCTGATCATCGCACGCTGACGCTTGCGTCCGACGAACGGCGTCTCGAAGCGGCGTTGAAAGCCGGTGGCTCTGTTGATGACGCTTACCAAGATGATGGCAGGGAACGTCTCGCCGTGCTTGACCGCGCGCGGGCTGCTGGACTCGACAACAACGGCGTGGCGAACCAGCTTGAAGGTTGCTTCTCCAATCAGGATCTCGTTGGCCGCCGCGGCCTCCTGGAGACGCTTGGCAACACGCAGAGCTTCGCCAGTGAGAAATCGACGTCCCTGTCTGTCGATGCCAGTAAAGACCTCCCCGGTGTTGAGGCCAATCCGATGAGCCAGCTGAACGCCCCAATCCGTCTCAAACTCATGGTTGAGCGTCGCAAGTGTGTCACGCATCTCGACAGCGGCGGATACGGCCCGTAGGGCGTCATCCTCGTGAAGCATTGGCACGCCAAACACGGCCATGATCTCGTCACCGACGTATCGCTCCACGACTCCACCGTGCCGCTGGATAATGGAGGTCATCTCGTCAAAGTAGCGGGCGAGTAGGTCCCGGAGTGCCTCGGGATCGAGGGTGAGGCTAAGGCGTGACGAATCTACGATGTCGGCGACGAGAATTGTTATCGTCTTCCGAACGCCTTCAGCCGGCTTTCGCTCCCGCTCAGGCCCGGCCATCGCAATGCCCTCGGCTCCGGTAAGACTTTGGGCTCGGTCGTCTGATCACCGCCATGCCTCCAACTCGCGCCGCTTGGGCTTCGGCCGAATTTTCAAGCTTGCCATGGGTTCCGGGATGTTGAACTCCATGTGAGCCTTCGATCTGTTCTGGGCTTTGGTATGCTAGCACCTGTTCCCTCAGCGCTCCAGCGACCTGCGAGAGAAGCGCCCACCGCGTCCGATAGACCAGAAGCCTCCTCCCTACTGCCAGTGGGGAGGCGATTATCGCCTCATCAGATTGTTCCTGATAACCATGCAGCATCTACCTCGATGCTCTGTTTCAGAGCGCGAGAATCCGCTAGTTCGCCCTCGCCAAAATCGTTCACGGCCTAGCTGGGCTGTGGTCGCCGTGGCGAACGGCTACCCTCTTTGCACAAGCGACATTGATTGCGGATTGCGTAAAATTCAGTCAGCCTGTGGGTCACGATTTCACCAAGGGAGGGACAAATGGCAATCGGGTTGACACGGCGTCGCATTTTAGTCGCTGGAATGACGCATGCCGCCTTCGTCTCCATAGCGGGAACCTTCGCGATAGCGCCTTCGGCAAAGGCAGACGAGCAGATTGAATCGATCACGTGGGCGCTGCCTAGCATCCCCGAAACGCTTTTCATTCCGCGTGCTTGGATGACCTATACTGGCGCGGTCATGTCGCTTGTCCAGGAAGGACCGCTATCCTTCGGCGACGATCTCGCTCTTGGACCCGCATTGGCCGACAGATGGGAGGAGGTCAATCCGACGACGATCAAATATCACCTGCGAGGCGGCGTCAAATTCGGCGACGGAAGTCCACTCACCGCTGACGATATTGTTGCCACGTTCAAATATCACATGAGCCCGGATTCCGGCTCACAGCTAGCTTCGTTCTACAATTCGGTGGCGACTGTCGAGGCGACGGCTCCCGATGAGGTGACCGTCAAATTGAAGGCACCGAACGTGCAGTTCGCCTTTACGCCCGCCCATATGGCGGGTTTCGTGTTCAAGAAGGAACAACTCGCGGACAAGAACATCGGAACGCCCGAGGTTCTCCCCCTTGGGACTGGCGCCTACAAGCTTGTTGAATTCGTTCCGGCAGATCATGTTCTCCTCGAGGCGCGCGACGACTACTGGGGACCGAAGCCAGTCGTCAAACGGATCAACTTCCAGGCGATCCCAGACCGCCCGGCTCGGCTCCTCGCCATGCAGCAAGGCGAGATCGACGGTACCTTCGATCTCGCCATCTCCGATATCGACCAGTGGAAAGCGCTAGGTAACGTCGACGTCGTCACCGCGCCGTCGCTCGGCGTATATTTACTGACTCTAGATCATTCGGCGCCGCCGTTCGACGATATCCATGTGCGTCGTGCCGTCGCCTATTCTGTGGATCGGAAAGGCCTGATCAAGGCACTCCTCAAGGGCAACGGCGAGGCGGCGACGGCATTGAACCCGCCCGAAATCTGGTCGGGAGTGCTTTCTCCTGACGAGGTTCGCGCCTTTTACGCTGCGTTGTTGCCGAACTATGCGTTCGACTTAAAAAAGGCGAAGGCAGAGCTGGCACAATCCAGTCATCCAGACGGCTTTGACGTCACCATCCCAGCATCGACCGCCGATCCTTACATGGTCAACATCTTGCAGTCGGTGACGGAGAACCTGAAGCAGATTGGTATCCGCGCACACATCCGGGAGACCGACAACAACACCTGGTTCACGAACTACATCAACCACGACAAACTAGGCATGCAGATCATGGCGTACTATCCGGACTTCGCCGACGCAGCCAACTACCCCTCCCTCTTCTTCTCAAGTGCGAATGCTAAGAAGGATGGCATGAACGGCTCGAACTTCAACAACCCCGAAGTCGATGCGGAACTGAAGATCGCCAACGAGAACGCCGACCCGAAGGCGCGTGCCGAGGCGTTAAAGAAAGTGTTCAAGATCGCCAACGAAGAAGTCGCCGTCGTGCCGATCTTCTGGCCCGCCTCGGCAATGGCGATCAACAATAAGTACAAGCTCACCGGCTACACCGCCTTCTGGTACAATATTCCGTGGGCGATGCGAGGTTTCGGCCTAAGATAAAGAGATCGCGGGGCCACTTGGCGACGGCAATTTTTCATCGTTTTTGCCGGAGCGACTGCTTGGCGTTCGGCAACTACTCGGCTCGACAAGCCGACGACACCGACATATAGTTCACGGAGACAGAAACCGATGCACCCCGCTCGGCCGGGCTGGAATTGTGTGCGGCGCTCCTCGAACCCGGTGTCGAGTCGGAGCGAGTCGTGTTTCCGCGCGAAGGCCATGGCGTGCGCGAAGGGGGAGCACCAGCTCGATGCAGGGCGCCGCACCATCGACTGGTTCGACCGCTATCCCGGGTCGCCCCGGTGAGGACTCGAGTCTCGTCGTCTTCATCACGCGACGGCTCGCCGTCACGATCCCACTCCTCCTTATAATCTCCTTCAGCGTCTTCGCCCTGGTTCACATCGCACCCGGCGACCCGGTGCGCTCCCTGCTTGGTGCACGCGCAGCAGACCCGGCAACGCTCGTAGCCATCCGCGCGCGTTTCCATTTGGACGATCCGTTCCTCGTCCAATACGGCAAGTGGCTGTTGCAGGTGATCCGAGGCGACCTCGGCGTCTCCATCCAGGGCAACCGGGCGGTGACGAGCATCATTGCGGACCGGCTCGGCGTCACCATCTTCCTTAGCTTGATGAGCACTGCTCTTGTTCTCGGCCTCGGTATCCTGCTCGGTGCGGTCGCCGCCTTCCGCCGTGGCACGCGGTTCGACCGTGCGGTCGTCATGTTCGGTGTTTTCGGCATCAGCTCTCCGGCCTTCGTCACTGGCATTTTCCTTCTCTATCTCTTCGGCGTTCTGCTGCACTGGTTCCCGATCTTCGGTCCGGGAAGGGGATTCCTCGACCGCGCCTGGCACCTGACGCTTCCGGCACTTGCGCTTGCGATCTCGGTCATGGCGATCGTCATCAAAATCACGCGCGCGGCGATGATCGAGGAGCTGGCCCGAGACTACGTCACGTTTGCGCGGGCGCGCGGACTGAGCTCGCGTCGCATTTTGTTTGCCTACGTGCTCAGGAACTCCCTCATTCCCGTGGTCACGGCCGCAGGGCTCATTGTCGTCGGCATCGTGGCCGGTGCGATCTATGTCGAGGTCACCTTTTCTTTGCCAGGTCTCGGCGCCTTGATGGTCGATGCGATCCAGAAGCGCGACATTCCGACGATCCAAGGGACCACCCTGCTTTTCTCTGCCTTCGTCTTGCTGGTCAACCTTGCGGTCGACGTGATTTATACGCTGATCGACCCGCGCATCCGTTTCGGCAGAGTCGAGTCATGAGCGCCCCAGCCATTGGCGAGACGCGACGGTCGAAGCAGCCGTTGCGCGTTCCAATCGTCATTCTCATTGCTGCGCTGATTATCACGACGGTGGTGATCTGCGCCGTCCTTGGGGAGAGGATTGCCCCCGATTCGCCCTTCCTCCAGCGTCTCGACGTCGGCGATACGCCGCCTTCCCCAGCCCACATAGCCGGAACGGATCTACTCGGCCGCGATGTGCTGTCGCGCGTGATCTACGGTGCGAGAACGGCCTTGGTCGGCCCAGTTGTTGTCGCCGCCGGAGCTTTCGCGATCGCGACCCTGCTTGGCCTTCTTTCAGGCTATCTCGGCGGTCTGGTCGATTCGGCGATCATGCGCTGGGTGGATTTCATGTTCGCGTTGCCGGGGCCGCTCGTGGCGATCGTCGTCGTCGGCGTGGTGGGAGGCGGATACTGGACCGCCGTCCTCGTCCTGGTCGTCCTTTTCACCGCCCCCGATACGCGCATCGTGCGGAGCGCGGTCCTGGCGCAGCGACCGCTTCCTTATATCGACGCCGCGCGCACTCTCGGCATCTCGAAGACGCGTATTCTGTTCGTGCACATCCTGCCAAACATCGCGCCGATCATCCTCGCGTATGTCGTCCTCGACTTTGCGTTCGCGCTGGTCAATCTCGCCGGGCTGTCGTTCCTCGGCCTCGGCGTTGAGCCCGGGACCCCTGACTGGGGTCGGATGCTATTCGAGAACCGCAATATCCTCTTCTCCAATCCGGTTGCGCTGCTCCTGCCCGCAGGAATGATCATCCTTACCGCCGTCAGCATGAACCTCATCGGCGACTGGCTTTTCGAGCGGTTTGCAAAGTGAACACGGCCGTGGCGCGCGCAGGTCAGGAAGGTCCGCTCCTCGAGGTCGAGGGGCTAGCGATCTCACACGGTGACGAGCCCATTACGACGCCCTTGGACATCGTAGTGGAGCGGGGCGAGACCATTGCGATCGTCGGCGAATCCGGGTCCGGAAAATCGCTCACGGCACGGGCAATCGCCGGCATATTGCCGCCAGGCATAAATGCCACAGGCGCCGTCACGCTCGACGGCGTCCCCCTAATGCGGCTTGCCGAGAGCGAACTCCGCAAGATCCGCGGGTCTCGCGTGTCTATGCTTATGCAGGATCCGTTCACGATGCTGAATCCGCTCATGCGAAGCGGCGACCACATTGACGAGATGCTGCGCGACCGGCCCGAATTCGCCTCGCGCGCCGCAAGAGCGGATGAGGTGAAAAGACGCCTCGCAGAAGTCGGCATAGTCGACGAGGATGTAGCCCGCCGCCTGCCATTCCAGCTGTCTGGGGGCATGTGCCAGCGCGTCGCACTTGCCGCCGCTCTTGCTCGCGACCCGGAACTGCTCATTGCCGATGAGCCCTCGACGGCGCTTGACGTAACGACTCAGGCGGAGATCATCAAGCTCCTGCGTCGTGTCCAGCGCGAGCGACACATGAGCCTCATTCTCATTACCCACAACCTGCGGCTCGCGTTCTCGACCTGCCAGCGCATCTATGTGCTCTACGCCGGCTCAATGCTCGAAGTCGGCGATGCCGCAGCTGTCGAGCGTCAGCCGTTCCATCCTTACACCTTGAGACTTCTGCTCTCGGAACCGCCGGTCGATATTCGCGTGCCTCGGCTCGTCGCGATCCGGGGCTCCGTGCCGCGCGCGGCCGATGTTGTCGACAGCTGTAGTTTCGCCGACCGTTGCGACTGGGCGAAGGAGATTTGCCGCGCCGGCAAGCCGTCGCTGGCCGCTCGCGATGCGAGCCGGTTCACTGCGTGCATCCGTCAGGACGAGATCCAGGGCGAACTCGACGCTCTGCGCAGGGCTGCGCTCTCGGCGGCGCCAATAACGCCGCGCAGGGGAGACGTCGCAAGGGCGCTCGTTCGCGTCGACGCGCTCGTCAAGACATTCGTGGGCGGCCGGGGCCGTCCGATCTGCGCCGTAAAGGACGTATCGCTACACATTATGCCCGGGGAAAGCGTCGGCCTCGTCGGCGAATCTGGCTCGGGCAAGACCACGCTCGGGCGCTGTCTCGTCGGCCTCGAAACCCCGACTGCTGGCGACATCCATATCAACGGCATCGCGGCAGCGGATTTCGGCGCCATGGCGAAGGCGGACCGCGTCCGCGTTCGGCGGACGATTCAGATGGTCTTCCAGGATCCGTATTCAACACTAAATCCCAGGCATAGCGTCGGACAGGCCTTGGGCGAGGCGCTCGGGGCGTCGGCGGGCGCTACCGGACCAGCCACGGCGGAACGGATCGCGTCGCTGCTGGCGGAAGTCGGCTTGTCTGCCGCGTACGCCACGCGCCGTCCGGTGTCGCTCTCGGGCGGCGAGCGCCAGCGAGTCGCTATCGCACGCGCGCTTGCTGTCAAACCGGCAATCCTCGTTTGCGACGAACCAGTATCTGCCCTCGACGTCTCGGTGCAGGCGCAGGTGCTCAACCTGTTCAGGCGCCTGCAACTTGAGCACGGGCTCTCATTTCTCTTCATCACGCACGACCTCGCTGTCGTCCGCCAGATCGTCGAGCGCATTTATGTCCTCTATCTTGGCGAGATCGTCGAGGAGGGGCCGACGGAGAGGGTCATCGGCAGCCCGCAGCACCCGTATACACGTCGCCTCGTTGAATCAATACCGCGCTCGGCCTTCCAACGTACCCCCTGACGCACGTCACCAGCATGGCATGCGATGCATCCCTGCGCGCGCCCGCGCCGCATCGCCATGTATGTCGCATGTGAGTTCCCTCAGGAAAGAAATGTCAGTTGCACCTTGCAGGCGACGGAGCGGTCGCCGGCCTGTTCGAAGGCCGCGACCGCCTGCTCGACCGGGAAGCTATGTGAAATGATCGGCCGGACGTCGATCCGGCGGTGGGCGATGAGGTCGACGGCCAGCACGAACTCGCGGTCGAAACGCTGCGACCCGACGAGGCGCAATTCCTTGCCGACGAGCGCGTTGAGCGGAAGGGCGATGTCGCCCGTGACCCCGACCTGCACGATCAGGCCGCGCGGACTGACGGCGGCGATCGCGCCGCGCAGGGCCGGTTCGGCCGCGGAACACTCGAAGGCAACGTCGAACTGGCCCTTGTCCACCTCGTAGGCGGCAAGGCCCGCCGGCTCGCGTCGGACGTTGACGGCCCGGGTCGCGCCCATTGCCATTGCGCGCTCGAGCGCCGCATCGGCAATGTCCGTCACAATGATCATCGCGGCTCCCGCGTGGCGGGCGGCCGCGACCACGAGCGCGCCGATCGGCCCGGCGCCAGTGACGAGCACCTTTTTGCCGTTGAGGTCCCCGGCCTGCGCCACAGCGTGAAGGCAGACCGCGAGCGGCTCGGCACAGGCCGCCTCGCCGGCGCTGATGAGTCCGCCCACCGGAAAACATTGGCTTGCTGGAACGACGAGCCAATCGCGGAACATGCCCTGCGTGTGCGGGAAACGCATGGCGCTGCCCATGAACCGCATGTTCAGGCAATGAACGGCGAGCCCTTCCTGGCAAAAGCGGCAGACGCCGCAGGGCTGGCTCGGATTGACCGCCACCAGCTCGCCGATTGCAAGGCCTGACACCTTGGCCCCGAGCACCGCGACGTGACCGGCAGCCTCATGGCCGGGGATGATCGGCTCGCACACTCGGATGGGGCCGAAGCCGCCATCCTGATAGTAGTGAAGATCGGAACCGCAAATGCCGCCGGCCGCCATCTTCAAGAGCACCTCGCCTTCGCCGGGCTCTGCGACGTCCTGAGCCTCCAGCCGAAGATCACGCTGGCCGTAGAGCCGCGCGAGACGGGTGCGCGTGGGTGCTCCTGCCATCATCGGATCAGCCCGACGACGCCCGGCAGCCACAATGTGATCGCCGGCACGAAGGTGATCAGGATCAGCGCGAGGAAAAGCGGCAGGAGCCAGGGCAGGATCGCCATGGTCGTCTTCTCGACCGAAAGCTTGGCCACGCGCGAGAGCACGAAGAGCACCATGCCAAGCGGCGGATGCAGGAGGCCGATCATCAGGTTGAGCGTCATGATCAGGCCGAAATGCACCGGATCGATGCCGAACTGGGCCGACAGCGGCAGGAGAATCGGCACCAGGATGGTAATTGCGGCGATCGTATCCAGGAAGCAGCCGACGAACAGCATCAGGAGGTTGACCAGGATCAGGAAGACCCATTTGTTCTCGGTGATCGTCAGGATCGCGCCGGAGAGCATCTGGGCCGCCTGGCTCACTGTCAGGAGCCAGGCGAAGATCGAGGCGGCCGTGACGATGAAGAGCACCGACGCGGTCGTCTCGATCGTGTCGAAGGTCGCCCGGGTGAGCGTCGACAGCGTCATCGTGCGATAGCGCACCAGCCCCAGGAACAGCGACCAGAGGACGGCGGCGACCGCCGCTTCCGTCGGCGTGAACCAGCCCATCGTCATGCCGCCGATGAGGATCACCGGGGTCATCAGCGCCATGACTGCGGAGAAGTCGAAATACCAGTCGAGCGCAAGGAGCACGACGAGGGCGATACCGACGGCGGCGTTCATCGACAGCCCCACCGCCATCAGGAGATAGACGACGACCGGCACGGCGAGGACGACGACGACCTCGAGCGAGGCCGAGAGCAGCCGCTTCATCTCGAAGGGCGTATCCGACCCCCAGCCGCGCTTGTAGGCGAAGATCGCCACCGTCAGCATCATCAGCACTGTCATCACGACGCCGGGAACGATGCCGGCCATGAACAGCGCGCCGATCGAGACGTTCGCCATCATGCCGTAGATGACGAAGGGCAGCGACGGCGGAAAGATCGGTCCAAGCGTCGCCGATGCAGCGGTCACGCCGACGGCCGCCTCGACCGGATAGCCGTGATCCTTCATCGCCTTGATCTCGATCGTGCCGATGCCGGCGGCGTCCGCAAGCGCCGTGCCCGACATGCCGGAGAAGATCACCGAGCCGATGATGTTGACCTGCGCGAGGCCGCCCTTCATCCAGCCGACGAGGGCGACGGCGAAGGAATAGATGCGGCCGGTGACGCCGGCGGAGTTCATCAGGTTCCCGGCCAGAATGAAGAACGGCACCGCCAGCAGCGGGAAGCTCTCCACGCCGGCGATCATCCGCTGCGCCGCGATGATATCGGGCGCGACATTGTAAAAGACGAGATAGAGAACCGAGGCCGCGGCCATCGAGATGGCGACCGGAACGCCGACCACCATCAGTACGAGAAACGAACCGACGAGCAGAAGCATGGATCAGTCCTCAACCTTGTGGAATTCTTCGGGCCTTTCGAGAACCGAATAGCCGCGGCGTTGATTGGCGATGAAGACCTGGATCGACCGGACGAGCATCAGCACAAAGCCGGCCATCACGCTGTAGAAGACGATGTTGCGCGGCAGATCGACCGTCACCATGCGCTCGTTGGCGACGACCGCCACATAACGCCACATCAGCCAGCAGGCATAGGCGAAGAAGCTGATCCGGACGACATCGACGAAAATCGCCATGCCGCGGGCCACGGACCGGGGGAAATAGTGGTAAAGAACGTCGACCTGGATGTGCCGCGACAGGCGCACGCACATGACGGAGCCCAGGAACACGACTCCGATCAGGCAATTGGTGGCGATCTCCTCCGTCCAGGCGTAGGAGTTGTTGAGCACGTAGCGTGTGAAGAACTGCAGGAACACACATCCGGTCATCAGCCAAAAGAAGATGAGCGTGACCCAATCCTCGACGGCATAGTTGGAAACATCCGTGGCCGGTACTGCGGCATCCTCGAAGGAATGCGCAAGCTCCTCCGGCGTTGACGGCAAATGGACTTCTTGGGACATGGCGATCATCCGGCGGTTGGGGCAGGATGCCGGCGACCCTGGCGGCCGCCGGCAAGGGCTCTCACTTGACGGCGCGGATAGCCTCCCAGTCTTCCTTGTTGTAGCCGAAGTCCTCGAACGCCACCTTGTCCATCACGGTCGACTCGAAATCGGCCTTGTCGACTTCGGTTACTTCGATGCCGCGTTCCTTGAAGGTCTCGACGAGCTTCTTCTCACGCTCTTCGATGATCTTGGTGGCACGCTCGGCCGCCTCCTGCATCACCTCGGTGAAGATCTGCTTGTCGGCGTCGGAGAGCTGCGACCACAGGTTCTTCGACACGACCGTGTTCAGATGATCGACGATATGTCCGGTCAGCACGATGTGCTTCTGCACCTCGTAGAACTTCTTCGCCTCGATCGTCGTCAGCGGATTTTCCTGCGCCTCGACCGTGCCGTTCTGAAGCGCGAGATAGACTTCCGCAAAGGCGATCGGTGTCGTATTGGCGCCGCAGGCCCGCGGCATGGCGAGATAGGCCGGAACGTCCGGCACGCGCATCTTCAGCCCCTGCATGTCGGCGCATTTGGCAATCGGCCGGTTCGCTGTGGTCTGGCGCGTGCCGTAATAGGTGACGGCAGTGATGTGGTTGCCCGATGCCTCCTCGTAGCCCGTAGCGAGCCGCTTGAAGACATCGCTCTTCGTATAGGCGATCAGATGGGCCGGATCACGGAAGGTGTAGGGAAAATAGGTGACGCCGATCGGCGCATATTCCCGCGCGGCGAAGCTCGATCCGGAAATGATGATGTCGACCGTGCCGAGCTTCAGGCCCTGGTTGATATCGGCCTCCTTGCCGAGCTGTGAGGCCGGGAAGACGTCGATTTTGTAACGCCCCTCGGTGCGCTTGCCGATCTCTTCCGCCGCCCAGACGGATTCCGTATGGAACGGCTCCGACGTCTCGTAGACATGCGCCCATTTGAGCGCGGTCTGGGCCTCGGCGGTCAGCGCCGAAGCCAGAATCGCCGCGGTTGCACCCAGCAGCGTCAACAGTTTGAATTTCATCCTCTTCCTCCTCCCAAGGTGAAGTGATTGAACAAAAGCGCTAATTGCCCCCGGCGCGCCTCCAGGCGGCGGGTATCGTGCTGTCGGACGGCTCCTCCCCGAAGCTCGCCGACAGGCGAATCTGAGACTGATCGAGATGCGCGCGCATCGCGGCACGCGCGGCGGCCGGATCGCCGGCGGCGATCGCGTCGCGGATCACGCGATGCTCCTCCATCGCGGCCCGCCACGTGTCGGTGTTTTCGAAATAGCTGGCGAGCTTCTCGAAATAAGGTGTCATGCGCATGTCGTGGATGCTGCCGACAAAACGGTTCAACGTCTGATTGGCGATGATGCCCGATACGAGGACGTGGAACTCGCGGTCGAGCGCGAGCGCCTGACGGCGATCCTCGAGTGCTGCGGCCATGCGCGTAATATTGTCGTCGAGAATGGCGATATGTTCGGGACGCGCCAGCCGGGCCGCCTCTTCGGCGATCGCGCATTCGACCACCGCCCGCGCTCTCAGCAATTCGAACGGACCTTCGAAATCCTCCGGCGGCACATCCAGCGCCGGCACCCTGCGCGCCGTGACATAGATACCCGAACCCATGCGGATGTCGATGAAGCCTTCGACCTCCAGAACGATCAATGCTTCCCGGATGGTCGGGCGGGAGACGCCCAGTTTCTGCGCCAGCTCCCGCTCTGCCGGAAGCCGCGAACCGGGCGCCAGTTCACCCCGCTCGATCAGGCTTCGCATCTGGTCCGCCACCTGCCGATACAGGCGGCGCGATTCCACGGCAGAGAACATCATATCCTCGCAGTATCGGCCTAGTGGCCAAGTGGTCATACCAATTTGCGTTACAATACGCTTCGTTCGAACGATGTCAATCAATGATCTGTCCAAGGCAATGGGGAACCTAATCGAAGTGCAACATTGACGTGTGAAGGGTAGGGCATCACTCGCATTCGCGCAAATGCGCCATGAAGACCTCGGCGACGGGTAGACGCAGCGACGCTGCAATTTCCGAGGTCTGCGGTTCGGGTCCCAAAGAGCTTTGACTTGGGGAGCTCATTCGAGACTCGATTTGACCGAGCAATTGGGGTTGAACCCAGTCAAGGCGTTGATCCGGTGTGTCGGCTTTTGGGGCCGGTAGCAGACGTTCTAGGTTTGGCATGAGGGGCGGCCGCAAGTGGGCGAAGCCCCGCTTGTGGGCCTCAAGGGAAGGGTTAGGCTTTAGGTTCGTTACAAACCGCTTCGATGTTGTGCCCGTCCGGACCAATGACGAAAGCGGCATAGTAGTTCGCGTGGTAGTGCGGGCGCAGACCAGGCGCACCATTGTCTTTGCCACCCGCCGCCAGAGCTGCACGATAGAACGCTTCGACTTGCTGGCGATTTTCGGCCGTGAACGCCAAGTGAAGATGGGCCGGCTTCTCCTCGGTTTGGTACAGGCACAATGAAGCCTTACCCTTTGAGCTAAGCTCGACACCGTACGTCGGCGGCCCCTCCGAGACAACAGCTACGCCGAGCGGTTCGAGTGCCTTGAGGAAGAACGCTTTGCTCGCTGCATAGTCGCTGACTCCGAATTTGACGTGGTCAAACATGGGTTCTCCTGAAGTGTGTGGGCCTGCCTGACGGAGAGGCAACCGAAACATGCTCACTGCTGCACGTTGCAATGTGTGCTTGCACTGCAAAGCGGCCGCTTTGCGTCTCAGACTTTAATGTGTCTCAGCCATTAATGGCAAGAAACAGAGGGCGGGAGTCCAGAGGGCCGCGCCCCTTTCGGTAAGCCCGCAGGGCACGCAGCCTGAGCGGCCATGGTGACGAGAATCCGCCCTAGAGCACCTGCGGCTGTTGCCAAAGGGGGGCGATTTATCGCTTCCACAGAGGAACTCGACCGCTTATCCAAGCCCGCGATCTACAGCGCCGCGCGTCTGACCAGACGCATAAAGGTCGCTGTAGAACTTTGAGTTTCTGCTTCTCAGAACGTGTCTACCGGCGTTGCCAACATGTAGCCGGTGCCCCGCTCCGTCACGATCAGCTTGGGCTCGCTCGGGTTGGCCTCCAGTTTGCGTCGCAAGCGCAGAATCTGCACGTCGATGCTGCGGTCGAAGACCTCCTCGCCGTGTAGGCGACTTGCGGCGAGGAGTTGCTCGCGGCTTAGGACCTGCTGCGGGGAGCGCAGGAAGGCGACCAACAGGTTGAACTCCCCCGCTGTCAGCGGCAGGGTCTCGCCGGTGGGCGACGTGAGCCTGCGGGTGCGCATGTCGAGTTGCCAACCCGAGAAACGGTAGTTCCGGACCTTGCCGCGCGGGCGGCCCTCCGCTTCCGACCGACGCAAGATGGCGCGGATGCGCGCCAGAAGCTCGCGCAGGCTGAAGGGCTTTGTCACATAGTCGTCGGCGCCGAGTTCCAGGCCGACGACCCGGTCCGCCTCGTCTCGCCGGTGACCGGTGACGATGATGATCGGCGCCTCTGGCGGACTGCCGAGCCGGCGCATGAGTTCGAGCCCGTCCTCATGGGCAAGCTTCATGTCGAGGATGATCAGGTCAACAGCGCCCCCGCGAAGCACACGTGACATGCCCGCGCCGTCGGCCACCGCGCTGACCCTGAAGTTCTGGCTTCTGAGGTAGTCGGCGATCATGGCGCGCATGGCCGGATCATCGTCAACCACGAGGATATGCCTCATCGCCGCAGCGTCGGGCGTCCCGTGCTTTTGCGCTTCCGGATCGTGGGTGTTTTCGTCGGCCTGCATTTGGACCACCTGCAAGCGGTCTGCCTGCCCTCGTCCACCCCATTGTTCATCAAAGCGCCAAATTTGGGCGGTTTGTTGAACCGCGGCTCGGAGGCCGAAGCACCGAGGCTGATCCGATGCGCCGAGCGCAGATTCACATCCTCCGTGCCAGGCTCCCGCGTTGCCTGGCAATATTGCTATCCTCCGCGATCGTGCTGGCCGGCGCGTTCGCCGCTCCCGAAGAGGAGCCGATCGCTCCGATTCCGGCAGGGCGGCCCATCGACTCGCCAAAAGCAGCGCTTGGTGAGCGGCTGTTCCACGACCCTCGGCTGTCGCACGGCGATGTCGTCGCCTGTGCCTCGTGCCATACCCTCGCAGAGGGCGGCGACGACGGCCGCACCCGCTCCGTCGCCGCCAACGGCGCTTTGCTCGATTTCAACGCCCCCACCGTCTTCAACGTCGCGCTCAACTTCCGGCTCAACTGGCGCGGCAATTTCCGCACGCTCGAGGAGCAGAACGCGGCGGTGCTACTCGATGCGCAACTCATGGGCACGAACTGGGAGGAGCTCCTGTCGAAACTCGGCACCGACGCTGACTACTTGAAGGCCTTCGCGGAGGCCTATCGCGCCCAGCCGGACAGGGAAAACGTGCTTGACGCGCTCGCCGTCTACCAGCGCTCGCTCGTCACCCCCGATGCGCGCTTCGACCGCTATCTTCGTGGCGAGGCCGGTGCGATCTCCTCTGAGGAGGAAGAGGGCTACCGGCTATTCAAGGATTTCGGCTGCACCGCCTGCCATCAGGGCGTCAACGTGGGCGGCAACCTGTTCCAGAAGTTCGGTGTCTTCGCAAACCCGTTTGACGACACGCCCCCATCGGACGGCGATCTCGGCCGCTTCACGGTGACCGGTGTCGAGAGCGACCGCCACGTGTTTCGCGTTCCGAGCCTGCGTAACGTCGCTGTCACCGCGCCCTATTTCCATGACGGGCGCACGGCGTCGCTGGCAGAAGCGGTCGAGATCATGGGGCGCAGCCAGCTTAGCCGCGAGATTGCCGCGCGCGATGTCGACTTGATCGTCAAGTTCCTCGGCACGCTGACGGGCGAACATGAAGACCGTCCGCTGGCCGGTAAGGCCGAGCGGGCGCCGCAATGAGGCGGATTCGCGCCCTGGCACTGGTTGTCGCCGGCCTTTTCATCGCCCTGACCTATTTCCTGTTTCAGGGCCTGACGCCCGAGGCGCCGCACCGCCAGCGCGCGGATGCCCTGCAGGCCGTCATTCTGCACGACGCGGCACTCCAGCGCGACGTGTTGTGGGCGCGAGCCGGGCTCCTGCGCAGCTATGACCCGCTCGTCCGGTCGATGGAAAACCTCCTGGCGGCGACAGCCGCGCTGCCTGCCATCGCAGAGGTCGCGCGCGGAGAGGCGAAGGCTGAGATCGATCGGAGGCTTTTGGAGGTCACGGCCGCAGTGCGCGATCAGGAGGCGCTCGTCGAGACCTTCAAGTCGCAAAATGCAGTGTTGCAGAACTCGCTCGCCTACTTCAATCATCTGAGCGGTCTGCTGGCGGCCGCCAGCGACGGACGGCGAACGGAGCTGAATACCGAAATCGGCGCGTTGACGGCGGGGATGCTCCGCTTCGCGAACGCACCGCAATCCGGTGCGGCTGCAGAGGTCGAGCATTCGCTCGATCGGTTCGCCGTTCTGCCCGTCGATGCGGCGCTTGCCGAGGACGTCCGGACACTGGTCTCCCACGGGCGGCTCATCGTCACTACCCTTCCGGCGGTCGACGATCTCGTTGCGCGCGTTCAATCCGCACCGACGAGCGAACGGGCGCGGGGGCTGCAGAATGTCTATTTCGCGGCCTATGAGCGCGCGGCAGCTCGTGCCGACATCTTTCTGAGGCTGCTCTATGTCGCCGCGCTCGCCTTGGTCGCTTATGTGGCCTACCTCTTCGTCCGCTTGAGGGCCAATGCGCACACCCTCAAACAGCGGCTCGGCTTCGAGGCCCTGATCGCCTCCATCTCAACGCACTTCATCAACCTGCCGCGGGAAGAAATCCGTGCCGCGATCGGCGAATCGCTTTCCCGGCTGGTTGAATTTGCCGGCCTCGACAGCGCACAGATCATCGTCGCCGGCGACGGCGGGCCTGACCTCTCCGGCAGCTATTGGCACCGGCGAAAGGCTGCGGGCACAGCGGGAACTCCGCCCGCCGAAGTGGCCGATCTCGTCCTGAGCTGGAGACCGGAGGGGTACGAACGTCAGGGCTGCATCTGCGTGCCCGACGTCGAGGCCCTGCCGGGCAGCCGGCAAAAGGCTTCGCTCAGGGCGCGGCATGTCCGATCATGGCTGTCCATCCCGATGCGTGTGGCCGGCGAACGTCTGGGTGTGCTTGCCCTCGAAGCCACGGCCAGGAAGAAGCATTGGCGGGACGATGACATCGCGCTCCTTAGAACCGCCGTGGAGATCTTCGCCAACGCTATCGCGCGTGAGCGGGGAGAGGCCGAGCGCGAGGCGCTTCAGGCCCGTCTCTACCAGTCGCAGCGGCTTGAGGCGATCGGCACCCTTGCCGGCGGCATCGCGCACGAGTTCAACAACATTCTGGGCGCCATCCGCGGCTATAGCGAGATGGCGCTCGCGGTGCTCCTGAAGGAGTCGCGCGCGCGGCGCTATGTGGAGCAGATCATGAAGGCCGGCGAGCGGGCACAGGACGTCGTCGAGCAGGTGCTTGCCTTCGGGCGGCGCCGAGAACGGCGGCTTCGGGCGATCGCTGTTGAGCCCGTCATAGCCGAGGCGATCGACCTCGTCCGGGCCTCTCTTCCGGCGACGCTCACGATGCGCACGCGCCTCGAGGCTGAGGGCGTCGCCGTGATGGGCGACGCAACCGAGTTGCAGCAGGTGGTCATGAACCTCTGCAGCAATGCCGCGCAGGCCATGGAGGAGCGGGGCATGCTGACGCTCGTTGTCGATACCGTTGATGCCAGGCACTTCATGAGGCTTTCCCACGGCAGTTTGCCCGCCGGCCGCTATGCGCGTATCACCGTCAGGGATACCGGACGCGGCATCGACCGGGCGACCCTGGAGCGCATCTTCGAGCCCTTCTTTACCACCAAGCCGGCGGGGCAAGGCACGGGGCTGGGGCTTTCCACCGTCCACGGGATCGTCGGCGGTCATGGCGGCGCCCTCAACGTGAAGAGTCGGCTGGGGAAAGGTGCTACCTTCGAGGTCTATCTGCCTCGGATAGAAGATGCCGCGGCGAAGGCGGATCACTCCCCTGAGCCGCCGTTGCGGACCGGCCAGGGCGAAACGGTCCTCATCGTCGATGACGAGAAGCCGCTCGTGCTTCTCGGCGAGGAGATGCTCGCTGCCCTCGGTTACGAGCCGATCGGCTTCGACGGCGGCCTTGCCGCTCTCGCCGCATTCCGCACCAAGCCGACGCGTTTCGACCTGGTGCTGGTGGACGAGGTCATGCCGGAAATGACGGGCACCGAGCTTGCGTGCGCGATCCGAGAGCTGCGCTCGGACGTCCCGATCGTGCTGATGACCGGCTACGCCCATGCGCTTCGGCCGGATCGACTTCAGGCAGCCGGCATCGGCGAGGTCCTCAAGAAGCCCCTCCTGTCGCGAGCCCTGGCAGACTGTCTGGCTCGGCAGCTCGCATCAGGCTGAACACATCATTTTATGGCAGGGCGGCGGCCCCGCCGCCCTTGTTTCATCTGTAATCGGATCCTCCTTTCCTGAAATCACCTCGTAACGCCGCCCGCCGAGATTCGGTCGCGTCTTCTCAATGGTCATGAATGAGAAGGAGCCTGCGATGAGACCTATTGTGATTGGGGCCGCCACGCTCGGCATGACCGCCGCCGCCGTAGCGGCGCTCGTTGGCACTGGCTCAGGCGGCACGGCGTCGGCGAATATCGAACGTGGCCGTTACCTTGTGACGATCGGCGGCTGCAACGACTGTCATACACCCGGCTATACGGCAAACGCCGGCAAGGTGCCGGAAGATCGCTGGCTGATTGGCGACTCGCTCGGCCACCGCGGACCATGGGGCACGACCTATCCTTCGAATCTGCGCAGCCTGCTCGCCACGATGAGTGAGGACGACTGGGTTCGTTACGCGCGCACGCTCGAGACGCGGCCGCCCATGCCGTGGTTCAATCTGCGTGCCTTCGCCGAGGATGACCTGCGCGCCATGCACCGCTTCGTTCGCTCGCTGCCGCCGAACGACGCCCCAGTCCCGGACTATGTGCCGCCGGACCGCCGGCCGACGACGCCGTATCTCGTCTGGGTGCCACAGCCGCCAAAACCCTAACGGGGTACGACCGCCAACGCCAACCCAGTTCCAACCTGCTGCGATCAAGTCTTCGCCTCGGGCTGGGCGACCGCCTGCCTCGCACCGGCTCTGTTTCATCCGTAACCGGATTCTCCGTCCCTGAAATCATCCTGTAGCGCCGTTGACAGATCGTGACCCCCGAAAGGAGGACGGCAGCACGGCTGCCTTTCGGCACGAAACCATGGAGGAAGGTTATGCAGAAGACCCTTGTCGCTCGGGCGTCGAAGATCAATCACGATCAATGCCACATGGACTCCCGCCCCTATGCGCTAGGCGAGTTGAGGCGACTGATTTTGGCGTACCGAGATAGAGAAACATCATGATGAGCAGTTCAGCAATCAGCTTCGGAATGCGGGCAATCGCCGCGCTCCCGCGGAATTCACTCAAGCGTCGGTTCATCCGGGTTCGCGAAGAGGTCCGCATGCGCCGCGAACTTGAAAGCTTGATGAAGCTCGATGACCGCACGCTCGCCGATATCGGCCTCAGCCGTGACAAGCTCCGCTGCCTCGCCATGCTGTCGGCGATCAGGGCGCAGCGCGCTCGCTGACAGTTGCGGGGATTGGGAGCGGGAAACCCGCCTAAATTGCTACAGGCAAGGTTCGTACTCCTATCGAGAGGTATTGCCGCTGCGCATGCAGTCGCCGCCGCCGTCGGCCTCCATCTCTGTGCCGATAGTAGGCGGCTTAATCCGCTGGGCCTTCGCACTCTTGAAGCGAAGTCATCGTATGACTTTGAGGAAACATAGCGGATTTCATACGATGCTATCGCTTTTGGCGCCCACAGGGAGTATGCATGATCCCAAGAACACCAATTCTGGAGGATCCATGCAGCGGGCCGAACGTCCAACGTCGCGCAGATCATTCGCGTCACAGGTCGCAGATGCTCTGCGCGAGCAGATCGAAGCAGGTTTCTACGCGCCCGGTGACAAGCTGCCGACCGAACCCGCCCTCATCGACCGCTTCGGCTTCAGCCGCACCGTTATTCGGGAGGCAATCGCGGCGCTCCGTGCCGACGGGCTGGTCGAGTCGCGCCAAGGCGCGGGCGTCTTCGTGATCGGCCCGAAACCCGCCGACGAAGGCCTGAAGCTGTTCACGGACGAGACCGACAAGATTTCCGACATCATCGAGGAGTTGGAACTCCGCATCGGCATAGAGGTGGAAGCCGCAGGCCTTGCCGCTGCGCGCAGTTCGCCTGCGCAAGAAGCCGAAATCCAGGCGCAGGTCGACAAATTCGCCGACCTCGTCGCCGAAGGCAGACCCACCGACGAGGCGGATTTCCAGTTCCACATGGCAATCGCCACGGCGACCAACAATGCGAGATTCAAGGCCTTCCTCGAACATGTCGGCCGTCGGATGATCCCGCGGGTGAAGTTCAAGACCGTTATGGGCGGCGTCGATCCCTTGCCCAGCCGCGATCAGCCGATCCTCGAGGAACATCGAGAAATCGCCGAAGCGATTATCGCTCGTGACCCGGATAAGGCGCGCGAGGCGATGCGCCGGCACCTCGTCACCGGGATCAAGCGCTATCGCTCGTTGATGATCCGTCGCTCGACCGCGAATCACGAGAAAGGTGATTGACTCATCTCTAAAGTCATCATATGACTGACCCACGACATCATACTAATTCGTGGGAGGAATTCCTTTGTCGCCAGATGAAATCAAGTCGCGCATCGGCTCGGGCCTGCTGTCGTTCCCGGTTACGCACTTCAACGACGACTTCAGCCTCAACCTCAAGAGCTATCGCGAGCATGTCGCATGGCTTTCCGGCTTCGGGGCGGCTGCCCTTTTCGCCGCCGGAGGGACCGGCGAATTTTTCTCCCTCTCGCCAGAGGAGGTTGGGAAAGTGACGCGCGCGGCCAAGGAAGCTTCCGGCGACGTGCCGATCATCGCCGGCTGCGGCTATGGTACGGTGCTCGCCAAGGAAACCGCCCGCCACGCCGAAGCCGCCGGCGCTGATGGTCTTCTGCTTCTGCCGCATTACCTGATGGAAGCGTCGCAGGAGGGCATCTACCGGCATGTCAAGGCCGTATGTGAAGCCACCGGCCTTGGCGTCATCATCTACAACCGCGCCAACTCGGTCGCCAATGCCGAGACCGTTGCTCGCCTCGCGGAAGTCTGCCCGAATCTCATCGGCTTCAAGGACGGCACCGGAAAAGTCGATCTCGTCCGTCAGGTGACGGCGAAGCTCGGCGACCGGCTCACCTATATCGGCGGCATGCCGACGCACGAGCTTTTTGCCGAGGGCTTCAACGGTGTCGGTGTCACGACCTATTCCTCCGCCGTCTTCAACTTCGTGCCGAAACTGGCGCAGCGCTTCTATAAGGCGATGCGTGCGAGCGACCGGGCGACGATGGAAGAGATCCTGCACCGCTTCTTCTTCCCCTTCGCGGCACTGCGCGATCGCGAGCAGGGTTACGCAGTTTCGATCATCAAGGCCGGTGTCGACCTCATCGGGCGCACGCCAGGTCCGGTGCGGCCGCCGCTGACGGACCTCAAGCCGCAGGAAAAGGAAATGCTGCGAGAACTAATCGAGAAGGCCGCAGCCTAAATCACTAGGTTCGGCCGGCGGGCGAATGGGACGAGGATGCCCGCCGGACGTGGCCGAGATGCAAACACCAGGGAGGAAAACATGAAGAGGTCAAGTGTTCTTGCGATAGCGTCCGCCGTCCTGATGACGGCCGCCGCATCGTCGGCAATGGCGCAGGCGGGGCAGGAAATCCGCATCGTCCTGCCAGAGCAGCCGGCAAATCTGGAGCCCTGCGGCACGATCATCACCAATGTCGGGCAGATCCTCAGTCAAAACGTGGTCGAGCCGCTGACGGTGATCGACCCGAAGACCGGACAGGCCCAACCGAAGCTTGCGACCGAATGGACACAGGTCGATCCGGTAACCTGGCGGCTCAAGCTACGCGACGGTGTGAAATTCCAGGACGGCTCGGACTTCAACGCGGAAGCGGTCGTCTTCTCGATCAATCGAATGCTCGGCGGCAAGGTCACCTGCAGCAACATCGCCAAATTCGGCGATGCGAAGCTGGAGGTCACCGCCGTCGACGATCTCACCGTCGAGATCAAGTCGGACAAACCCCAACCGATCCTGCCGACGCTCTTGAGTGTCGTCATGGTCGTCTCGCCGAAGACGCCGGTCGATCAGGCGGTCAACGATCCGGTCGGGACCGGCCCGTTCAAGCTCTCGACCTTCTCGCCGCAGACCGTTGTGCTCGATGCCTTCGACGGCTATTGGGGTCAGAAGCCGGAGTTTACCAAGGCGACCTATGTCTGGCGCCCGGAATCCTCGATCCGCGCCGCCATGGTCGACACTGGCGAAGCGGACCTCACGCCGTCGATCGCCATTCAGGACGCGAGCAATCCGGAGACGGACTTCGCCTATCTGAACTCCGAAACCACTGCAATCCGCATCGATACCGCCCAGCCGCCGCTTGACGACCTGCGCGTCCGCAAGGCGCTGAATCTTGCGATCGATTGGGAGGGGCTCGCTCAGCTCTTCGGCGACGACGTCAAGCGTGCGTCGCAGATGGTCGTTCCGGGCATCAACGGCCACGACGACGCGCTTGAAGCGTGGCCTTACGATCCTGAAGAGGCGACGAAGTTGCTCGAGGAGGCGGCTGCCGACGGCGTTGCCGTCGATACCGAGATCAAGCTCATCGGCCGCAACGGCATCTATCCGAACGGTGCGGAAGCAATGGAAGCCATGATGACGATGTGGCAGGCCGTGGGTCTGAACGTCAAGCTCACCATGCTCGATGTCGCCGACTGGCTCAGATACCTGCAAAAGCCCTTCCCGGAAGAGCGCGGCGCCAACCTCTTGCAGATGATGCACGACAACAACAAGGGCGATGCGGCCTTCACGATCCCGATCTTCTACCGCTCGAGCGGCAACTACGCGACGCTTGCCGATCCCGCCCTCGACAAGGAGATCGATGCAGCGCTCGCCGCCACGGGCGAGGCCCGCACGAAGAGCTTCAAGGCGCTGTTCGACAAGGCGCGCAAGGAGGTGGTCGCGGACATCCCGATGTTCCACATGATCGGCTACACGCGTGTCGGCACCAGACTTGATTGGAAGCCGGATATTACGACCAACAGCGAAATCCCCTTGGCCAATATTCGCCTTAAAGACTGACCAGGGAGGTGCAGGGCGGCAAACACCGTCCTGCACCAGCTTCCCATCATCGCGTGCGATATCCTTCGAAGGGCATCGGAAATGTTCAGCTATATAGGACGCCGTGCGTCCCACAGCATCCTGTCGGTCATCGGTCTGTTGACGCTCGTCTTCTTTTTGACGCGGCTCACCGGCGACCCGTCCGCCTTGTACCTCCCGCTCGATGCAACGGCCCAGGCGCGGGCCGCATTCGCAAAATTGAACGGTCTCGACCAGCCGATCCCCTGGCAGTTTGCGGAATATCTTAAGGACTTGCTGCATCTCGATTTCGGCCAGTCGCTGCGACAGAACCGTTCGGCGATGGAGGTGGCGCTCCAGGCTTTTCCGGAGACGCTGAAACTTGCCTTCGTCGCGATCACGCTTTCGACCGGGCTGGCAATCCTCGTCGGATCGCTTGCCGCCGCACGTCCCGGCAGCCTCTTCGACCGTGTCGCCAGCGTCGCTTCCCTTGCCGGGGCCAGCGCTCCGGATTTCTGGGTGGCAATCGTCGGTATCCTGGTCTTTGCCGTCGGCCTGGAGATCCTGCCGACATCAGGCACCGGCACCTGGGCCCACTGGATCATGCCGATCTTCGTGCTGATGCTGCGGCCCTTCGGGCTGCTCGTGCAGGTCGTGCGTGGCACCATGCTCTCCGCGCTTGCCTCGCCCTACATCAAGACCGCACGCGCCAAAGGGCTTCGCCGCCAGAAGATCGTCTTCGGCCACGCGCTTCGCAATTCGCTGTTGCCGGTGGTCACCGTCGCAGGCGACCTCGCCACCAGCCTCGTCAACGGCGCCGTTGTAGTCGAGTCGATCTTCGGATGGCCCGGCATCGGCAAGTTGATGATCGACTCGATCATCCAGCGCGATTTTGCCGTCGTTCAATCGACAATCTTGGTGACAGCGACCGCCATATTCATCCTGAACATCGCGATCGATCTGCTCTATGCGTTTATCGATCCGCGCATCCGGTATTGAGCCATGACGATCATAACTCCCGATACCAATCAGACGGCAGGCCCTGGCACCGGTGGTGTCCTGCTCATCTATTTGCGACGCGACAGGCTGGCGCTTGCCGCAGCAATTTTCCTCGCGCTCTTCGTATTGGCGGCGATCCTCGGACCATGGCTCGTCGGCGACGCCGCGTCTCGGTTGGGGCTGCGCCAGCGCAACCTTGCGCCGTTCTCCCTCGAACATTCGTGGATCTACTTTCTCGGTGCCGACACGCTCGGGCGACCGCTTCTCGCGCGCCTGATCGTCGGAGCCCAGAGCACGCTCGGCATCGCCGCGGCGGCGGTTTTCTCTTCCATGCTCATCGGCGGGACCCTCGGCCTCATCGCCGGTTACTCCGAACGATGGTACAGCCATCTGATCCTGCGCCTTGCAGACGTGGTGATGAGCTTTCCGTCGCTGCTTCTGGCGCTGATCGTGCTCTATACGTTGGGCCCGAGCATCACCAATCTCGTTATCGTTCTCGCCATCACGCGCATGCCGATCTATCTCAGGACCGCGCGTGCCGAGGTGCTGGAACTGCGCGAGCGCATGTTCGTCAGCGCGGCGCGCTCGATGGGGGCCGGACCCGCCCGCATCCTTTTGAGGCATATCGCGCCACTTGTCCTGCCGACCTTGGTCACGATCGCCGCCATCGACTTCGCGACGGTCATTCTGTCGGAATCGGCGTTGAGCTTCCTCGGCCTCGGTATTCAGCCTCCCGATTTTACCTGGGGCGCAATGGTGGCGAACGGGCGCGGCTATCTCTCTACCGCCTGGTGGATCGCCTTCTGGCCGGGCCTTGCCATCATGCTGACGACGCTGTCCCTCAACATCCTTTCGAACTGGGCCCGAACCGTCGCCGATCCGCAACAACGTTGGCGTCTGCAGACTTTGCGAAAGGCAGCCCGATGAAGAGTGCACACGAGTCTATTCTCAAGAGCGAAGGGCCGATCCTGAAGATCGAAGGGCTCACGGTCGATTTCCTTTCGAACGACGAGCCGGTTCGCGCCGTCGACAATGTCTCCTTCCATGTCAACCGGGGCGAGACGCTCGTCATCCTCGGCGAAAGCGGCTCGGGCAAAAGCGTCAGCACGAGCACGGTGATGGACCTCGTCGACTGCCCGCCCGGCGATATCGTCGGCGGATCGTGCCTCTTCGAGGGTACTGAACTGTCGCGCCTGGACGCGGAGGGCCGCCGAAACATCAACGGTCGCCGGATCGCGATGATCTTTCAGGATCCGCTCGCCTATCTCAATCCGGTCTACACCATTGGACGGCAGATCGCGGAGGTGTTCGAGAGCCATGACGCGGCACATGGCAAGGAAGCACGTGCCAACGCAATAGAACTGCTTCGGCGCGTCGGTATCCCAGAGCCGGAAAGTCGGGTGGATTTCTATCCGCATCAGTTCTCCGGAGGCCAGCGCCAGCGGGTGATGATCGCCATGGCGATCGCGCTGAAGCCCGATATTCTGATTGCCGACGAGCCGACGACGGCACTCGACGTCAGCGTCCAGGCGCAGATTCTCGATCTCTTGCGCGACCTCCAGCGCGAGACCGGGATGGCGCTCGTCATGATCACCCACGATCTCGAGGTCGCCGCATCCATGGCCGACCGGATCATCGTCATGAATGGCGGAAAGATCGTGGAATCCGGTCTCGCCCAGGAAGTGTTCAGCAACCCGCAACACCCCTACACGCGACGCCTCATCGCCGCACTCCCGCACGGCGAAGCGGCGGAAACGTCGCACAGACGGTCGACGGACCTTACCGGCGCGACGCTTCTCAAGGTGGAGCACCTGACGAAGGAATATGTGCTTGCATCCGGCGCCTTCGCCGGCAAGCGCACGTTCAAGGCAGTCGACGACGTCAGTTTCGAAGTGAGGAAAGGCGAGACGCTCGGCATCGTCGGGGAGTCTGGTTCAGGTAAGTCGAGCGTTGCACGCATTCTGCTGCGGCTGAACGATCCAAGCTCCGGTCAGGCGATCTTTGCGGGCGAAAACATCTTCGAGATGAGCGGGAAGCACCTCGTTGCGTTTCGACGAAAGGTCCAGATGGTGTTTCAGGATCCCTATGGCTCCATGAACCCACGCATGAACGTCCGCTCCATTATCTCAGAGCCTTGGGCGATCCACCGCGATCTCCTGCCCAGGAGCAAGTGGAAGGACCGCGTGGCGGAGCTTCTGGATCTGGTCGGTCTGAGGCCGGAACATGCCGAGCGCTACCCGCATCAGTTCTCCGGCGGCCAGCGGCAGCGTATCGCTATCGCCCGGGCGCTGGCGAGCGAACCGGAATTGATCGTTTGCGACGAGGCGGTCTCCGCTCTCGATGTCTCGATCCAGGCACAGGTGATCGATCTGCTGGCCGATCTTCGCACAAGGCTCGGCCTCTCCTATATCTTCATCACCCATGACCTGCCGATCGTGCGCCATTTCGCCGATCGGATCCTGGTGATGAAACAGGGAAAGATCGTCGAGGAGGGTCCGACCTCGGCATTGTTCAGCGCGCCGCAACACGAATACACGCAGAGCCTTCTCAAGGCGGTGCCGAAGCCGAAATGGCTCATGTCTACTGAAGCGCCGTCGGCAGTGCCAGGCGCGCCTCGACGTGGGTGGACGAGAAACGGGAGCATGGCAGGATGACACTTCATCAGAACCTGATCGCCGGCGAATGGGTCGGCACGGATGGCGTTGCCAACATCAATCCGTCGAACACCAACGATGTCATCGGCGACTATGCCCGCGCCAGCGCCGACGACGCGTTAGCCGCGATCGCGGCGGCCAAGGCGGCGTTTCCGGCCTGGTCGCGCTCCGGCATCCTCGAGCGCCACGCGATCTTAAAGAAGACCGCCGACGAGATCCTGGCGCGCAAGGACGAACTCGGGCGGCTGTTGTCGCGCGAGGAGGGCAAGACGCTGGCCGAGGGCATCGGCGAGACGGTGCGGGCCGGCCAGATCTTCGACTTCTTCGCCGGCGAAGCTCTGCGGCTGGCCGGCGAGGTCATCCCGTCGGTGCGGCCCAATATCGGTGTCGAGATCACCCGCGAGCCAGTCGGCGTCGTCGGCATCATCACCCCGTGGAACTTTCCGATCGCCATTCCCGCCTGGAAGATTGCCCCGGCGCTTTGCTACGGCAACACCGTCGTCTTCAAGCCGGCCGAACTGGTGCCCGGCTGCTCGTGGGCGATCGTCGATATTCTCCACCGCGCCGGTCTGCCCAAGGGGGTGTTGAACCTCGTCATGGGCAAGGGCTCGGTCGTCGGCCAGGCGATGCTCGACAGCCCCGACCTGCAGGCGATCACCTTCACCGGCTCGGTCGGCACCGGCAAACGTGTCGCCGCCGCCTCGGTCGAGCACAACCGCAAATTCCAGCTGGAGATGGGCGGCAAGAACCCGTTCGTCGTGCTCGATGACGCCGACCTTGCGGTCGCCGTCGAGGCGGCGGTCAATTCCGCCTTCTTCTCGACCGGCCAGCGCTGCACCGCCTCGTCGCGGCTGATCGTCACCGAAGGCATCCACGATAAGTTCGTCGCGGCGATGGCCGAGCGGATGCACGGTCTTGTCGTCGACGACGCCTTGAAGGCCGGCACCCATATCGGTCCGGTCGTCGATCAGGGCCAGTTGAACCAGGACACCGACTATATCGCCATCGGCCAGCAGGAAGGCGCCAGGCTCGCCTTCGGCGGCGAACTGATTGCCCGCGACACGCCCGGCTTCTATCTGCAGCCGGCGCTGTTCACCGAGGCGACCAATCAGATGCGCATATCCCGCGAGGAAATCTTTGGCCCGGTGGCGGCGGTGATCCGGGTGAAGGACTACGACGAGGCGCTTGCCGTTGCCAACGACACGCCGTTCGGGCTGTCCTCCGGCATCGCCACCACCAGCCTCAAGCATGCGACGCATTTCAAGCGCAATGCCGAGGCCGGCATGGTGATGGTCAACCTGCCGACCGCCGGCGTCGATTTCCACGTGCCGTTCGGCGGCCGCAAGGGCTCGTCCTACGGCTCGCGCGAACAGGGCAAATACGCCGCCGAATTCTACACAACCGTCAAGACTGCCTACACGCTGGCGTAAAGCGTGTTCGTCGCTGGACGCCTTGTGTTTCCGCGGAACACGGGGTCGCGCTTCGACTCCCTCCTCAGCCAGTCAACCGCGGAGCTCTGATGACGCCGAAGTGGCATGGGTGAGCGCGTTGACCTTCTTCACATGCGCCACCGCTGCCGTGCCGCCGGCAGTCTTGGTGAACAGTTCAAGCGCCTCCTCTTCGTCGGCTCCGACCGGCGTCAACGCCTGATCCATGTAGACCCTCGAAGCCGGATCGCGGAAGATCCTGTAGGCGGCGGCAGTCAACCGGATGATCGTACCCGCGAGCGCCACATGCTTGCGCACCGTTTCCCATAGAAACTGCGGCCAGAAGATCAGCGGATGGACCCGCTTCATGCCCGGCCGCCGCTCCGACGGCCGCTTCAGGCGCAGAAGGCCGCTCTGCAGCGGATGGACGTTTTCAAGCGGTACCATCGTCGCAAAGGAAACGAGCAGCTTGACAAGACTTGGAAGCGGCACGCCCGTCGCGGCCGCGCGGCGTAGCAGAGTCTTCATGTGCTCCGGCGTGTAATAGAGCCGCCATGCCTCGCGGTAGATGTCTTCCCACGCCTCCCGGCTCATCCTCGGATGCGCCGCGCACACATGCTCGACATCATAGACGTTGAGATCGGCCTCCATCTCGGCACCGTTCTTCCAGAGCTTCTGGTGATCCTCCGAGCCCGGCAGCGGCGTGAGAATGAAGAATTCGATGATATCGACCGGCAGTTCGTGTTGGATGATGGCGATGTCGCGCCGGATGGTCTCGGGCGTATCCGCCGGAAAGCCGAGGATATAGCCCGCGAGCGTCATGATGCCCTGCGCCTTCCAGGCGAGCAGCATCTTGCGGTATTCGGTGATCTTGTTCTGGTTCTTCTTTGCAGCGGTCAGGTTGTCCGGATTGATGTTCTCGAGGCCGATGAAAACACGGGTAACGCCGGCCCGCTTTGCCTTCTCGATGAAATTCGGGATCTTATGGCAGAGCACATCGACCTGGATCATCAGGCCGAGCGGAATACCGTCCTTCTCCCGCAGTTCGATCAGCCGGTCGAAGGTGGCCTCCCAATCCTTGTTGCGGGCAAAATTATCGTCGGTGATGAAGAATTTGTGGACGCCCTGCGCCCAGTTCATCCGCACGAGTTTCTCGATGTCGTCGGCCGAGCGGAACCGCGACCTGCGCCCCTGCACGTTGATGATCGTGCAGAACGAACACTGATAGGGACAGCCGCGCCCGGCATCAAAGCTCGTGCTGAGGCCGAGCGTATGAGCGACATTTTCCTTCGGCAGGAACGGCACCGGCGTGCCGCCAAGACCCGGCAAGTCGCTCATAAAGTTATAAATCGGCTCCAGCTTGCCGGTTGCCGCATCGCGCAGCACCGTTTCAAGACGGCCCTCTGCCTCACCGGCAAACATGGAAATGCCCATCTCCCGGCAGGCGTCGAGTTCCACTGCCTTGCCATCGAGCATGGCAAGACAGCCCGACACATGAAAGCCGCCGATGGCAACGGGTATACCAGCCTCGCGGAACGGCCGTGCAATATCGAGTGCGCGCGGATACTGGTTGGATTGCACCCCGACAAGCGCCACCATGCCGAAATCACCATGTCGGCTAAACACACGCATAAGGGCAGGGAAATCGATCCGCGTATTCGTCTCGTCGAGCACTGTGATATCGATGGAAACGTCTGGACCAAGCACTTTGCGCTCGGCGCAGTCCGCGGCGATGCCATAAAGCGCCGCGAGCGAGTTCGACGGGATCATCGCGCGCCACCAGCGGATCACGTAGCCATCGTCATCATAGTGAGATGGCTTGATCAGGATGAGCTGGAAACGCTTTCCCCTAGCTTCCGAAGGATGCGCCACGTTATTTCTTTCGTGTTGGAAGCAATGGACGCAGCCTAGCAGAGCCAGGCATCATGGCAAGCCGGCGCAAACTCTTCTGCTTTCAAAAGTAAATCTGCAGATCCGAGCACAGCTCTTCTGGAGTTTAGACGTACCTACGGCCAGACGCCCGCGGAAATCAGAGACTCTGCTGCGCGCATTCGAGAAGCATCCCGAGAAGCCGCTCCTCCAAGATGAATTTGCTGCGGTGGATTGCGGACGGGCCCTGACAGGATACCTCCATCGACGGCTGCTTTCTTGGCGTTTTCTGGACCCGGGCGCCCGCTGTTCAGGACGTTAGTCCAGCTAGACGGCCTGGCCCGGGAGTTGCGTCGCCTCGGTTATCGCGGTGTCAAATTTGTCTTTCAAGTTCCGGCAGGACGTCGAAGAGGTCGGCGACGAGGCCGTAGTCGGCGACCTGGAAGATCGGCGCCTCCTCGTCCTTGTTGATGGCGACGATCACCTTGGAATCCTTCATGCCGGCCAGGTGCTGGATGGCGCCGGAGATGCCGCAGGCGATGTAGAGGTCGGGGGCGACCACCTTGCCGGTCTGGCCGACCTGCCAATCGTTCGGGGCGTAACCGGCATCGACGGCGGCACGCGAGGCACCGACGGCGGCACCGAGCTTGTCGGCGACCGGCAGGATCACTTCCTTGAACTTTTCCGACGAGCCGAGCGCCCGGCCGCCAGAGATGATGATCCTCGCCGAGGTCAGTTCCGGCCGGTCGGACGACGACAGCGCATCGGCAACATGGCTCGAAACGCCGGGATTGGCGGCGGCCGAGACCGTCTCGATCGCGGCCGAGCCGCCATCCTGAGCCGCGGCAAAGGCGGCGGTGCGCACGGTGATCACCCGCTTGGCTTCGCTCGTCTGCACCGTCTGGATGGCGTTGCCGGCATAGATCGGCCGCCGATAGGTGTCGGCCGCAACCACCTCGATGATTTCCGAGACCTGGGCGACGTCGAGCAGGGCGGCAACCCGCGGCATGACGTTCTTGCCGACCGAGGTGGCGGCGGCGATGAGCGTGTCGTAGCCGCCGGCAAGCGAGACGATCGTGGCGGCCAGCGGCTCGGCGAGATTGTGGGCGAGCGAGGCGTCGTCGGCGACGAGCACCTTGGCGACACCGGCAAGCTTCGCCGCCTGTTCGGCGACGGCCTTGGCGCCCGAACCGGCGACGAGAATGTGGACGTCACCGCCGATCTTGGTAGCCGCCGTCAGCGCTTTGGCCGTCTGGTCGGAAAGGTTGGTATTGTCGTGGTCAGCCAGAAGCAGAATGGCCATTATGAGATCTCCCTTTCCTAACCTTTACAGAACGCCGGCTTCGCTCTTGAGCTTCTCGACGAGCTCGGCGGCCGACTTGACCTTGATGCCGGCCTTGCGGCCCGACGGCTCTTCGGTCTTCAACACCTTCAGCCGCGGGCTCGTGTCGACGCCGAAATCGGCCGGGGTCTTCTTGTCGAGCGGCTTCTTCTTCGCCTTCATGATGTTCGGCAGCGAGGCATAACGCGGCTCGTTCAGACGCAGATCGGTGGTGACCACCGCCGGCAGCTTTAGTTCGACCGTCTGCAGGCCGCCGTCGACCTCGCGGGTGACATTGACCTTGCCGTCACCGATCTCGACCTTGGAGGCAAAGGTGCCCTGGGCCCAGCCCAAGAGCGCCGGCAGCATCTGGCCGGTCTGATTGCTATCGTCGTCGATCGCCTGCTTGCCGACGATGATCAGCCCCGGCGCTTCGGCCTCGGCCACGCCCTTGACGATCTTGGCAACGGCGAGCGGCTCGACCTGGTCTTCGGTTTCGACCAGGATCGCCCGGTCGGCCCCCATGGCGAGCGCGGTCCTGAGCGTCTCCTCGGCCTTGGCCGGGCCGACCGACACCACCACCACTTCGCTCGCCTTGCCGGCTTCCTTCAAGCGCAGTGCCTCTTCGACCGAGATCTCGTCGAACGGGTTCATCGACATCTTGACATTGGCAAGCTCGACGCCGGTGCCATCCGCCTTCACCCGGATCTTGACGTTAAAGTCGACGACCCGCTTCACCGTTACTAGGATTTTCATGGCTGCTCCCATCTATTTCTTGATTGGCCCGAGGACTCTCACGCCGGGCGGTCTGCAAGCAGCGCCCAGAAAGCCAGGAATGGCTTCTCGAAGGAGCGCATCGCATGTTTGATACCGGGCTCGTTGTAAAATGAGCCGCCAAAACCCGGCCTGAACCATGGCCCGTCGCCCTGACGAAACGCTCCATCCGAAAGGACGAGGTAGACTTCCTCTGGTGGATGATTGTGGTCTGGGTAGCGGACGTGAGGTGCCATCAGCGTTATGCCGATCCACACATCCGTGCGCTCTTCGAGGCCACGAGGTCCGATGATCATCGCATTCGCATGGCCGTCGTGGAAATTATCACTCGCCGAACCGTCATAATTCGAGCGCCGGCGCCATTCGAGCAGCGGCTCGATCGCCTTGAAGCGATCGACCAGACTTTGGAGCGAATCGTGTTCCGTATCGATCGCCAGCACCGTGTCGAGGTGGGAACAGACGGGCAGCCGGCTTCCGGGGCCAGACCTTTGCGCGCCCGGAACCTCAAGCGCAGAAAAGATCTGCCGAATCGAGCGGCGCGATTGCGGAGCCTGTGCGAATTGGTCAAGGGCCACGAAAGCGGCATTGACGAACAACTGAAGGGCTTCACTTCGACGTGTCATGGATGGGTCCTCGGACGCACGGCGGGGGCCGAGGCCTCCCGCCTGGTGTCAGATATCCTTGAGAAGCCGAAGGGCGTCGTAGATCGCTGCGTGCGTGTTGCGCGCCGCGACCGCATCGCCGATGCGGAAGAGCTGGAATTTGCCTTGCGGGTTACGCGCGACAGACTGCTGCTCCCCGGCGATCAGCTGATCGTGCGACATCTCTCCGAGATTGCTTGAGGCGGGCTTCAGCTCGAAGTACAGGTCATCAAGCGGAATGGTGCCGTGGTTGATCACCACCTGATCCACCATGCGCTGCTTGGCAACGCCGCCATAGTCACTGCCGACATGGGCGATCAGCTGGTTGCCTTCGCGTTCAACCGCATCCAGCCTATAGGTGACGGTGAAGGTAACGTCCCGTTTTTGCAAGGAGCGCATATAGGGCACGAGGTTCATGGCCATGACTTCCGGCGCGAAGGAGCGGTCGGGGGTCATAATCTCGACCTTGGCGCCGGCATTGGCGAGGAATTCCGCGGCCTGCAGGCCGGCATGGTCGCCGGCGTCGTCGAAGACGAGGACGTTGGTTCCCGGCTTGACGTCGCCCGAAATGATGTCCCAGGCGGAGACGACGAGTTCGTTTCCCTTTGAGAGGACGTCCGTGTGCGGAAGTCCGCCTGTCGCGATGATGACGACGTCCGGCCTTTCGGCCTCTACGGTCTCAGCCTCCGCCCAAGTGTTGAAATGGAAGGCGACGCCTAGCTTCTCGCACTGGCTCATGCGCCAGTCGATGATGCTGATCATCTCCCGGCGGCGCTCGCTTTGAGCGGTGAGCCGGATCTGCCCTCCCGGATCGTTAGCCGCTTCGAAGACCACGACCTCGTGACCGCGCTCGCCGGCCACACGCGCCGCCTCGAGACCGGCGGGCCCGGCGCCGACGATGACGATCTTCTTGCGACGGTCCGCCTTCGCGATGGTGTGCGGCATCGTCAGCTCGCGTCCGGTCGCGGCATTGTGGATGCAGTAGGCGGCGCCGCCCTGGTAGATGCGGTCGAGACAGTAGTTCGCGCCGACGCAGGGCCGAATGTCGTCCTCGCGCTTCTCGATGATCTTCCGGACGATATGCGGATCGGTCATATGGGCGCGGGTCATCCCCACCATGTCGACCTTGCCGGACGCGATCGCATGGCGCGCGGTGGCGACATCCGGAATCTTCGCAGCATGAAAGGTCGGGAAATTGGTGGCAGCGCGGATCTCGCCGGCGAAATCGAGGTGAGGGGAGTTTGCCATGCCCTGGATCGGGATCACGTCGGTGAGACCGGCGTCCGTATCGATATGCCCGCGGATAACGTTCAGGTAATCGATAAGCCCGCTTTCCTTGAGGCGCTTCGAGATTTCTAAGCCTTCCGCCTTGCCGGTCCCGCCGGGAAGACATTCGTCGGCCGTGTAGCGCACGCCGAGGATGAATTTATCTCCGACACGCGTCCGGATCGCCTTCAGGACATCGAAACAGAAACGCATGCGGTTGTCGAGCGAGCCCCCGTAAGGTCCATCAAGCTCGTTCGTGAGGGGCGAGGTGAACTGATCGAGCAGGTGACCGTAGGCCTCCAGTTCAACGCCATCCATGCCGCCCGCCTTCATGCGCTCGGCCGCATCGGCGAAATCCTTGATGATCCTCTCGATGTCCCAGTCTTCGATCTTCTTGGGGAAGGCGCGGTGCGACGCTTCGCGGTGATGGGAGGGAGCGACAACCGGGAGCCAGTCACCCTTGTCCCACCGCGTGCGCCGACCGAGATGGGTAAGCTGGATCATGATCGCCGCACCCTCCTCGTGCACAGCGTCGGTCATCTGCCTGATCCACGGCACGATCTCATCCTTGTAGGCGAGCAGGTTGTTGAACACGGGCGGGCTGTCCTTCGAAACAGCGGCAGAGCCCGCGGTCATCGTCAGAGCTACACCGCCCTTTGCCCTTTCCACCGTATAGCCGCGGTAGCGCTCCTTCGGCATGCCGTCCTCAGGATAGGCCGGTTCGTGCGCCGTCACGATGATGCGATTGCGCAGCGTCAAGTGCTTGAGCTGATAGGGCTGGAGGAGGGGGTCGTTCGACATATGTCGGGCTCCGGTCTAGAAACGTCAGCTCGAACGCTACGCAAAAATGTACATAAGTGTCAAGAAAGAAAACATCAAAGTCATGCACGTAGACATATGTGTACATTTTTCTTGTATGTCCTTTCACAATTTGTTAGGAGGTCTTTATGGAGCACGTTGCAAACGATAGCGGCTGGCGCGGATCGCAGGAGGGATGGCTGGAGGCGGCCTACGAGTCCCTGCTGGAAGGCGGGGTGGACTCGGTAAAGATTCTGCCATTGGCAAAGAGGCTCAATCTGTCGCGAACGAGCTTCTATTGGTTCTTCAAGGACCGGGAAGAACTGTTGGCAGCGCTCATCGGTCGGTGGCGGGAAAAGAATACCGGCAACATCGTGAAGCAGTCCGAGGCGTACGCGGAATCCCTGGCTGAAGCGATGCTCAACGTATTCGATTGCTGGCTGAACAAGGACCTATTCGACTCGAAGTTTGAATTTGCCGTGCGCAGCTGGGCACTCCAGTCCGAAGACATCTTGGCGGAAGTTCAGCGCGCCGATCAGGTCCGATTGGAAGCCCTCAAACGTATGTTCATCCGTTTCGGTCATTCGGAGATCACTGCCGATGTCCGCGCCCGCACGACCTACCTCGTTCAGATCGGCTACATCTCGATGCAGACTCAGGAGGATATCGCAACCCGCATGAAGCGGATCCCCGAGTACATCGCGATCTATACGGGCCAAGTGCCTGTGCAAAGGGAGCTTGATCGCTTTTTTTCGCGGCACGGCTACAAACCCGAGGCGAAAGGCTAACCGACGATGAGCGGCTCATTGAGGATCGGCATCGTTGGTGGAGGCGGCTGGCTCGGCGGATCAATTGCCGCTTCACTCCTCAATGCCGGTTTGGTGCAGCCGCATGCTCTTTCCCTCTCTTATCGTACGGAGCAGCCCAACCGCTTAAACGGTTCCTTCTGGACCACCGATAACCAACAGCTAGCCGACCGTTCGGACGTGATGATTGTGTCGGTCCGGCCTGCTGATTGGCCGCCGCTCGTGATCGATGCCGACGGAAAGCTCGTGATATCCGTCGTGGCCGGCGTCCGTTTGGGCCGGTTGGCTGAACACCACAATACGAAGAGGGTCATCCGCAGCTTGCCCAACGCGGCCGCTGAGGTCGGCAAGTCCTATACGCCCTGGATCGGCTCGGCAGATGTGACCGATGAGGACCGCGCCATCGTCCGCGCAATCTTCGATGCCTGCGGCACGCAGGACGAGGTCGCAAGCGAAAGCGACATCGATTACCTGACGGGCCTTTCCGGGTCTGGCCCGGCATTTCCCGCATTGTTGGCTACCGCAATGATGAACGATGCCGTGGCGCGCGGACTTAGTCCGGAGATCGCTCAGCGCGCGGTGACCGCGGTCCTCATCGGCGCGGGCCGCCTGCTTGAACGTCGCGACGAATGTCCCACCGATACGGTCGAAGCATTTGTCAGCTATCGCGGCACCACCGCGGCCGCCATCGAGGCAATGCGCGCTGCCGGTTTCGAGACCGCGGTCACGGCCGGGCTCGTCGCCGCGCTCAAGAAATCGGTGAGTATGGGACAGGGTTCCTGAGCTTATCGAAGCGGGTAAACGCGGCGCGCCCCGCTCTTCAATAAAGCGCCGCTAAGAAAAGGGAACGTTGTAATGAAGAAGCTGCTTGCGTCTACATGCCTGGTGTTCGGGCTGCTCGGAGGAGCGTCGCTGTCCAATGCCGCTGAGTGCGGGAACGTCACCATCGCCAGCATGAACTGGCAGAGTGCCGAGGTGCTCTCGAACCTGGATAAGTTCATCCTCAACGAAGGTTATGGTTGCAGCGCCGAAATCACGATCGGCGACACCGTGCCGACGATCACCTCCATGGCGGAAAAGGGTCAGCCCGACATTGCGCCGGAAGCGTGGATCGACCTCCTGCCCGACGTCGTCAAGAAGGGTACGGACGAAGGCCGTATTATTAAGGTCGGCTCTCCCTTGCCGGATGGCGGCGTGCAGGGCTGGTGGATTCCGAAGTACGTTGCTGACGCGCACCCGGACATCAAGACGATTGGCGACGCCCTGAAGCATCCCGAGCTCTTCCCCGATCAGGAGGACGCCAAGAAGGGTGCTGTTTTCAATGGCCCGCAGGGCTGGGGCGGCACGGTCGTCACCTCGCAACTCTACAAGGCGTTCGACGCTCAGAAGGCAGGTTTCACGCTGCTCGACACCGGTTCGGCGGCTGGCCTCGACGGTTCCATCGCGAAGGCCTACGAACGCAAGGAAGGATGGCTTGGTTACTACTGGGCGCCGACTGCGCTCCTCGGAAAGTATGAAATGGTCAAGCTCGACCCAGGCGTGCCGAACGATCCTGCCGAATGGAAGCGATGCGTTACCGTTGCCGACTGCCCCGATCCCAAGCCGAGTGCGTGGCCGGTCGACACAATCGTGACGCTGGTGGCCAAGCCCTTCTCCGAGCAGGTCGGTCCCGAGGTCATGGACTACCTGAAGAAGCGCTCCTGGAGCAACGACACGGTCAGCAAGCTGATGGCCTGGATGACGGACAACCAGGCGAGCGGCGAAGAAGGCGCCAAGCACTTCCTCGAGGAGAACGAGGACGTCTGGTCCAAGTGGGTCTCACCGGAGGCGGCCGAGAAGATCAAGGCGGCGCTCTGATAGGCGTCAAGGTGCGGCGCGCAATGACGCGCCGCACTCATCCAGCCGAAAAAACAGAAAAAGACGTGTGCCGGCTTCTTCAAAAAGGGGAACCGAATGGAATGGTTTTATGAATTCCCGAGCATGAACGACGACTCCCTGCGCACCCTGAAGAAGGCGATCGACGAGGGATTCCGTACATTCACGCGCGCATACGGCGATGCGATCGAGGGCTTCTTCTCGCCCTTGCAGCACTTTCTGATCGCTGCCGAACGCTTCATGACGCAGACGCCCTGGCCGATCATCACCCTGATCATTCTGGTGATCGCCTGGGGGGCAAGCAGAAGCTGGAAGATCGTGCTGGGCTGTCTGGTCACTCTGCTGGCCATCGGCTACTTCGACATGTGGGACGACACGATGCGGACGATCTCGATGATCTTCGTCTGCACCATTCTGTCTATCGCGATCGGTATTCCGACGGGCATCCTGATGTCCCGTTCCGACCGACTGCAGTGGCTGGTGAACCCGGTGCTCGACGTGATGCAGACCATGCCGAGCTTCGTGTATCTGATCCCGGTCGTGATGCTACTTGGCATCGGCAAGGTTCCGGGGCTGATCGCAGTGGTCATCTACGCCATCCCGCCGATGATCCGGCTCACCGATCTGGGCATCCGCCTGGTCGACAAGGACGTTCTCGAGGCAGCCGACGCCTTCGGCTCGTCGAGCTGGCAGAAGCTCAAGAACGTGCAGTTGCCGCTGGCGCTACCGACGATCATGGCCGGCATCAACCAGACCATCATGATGGCGTTGGCCATGGTCGTCATCGCCTCGATGATCGGCGTGCAGGGGCTCGGCCAACCGGTCCTGAAGGCCATCGCCAATCAATATTTCACACTGGGCATTTTCAACGGCCTTGCCATCGTCGGTATCGCCATCATCTTCGATCGGGTCAGCCAGGCGTACGGGCAGAGACTCCAGAAGCACCGGGAGGTCGTCCATGGCTGATCAGCACTTCGACGGCATCAAGATCCGCAACCTTTACAAAATTTTCGGATCGAACGCTGCAGCGCATGTCGAGGCTGTCAGAAACGGCCTCTCGAAAGCCGAGTTGAACGAGACGTTCGGCCATGTCCTGGGCCTCAAGGACATCAACATCGAGATGCCCTCAGGCTGTATTCAAGTCATCATGGGCCTGTCCGGTTCGGGAAAGTCGACGCTTATCCGCCACATCAACCGCCTGATCGATCCGACCGCTGGCGAAGTGCTGGTGAATGGGGTCGATGTCGTGAAAATGAACGAGCTCGAATTACGGGAGTTTCGCAGGCACCAGACCGCGATGGTGTTCCAGAAGTTCGCGCTTCTCCCCCATCGCAACGTCCTCGACAACACGCTCTACGGTCTCGAGGTCCAGGGTATCGAGCGCGCGAAGGCCGTCGATGTCGCGATGTGCTGGATCGAGCGGGTCGGACTGAAAGGCTTCGAGAGCAAGTACCCCAACCAGCTTTCGGGCGGCATGCAGCAGCGCGTCGGTCTGGCCCGCGCGCTTGCCAATGATGCGCCGGTACTGCTGATGGACGAGGCCTATTCGGCTCTCGATCCACTGATCCGCACGGATATGCAGACGGTCCTTCTCGACCTGCAGAAGGAGATCAGGAAGACCATCGTCTTCATCACTCACGATCTCGACGAGGCACTGCGTCTGGGCGACCAGATCGCCATCCTGCGCGATGGAGAAGTCATCCAGCAGGGCACCAGCCAGGACATCGTCCTGCGGCCCGCCGATGATTACGTCGCGAACTTCGTCAAGGAGGTCAACCGCGGGCGCGTCGTCCAGGTCGAGGCTGTCATGGTGCCCCCGCGGGCGGACTTTTCACCGAACGGCACGACAATCCCGGCCGGAACCACCATCGAGGATGCCATGCGCGTGATTGCCAAGGGCCCCGATGGCGATGTCGCCGTCGTCGGTCGGGGCGGAAAGCTCATCGGGGTGGTCAACCTGCGTCAGCTTGCCGGTGCGATGGTCAACTCCCATGGCGCCGTGTCCCAGCACGACGCCTCCCTGGCGAGGGCATTGTAGGCCGGCTCACAAGACCTGGCGCGAAGACCAGCGCGTGCCTCCTAGTCGCATTGCCGGAGAATCCTGATGTCCAAGCTGTTCCCACACCTGCTCTCACCCGTTGACTTGCGTGGGCGCACCTTAAGAAACCGAATCGTGTTCGGAGCCCATACGGCGAACATGGCCGAAGGCGGCCTTCCGACCGAGCGGCATGCGGCGTACTACGCCGAGCGGGCGATCGGCGGGGCAGCCATGATCGTTGTGGAACCCATGCCGGTCCATCCGGCAGCAGTGCTTACTCGAGGGAACTTTCGCCCCTCAGATGACAGTGTGGTCCCGCATTTCAGAAAGGTTGCCGCCGCCATCAAGGACAATGGCGCTGTCGCCATCCAGCAGCTCTATCATGTCGGCGCTCACGGCGATTCGGACAATTCCTTTCACCCGCATTGGTCGCCGTCAGGTCTTCCAAGCTATCATGACAGCGATGGCTCGCATCCGATGAGCGAGGCGGAGATCTGGGAAACGATCGACGGCTTCGTCCAGGCGGCACGCCGGTGCCAAGAGGCGGGTTTCGATGGCGTCGAAGTCTGGGCCGCCTATCTCGGCATGGTCGATCAATTCTGGACGCCATGGTCGAACCGCCGGGATGATGATTGGGGCGGCTCCCTGGAAAACCGCACGCGGATGTCACGAGAGATCCTCACCCGGATCCGGGCAATATGCGGTCCCGATTTCATCGTCGGCCTCGCGGTGAGCGACGAGCCGGATTACAGCGTCGCGCTCTCCAGAAGCGAGCTTGCCGAGATCGTCGGCATGCATGACGAACTGGGATTGATCGACTACGTCACTTGCGGGTCCGGCGGCTATCTGGACTTCCATAAGCTGATGCCCACCTTCCTCTATCCGGAAAAACTCGGGGCGGACCTCTCGGCGGCGCTCAAGCGAACCGTGAAGAAGGCGCTGGTCATTACCGAAAGCCATATCAGGACGCCGGCCAATGCAGAGACGGTGCTCGGCGAAGGTGCGGCGGACCTGGTGTCCATCGTGCGCGGCCAGATCGCTGATCCGCATCTCGCTCGAAAGGCAAGCGAAAATCGCCCGGACGACATCAGGGGCTGCATTTCCTGCAACCAGATGTGCTGGGGTCGGCGGTCGCGTGACTACTGGATAAGCTGTCTTATCAACCCGTCTGCCGGACGGGAATTCGAATGGGGCGGCGATCGCTTCACGCCCGCGGTAGAGCCCAAGAACGTTCTGGTCGTCGGTGGAGGGCCGGCAGGTTTGGAGGCGGCGCGGGTCGCGGCCGAACGAGGTCACGAGGTTGTCCTCGTGGAGGCCTCCAGCCGTCTGGGCGGCAACTTTCTGCTGGCCGGAATGCAGCCGCGCCGGGCGCAGATCCTCGATCTCCTCGAATGGTATGAGCGGCAACTGGCGAAGCTCAAGGTCGATGTACGCCTCAACTGCTATGTGGAGGCGTCAGAGATCGGGGACTACGGCGCCGACGTCGTGATCGCCGCAACCGGCTCAGACTCTCCTGAAACAGGATTTCAAAAGGCACTGCCGGCAGTCGAGACGCTGCCTGGAATCGAAAAGGGCAATGTCTTCAGCGTCGAGGCCGTCATGGCGCGCCAGGCGAGACCCGGCAAGCGCGTCCTCCTCCTGGACGAAGGCGGCGGCTGGCGAGGCTGCGGTACGGCCTGGAAACTCGCCGAAGACGGCCATACGGTTACGATCCTGTCTCCGGATCCTCTGATCGGAAAGGAACTCCAGCGCACGACCGCGGATGTACCCCTTCGGCGTATCCTGAGGAGGCTTGGCGTCAACTGGCAGCTCGAGGTGAGCATACTCGAATGGCACGGCAACGGCGCCACGCTGGTCGACCACAACACGGGAGATCAGATTTTCGTAGAGGGCGACTGTCTTGTGCTCGCGACGACAAACATGCCGGCAAACTGGCTGGCGGAAGCATTGCTGGCAGCCGGTCGACGGGTCGTGCAGATCGGCGATTGCGCAGCTCCGCGGCAGGCTCCCTATGCGTTCTATGAGGGCAGGAAGGCCGCATTGGAGCTGTGATGGCAGACGAACCTGAAACATTATCCGTCGCCGAAATCCGGCGCATTGCCACTGACGCCTGTCTGGCGTGCGGAGGAACCGCCGCGATGGCAAAGTCGCTTGTTGATGCGACCCTGTCTGCCGCCTGGCATGGCCGCCCGGAGGTGGGATTTCCCCATTTCCTCGACTATCTCCAAAGCCTACGCGATGGCCGCATCGACGGAAGCGCGAAACCACACATCGATCATCCGCTGCCGGCGTTCATTCATGCCGATGCGAGGGGCGGCATAGCGCAGCTCGGTTTCGATCTTGTCTTCGAGGACCTGGTCAAGCGGGCGCAGACTTTCGGCATCGCCATCTTCACGCAGAGGAATAGCTATACCGCCGGTGAGCTCGGCTATTATGTACGACGTCTTGCAGGGTACGGCCTGCTGTCGATCGCCTTCGCGAACGCTCACGCGATGATGGCGGCCGCCGGGGGCGGAAAACCCGTGTTTGGTACGAATCCGCTTGCGTTCGGGGCGCCCTTGCCGGCGCCGCAGGCGCCTCTCGTCATCGATCAGGCCGCCAGCGCGACGGCCTTCGTCAACATCGTGCGGGCGGCGGCGGAAAAAGCCTCCATTCCTGAGGGATGGGCCATCGATAATGACGGTGCGCCAACGATCGATCCGACAAAAGCGATGCTCGGCGCATTGCTGCCGTTCGGCGGTTATAAGGGGGCGAATATCGGCCTCATGGTCGAAATCCTGTCGGCGGGTCTTTCCGGGGCTGCGTGGTCGCTCGAGGCGGGAAGCTTTCGCTCCGGCGACCGGTGCCCCAATACGGGGCTGACTGTCATTGCGATTTCGCCGATGGCGACGGATCCTGATTTTGCTGAGCATACGGGGGATCATCTTCGCCGGCTGACGGAGTTCGGGGTGCATCTTCCCGGCGGCGCACAACGGCGGAATCCCCCGGAGGAACGGGAGAACATCGAGATCGAAGCCGCAGTCCTGGCTTCGATCCGTGAATTCCTTCGGTGATTTTCCGTTTTTTCAACCGGATGATACGCCGAGCTCGCCGCTCCGCACGGACTTGATCCGGGAGGCGGCGGATCGTACGCACTATATCTCGACGCTTACGCGGCCCAAGGGCTTCGAGCAGCAGGCGAGGATATAGCCGTCCTCGACATCCTCGTCGGTGATGCCGCCATTGTGCACCATATGGACCTGGCCTTCGGTCTTGCGGACCTTGCAGGTGCCGCAGATCCCCATTGAACAACCCGAGGGGATCACCAGTCCCGCGGCCTTGGCGGACGCCAGGATTGTGTCCGTCTCGTTGCATTTGGTGGTAACGCCGGAAAGGGCGAACTCGATCTCGGCTTGGTTCTGCGCATCGGGAACCAAATCTTCGGGAACGTCCTCGGCATGCTCGGGCTCTGCCGTGAAGCTCTCCTGATGGTATCGGTTCATGTCGAAACCGAGACCGGCAAGCGCCTCGCGCACCGCCCGCATGAAGGGTTCAGGGCCGCAGCAAAACACCTCGCGTTCGAGATAATCCTGCGCCATCAGACCCAGCATGATCTGGTTGAACATTCCCCGATAGCCGGTCCAGGGCCGGAAGGGATCGGGCTCTTCGACAACCCATTTCAGGTCGATGCCGACTATGCGCGACGCCATAAGTTCCATCCTGTCGCGCAGGATGATCTCGGAGGGGCGGCGCGCGCAGTTGATGAAAACAATATCCGGTTCGCGCCCGGAATCGTAAAGCCAGGTGGTCATCGCCACCATCGGCGTGATGCCGGAGCCGGCAGAGATGAAGAGGTATTTCGCGGCAGGATGATGGACGATCGAGAACTTCCCCGCCGGCCCTATCGCCTTGAGGCGCATGCCCTTGTGCAGATTGTCGAGCATCCAGCGCGTGCCGACAGACCCTTCCTGCGCCTTGACAGTGATCGTCAGCGCCGTCGGACGCGAGGGGGCGGAGGAGATCGTATAGGTGCGATAGAGCGGCCCGCCGGGAACGGGCAGTCGCAGTGTGACGAACTGACCCGGATCATGGTTGAACAGCGCGCAGGAAGGGCTCTGGAAGCTGAAGGTTACGACATTCGGCGCTTCCGGCGTACGGGTGACGCATTCAAGCTCTTCCGTGTCATTCCAGAAGGCAAGATTTTTGAATGCGCTCATTCGCTTACTCCGCGGCCTGCCGCATCGGCGTCAGCGAACGTTCGAGCCAGGTGGCGTACCATTCGACGAACTGGACCACGCCGCTTTCCTGAATAGGCGAATAGGGCCCGGGAACATAGGCGGGCGACAGAATCCCTTGCTGGTTGGTTTCAATGATCTCACGGTCTTCGTCATTGGTGGCAATCCAGACCTCAGTCAGCCGCTTGAGATCGTAATCCACACCTTCGACAGCATCCTTGTGCACGAGCCAGGTGGTGGTGACTTCGGTTTCCATCGGGCTGATCGGCGTCACCCGAAAGGTCAGCGAATGATCCGGCAGGAAATGGTTCCAGGTCGACGGATAATGGAACTTTAAGAGCGTGCCTGCGTCGGGCAGGGCAACCCGGCCGAGGTTCTTGTTAACGGCGGCCTTGCCGTCGAGCGTGTAGCTCATGGCCTTTTCCTGCAGCGGCATGCGCGCCAGGCGATACTGGCCGTCCCCGGCGATGCGAAATTGCGCCGGCGCGCCGGCAGCTTCGCAACGGTCGAAATGCGCCTGGAGGACGTCCGAGATCGACCCGTCAGGAGACACACCCGCGACATTCGGGTCAAGGGGAAACGAACGACAAAGGGCGGGATGGTTGCTGCTGCAGTGGTAACATTCGCGGTTGTTTTCCCAGACGAGCTTCCAGTTCCCCTTTTCGACGATGGTCGAGGTATAGGCGACCTTGGCGTCTTTCAGGTCGTGGATCGCGAGATAGGGCCGAGCCAGCTCGGCAAAGGTTTCGAAATCCGGCGGCGTCTCAGACAGGCAGATGTAGATCAGGTCCTCGAGATTGCGCAGGCTTACCGGTTTCAGGCCATGTTTCGACGCGTCGAAGTCCGGGCCCATGTCATTCGCCCAGATCAACTTTCCGTCCAATTCGTAAGTCCATTGATGATAGGGACAGACGAGCTTGGCCACCTGTCCTTGCCGCGCCTTGCAGATCAGCGAGCCGCGGTGACGGCAGGAATTGTGAAAGGCGCGGATTTCGCCGTCGCGGCCGCGAACGATGACCACCTCATAGGCGCCGACACGCATCGTGACGTAGCTGCCCGTCTTTGCAAGCTGGCAGGCCGGGACCGCGTAGAGCCATTCCTTGTAGAAGATATGCTCAAGGTCGAGCTCGTAGATTGCTGGCGATGTGTAGAACGGCTGTTCGAGAGAATGGCCGGGAACGCGGCGCGCAAGCAGATCATATATGGAATGCGTGGGGACTGTCATAGGAGGATTCCATGCTCGACATATTCAACTGTGATGGAACCTTCACGCCAGCAAGCCTTTTTGACAATAGCACTTTTTTTCACGATGCATTAGTTTAACTAATCTCACGAAGCGCTGTCGGTCGGCGTCCCGGCAGATTCGGTTTTGAAAGATACCCTATGCCAAGGCCCTACGATCTCTCCTCCATGACCGCTCTCATCTGCTTCGAGGCGGCCGCCCGCAATGCGAGCTTCAAGAAGGCTGCTCAGGAAATGAACGTGACGCCTGCGGCAGTCAGTCACCAGATCAAAGCGCTTGAGACCGATCTCGGATGCAACCTATTCCTGCGCCGCAGTCGCGGTGTCGAACTGACGGAGAAAGGTGCGTTTTTGTTCATTGCGATCCAGCGTGGATTCGAGACGATTTCAGAGGCCGTCACGCAGATACGCGATCGCCCGGAAACAGTTGACGTGACGATCCGGACGACCACGGCGATCAGTTCACTGTGGCTCACGCCGAAGATCTCGGCTTTCTGGAAAATCCATCCCGCCATTACCGTCTCGCAGATCGTCAGCGACGTTCCGGCAATGGCCGGTCGCTGCGATCTGAGTATCCACTACGGCGATCCGCAGGAGAATGGCGTCGAATACCGCACGCTCTTTCAGGATCGCATCGTCGCGCTCGGCACACCGGCCTTCGCCGCCGAGCATGGCATCACCCGCGTCGAGGATCTGCTCAAGGCGCCCCTGATCCATATGAGTAACGAGGAAACAAACTGGACGACCTGGGCCGACTGGTTTCTCGCGCTCGGGCGCCCGCTGCCGAAGGGGCGCAACTTCTACGTCAACAACTACATGATCGCGCTTCAAGCCGCTCAGGACGACGTCGGGGCAGTGCTGGGCTGGGACGGGCTCGTTGAAAGCCTCATGCAAGGAGGGCGACTTGTCCAGTTGGTCGCCGATACCATTCCTTCACCCGTGCCCTTCCATCTGAAGATCCATCCTAAGGCGACATCCAAGGCTCGCCTGTTTGCGGATTGGCTCGTCAAAGCGGTCTAGCGTCCCGCTTTCGGTTCCATCCCGTTTTCGGCTCAGTGTCCTATTTCAGGAAATCGGCGCGATGCGGCGTGAAGCTGTCGATGAGGCGGCCTGCCTCCAGCGCTACGACGCCATGGACCACGCCCGACGGTGCGATGAAGCTGTCGCCGACGGAAAGAACCGCGCTATGCCCGCCGACGGTGACTTCGAACTTGCCTTCCGCGACATAGCTCGCCTGAACGTGCGGGTGCGAGTGCGGCGCGCCGACACCGCCCTTTTCGAAAGCGAATTCGACCATCATCAGCTCGTCCGTGTGCAGGATCACCCGGCGTCGGTTGCCCTGTCCGAGGTCGATCCATTCACCTTCGTTGCCGCGGGCGAAAAGTTTGGTATCCATCATCGTCTCCTCATCGCGCGAGCCAACCGCCGTCGACCGGGATAACGGCGCCATGCATATAGTCCGAGGCCGGGGCGAGCAGGAACACCGTTGCATCGCCGATGTCATCCGGCGTGCCCCAACGCCCGGCCGGAATGCGCTCCAAGATGGCAGCACTGCGCTTGGCGTCGGCGCGGAGCGCCTCGGTATTGTTGGTAACGATATAGCCGGGCGCGACCGCATTCACATTGATGCCCTTGGCAGCCCATTCGCAGGCGAGAATCCTGGTGATGCCCAGCGCGCCATGCTTGGACGCGGTATAGGAAGCGACGCGTATGCCGCCCTGGAAGGAAAGCAGTGAAGCGATATTGACGATCTTGCCTCGTCTTTCCTCGGCAAGCAGGCGGCGGCCATAGGCCTGGCACAGGAAAAACAGCGATCCGAGATTGATGTCGATCACGTCGTCCCAGTCGACCTCGGAGAGATCCACCGCGTCGGCGCGGCGGATGATCCCGGCGTTGTTGACCAGGCCGTCCAGCGGACCATGCTCGTTCCACAATCCGTCGATCAGCGAGCGGGTCGCTTCCCGGTCCGATAGGTCGGCATTGGCAGGAACGAAGCTTCCGCCAGCTTCAGCGACCTTTCCCGCGGTCTCGTCCATGGCGGAACGACCCACGCCGATCACTGTGCCGCCGGCGCGGGCGATCGCAACCGCAATTCCCTGCCCGATGCCGGTATTGGCACCGGTGACGACGATGCGGCGCCCGGAAAGGCTGAACGCAGATGGCACGCTCATCTGAGTGCCTCCATTGGCACCATTTCCACATCGGTGTAATCGACATTGTCGCCCGCCATCGCCCAGATGAAGGCGTAGCTCGACGTTCCGCAGCCGGAATGAATGGACCAGGGCGGCGAAAGCACCGCCTCCTCCTTCGCCATCACGATATGGCGGGTTTCCGCCGGCTCGCCCATCAGATGCAGGACACGGGCGCCGTCAGCGAGATCGAAATAGAGATAGGCTTCCATGCGCCGGTCATGCACGTGGCAGGGCATTGTGTTCCAGACCGACCCTGGAGCGAGCTGCGTCATGCCGACAACAAGCTGGCAGGTCTTCACGCCTTCCGGGTGGATGAACTGGAAGATCGAGCGCTCGTTCGAGGTGGCGGCGCTGCCTAGATCGAGCCGCTTGGCATCGCCGATGCGGATATGGCGGCTCGGCAGCGCCTGGTGAGCAGGCGCACTAAGCAGGTAGAATTTTGCAGGCGCCGCCGGGTCTTCGGACGAAAAGGTCACCTCTTCGCCCATCCCCGCATAGACCATGTCGCGCGGCTCCAATCGGAAGCTTTGCCCGCTCACGTCGATGCGGCCGGTGCCGCCGATGTTGACGGCAATGAGCTCGCGCCGGTCGAGAAAGCGGGGCGTGCCGGTGGGACGGATGGCCTCTAGCGCCAGAGGCTCGTCCACCGGCATCGCGCCGCCGACAATCATGCGGTCGTAGTGGGTATAGGTGAGCGATATACGGCCCTGGCGGAAGAGATCGCCAATGTGAAAGTTCGCGCGCAGTGCATCGGTATCCATGCGTGCGGCGGTGGCCGGGTCGATGGCGTAACGGATGGTGTAGTCGATATGGCTTGCGGTCATCGGCTCGCTCTCGGTTGGGGAAAGGAAATCAGACCCGGCGTTTGGCGGCGCCCCATTCGGCCTGCTGACCGCTCAGCCGGACGCGATACCGCTCCTGGCTGGCGGTCAGATGGGCGCGCATGGCGGCGCGGGCAGCTTCCGGGTCACTGGCGGAAATGGCTTTCAGGATTGCCAGATGCTCGCGCTGCAGGCTTTCCTGATATTCACGCGACAGCACGCTGTCGGTACCCCAGGGCGAGGCGACGTCGCAGGGAATGGCCCGCATGCCGAGCGCGTCGAGCACCTCGACATAATAGGGATTGTTGGTGGCGGCCGCGATCGCCCGGTGGAAGGCGAAGTCGCTCTTGCCCGTCGCCTCGCCGCGCTCGAGCAGGCGGTCGAATTCGAAGAAGGCCTCCTGGATCTGCGCCTCCTGGGCGGCGTTGCGCCGGAGTGCTGCGAGACCCGCGCTTTCAATCTCAAGCCCCATGCGCACTTCGATCACATTTAGCGCATGGGAGATCTTGTTGCCGACGTCGAGGCTGATCGAACCGAAGGCAAGGGTCGGGTGGTCCTTGACGAAGACGCCGGCGCCCTGCCGCGCCTCGACGAGGCCATCGGCGGCAAGGGTCGCAATCGCCTCGCGGACCACGGTGCGGCTGACGCCGAAGATCTCGCTCATCCGGCTTTCCGTCGGCAGCTTCTGGCCTGGCGGGATTTCGCCTTTCAGCACCTGCTGCCGGAGCGCGCTCGCGACGCGCTCGGAAAGCTTCGGTTTGCGCTCGATCTTGAGTTCGGCCAGGTGGTCCATGACGCGATTACCCTTTGAACACGCTCGGCAGCCAGAGCGAAAGGGCCGGAACATAGGTGACGAGCCCGAGGACGATCAACCCCGCTAAGTAGAAAGGCCAGATGCTGCGCATCGCCTCCCAGACGGAGATTCTTCCGACCGCACAGGCCACGAACTGCACAGCGCCAACGGGCGGCGTGTTAAGGCCGATGCCGAAGTTCAGGATCATGATCACTCCGAAATGAACCGGATCGACGCCATAGGCCATCGCCACCGGCAGGAAGATCGGCGTGCAGATGATGATGGTCGGCCCCATGTCCATAAAGGTGCCAAGGAAAAGCATCAGGACATTGATCAGGAGGAGCACGATGATCGGATTGTCCGAGATCGTGTTCATCCAGTCGATCAGCGCGGCGGGCACTCTTAGGAACGCCATCAGCCAGGAGAAGGCGGCCGCCATGCCGATGATGAGCAGGACCATGGCCGTGGTGCGCACGGCGCCGAAGGTAGCGTGGACGAAATCCTGCCAGGTCATCTGTCGATAGACGAAGACAGTTACTGCAAGCGCGTAGAGAACGGCGATGCAGGAACTCTCGGTTGCCGTGAATACGCCCGAGCGGACGCCGCCAAAGATGATGCCGATGAGCAAGAGGCCGGGAATCGAGACCAGCAGGTAGCGGCCGACCCTGCCAAACCCGGGAAAAGTCTCGGTGGGGTAGCCGCGCCGGCGCGCCACGAAATAGGCGGTGACCATCAGGGCAGCCGCATAGAGGAGGCCGGGAAGGATGCCGGCGGTGAAAAGGTCTGCGATCGAGATCTTTCCGCCCGCCGAGATCGAATAGATGATCATGTTGTGCGACGGAGGCAACATCAGTGCAATCAATGCCGCCATGGAGGTGACGTTGACGGCATAGTCAGCGCCGTAGCCGCGCTCCTTCATCTGCGGGATCATCAGCCCGCCAACCGCCGCAGCTTCTGCGACCGCCGAGCCGGAAATCCCCCCGAACAGAGTGGCGGTGACGATATTGACCTGGCCAAGCCCGCCGCGGATATGCCCGACCAGCGAGGCAGCGAAGGCGACGATCTTCTGGGCGATGCCGCCGCGCACCATCAGGTCGCCGGCATAGATAAAGAAGGGGATGGCGAGCAGGGAAAACACGCTCATGCCGGAATTCAACCGCTGGAAGATCACCAGCGGCGGCAGCCCCATGTAAAGCACGGTTGCGAACGACGCGACCCCAAGGCAGAAGGCGATCGGCGTCCCGATCAGCATCAGAGCCGTGAATACGCCGAACAGGATCATCATATCCATCTGGATCACGCCTTTACATTCGCGGTGTCGAGTTCGGCGGCAACTTCCGCCGGTGGCATTTCGTCGAGAAGATCATCGATCGGCTCGCCGGCAAGGCGCAGGACGATGCGCTCCAGGGCAAACAGGCTGATGAGGACTCCCCCCGCAACCAGGGGCACATAGCTCCAGCCGCCGGAGATTTGCAGCGACGGCAGAATGGTGTCCCAGGTGAGGCGGACGAGCTCGACCCCGTACCAGATCATGCCGACGCCGAAGGCGAGGGCGACGAGATCCGAGATCATGCGCAGCCACTTTTTGCCGCCTTTCGGCACCACGTAGAGCAGCACGTCGAAGCCGAGATGATAGTTTTCGCGCACGCCAACCGCCGCGCCCAGAAAGATGAACCAGCTCATCAGCATGACCGCGCCGGGCTCGGTCCAGCTCGGCGAGTCGTTCAACACGTAGCGGCAGAACACCTGCCAGGCGACGATAGCCGTCATCACGACAAGGCCGATACCCGCGAGCCATAGCGAGAGCGTGCTCAGCCAGGACAGCGCGCGGCCAGTTTTCACCAGTGTGGTAGGCACAGTCTTCATTCCCTCGAAGGGACGGGCAGGCTGCTGCATGTTTCCCTAATCGGAGCCGATTTCAGGATAAAACATGCAGCATTTCAAAGCACTACAGCGACCTTTGCGCGTCTGATGAGACGCCCGGCGCTGTAGGCTTGCCCGTCGGATTCGTTACTGAACCGCCTGCACGTCCTCGACCATCTTCTTCAGAACCGGATCGGTGACGTGCTTTTCGTAGACCGGCTTCATGGCATCGATGAAACCCTGCTTTTCGGGGGTGGTGATCTTCGCGCCGGCCGCCTCGATCTTCGCGCGCGACTCGCTGACCTTGGCTGCCCAGAGCTCGCGCTGCTTGGCGACACTATCCTTGGCGGCCTGTTTGAAGATCTCCTGATCTTCCGGGGTCAGCTTGTCGAAGGCGGCCTTGTTCATCACGAACACCTCTGGAAGAATTGTGTGCTCGTCGAGCGAGTAGTTCTTCGCCACCTCAAAATGCTTGGCGGTGTCATAGCTCGGGAAATTGTTCTCCGCGCCGTCGATAACGCCGGTTTCGATGGCGGAGTAGACTTCGCCGTAGGGCATTGGCGTGGCGTTTGCCCCGAGCGCTGCTACCATGTCGACGAAGATGTCGGACTGGATGACGCGGAACTTAAGACCCTTCATATCGGCTACCGAAGTGATCGGCTTCTGCTTGTTGTAGAAGGAGCGCGAGCCGGCATCGTAATAGGCAAGTACCACCAGTCCGGCTCCTTCGAAGGCCTTCTTGATCTGGTCGCCGATCGCGCCGTCCATGACCTTGTGCATGTGTTCTTCCGAACGGAAGAGATAGGGCAGCGCCGGAACGATCGATTCCTTCACCGTGCCGTTGAAGGGCGCCATCGAAACGCGGTTCAGCTCGATCACGCCGGAGCGCACCTGCTCGATCGTGTCCTTTTCCTCGCCGAGCTGCGCGGAATGATAGACCTCGACGGCGTAGCGGCCGCCGGTGCGCTCCTTGACCAGTTCGCCGAAATATTTGACCCCCTCGACCGTCGGATAGCCGTCCGGATGCGTGTCGGACGAGCGAAGCACTGTCTGGGCGCTGGCCGCGCTAGCCATGAATGAAGCGGCAAGCAACAGACCCGCCGCAAGTTTAACTAAGATTTTCATGCTTTCCTCCCGTTTCGCATGATTTGATGTCTCAGAGCGGTACGCCTGCTTTGCGAGCCCTCAGGCAACTCCCGCTCAAGCTCTTACGCCTCTTCCTCCCCGAGGAGGTGTTGCACGACGACAACACGCGCGAGAAGCGCGCAGTCCACCCGGCGCGCAATATCGTAGTGCGCAGGGATGGCAGCAACGCTCGGGTGTCGTCATTGAAGCAGCGCATGCCTTCCAGATTATTGCGGAACTGCAGGCCGTTGACCTCGGCACAGAGGTTGTGGGCAAGGGCGCGCGCGCGCTCCCCCGGAAACAGAAGATCTGGATTGATCAGCCCCTGCATTTTGACCCGCTCCTCCAACAGGCTCTTTATGGCTAGAGCCTGTAAGGCATAATGTCAACATACGAAATTTATCAAGTTGTATGACGAATTTCTTGCGCTGAAGCGATCTCTCGTCGTAAACAGAGCGCGGAAGAAAGCGTGTGGGGAGGGATCATGTGCACGCTTCGGATTCTTGGCTGAAGGACAGACCGAAATGGCAAAGCTGCGCATTGGTCTCATAGGGCTCGGCATGGCGGCGGCGCCGCATGCCAAAAGCCTGCTCGACCTCAAGGATCGGGTTGAGGTCGCTGCCGCTTTCAGCCCGACTCCTGCGAGGCGAAAGACATTTTCCGAGACCTATGGTTTCGCGACCTGTGATAACGCCGAAACGATATTCCGTGATCCGTCGATAGCCGCGGTCATGGTGCTGACGCCACCCAATACGCACCTCGAGCTCGTGCGGCGGGCCGCTAGAGCGGGCAAGCATGTGCTGCTCGAAAAACCTCTCGAGATCACGCAGGAGCGGGCGGAGGCCCTAGTCGAGACGGCGGAGCGCGCAAGGATAAAGCTCGGCATCGTGCTCCAGCACCGCTTCCGCCCTGTCAGCGAGGCGCTTGTGAAGCTGATCAACGAGGGGCGCCTCGGCGAGATCGTCAGTGCTTCGGCGCGTCTCCACAACTGGCGGCCACAAAGCTATTACGATCAGCCGGGACGTGGCACGCGCGCTCGCGATGGCGGTGGTGTGCTTCTCACCCAGGCCATCCACACGCTTGATCTTTTGGTCTCGCTCGCCGGCCTTCCGGAGGAGGTCAGAGCCTATGCGGCGACCAGCAAGGTGCACCGCATGGAGACCGAGGACCTGGCAATGGCGGCCATCCGTTTCGCAAACGGAGCGATCGGGACGGTGAGTGCTACCACCTGCGCCTATCCCGGCTATCCGGACGAGATCGACATCATCGGCACACGTGGCATGGCCCGTCTCGGCGGGCGAAGTCTTGTCGCTTCCTTCCACGATGGAACGGAATTATCACTGGAAGACGAAGCTGCCGGCGGTGCCGGCGCCGATCCCATGGCATTTCCGCACCACCATCATCGTGCGGTGCTCGCCGATTTCCTCGATGCCGTCGATGCTGCACGAGAGCCACGTGTGAACGGGCGCGAGGCGCTGAAGGTTCACCGCCTTATCAATGCAATTCTCGCCGCCGCCGAAAGCGGCCAGCCGCAACGTCTCTGAAACAGCTTCCACGCTTCAAGATTCAACCGCCAGAGAAATGCTCCGGGAAATCGCTCAGATTATCGGTCGCGATGAAAGCGGCCGACATCTTTGTCGTGCCAGGCGAGGGCAGCTTCCGCTGTGGATTCCGATCGTCGGGGTTGGCGCCTCAAAGAGGTCCTTTGCGAATTCGGTCAAGGCGCGCGATCGGTAAGGGCGTCGGCTCCCTCCTGGGACGCGCAATGCGCACAGCAATAGATAGTGTCGCCCTGCTCGACTCCATGCCCGACGATTCGCACGCCGCAATGCGGGCATGTCGGAGCAAGTTTCTGGATAGCGCATTCGAAACTGTCGAAAGTGTAGGTTTGATCCCCCAGATTCACCTGGAAAGCCTTATCATAGTCGTTGCCGCACTGGTCGCATCTGGCCATGGTTGTATCCTCCTTTTCAGTCGGACCAACCTCGCAGGCAGCGTAAGGTTCCGGCTCAAGCCGCATGCTCGATCATGCGGATGACGTCCTCGATGCCACGGGGTTGGATATCCAGTTCTTTGAGGCCCGGCAGATCCTTTGCCGCGACGTTGTCAAGACGCATGAGATCGACCTGATTGCGCGTCAGGGACGCGGCGGGGAGAAATTCCGTGGCAGTCGCCAATATGCTCCATACCGCGAACGGCACGGGCACCGTCCTTACCCGCACGTTGAGTTGGGTGGCGATCTCCCGGACGAGTTCCCGATAGGAATAAATGCGCGGTCCCGCGCACTCGAAAATCGAAGCATCCGTGGAATTCTGCCCCAGGGCCAAGCGGCACACGGCTTCCGCCACGTCCTCCACATAGACCGGTTGCAGCAGCGTGCTGCCTTCGCCGAACAGCGGATAGATCGGGAGGAGGCGTACCAGCCTCGCGATCGTTGTGATGAACGCGTCATCGGGTCCAGTCATGACAGAGGGACGGACCATCACCGCACCCGGAAACGCCGCCTTCACCGCCTCCTCGCCGCGGCCCCGGGCCTGAATGTAAGGCGAACGGGACTTTGCATCCGATCCAATGCCAGAAATCTGGATGAATCTCTCGACGCCTGCATCCCGTGAAGCGGCCGCCAGAGCGGCCGCGGCTTCTACATGGACACGCTCGAAGGTCTGCTCACCGCGCTCGACATAAAGGCTGACGGCGTTCACAACCGCGCGAGATCCACCCACGGCAGCGGCCATCGAGGATGGATCCAATATGTCCGCCTCGACCTGCTGAGATGGCCTCTTGTCGGACGCTTCATCCAACTTGTCCTTGGGCGGATGACGCGAGACGGCGCGTGCAACGACAGCCTTGTCCACAAGGCTGCTCACGACCCGCCGCCCAAGGAAGCCCGTTCCGCCGAACACCGTCACAAGGTTCCCATCGACTGGATCATTTGGTCGGTTGATCATCGTAGCTGTCCAAGGCTTGGCGACACGTCGTCGGTCGCATTCTGCACGTTCGGGACATGCTTTTTCCAACTCAACACCTGTCAGGAGACGATGTTCCACGTATTGCCGCTCTTCGAATGCCCCCTAGCTTTTATCGCTAATCAAGGAGGAAACGGGCGCCTCTGAACGCTCCCTGGCTCCTCCTGAAATGCGGCATGTCACGAGCTCAAGCCCGCCGATGACCATCGCGAGCAGTCGCGCGATCGTGAATACGCGATTCTCATTCTCGTCATTGCCGCGAAGTACTCAGTGTAACGTAATGGTTGCGACCTCAGCCGCAGGGAGGGTGATTATGCGCAGCCTCATTCGTGTCGTCGTTATCGCCGCCGCCGGCCTTGCCGCTATCTCGGCTTTCGCGCAGGAACGCCAGGTCTACGACCTGCCGCAGGGCGCGCACCCTCACGATGTCGCACCCGCGCCAGACGGGAGCGTCTGGTACACGGCCCAGCACCAGGGCGCGCTTGGCATCCTTGATCCTGAGACGGGCAAGGTTCGCCATGTGCCCCTCGGCGAAGGCTCCAGCCCGCATGGTGTCATCCAGGGACCGGATGGCGCGGCATGGATCACCGACGGCGGCCTCAATGCCATCGTGCGCTTCGACCCGAAGACCGAGAAGACCACGGTCTGGGCGCTGCCGCAGGACGTGGCCTATGCCAATCTCAATACGGGCGCTTTCGATCACGACGGCATCTTCTGGTTCACGGGACAGAACGGAATATACGGGAGGCTCGATCCCGCGACGGGCGACATGAAAGTCTTTGAGGCTCCGGAGGGACGCGGTCCCTATGGCATTGCTGCGACCCCGGGCGGAGACGTCTATTTCGTGTCGCTGGCCGGCAGTTACTTGGCAAAGATCGACCGTGAGGGCGGTGGAGCGGAGGTGATCGAACCCCCGACCAAGAACCAGGGCGCGCGCCGCGTCTGGTCGGACAGCCAGGGGCGGCTCTGGATCTCCGAATGGAACTCGGGACAGGTGTCAATGTATGATCCGCGCGATAGGAGCTGGAATGCCTGGAGCGTGCCCGGCGACGATCCGCGCGTCTACGCGGTCTATGTGGACGAGCGCGATGTCGCCTGGCTCTCCGATTTTGGCGGGAATGCGATCCACGCCTTCGATCCACGCACAGAGAAATTCACTACCTTTCCCAAGTCTCAGGAAGGCGCCAATGTCCGTCAGATAAACGGCCGGAAGGGAGAGGTTTGGCTGCCCGAGTCCGGCGCCGACCGATTGGTCGTGATCCGCACCGATCAGACCGAATGAGGTTTGCGATCACAGCTGCAGCATTTCTTGTCTCGGCTGTCGCTGACGGCTCCGCGCAGGAGGCGCGCGATCCAGGCGAGCGGGCGTTTCTACAGTGTTATTCCTGTCACTCCGTTGAGGCCGGCGAGACCGAGGGCCTGCAAGGTCCCAATCTCGCCGGCATCGTGGGCCGACCCATCGCGGCCCAGCCGGGATTCGAGTATTCGCCGGCCATGCGCGCTTTCGCCAGAGAGTATGGATCCTGGAGTGCAGCCTTACTCGACCGTTTCATCGCCGACCCCGAACAAGTCATCCCCGGCACGGCGATGTCGGGTTATCCTGGACTTGCAGACAACCAGGCCCGCAGGGCGCTCATGGAATTCCTAAAATCGCACTGAGGGCGTTGTTTCACACCTGTGTGTGCCGGGGTCAGCGCGACGCCGCGCTGTTCTTCGCGCCAGGCTCACGGATTCCAGCCGCCACTGCCATAGGGACGCGTGATGATTTCGAGCAGATGGCCATTCGGGTCTTCGAAATAGAGACCGCGTCCACCGTCGTGGTTATTGGTTTCGCCTGGCTTTCTCTGACCGGGGTCAGCCCAGTAGCGCAGGTCCCGCTCGCGAATTCGATTGAGAATCGCGCTGAATTCAGCGTCGCCGACGAGAAAGGCGTAGTGTTGGCGCACGATCTCACCCTCGGCATCCATATAGTCGAGATTGGCGTCGTTGTCAGTCGTGACCATGTGGAACGGCCCCCAGCGCCGTGGCGTTGGCAATCCCAGCATGTCGGCCAGGAAGTCTGCCGAGGCTTTACTGTCTCGGGCCCACACGATTGTATGATTGAAGTGGATGGCCATCTTGGTCTCGCGGAAACGAGGCGGAGCTCACGATAGTTTCGTCCGGTTAACACCCCCGCCCGCCTCTTGTTCCGGACCTGGCGACACTTTGACCAAAGCGGGGAGGCCCGCGCTCCTGCACATACGACATCCACGACAAAATCGCTCCCTTGCTGGCGCGGGCGGGCAGGTGAGGGAAATATCAGAGGGCGTGATGCCGCAACGCATCGACCACGACCTTGAATGCCGGGGAGTTCTGATGTCGGCTTGGATAATAGATGTAGTACCCGGCGAAAGGAGGCGACCAGGACTCGAGCAGGGGTACCAAGCGCCCCGCTCTGATGTGTTCGGTGACAAGGTCGTCCGGCACATAACCTATGCCGTGACCTCTCAGGGCGGCGTCGACTATGGAGTAGGAGCTATTGAAGGTTAATTGTCCGTCGACCCTGACGCGGAGCTCTTGCCCGTCTTTCTCAAACTCCCAGACATAAAGCCCACCGCTCGTTGTCTGGCGCTGGTTGATGCAGTTGTGCTGGATCAGTTCCTGCGGATGCTGCGGTAGCGGGCGATTTGCCAGATATTCAGGCGACGCGACGGCCAGAAGGCGCCAGTCCGGCCCGATCCGGACCGCGATCATATCCTTTTCGATGCTCTCGCCGAGGCGAATGCCTGCGTCAAACCCATCTTCCACGATATTCCGCAAGCCATTGTCCCTGCTCAATTCAAGCTTGATGTCGGGATACTGCGAGAGGATCGGCTCGAGTTTGGGCCAGACCAGGCCCTCCAAAGCGTGATCAGACAGCGTAATCCTAATCGTGCCGGACGGCTTGTCGCGAAGGGCCGTGAGCGCCGCCAGATCATCGCGTATGGCGGATACCCGCGGCGCCAGCGAATGCAGCAAGCGCTCGCCAGCTTCCGTCAATGCAACGCTCCGGGTGGTTCGGGCCAGCAGCCTGAGGCCCATGCGCGTTTCCAGGCGCTTGATCGTGTGGCTGAGCGTCGACTGGGTTATGCCGAGCTTGGCAGCCGCCCTCGTGAAACTGCGTTCCTCTGCCACGGCTAGGAACCATAGCAGGTCGTTGAAGTCTTCCTTGGCCATCACTCTAAGTCCAGATGCTCGTTCTCGATTTATGGCTCTTATCGATAAATCTAAGAGAACCGGGGCCACTAATCCATAGGAATCGCTTTTGCTACTGTCTCCCTCTGAAACAGTCCGCGCTCTGTTTCGACACCCGCTCTTGCGCAATCTGCATTGGGGACACCGCCATGGAACTCACCATCAACGGCACGAAACACCAGGTCAATATCGAGCCGGATACGCCGTTGCTCTGGGTTCTTCGTGACGAACTCGGCATGACTGGGACCAAGTATGGTTGCGGTCTCGCGCAGTGTGGCGCCTGCACGGTGCTCGTCGACGGCCAGGCGACGCGCTCCTGTGTCACGCCGCTCGAGAGCGTTGCGGGTTCCGAGATCATGACCATCGAAGCCATCACGGAAGACACCGTGGGCCAGAAGGTCGTCGAGGCATGGGTCTCCAATCAAGTTCCGCAATGTGGCTACTGCCAGTCGGGCCAGGTCATGGCGGCAACGGCGCTCCTGAAACAGAGCCCTCAACCGACGGATGAGGACATCGCCGCTGCGATGGTCAATCTTTGTCGCTGTGGCACCTACAACGCAATCGCGGCTGCCGTCCGGCAGGCTGCTCAGGCTTGAGTGAGGGGTACGCCATGAACGACATGACACCCATTGCCTCTGAAGTCGTGACCAGCGAGAACGGCAAGCCGTTCAAGCTGTCGCGGCGCGGCTTTCTCGGCGCCTCCCTCGGTGCACTCGTCCTTGGCGTAACTTTGCCGGTCGGCCGCGCCAGAGCACAGGCAGCCGCTGCAGCCATCACGCCCGGTTCCCGTGTTGCTGCGTTTCTGGAGATCCGCCCCGACAGCACCGTGCTGTTCCGCAGCGCCTTCATCGAGGGAGGGCAGGGTATTTTCACGGCCATGGCCCAGATCGTCGGTGAGGAGCTGGATGTCGATCCGGCCAATTTTGTCGTCGAGGGCGCGCCTCCCGGTCCCGATTATCTCCTGACTGGCGGCGGGCGGTTTACCGGCGGCAGCATGTCCGTCCGCATGAGTTACGACGCCATGCGCAAGCTCGGCGCTTCCGCGCGCCACATGCTGCTTCAGGCCGCCGCGGCACGGCTGAGCGTGCCGGTAGCAGAGCTGTCGACCGAACCGGGGCGCGTTGTGCACAGTGCCTCGGGACGGGCAATTCCATACGGAGAGATTGCGGATGCGGCCGCCGGGTTGCCTCTCCCGACCGACGTCGTGCTGCGTGATCGTGCCGACTTCCGCTGGATCGGCAAGCCGGTCGCGCGGCTTGATGTGCGCGACAAGTCGACAGGGAAGGCCAAATATTCGATCGACCTGAAGGTTGACGGCATGCTCTATGCCGCCGTGCAGCACAGCCCCCGTCTCGGTGGCGAACCAGACGCGCTGCAGAACGAAGCCGACGTTCGCGGAATGCCCGGCGTCCATTCCATCCACAGCCTGCCGGGGGTCGTTGCCGTGGTCGCCGATAGTTGGTGGCGTGCTCGCATGGCGGTCGAAGCTCTGCAGGTGACCTGGACCGATGCTGTCGGAACAGCGCATGCGATGCCGGCCGATTTCTCTACCGAGGCACATATGGCGAAGTTGAAGGCGACGACCGGCGACGGGGTTGCCTTTGAATCGGAGGGCGATGCCGAGAGCGCGCTCGCAAGCGCCGCGCGCGTGGTGGAGGCGACCTATGACGCGCCCTATCTGGCTCATGGACAACTCGAGCCGCCATCCGCGCTTGCGCGTTGGAACGACGATGGTTCGCTTGAGCTCTGGATTCCCAACCAGGCACCCGAAATGTTTCAGGCCGAGGCCGCGAAGCTGGCAGACATCGCGCCTGAGAAGGTCATCATCCATTCGCCTATGCTCGGCGGCTTCTTCGGACGGCATTTCCTTTATCAAACGGCTAACCCGTTCCCGCAGGCCATCCAACTCGCAAAGGCTGTCGGTCGCCCCGTCAAGCTTATCTGGAGCCGCGAGGAGGAGTTCCTACGGGACACTCTGCGGCCCATGGCAGCGGTGCGTTTCCGCGCCGGACTGGATGCCAGCGGAATGCCGGTAGCGCTCTCCGCCGTTGCGGTGGGAGAAGGACCGACGGGCCGCTGGTTCGGGCGTCAGCCCGACAAGGTCGACGGCTCGGCGGTCGAGGGCATTGCCGGCAAGGTCTATACGATCCCCAACCGGCGTGTCGGCCAGATTCACGTAGACGATCCGGCCATCATCGGCTTCTGGCGCTCCGTCGGCCACTCGATGAACGACTTCTTCTACGAGACGTTTTTTGACGAGATGGCCGATGCGGGCCAGCAGGATCCTTATGAACTGCGACATCGCCTGCTTGCCGACAATCCACGCCACAGGACGCTGCTCGAAGCCGTCGCGGAACTATCGGGAGGCTGGCGGCGTGGGCCGTTCACGGCCGAGGACGGCACGCGGCGCGCCCGCGGAGTGGCCATGGCCTCACCCTTTGGCAGCGAGGTCGCGACGATCGCCGAAGTGTCGCTCAAGCAAAGCGAGATCATTGTCCACGACGTCTGGGTGGCGATCGATCCGGGCAGCATCGTCAATCCCGCGATCATCGACGCCCAGGTGAACTCGGCCGTAGCGCTCGGCCTTTCCTCCGCTCTCCTCGAGGAAGTCGTCTACGTCGACGGCATGCCGCAGGCCCGCAACTACGACGGCTATCCGATCCTGACGCCGGATCGCATGCCGCGGGTCCATGTTCGGATCGTGGAAAGCGGCGCTCCCATGGGCGGCATTGGCGAACCTGGTTTGCCGGGCGTACCCCCGGCCATCGCAAACGCCGTCTCCGTTCTGGCAGGTAAGCGCGTTCGAAGCCTGCCGCTCTCCAAACTCGATCTCAAGGGAGTCGACGGTTGAAATACGTAGTTATAGCGCTTCTGAGCTCTCTCCTTTCGGCAGGCGTTGCGGCGCCTGCCTTCTCTCAGGACGCCGCGCCGGGTCAACGGTTGTTTCAGCAACGCTGCGGTGCGTGCCATCAGATCGCAACACCACGAAACGGTGTTGGCCCGCATCTGCAGGGGGTGGTCGGTCGAGCAGCCGGCACCGTTGAGGGCTTCCGGTACTCTGCTGCGCTTCGGGATTCCGGCGTCAACTGGACACCCGAAACCTTGGAGACCTTTCTCGGCAATCCGGCCGCCATGGTGCGCGGCACACGGATGACGCAGCGGTTCAACAACGCTGAAGAGCGGCGGGCAATTATCGAGTTCCTTGGATCGCAGTAGGTTCTGTTGGACCACCTGCATGCTGTGGCGGCGTGGGCTTCTGTCGGCGCCGTGACACTTGATTCAAGACCCAGGCGCCCCAGTCCCACCCCTCAACTTATGTTCCATATCGATAAATCCATTCGAATTATGACGGCTAATTCTATCGATGTGCGGCTGCTACATGAAAGTGAGAGGCAAATTCCTGCCGGCCTCGCTCTTCAAGGACGATAGATACATGGCACAGACAACATTCGATGAGGCTTTGGCCAGACCCGTTGCGGCTTGGGGCGCAGTTGCGTCGATGGCGCTTTGCGTCGCGGTGCTGATCGCTTCGGAATTCATGCCGGTCAGTCTCCTGACGCCGATTGCCAGTGATCTCGGGATGAGCGAGGGGCAGGCGGGCCAGGCGATTTCGATCTCAGGTCTGTTCGCAGTGATGACCAGTCTCTCCATTGCGGGGCTCACGCGGAACATCGATCGCAAGATCGTTCTGTCTTCCTTTTCGCTCCTGCTCATCGTCTCCGGTCTGATCGTGACTTTCGCGCCCACTTACACGGCACTGATGACGGGGCGCGCGCTGCTCGGCGTCGCGATCGGCGGATTCTGGTCGATGTCCACCGCGATCGTCATGCGCCTCCTGCCGGACAGCGCAGTACCGAACGGGCTTGCCATGCTGAATGCCGGCAACGCTATCGCCGCCACGATCGCGGCTCCGCTTGGCAGCTTTGTCGGCGACTACGTTGGATGGCGGGGCGCATTTTTCTTAGTGGTGCCTTTGGCGCTGCTTGCGCTCATCTGGCAATGGCTGAGCATGCCGTCGCTACCGCCGCGCCGGCGCAGGGCGACAGGGAACGTGTTTCGACTTCTGGGCCGCCGCCAGGTCGCTCTTGGCATGACAGCAATCCTGTTGCTGTTCATGGGACAGTTTGCATTGTTCACCTATCTCCGGCCGTTCCTCGAGTCTGTTGCGGGCTATTCGGTTTCCGCACTGTCCCTCGTTCTTTTGTCGATGGGGCTCGCGGGCGTTGCGGGGACCTGGAGCATCAGCCGGCTGCTCTCCACGCGGCTTTACTCGATCGTGATCTTCATTCCGCTCGTGATGGCCGCGATCGCCCTTCTGCTGATCGCGCTCGGTTCCATGAAGCTATCGGTCGCTGGTTTGCTCATTGCATGGGGCTTCTTCGGGACAGCGGCGCCGGTCGGCTGGGGAACCTGGCTAAGCCGGGTGCTGCGCGACGATGCGGAGACCGGTGGGGGCCTTCAGGTTGCCGTCATCCAGTTTGCCATCACGATCGGTGCGGCAGCCGGTGGCCTTCTGTTCGATTGGGCTGGATGGTGGAGTTCGTTCGCCGTCGCCGCCGCGCTATTATTTGGATCCGCCGTGGCCGCCCTGGCCGCCTGGTTTGACTGGGAGCGTACAAGATGACGCCGCAACCGCCCGCGTTCACACGCCGAGCCCTCATCGCGACAGCCGCCACCGGCGCCCTCATGCCGCGTCTGGCATGGGCTGAGAAGGACACGAACATGAAGATACGCATAACCTTTGCCGGTCACGATTTTACCGCGACGCTCTACGACAATCCGTCGGCCCGCGACTTTGCGTCCATGCTTCCGCTCGATCTCACGATCGACAACTATGCCAACAACGAGAAGATCGCCTATCTGCCGCGAAAGCTCACCGAGGAAGGCAGCGGGCCGTTTTCCAACGAAGCTCCGGGCGACCTCTGCTATTATTCTCCGTGGGGCAATCTGGCATTCTTTTACGCCGGCTATCGCTACTCGAGCGGTCTGATCCGGCTCGGCCGCCTGGACGGCGGCGTCGAACCCTTGCTCACACGCGGCAAGTTTCCGTTGCGCATCGAGCACCTCACCTGAAATCCCATTGCACTTACGGTAAGGGGTGTAGCGGCGGTGCCTGAAACATACCGCTGCTATTCCCGCTGAATCAGGCAGTGAGCGCGTCTCCTGATATATCCGGCATCCGTGTTTTCGTGGATTTGCTCTCGTATTGGGATTTGATGTTCATTGCCGGGGAGGCTCAGCCCTGCGACTGGGTTTCCCGCCAGATGGCATCGAGGGACGCTTGGGTTCTGGTGGTCGCCTCAAGCCATGCCTCGCGCTCGGCGGCATTGCCGGCGAGGATCGAACGGGCGAAGTTTTCGATCATCAGGCCGTGCTGCTATTTCCTTGTTGGCGTCTCGATAAAGGTGAAGTCCTTGCGAGTGGCCATGCCCGAGCGGTGTACGAAACCCGTCGGAATATGGGATTGTCGAAGCCGAAGCCGCGCTGCCAGTCGAGAACGAATTCGTCCTAAGCAGCGGTTGCACTCTCGACAACGCCCTCGGTCCTTAGCAGGGCGATAGCCCGCTTGGAGACGCGTCTCGGCGCCCAGCTAATGCGTCGGACCACCCGAGCCTGGCGAGGGCCGCAGGAAGGTGGCCGAGTGACTCTTTTGCTCGCTGGACGCAAAGCAACCATGCGAGATGAACACGTCACCCGCTGGGCATGCGCTCGAAATCGAATATGCCTTGTGTTGCCAAGGCTGCGGCGCCTCTCGCCCAGGAACGGGGCACCCAGTCCGTCTGTATCTCGGGTTTGGAGAAGAACAGGAACTGGTCCATTGATCGCTTGAGCGGGTCGAGGAGGGCGTCGCCGAACTGGACGGCTTCGCCTCCGACGACGATCACCTCGGGATCGAACAGGTTGATCAGGTCCGCCAGGTGTCTGCCGATGCGTGATCCCGCGTTCTCCAGGATCTCCAAGGCGTCTTCGTCGCCGGCGGCGGCGGAGGCGACGAAGTCGTCTCTTGTTGGTTCGACGCCTCTCCTGCGTCCCCATTCGGCAATCATGTAGGGCTCGGCGGCATGCGCCATGAGACATCCGCGCCGGCCGCACTCGCAGAGTTCCCCGCCGGGCACGGAGGTGATGTGCCCGAGCTTGCCTGCCGCGCTGTTGCTTCCGTGGTAGATATCGCCATTCAGAACCAGAGAGCAGCCGATCCCCGCACCGATGGCAAGAGCAGCGAAATTGCGATGGTTCCGGCCGGCGCCGAACAGCTTTTGCGCAATCGCGAAGGCGTTGACGTCGTCGTCTATCCAGACGGGGGCGTGCACTCGCTCCGCCAACATTTCCGCGAAGGGAAGGTCACGCCAGCCGAAGCGCGGGCTCTGGAGGCAGACGCCGTTCCTCGGGTCGACTTCGCCGGGGATGGATACGCCGATCCCCATGATGTCCTTCTCGTCACGCATGGCCTGCGCCAGGAGGCGCGGGATGGCATCCCGGATTGCCTCGATCATGCCCTCCGGGGTGATGTCGGTAACGGTTGCCTGCAGCGTGGCAAGCGGAGAGGTGGCCAGGTCGGTGAGCACACAGTCGATGCTGTTGCGATTGAGCTTGAAGCCCAATGCCAGGTGGGCCTCGTAGTTGATATCCACCGGTATGGGCCGGCGACCGTTCGAGCTCGCGACAGCCTCCCGTTCCACCACCAACGCCTCGTCCATCAGTTCTGTGACGACGAACGTTACAGCTGCAGGGCTGAGACCCGTCACCGAGGCGAGTTCGGCTCTTGATACGGGTCCGCGGTTGCGCAGCAGATTCAAGATCAGGCGCCTGTTCAGCGCGCGCGACGTGCTCGCATTGCCTCTCAACGCTGCATCTCCCAGTTAGTTTATTTCTTAAATTAACTATTGTGCCTGTTCCGAAGTTAGGCTAGCTTTTCTCCATTGGCAATGAGGAGGAGTGTGCGGAGCGCCAATTTCCCGAACTCCGCATGATCGCAAAATTTCTTTCTACGAGGCCTGGGCGCCGCTCGCCCGGGCGTGGCGGAGCTTTGTCCTGGGAGGATATGGAATGGCATCCAACGATTTCATCAAGCTGGTCAGTCGCGCCCCGGCGTCGCGTCGGCAGTTCCTCATCGGCGCGGGAACAGCGCTCGCGGGAATGACGCTCGGCGCTCCGGCCATCGCGCAGAGCAAGGAGATGACGATCATCTCCAATATCGGCAACGCCTCGCAGCGCGAGGTGCTCCAGCGGATTGCGAGCGCGTACGAGAAGGAGAGCGGTGTCAAGGTGGCCATCAACAACATGGATCACGAGGCGCACAAGACGGCCATCCGCAGCTACCTCGTCGTGGGAGCGCCGGACATTTGCTTTTGGTTCTCGGGCAACCGCATGAAGGCATTCGTCAAGCGCGAGCTTTTCGACGACATCTCCGATCTGTTTGAGCGCGAGAACTACAAGAGTGTGCTTGGCCCGGCAGCGGGCGCCGTGACGGTTGATGGAAGGCAATACGGCCTTCCGCTCGGCGGCCTGCTCTGGGGGCTCTTCTACCGCAAGGATGTCTTCGAGGAGAAGGGGTGGACACCCCCGAAGACGCTTGAGGATCTGCTCGCCCTCGGTGAAAAGGCCAAATCCGCGGGCATGATCCCCGTGAGCATGGGAACCAAGGAGATGTGGCCAGCGGCCGGCTGGTTTGACCACATGAACCTGCGCATCAATGGCCTCGATAAGCATGTCGCGCTGATGGATGGTAAAATGTCCTACACCGACCCCGCAATGCTTCCGGTCTTCGACAAGTGGGCGGAATTGATCAATGCCGGGCTGTTCAGCCCAAACGGAACGTCCTTCGGCTGGGAGCAGGCGGCGGCCGCGCTCGCCCAGAAGAGGGCCGCCATGATGGATCTCGCGGGCTTCATCAAGTACGGCTTCCCGGAAGACCAGCAGGACCAGATCGCATTCGCCCCGTTCCCCGAGATCGTTCAGGGCATGGCGCGCTACGAGGATTTCGCGCTGAACTCCATCCATGTTCCGAAGAACGCCAAGAACAAGGAAAACGCGCGCGATTTCCTGGCCTACTTCTACAAGCCGGACAACCTCTCGGCTTTCCTCGAGGCGGAGAGTGCGGTTCCGCCGCGCAATGACTGCCCGCCGAGCAAGGACCCGCTCGTCAATGCGGCGGTCGAGTCGCTGAAGACCGTCGAAGGCTCCGCGCAATACTACGACCGCGACACCGACCCCGACATGGCGCAAGAAGGCCTGAAGGGCTTCCAGGAGTTCATGGTCAAGCCTGATCGGCGCGACCAGATCCTCGAACGCCTCGAAACGACGCGCAAGCGCATCTTCAAGGCTTGAGCCTAACGCGGCCGCTCTCGTCTCCCAAGAGCAGACCGCAACAGGGCAGGGCCGCAGCACAGACCTGTGGTCCTGCCTGCCTCCGGTCAATGAGGCCGGCTTTCGAAGCCTCGCGAGTGATCTTAAATGTCTACCTTCTGGCGAAACCATCGGCATTGCATAGCCCCGACCCTGTTCATCATGCCCGGAGCCTTGCTGTTCGGGGTCGTGATCATCCTGGCGTCCGCGGAGACCATCTGGGTTTCCTTCTTCGACTGGGACGGCGTCGGAGCAAAACAATGGGTGGGGTTGGCGAACTATGCGCAGTTGTTGGACGACCCGCAGTTCCGCGTGTCGCTGAAGAACAACCTGATCTGGCTTGCCATGTTCATGCTTGCGCCGCCGCTGGGTCTGGCGCTGGCACTGCTGCTCAATCAACCCATCCGCGGCATGCGGGTGATGAAGTCGCTGTTCTTCGTGCCCCTGGTGCTGGCGTCTGTCACCGTCGGCGTCGTCTTCACTTGGGTCTATGATCCCACCTTCGGCCTGCTGTCGCTCATCTTCGGCTACTTCGGATCAACGGCCCCGGCGCTGCTATCGGACGAGCATCTCGTCACCTTCGCGGTCGTCGTGGCGGCGCTCTGGCCGCAGGTCGCCTTTTGCCTCGTGCTCTTCCTGGCGGGCCTCAACAATCTGAGCGAAGACCTCATCGGAGCGGGACGCGTCGATGGCGCGCGCGGATGGCCCATGCTGATCCACGTGATCCTGCCGCAATTGCGCGAAGTCAGCTTCATTGCACTCGCGGTAACGATCATTGGCGCATTGCGGTCCTTCGACATGGTGGCGGTAATGACGTCCGGCGGCCCCTTCGGCTCCTCGACGGTCCTCGCCTATCAAATGTACGAGCAATCGATCTTCTCCTACAGGTTCGGTTACGGGGCCGCGATCGCCACCGTGCTCTTCGTGATCATGGCGGTCTTCATCGCCTGGTATCTGCGCACCCTTCTCAAGCCCGAACGGGAGGGCGTCTGATGTATCCAAGGCCCATAGCCGAAGACGCGCCCGTCCGGCGGTTCGTATATGCGTCGATGGTCGTGGTCATTCTCGCCCTGTGGCTCGTGCCGCTGATGGCCGTCATGGCAACGTCGCTCCGGTCGTTCGAGGAGGTGATGGCGGGCAATTACTGGGGTTGGCCAAAGAGCTTCAACTTCATCGAAAACTACATGGCAGTCTTCACGCAGACCGCCATGGCGCGATACTTTCTCAACAGCCTGATCGTGACGCTGCCCTCCGTGCTCGGCGTGCTCGTTCTATCGACGCTCACCGGCTACGTCCTCTCGCGGTACCGTTTCCGCGGCGCCAATCTGATGTTCGCGCTGTTCGTCGGCGGCAACTTTCTACCGGCCCAGATCATGATGATCCCGGTCCGCGACCTCATGGTCTCGATCGGCCTCTACGACACTTATTATGCGCTGATCGTCTTCCACGTGGCCTTCCAGACCGGTTTCGCCACGCTTTTCATGCGCAATTTCATTGCCGCGCTTCCCGACGAACTTTTCCAGGCGGCCCGCGCGGAAGGCGCCTCGCCCTGGCAGACGCTGTGGCACGTCGTGCTTCCGCTGGTCCGGCCGGCGCTTGCGGCGCTTGCGATCCTGACCTTCACCTTCGTCTGGAATGATTATTTCTGGGCGATCGTGCTGACCCAGAGCGACGCGGTGAAACCGGTGACCGCCGGGCTCAACAATCTTCGCGGCGAATGGGTGTCCGCATGGAACCTGGTGGCCGCGGCAACGATCCTGGTCGCGATCCCGCCGGTCGTAATGTTCTTCCTCATGCAGCGCCACTTCATCTCTGGCCTCACGGTCGGTGCGGTCAAGGGCTGAGCAGAATTCAAGGAATCCTTCACATGACGAGCGTTGAACTGATCAGCATCGAGAAACACTATGGCGGCTTTCATGCCCTGAAGGATGTCAACCTGACCATCGAGGAGGGCGAGTTCGTGGTCATGGTCGGCCCGTCCGGCTGCGGAAAGTCGACGCTGCTGAAGACGATCGCGGGTCTTGAGACCACGAGCGCTGGAACGCTCCTCATCAAGGGGCGGGACGTCACCAGGCGCGAACCCGGCGACCGCGGGATCGCGATGGTGTTCCAGTCCTATGCGCTCTATCCGCACATGACCGTCGCCGAAAACATGGGATTCGGCCTCAGGATGGCTAAGCGGCCAAAGGCAGAGATCGACGCGGCTGTCACGAGGGCCGCGAAGATTCTCAGGCTTGAGGAGCAGCTCGAAAAGAAGCCGAAGCAGCTCTCAGGCGGGCAGCGGCAGCGCGTCGCCATCGGGCGGGCGATCACGCGGTCGCCCGACGTCTTCCTCTTCGACGAACCGCTGTCCAACCTGGATGCGGCGCTTCGGACGCAGATGCGGGTCGAGCTTTCGACACTCCACGCCAAGCTCGGATCGACCATGATTTACGTCACGCACGACCAGGTCGAGGCCATGACCATGGCGAGCCGGATCGTCGTCTTGAACCGGGGCAGGATCGAACAGGTCGGAGCGCCGCTCGATCTCTATTCCAATCCCGACAACGTGTTCGTCGCCGGCTTTCTTGGCGCCCCGCGCATGAACTTCGTGGCCGGCCAGGTGACCGAAGTCAGCGGATCCTCTGCCCGGGTCGTCTGCGCCGGCGGGCTCGACGTGGGGTTTGAGGCTCTCGTCGACAAGGTGAGCGTAGGTGAGATCGTCACCCTGGGCATCCGGCCGGAGAGGCTCCGGCTCGATGATGCGGCCGCGCAGATCCGCTTCGCGGGAAGCGTCAGGCTGACGGAATACCTTGGCCGCGAGACGATCGTCTATGTCGATGCGGGACCGCTGGTCACCACCGGATCTGACAGCGGCACCAACGTGTTCACCGTGCAGATCGCCGATATCAAGCCCTTCAACAACGGCAGCGCGGTGTCCCTCGGCTTCGATCCCGCCGACGCCTACCTCTTCGCCGCTGACGGCAGAACCATCACGCCTCCCAAGGCCGTCGCGAAAATCTAAGCAAGGACAAATTCATGAAGCGTACCCCTCCGGCGCCGCTCTCGGTCTGGCGCACCCTCAATCTCGACGATTTCCTCCTCGGCGTGCCGCATTATCCGGAGCATGTCGACGAGAGCTACTGGCTGCGCGATGCAGAGCGCATTGCGGCCGCCGGATTCAACGTGGTCCGGCTTGGCGAATTCGCCTGGCATCTGATGGAGCCGAGGGAAGGGGTGTTCGATTTTTCGCTGTTCGATCGGGCCATCGCCGTGCTCGCCTCGGAAGGCGTGAAGACCATCTTCTGTACGCCGACGGCAACCCCGCCGCGCTGGCTGACCGCAAACTATCCGGAAGTGCTGCGCGTCGATGAAAGAGGCCGAACTGCCACTCATGGCTCCCGCCAGCATGCGGACACCAACAGCCCCGTCTACCGCATGCATAGCCGGCGCATCACCGAGGCCCTGGCGCGCCACTACGCGGATAATCCGAACGTCATCGGCTGGCAGACCGACAATGAGTTGAACACGACCGCTTCGACCTCCTATTCCGAAGCGAGCGAGCGCGAGTTCCGCCGTTATCTCAACGATCGATATGAGACGATCGACAAGCTCAACTTCGCCTGGGGCGGAAACTTCTGGGCGCTTGCCTATCACAGTTTCGACCAGATCACCATTCCGAGGAAGGACAATCCGGGATTTGTCGCGCCCGGGCACATGCAGGACTACCATCGCTTCCTCGCCCATGCGACGGCCGCCTTCCAGCATGACCAGGTTGAGATCCTGCGCAGAGCCAAGCCCGAATGGTTCATCTTCCACAATCTCGGACGGCTCGAAGACATCGACTTCCGCGGCCAGTTCGGTCGGGACCTCGACTTCCTCGGCTTCGACATCTACCCGATGCTCTATGACGAGATGCGCCGGGCGGGCGGCCATCCCGCCACCCAGGCCCTGCATCTCGACGTCTGCCGCGCCTATTCCGGCAACTTCATTGTGCCTGAGCAGGCATCCGGTTTCGGCAGTCAGCCGGGTTTCTCGACCATGACGCCCGAACCGGGCGAGATGCGCCGGATGGCGCTGAGTTCCGTCGCGCGTGGCGCCGATGGCCTCCTCTTCTTCCGTTGGCGTCCGGCGCATTTCGGCGCGGAAATCTACTGGATGGGTATCATCGACCACGACGATGTGCCTCGCCGCCGCTATCAGGAAGCAAAGCAGTTCGCCGAGGACATAGGCAGGATCAAGAAGGACCTCCTCGGCACCACCGTGCGCATGGACGTCGCGATCGCGGGAGCCGACTTCGACAACCAGGAAGCCTACAGGACCTATCCGATGGGCATGCCGAGCCCTCTTGAGGACGGTATGTTGCTCCATCGGTACTGCTATTCGAAAGGGATCGCCTGCGGTTTCATCCATCCCGAGGACGATCTCTCCCATATCAAGGTCCTCTACGTGCCGCACTGGGTGATGTGGAAGCCGGAGTGGAACGAGAACGTCGAGGCCTTCGTCCGCAATGGCGGAACCCTGATCGTCGGCGCCATGACCGGCACCCGCGATGAAAACAACCACATACCGACGGACCTCGCGCCTGGCCCGGGGCTTTCGAAGCTCTGCGGCGTGCGCGTCGAGGAGTTCGGCCGGGTGGCAGAACCGGGTGCCGACGGTCTGTTCGTGCTTCATGGAACCGAGTTCGGCTTTCACAATCCGGCGAAGCGCCTGCCGTCCAGTTCGGCGTCGAGGCCCCACTGTTTCATCCTGGGTAACCGGGAGTACAAGGCGGCACACCTTTACGAGCTTCTCGCGCTCGACGACGACGTCGAGGTTCTGGGGCACTGGTCGAACCGCTTCGCGAGCGGCAGGGCAGCGGTGACGAGCCGGAAGGTCGGCAAAGGCCGGGCCTGCTATGTCGGAACTTATCTGACGGGCTCCCTCGTCGAAGGATTGGTGGATCATGTCGTCGGCGCGGATGTCCAGCCTCTGGTCCCGGACTTGCCGCCTGCCGTGGAGGTCGTCCTACGGGAGGCGGAAGACAGAAAGATGCTTTTCCTGCTGAATTGCGGCGCAGAACCGGTAGAGTTGAGCTCTGTCCCCGCTGGCACGGACCTCCTTTCGGGCAATCCGGTGGACGGCGGACTTGCTCTCGGATCTTATGGTTGTGCGGTTCTGCGCGTGTGAAGAGACACCCAGGCTTGTGTCGACCTGTGGCGGTGCGTCATGCAAACGGGCCGAAAGCAAGATGACGGAGGGAAACAGAAGGGCGAGCCCCTTGCTCACGGAGGGTCTGTCGATCGCGCCCGAAAGCCCGACGAACAGCGGCATCAGGATCGCCGCGCGCGCCGACGTGGAGGGGATGACGAATGCGCTCAACCCAATCACAAGCGTTGCGCCCCAGAAGACCCCTGAGACCGTTCCGCAGCGCGACAGTACGATGCCCACCATGCGCTCGGCCGTACCATTGCTGCGCAGGACCGGTGCGATGATAAAGGCGGCGATCAGAAGCCAGACGATTTCGTTGCCAAGCGTCGCGAAGAGCGCATCCTCATCGACGGCGCCGAAAACAACGAGGGCGAGCGCGCCGGCAAGCGCGACCGGCATGTCGGGCAGCCTCAGCACGACCCAGGCGATCAATGCGCCGACGAAAACCGAAAGGGACAGGCGCGCTTCCAGCGCCAGGCCGTCCATGCAGTAAACGATTGCTAGGACGCAGCCTTCAAGCAGCAGCAGCCCGGCAAGCGAGCGAGCCGACACCGATCTGAGCGGCCATGCCGGTCGTTCGCGGACGGTCGCGGTGATCGGAACGGCAGCCTGTGAAGTCGAAGGCACGCTGTGCAACATCGGTTTGCCCTCCATCGTCGGTTCAGACGGGGGGCAAACGGGCAACCGCGCGGCCTATTCCAGCCGATGTGACACTTTTTTGACAGTTTACGGGTCGTTTCGGTCAGGGCGAAACGACACCCCAAGCGACCATGACAACTTTCACACGAGGAGATTTTGGCCGGTTTGGCCACACAACAGCCGTTGCAAGGAACGGATCATCCCCGGTGATCTTGTCGCATTCGATAACTCGCGGCGCTCTTGGGTCAGTCTCGACCAGGTGCAGCTTGCCCGGCAGTGGCCAGATCCGCAACCATGGCACGGATCTGATAACCGATCGTGCCCGTGTCCACGTCAAGCGTGAAACCGCGGATCACGCCGGCCGCTTCCAGCCGGAGCACCCGCTTCGAGACGCTCGGCGCCATGAATGGCTCGATTGAGCCCGATCCGGCCATTCCCGCATCTTCACCAGTGACGAAGAGGTGGGTGGATGGAAAGTTCACGGTGCCGCCTTCGGTCTGAACGTGAAGAAAGCGCCATATGAGCAGTCGTTTCCGTCCTGCGACTAAATGGCGACTTTGGCTGGTTCAACGGTCGTCTGTGGCTGTGGAACTGCCTCGACGCAGATGTTCGAATCCCACCCGGCCTCGGCAACTCGCCAAGGTGGTGGGCATCCCATAGCCGCTCAACCTTCCAGCAAGTAATCCGCCAAGCTGTAGCAGTGGCTTGCCTGGTAGGCGTTCCGACCCCGGTTCATGTGCGTCAGATTGAATCTCCGAATGGCGCGCAACACGTGGCGGGTCGCGAGGAATTTGTGGATCGAGGCGGAGCCCCGTACATTTATGCCAAAAATGTCCTCGCCGCGCGGGAAGAAATAGCCGACGTCTTCTGGCGTCGTGACGCAGTGCTCGAGAAAAGGTTCGTCCAAATGGCCCCGCGCGGGTGAATGGTCCGTGGTGAAATCCGAAAGATGCACCAGGAATCTTGCACGGATGCCCTCGCCGTCCGCATAGAGCGTGAAAAGCTCCATCCAGCTCGCATTAACGCGGACAAGCGGCTTGTCGGAAGTCGACGGCAGACAAGAAACCGACCAGTAGTGACGCTCGGATTTGCGCGGGATGGGGATGCAGTTTTGGCCGTAGAGCCTGAGAATCTCCAGAACTTCTTGTGCTTGCGGGCGACGAAGCAGCTTCTGAAATCGCGCGACGTACTTGAACCGCAGTTCCATGGACTCCGAGCGCTCGTCGGCATCACGCAAGTTCGTCTTGCCTTCTATCCAATTGCGCTGCTGCTCAAGATTCAGAAATTGGCGCAGACCAGTGCTGCTGCGGCGAGGAGTCGTGCTCATGTCAGGTGCCCTTATCACCTCGGTCTCGACGTACGTGATGGCTCAGCTCAGGCCGCTCGCGCCGAGACCTCCGGCGTAATAGGCATTCGGATCGGTCACCATGCGAAGTCCTCGGTCCGGGTACAGTTTGCGGTTGTGCCAGCAATTTGAGGCCCGCCGCAGAGCCTGTAAAGGGGGCAAACACTTCGGGCGTTCGCGTCGGCTTCGGCTTTCCTTCGGTCCTCGTACAGCTCAGGGGAGCGGTTTCAATGCTCTACTGAAAGCATCAATGACCATATGGATCATTTGTGCATGGATTTCGCTGCGAGAACGTCCACCGCCGTCCGTGCAGATCGGATCGCCTACCTTTTCAGATTCAGCGATCTCGGCCGCACCGGGTTTGCATTCGGCAAACATACTATAATGGCTCGCGTCTTCGATCGTGAAATATCTTGCATTTGGGATGGCTTCAGCAATTTTGGCAGCCTGCGCAGTTAGAGGAATTTTTCCGGGTTGACCCAGGTTTACGAGATCGACAGGAATTGAGGTTCGGGAAAAGGTACCGAATTCGAAGACGTCGACGGGCGCAGGATCAATTGCCATCGCAAATTTGATGCGCGTATCTTCATTGTCGCGGTCAGCCGACGTTAAATCCATAGTGTGCAAATCGACGCCGCTCTGCCTGACCCACTCACAAAGAGAATGGTTGAGCGCGTTCGTATCGCAATAGCTCGCTAATCGTTTGGGGTCGATGCGGGCGCCAGCTATTGCCAACGCCGTGCTGCCGCCCATTGAAAGCCCCAGCATCCCTACCTTGTTCAGTTCAACGTGCTCTTTGAACAAAGCGTCCTCGCCCATCGCGTTCAAGGTCTCGGTGATATCCATCGGTCGCAACCAAAGCTTCATCGTTTCCGCTGCGGACTTGGTTGAACCTGTGTTTCCGGGATGGGTAGGGGCAGCAACGATGAATCCCTGTTTCGCCAGAGGCACAGCAATCCAGCTTAAGGCTTGTGGGTTTCCTGCCAGACCAGCGCCATGGGAAAGCAATACCAGGGGGAGTTTTCGATCTGAGAGGGGGGCGTCGAGCATGGCGGGCGTCCCCACAAAAAAGACGCTCTCACCAAGCGTGACAGCTTTACCACCTGACTCCGCCGGGTACCAAACCGTCACGGCGACATCGCTGCCCCGCTCTTTAGACGGAGCCGCGATCTCACGCACACCGACGTCGTTGGCAAAGGCTGACTGTTGCGCCATCAACATCGACGAAACGGTTGTGCAAAGCATAGCCGCGATTTTCATCGAGAGTTTCATTGGTTTCCTCTTGTGCTCTTCATCCTGATCACGCGTGCTGCATACGGACTGATGCCGCTCGGATAGACGTGACCTTCAGGCTCAAGATCGACCGGAATCCAGGCTGACTCGACCTAGATCGCGATCTCGGGCGTCCGAGGTCGCGATCTAGGTCGTTTCTCGCAATGACCTTTGCCCGAGGTGGGGACTAGGAGGAGGCAGGGACTTCAGTCTGCGCCTTGGATGCAGCAGGTGTTTCGCCATCGGCGCGGCGATAGGCGCTCGGGGTCATGCCCGTTATGCGCAGGAACTCGCGGTTGAAATTCGACTTCGTGCCAAAGCCCGATTCCAGCATAATAACTGTCACCGGATCAGGTGTTGCAATCAGCCGTCGCTTCGCATCGCCGACCCGGTACTCGTTCACGACCTGGGAGACGTTGCGGCCGTGAACGCGGTTCAGAGCACCAGAAATCTGTCTTGCCGGTATACCTGCACGCCGGGCAAGGCGTTCAAGGGTCAGGTCCGCATCGCGATAGAGATGCTGCTCCCTCATCAGGGTATCAATCCGGTCTATTATCGCCGCATCCTCTTCGGTGCTTGAAGCGGAAGGAAGGGATCGAGGTCCGGAGGTGGCAACGGCGAAGATCTCTTCCGTAGCGTTGGAGCCCATGTGGGGGCGAGCATCGTCTGCGACCGTAGCGGCGTACCCGGCGACTGCGAGCCATAGGACACTGGCAACGGTCAGCAGCGTTTGGGCCCGCTGACCCTCACCCAGGAAGAAATCCAGCGATATTGTTGCGTCGATAAACGCCGTCAGAACCAACAAAGCCGCCATTGCGACCAGCGCTTTATGCGCGGTCCACTCATCGCTGATACGTGCCGCGGCAAGTGCACCTGGCCCCTGCCGCGCCACTCGTAACAGGGCAAGGCCGTATCCGAGGCACGTCGCAAAAAGAACGAGATCGATTGGCGCGCGCCAAAAGGCCACAAGACCTGCTACGACGCTCGCCGGTATCAGGTGCAGCCATAGGCCTGAGAATTTCGCGACGTTATTGCGACGAAGTTGATCGAAGGCCGCAAAGGAGAGCGCAGGCAGGAGCGCCGCCAGGATCGGCTGGATAAAGCGTGCCGGATACCAACCGATATTCCAGTTCAGTCCCGACAGAACCGCTTGAATGGCGAAGGTCGCGACGAGCAGCGGAAACAGCCCGAGCTTCCATCCTTCCTGTCGGATCATCCGCACGAGGATAAGGCAGAGAACGAGGGAAACGACGAATGGCAACGGTATCCAAGGCATACACGACCATTATCACGTCAAGGTCTCGTAGTCGCAGCCCATGCGTCATCTAGGAGTCGCAAAATTCCCGAGTCTTGAACTGGTTTTGCGTCGGACTTTCGCAACGACGCAGAATAGGGAGTTCAGCGACCGCTGCAATGACCGGTGTTGAGACCGCCAATGTTGATCAGCCCATTCGCGCCGTTCCTGCTCTGAGCGCGGGACGACGTGCCCGCCGATCGGGCACGTCGTCCAAGCCTGGGAGGGGCTTTGTAAGAGTGGGCCGCTTTACTGCGACGCCCGGGCTTCGTTGATCTTGCGGACGTCGTCCTCCAGGACCTTGTAGGTTTCCTCCAGCGACAGTTCACCGACGATCAACTGGCTCATGCGCTGCACGATTTGCTGGTACAGCGCCGAGCCACCCTTCTGCCGCTCGAAGTCGAGCGCCGCCTGCGGCGCATTCTTCCTGTTGGCCAGGAAGACCGCCATGGACTCCTTGGCGTCATCGCTTGAAAGCTTGTACTGCAGGTCCTTGATCTCGGCGCCGGTCAGGATGACAAAGTTCTCCGCAATCTCACGCTGGATCTTTTCGGAGCCGAGGAACTCGATGAACTCGGCAACCGCCTCGGGATGCTTCGTGCGCTTGAAGCCGACGATCGCGGTTGCGCCCGGCATGGCGAAGCAGCCGGCATCACCGCAAGGCGCATTGATCGCCGTCCAGTCGAAGGCGTCGCCGATCTTGGTCTGGAACGGATTGACCATCCAGTTGCCGGCAATATACGTCACGACATTGCCGTTGACGAACTCGTCGCCCATGTTCTTGTACTGCGATCCGCCGGCCGCACCCCACATCTCCTTGGGGAAGCTGCCGTCCTCGGTCCAGGCATGGAGATCGGCGATGTATTTCTTTGCCGCCTCGTCCGGGAAGCTGAACTTGCCGTCCTTCACATAGGTCGCGCCATAGGAGAAGGCCGCGCCCGAGAAGCGGTGGCCGGAGCGGTCCATGGTGAACGGGATTTGCACGCCCGTCGCCTTCGCCACCCGGGCCGAGGCCTCGACGATCTCCTTCAACGTCGCGGTCGGGCCGGGAAGCGGCTCACCCGCCTGCTCGAACAGCGTCTTGTTGACGAAGGGCAGATTGAACGTCTGGGATGCCACGTAGCCGCTGATGGAATTCGGATCATTGATGCCCGGCAGGCGCAGTTGCTCGAGGCTTGCGCCGTGCAGCTTGGCGAAGGCATCCGGATCCTTCATGTGGGGGCGCATGTCGAGGTAGTAGGGCGCGAGCTGCCAGTCGGTGATCTTGGCGAGGTCCGGCCCCTCGCCGACGGCCAGTTGCACCGGCAGCTGCTTGGCGACGGCATCATAGCCTGACGAGACGAAATTGACCTTCACATCCGGATGAGCGGCCTCGAACTCCTTGCTGAGCTCAGCCATGCGCTGGACATAGCCCTGGTCGTCATCCGTGAACAGGAATGTGATCGTCTTGGTTTCGGCCTGGGCCGAAGCCGCTCCGACCAGGCCGACGAATACAAGCGCGCTCACGCCCGAAAAAAGCTTCGACATGTGTATCCTCCGAATGAAAATATTTTCATAACTCGAACCGGAGCTCCTCTCCCAAATTCGATCTCTATTTTTTGCGGCTTGACAGCTAAAACGTCAAGCTGTTTGTTGTGCTGGAATTCAGAGGGGGCGTGCCATTTGGTATGACTTCGCAACGGATATGAAAATATTTTCATGCGATCGACGGGAGGCGATCTATGAAGCGCAACTCTGCGATGGCTGCGGCCTCTTCCGATCCAACCCACGAAGTTTCGAAGGGCGAGACGATCACCGCGTGGATCGTGTCCGGGCTAATCAGTTCCGACTTTCCCGGCGTCGCCGCACCGGCGGAGGACCGCGTCAATTACCGCTTCATCAACGGCTTCGTCGATGTCGGCGACCTGCCTTGCCGCAAGGCCTTCTGGGCCGAGATGGTCGGCCGCGCGATCGCACCCGAAAGCGCTTGGCCGGCGGCGCATCTGAACCTTCCGGGCTCCAACCGTCGCGTCGAGTTCACCAGCTTCTGGCATGTGCCAACCCATGTCCGGCGGTGGCTCAAGGGTACGTTCCGAAGCGAGGCCCCGCGCAGGCTGAAGCTCAGGCTCAGGACCTGCGGCGGCGTGCGCATCTGGGTGAACGGCGTCGAGCAGGTGCGCTTCGAGCCGTTCCGGCGCAACGTCGAGAGTGTGTCCGACGTGACACTCGACTTGAGGGCCGGCGACAACCACATCCTGCTCCACTCGGAAGACCTCGCCGAAAGGGACACGATCTGGTTCTTCGAGCTCGAGCTTCTGGACGAGGCGCCGCTGACCGTCGTGCTGCCGGTGCCGCTCGACCGCCATGAGGTCGCCCGGCTCGCAGCACTCGCCCGCGACGTCCGGCCGAGCCGCGACGTCTTCATCATGGAAGCGCTCGAAATCGTCTTCGATGCCGCACCGGGCAACGAGCTGCCGGTCGCCGTCGAAGTCTATAGCCACGGCCACGACCGGGCCGTGCTGGCGCGGGCCGAAGCGACGCTCGGCGCAGCCGAGACCCGCCTCGTCATCCCAGAAACGCTCGGCATTCCGGACGGCTACCACGGCGTGCGGTTGATGATCGGCTCCGGGGCGGGCACGGTCACCCGTGTGATCGACGCGGCATTCCTGAGCACGCTGTCGCCGGGCGTGACGGCTGCGACGATCGCTGAGCGGAAGCGGGCGGCGCTCGCCTTCAGCGCGCGTCATGGCGCAGAGCGCATCGGTCGCGTGCTCGCCATGGTCGCCTCGGGCAGCGATGATTGCGCGACGATCGAGCGTATCATTGCGGCGACCCTCAATTCGATTGACCGGCGCGAGGACTGCTCGGACTTCGTCATGGTACCGCTTCTCTGGCTCGCCCGTGCCTATGGCCGGGACCTGCCGCAGGAGACCATCGAGAGGATCCGGACATCGGTTCTCAACTATCGCTATTGGGTGGACGAGCCCGGCAATGACGTCATGTGGTTCTGGAGCGAGAACCACGTTCTCTGCTTCCACGTGAGCCAGTTGCTTGCCGGCGAGTTGCTGCCGGATGCGGTCTTCGAAGCCTCGGGCAGGACCGGCAGGGAGCAGGCAACGCTGGCGACGGCACGCCTTGCCCGCTGGTTTGACGCCGTCGAGGCGCATGGACTGGCGGAATGGAACTCGGCCGCCTATTACCCGATCGATTTCATCGGCCTGCTCGCGCTCGAACACTGGGCCGAACCCGAACTCGCGGAGCGCGCCCGGGGCCAGCTCGACCTGATCTTCGAAATGATGGCGCTGCATACGCTCGGCGGCGTGCCGGCGGGCTCGCAGGGCAGGGCATACGACAAGGAATTGCGCGCCGGCCCACTGACCGAGCTTGCCCCCTTTGCTGCCGTCGCCTTCGGCGAGGGCTGGCTGAATGGCGGCGTGGCCTCGCTGCCGATGTTCTGCTGTTCGGACTACATCCCGCCCGCCCAACTCGCTCGCCTCGCGAGGCTGGAGCCCGGCCGCGCCGTCGAGGCCCGTTATGCGCAGGGGCTCGATGCCGCCAAGCTCATCCTTTTCAAGAACGAAGCAGCCCAGCTTTCGACCGTCGTCGATCACAAGACTGGTTCGAAGGGACACCAGCAGCATGTGATGGACATGCGCCTCTCCGGACATCCAATGGCACGGCTATGGGTGAACCACCCCGGCGAGGACGATCCCTGGGGCACGCAGCGGCCGTCCTATTGGGCCGGCAGCGGCATCCTCCCGCGGGTCGCCCAGCACCGGGATCTCGCGCTGATGATCCTCGATACCAAAGATCATCGCAACGGCTGGACCCACGCCTATCTCGGGCGCGACGGCTTCGACGAGATCGTGCTCGATGAGGGGTGGCTGATCGTCCGTTCGGGCGCCGGCTTTGCAGCACTTCACGCCACCAACGGCCTCACCATGGTCACGCAGGGTGCCACCGCGGGGCGGGAAATCCGTTCCGAAGGCCAGCGCTGCGGCTGGATCGCCGCCGTCGGCTGCGGTGACGGCGACGCTTTCGACGGCTTCCGCAAGCGGATCCTCGCCGCCAAGGTCGCCTTCGACACCGGTCGGCTCCTGCTCTCGATCGCGCCGCCGGATCGGCCGGAAGTGCGGCTCGCCCATGACGGCGTCTTCTCGATCGGTGGCCGGCCGCTCGCCTTCGACCACAGGCAGCCGAAACCGGAAATCACCTTCGACAGCGCCGGTCCCGCCAGTGGCGCGGATCCTCTCTTCTATTCATGAGTGGAACATGCAGATGAACCAGATCACCATCGAGCGATCTTCGCTTAAGACCACGATCGACAAGGTCGCAGCCGCCTTCAGCCGCTTGAAGGGCATCAAGGAAGGCCTGGTCGGGGCGAATGATGCCGGCGGCATCCAGTTCGACGAATGGGACTGGGAGGTCGGTGTCGGTCTCTACGGCTTCCTGCGCCGGGCGCTCGCCACGAATGACCGCAAGGCGCTCGACGAACTCGTCGCCTGGTATGCCTGGCAGATCGAACGCGGCCTGCCGCCGCGCCAGATCAACAGCACCGCGCCGATGCTGCCGCTCGCCATCCTGACGGAGCATGTCGACCGCTCCGATTTCCGCGCGCTCATCGAGGACTGGGCCGACTGGCTCGTGCATCACCTGCCGAAAACCGAGGACGGCGGCTTCCAGCACGTGGTGAAGGAGCGCCTGAACGAAGGCGAACTCTGGGACGACACGCTGTTCATGGCCGGTCTCTTCCTCGCCCGCGCCGGCGTCATCTGCGGTCGAAAGGACTGGATAGACGAGGCGGTCTACCAGTTCATGATCCATGCCCGCTATCTCTGCGACCCGGTCACCGGCCTCTGGTACCACGGCTGGACCTTCAATGGCCGCCACAACTTCGCCAATGCCTTCTGGGCACGCGGCAACGCCTGGATCACCGTCGCGATCCCCGAGCTTTTTGAACTGGTGCCGTCGCTTTCCCCCAACGACAAGCGTTTCCTGGCGAACGTGCTCAAAAGCCAGGTTCGCTCGCTGAAGCGCCACCAGCGCGACGACGGCATATTCCATACGCTGGTCGACGACCCGACGTCGCCTCTGGAGACTTCCGCCACCGCCGGGATCGCCTACGGAATCCTGCGCGGCATCGAAGCCGGCATCTTGGGCGAGGAGGATCGCGTTCACGCCGACCGGGCGCTGATGGCGGTGCTCAGTCGGATCGACGAGGAAGGTGTCGTCCAGGGTGTCTCCGACGGTACGCCGATGGGCCATGATCTCGATTTCTATCGGCGGATCCCCAACCTGCCGACGCCCTACGGCCAGGCGCTGACCATGCTCCTGCTGATCGACGTCTTGCTCAAGGGAGATGTCAGGTCGTGACCGTACCACAACAGTTCAGCATCGCAGCGACCGGCCACGACGCGACCGCCGCAATCCAGTCGGCGATCGACGCGGCGGCCGCCCGCGGCGGCGGTCGCGTGTCGCTTGCCGCCGGCGAGCACGTGGCCGGCGGACTGCGATTGAAGAGCGGCGTCGAATTCCATCTCGCCGAAGGCGCGCTGCTCCGCCCCATTCCAGACTACGAGGCTTATCGCGACACGACCGTTGGCGTCATCGCCGAAAAATCAAACCGGGGCATGATCGTCGCGCACGACGCCGACAATGTGCGGATTACCGGTCCGGGTCGGATCGAGGCAGGGGGCGAGCATTTCATCACCGGCGACGATGCGGCGGTCGGCACCTTCATCCCGGCGGAGTTCCGCCCGCGTGTGGTCGTGCTCGAACGATGCCGCAACGTCGCCTTCGACGGCTTTCATGTCGCCGGTTCGCCGATGTGGACGCTGCACCTCGCCGATTGCGAGGACATCGCCATCCGCAATGTCACGATCGCCAATGACAGGCGCCTGCCGAACACCGACGGCATGGTGCTCGATGCCTGCCGGCGCGTGCTGATCGAGGACTGCGAGATCTCGACCGCCGACGACGGCATCTGCCTGAAGACGAGTGCCGGCCCGGACGGCAAGGCGATCGGGACCTGCGAGAATGTCATGGTCCGGCGCTCTACCGTATCGAGCCTGAGCTGCGCGCTCAAACTGGGGACGGAGTCCTACGGCGATTTCAACACTATCGTCTTCGAGGATTGCAAGGTCGTGCGGTCCAATCGGGGGCTAGGCCTCTTCTCGCGCGACGGCGGCCATATGAGAAATATCCGCTTCTCCAGGATCGCGGTCGATTGCCGCGAAACGCCCGACGGCTTCTGGGGCTCGGGCGAGGCGCTGACCGTGACGGTCGTCGATCGGCGCCCGGAGTGGAGGGCAGGTGCCGTCGAGAACCTGGTGGTGGAGGACATCACCGGTCGCATGGAGGGTGCGATCAACCTCGTATCCGTCTCGGAGGCTGGCATCCACGATATCGCACTTCGCCGGATCACACTCGCGCAGGAGCCCGGTTCGCTTGGCACCGGCCTGCACTACGATTTGCGGCCGACCTTTGCGGACTTGGCCCCGAGTGCCGATGCTGCGGGGCGGGCGAACGCCTGGACGCGCGGTGCCGACGGAAGGATCGTCGGGCTTGTCGACTATCCGGACGGCATGCCCGCGGTCTATCTCAAGGGCGTGCGAGGATTGTCCACGCGGGAGGTGGCGGTGAAGCGTCCGGCACGATTGCCGGAAGGCTGGAATGCGACGAATATCATCGAAGAATTGACCTGACGGGAGCAGGGCGATGGGAGATCTCAAGCTTACGAAGCTCAACAAGTCGTTCGGCGCGGTGGCCGCGCTCAACGACGTGAACCTTGAAATCGACAATGGCGAATTCGTCGTCTTCGTCGGTCCGTCCGGCTGCGGCAAGTCGACGCTTCTGCGCATCATCGCCGGTCTCGAGGACATCACCTCGGGGGCGATCGCGATCGGCGGGCGGGATGTCGGCGGGCTGTCGCCCGCCGAGCGGAAGATCGCCATGGTTTTCCAGTCCTACGCCCTCTACCCGCATATGAGCGTCAGAAAGAACCTCGCCTTCGGGCTCGAGAACCTGAAGTTCAAGCGCGCCGAGATCGAGGCGCGGATCACCGAGGCCGCCCGCATGCTGGCGATCGAACCCTATCTCGACCGCAAGCCGCGGCAGCTTTCCGGCGGCCAGCGCCAGCGCGTTGCGATTGGCCGGGCAATCGTGCGCGAGCCTGCCATCTTCCTCTTCGACGAGCCGCTATCGAACCTCGACGCGGCGCTCCGCGTCCAGACGCGCGCTGAGATCACGAAGCTGCATCGCCAGATGAAGACGACGATGATCTATGTCACGCACGACCAGGTCGAGGCCATGACCATGGCCGACAAGATCGTCGTGCTTCGGGCGGGCCGCATCGAGCAGGTGGGAACGCCGCTCGAACTCTTCGACCATCCGCGCAATCTCTTCGTCGCCGGCTTTCTCGGCTCGCCGCGGATGAACATCCTCAAGTGCAAGGTCGTGATCGGCGACGATCGCAGCGTGCGGGTGGACGTCGGCTACCCGACCCTGCTGCGCACCGAGGCCGATCTTGCCAGCGTCTCCGCCGGACAGGAGGTTCTCGCCGGCATCCGCCCGGCGCATTTCGCGCTCACTGATGGCGAAGGCCTGCCTTTCGAGGTGCAATACCACGAAAGCCTCGGCACCGAGACCTATGTCTACGGCAACCTTCAGGGGAAGGCGGAGCAGGTCATCGTCCACCAGCCCGGCCATTTCGCGCCCGCACCCGGCGCCGTTCTCAGGATCATGCCGGAGGAGGGTCGCCTGCATGTCTTCGATCCTGCAAGCGAGCTGGCGCTTGCCCGCCGCAGCCGGGAGGAGCTGAGATGATCCGGTCGACAGGACTCGCGGACCGTGCGCTCGACCTCGCCATGGCGTTCGTCGAGGCGCCGATCAACGCCGTCGAGCGGCTGATCGGCAAGCGGCGGATGCCCTATCTATTCCTCGCGCCGAACCTTGTCCTCTTCGGCATCTTCACCTTCCTGCCGATCGCGATCGCCATTGGCTACGCCTTCACTGGCGGCACCGAGCTCCTGATCTCGAACCGCCCCTTCGTCGGCCTCGACAATTTCCGCAAGCTTCTCTCCTGTACCGACTATCTTACGCCGGGAAGTTGCGGGGAATCGCTCTTCTGGACGGCGATCTGGAACACGCTCTGGTTCGTCGGCTTCAATGTGGTTGCCACGCTTCTGGTCGCCCTCATCACCGCGCTGATCCTCAATCGCGCGATCGCCGCTCGCGGCTTCTTCCGGGCGATGTTCTTCTACCCGGTTCTTCTGTCGCCCGTCGTCATCGGCCTCATCTGGAAATGGTTCCTCGACCGCAATGGACTGCTCAATGCGTTCTTGCAGATGCTCGGCGTGCCGCCGGAAATCTTCCTTCTCGACGTCGGCTGGTCGCGCTTCTTCGTCGTCGTGGTCTCGGTCTGGTTCCACATGGGCTTCTACACGCTGATCCTGCTCGCCGGGCTGCAGGCAATCCCCAAGGATCTTTACGAGGCGGCCGCGATCGACGCCGCCACGCCGTCGCGCACCTTGTTCCGGATAACCTTGCCGCTCCTCGGCCCGAACCTGCTCGTCGTTCTGATCCTGTTGATGATCCGCTCGGTCCAGATCTTCGACGAGGCCTGGGTGCTGACCAATGGCGGCGGCCCGGGCACGGCCAATACCTTTCTCGTCCAGTACATCTACCAGACGGCCTTTGCCGGCGACTTGAGACTGTTCGGCCTTGCCGCGGCCGCATCCGTCCTCATGGGACTGGTGCTTCTGGTGCTCACCCTCGCGCAATTGCGCCTGGGGAAAAAGGTGGAGTCCTGATCATGCACGGCACGTTCAACGCCATCGGCTTTCTCACCCGCACCCGGCGCCCCGGCCGGATCGACGTCACCGACATCCTCTCCTGGCTGTGGCTGATCGGCGGCACGCTCGCCGTCCTCGTGCCCGTCGTCTGGGCCGGCTTGTCTTCGCTGAAACCCGAGGCGGAGATCACCCGCTTTCCGCCGACGCTGCTGCCGCGCGCGGCGGTGCAGGTGGAGGTCCAGGGCTTCGACAAGCCCCTAAGTCTCTGGAACGTGTCGGTCGACGGCGAAACGCGGGAAATGGCGATGGTCCGCCGCATCGGCCTCAAGGCGCAAATGGTCGATCCGGAAAATCCCGGCAAGCCCATCAGCGTCGACACGAAGAGCATTTCTCCGGTCCAGCGCCTGACGGTCGCGACGGAGAACTACACCGATCCGCTGACGCGCTTCAACTTCCTGACCTTCCTCAAGAATTCGGTCTTCGTCACCGTCGTCGCGACGCTGCTGACCCTCATCGTCAACGCGCTGGCGGCCTTCGCGCTCTCCAAATACCGCTTCCGCGGCGACAAGGCGATTTTCGTGCTCATCATCTCGACGCTGATGATCCCGCTCACCGTCGTGATGGTGCCGGCCTATCTCGTCATCGTCGGCGTCGGTCTCGTAGACAATCTTTGGGGCGTGATCATCCCCACGGTCGCTTCGCCCACGGGCGTCTTCCTGCTGAGACAATACATGCTCACCATTCCCGAAGAACTGATCGAGGCGGCGCGCGTCGATGCAGCGAGCGAGTTCCGCATCTTCTGGCGCATCGTCCTGCCGCTGACGGCCCCCGCGCTCGCCGTTCTGGCGATCTTCTCGGTCCTCTGGCGCTGGAACGACTTTCTGTGGCCCTTGATCGTGCTCAGCAGCCGCGAGAACTTCACGCTGCAGGTCGGCCTCAATGCCTTCCAGGGCGAGTTCTCGGTGCAATGGCACTATATCCTGGCCATGACTTTCCTTAGCCTCGTGCCCGTGACGCTCGTGTTCCTCTTCCTCCAGCGCTACATCACGACCGGGATTGCCGGAACGGGAATGAAGTAGCGGGAAGTCACCTCCGGGGCGGCGCGATGCTGCCCCTGAGGATCAGCCGGCAACCGAGCTCCAGCCGGTGCGCCGGGCGGAGCAGATCGTTGGCGATCAGCCTTTGCTCAAGCAACGACAGCGCCGCAGCGCCGAGCCGATCGGCCGGCATCTGAATCGTGCTCAAGGGCGGGGAGCTGAACTCGCCCGGAACAATATCGTCGAAGCCGAGGACCGAAACGTCCTGTGGCACGCGGATGCCGGCCTCAACGAGCGCCTTCAGGCAGCCGAGCGCGAGATTGTCGGCCGCACAGAAGATCGCGGTGGCTCCACGCAGCTTACGGTCTGTTTCCAGAAGGGAGCGGATCACCTGCTCGCCGTGGCGTGGCTCGTAGCTTTCGGCGACCACGACCATGTTCTCGGGCGCGGGCAGGCCCGCAACCAGATGGGCATCGACATAGCCGTCGTAGCGCCGGCGGATGGTGGTGCGTCCCTGCCATGTCAGATGCAGGATGCGGCGGTGGCCGAGCGAAAGAAGATGCTCGGTGCCGAGCCGCGCCCCGAAGCGGTTCTCGACCGTTACGGTATCGACCAGCATGGAGGGATCTTCGCCGTTGAGGATCACCATCGACTTGCCGGCGCCGGAAAGCGCCCGGATGAGCTCCGGCCGGTCGTCGTTCAGGACGATGATGCCGTCGACGTTTTCGCCCTGCGCCTGATCCCGCACCTCGGCAGGATCAAGCCGCGTGCTGGCGCTGACGAAAGGCACGATGCGGATGCCTCGCCTTTCGCATTCGCGCCGCAGGCCATTGAGGATCGTCCAGCTCACCATGTTGAGGTCGCTCTGCGGCGCCGCATCGCTGGTCAAAGCGAGGAGGACGACGCGCAGCGCGGCGATGGTCGCCTTCTTCCGCCGGCTTTCAAGATAGCCGAGCCGGCGCGCGGACTCGAGCACCCGCTCGCGCACTTCGACCGTCAGTGGCGCGGTTCCGTTCAGCGCATGCGATGCGGTGCTAAGCGAAACCCCCGCCTCGCGCGCCACCTCCTTGAGATTCGTCTTTCGCTCCACGATCCGACCCGTTCGCGCTGCGCATGAGTAACCTATGCATAGTCTCAAACCATACCAGCACAATGATCCGCAAGCACAAAGCCGCGCCGACCGCGGAAGGACGCGGTGGATTTCACGATCGCCGCAAGGCCGGCGATCCGCTGCTAACTTAACGCCGGAGCGAGAATAGACTGTCACGCACCGCGATGGCCGCGTTCGATGCGGCAGATGTCGCTTGGCAGATGGGGTGGTTGCCGTATTCATCGCGATGTGGTGTAGGCCACAGAACAGAGAGGACGGCGGTGAACCCCGGATGCGGGTTCTCAAATTTGCTGCAGTCGCGTTTGATTTCTCTGACATTTATATGCCGTCGTCGGAAAAATCTTGGCCTATACGCGCACCGAGCCCAATCTCAATTTAATTGGTAACGGCCAGAAATTCGCCAGGGGTCAAAGCAACGATGCCGTCAGAAGGTTGCCTTGCCTCTCGTGATGCTGGTTAACGTCAAAGGTGGAAGAAGGATGGCGACGTGAGGCGTTGCAAGGCCACGAGTGGCTAGATTTTCGGAGTAAAGGCACTAAATATAGCCAAGTTAGCTAATTAGGGTTGCCATGCAGGTTACAATCCATAACGCCAAAACGAACCTGTCCAAACTTATTGAGGCGGCGAAGGCTGGCGAAGAAGTTGTCATCGCCAAGGGCAAGACTCCTGTTGCCCGGATCGTTGCCATCCCGCAAAACAAGTTCACGATCGGGCTGCTGAAAGGCAAGGTTGCAGGAGACGGGCCGGATTTCTTCGAGCCTATGAGTGAGGATGAACTGGCGCTTTGGGAAGGCAAAGCGTGAAGGTTGTGCTTCTCGACACCCATACATGGGCATGGTCGCTGACCGGCGACGCGCGCCTATCTGCCAAGGCAACCGCTCTCATCACGGAGGCCGACAGCGTTTTCGTCAGCCCGATCAGTTTTTTGGAGATCGGGCAGAAGGTTCGCATCGGCAAGTGGCCGGAGATGGAGCCATTCGTCAATGATTTGCCCAGTTTTCTGGAGCAGCAAGGCGGCAGAGTTGCCGCCCTGGCGCCGGAAATTTGTTTGAAAGGGGCAACTCTTGCGTGGGAGCATCGCGACCCGTTCGACCGTCTGCTGGCAGCAAGTGCGCTGGATCTTGGGATGCCGCTGATTTCAGCGGACGAGGTTTTCGACACGCTCCCTGCCGTTAGCCGTATGTGGTGAGCTTTAAGCTGAGTGCCCTTTCTGGATACAGGGTCTCGCGGCAGCAACCGCATGCGGCCCAAAGGAAAACGCGTCTTTCGAGCTATGCTTGGCGATGACGAGAAGGCCCTCTCTTCGCAAGCGTCCTTGGGACCGTCAAGCCGAAGGCCGGAAGCTGAGCGCGAGCGGCCACCGCCGGACAGACCCGTGGCCGTTCTGAGGGGGCCACTGCTGCCTCACCGCTCTTTCATCGCCCCGTCGTTTGTACTGAGCTTCCTGCGAGCATTGTTCATGTAGAAGCTCACATTCGCGCAGGTCATGTTCTCGACGGTGGCGATTGCCCTCATGGATTTGCGGCGGGTAATTCCGCCGCGTAAGCCGTTGATCGAGGGGCAAGTGTCGTGAATGCGTCCGCAAGACAGGCCCCCACACACAGAGTTTTGAGTGGACGGGCAGGGGCGGTCCCGGGAAGATGCTTGCGAAAACAGCCGAGGCCTCGTGATGGAACGCAAACTCGCAGCAATCGTAGCGGGCGATATCGTCGGCTATACGCGACTGATGTCCGAGGACGAATCCTCGACCTACGCGGCCTTGCGCGCGGCCCTCAGCGAACTGATCATCCCGGCCGTCGAGAAGCACGGCGGCCGCACCTTCAAGACCACCGGCGACGGCTTCCTGGCGACCTTCCCGAGCGTCAACGAGGCGCTCGATGCGGCGATCGAAATCCAGAACGGCTTCGTCGAGCGGCCGTTCAACCTGCGTGTCGGCATTAACCTCGGCGACGTCATAGAAGACAATGGCGACATGTTCGGTGACGGTGTCAACGTCGCGTCCAGGCTGGAAGCCATGGCAGCGCCGGCCAGCATTTTCGTGAGCGAGGCCGTGGTCCGCAGCGCCGACCGGAGCCGCAGCAAGCTCTTCTACAGTATCGGGCGAAGGCAGGCCAAGAACATAACCGAGCCACTCGCCGTCTACGCCGTCCGGCTCGAGCCAGAGCCAGCGCGCGGCCGGGGCTGGATAGGGCGGATGGCGCTCCGCCGGCGTGCCGCTCTGCCTGTTGCGGTCGTGGCCGCGGGGCTCGTCGCCGTCGCCGCTTTCACCCAACTGCCCGCATTGCGGACGATCGGCGCGGATCTGACCGACGGCCTCGTGCGTCTCGCGGGCGGTGAACCTGTCGACGCCCGGCCGACCGTGGCGGTGCTGCCCTTTGACAATATGAGTGGCGAAGCCGGTCAGGCCTATTTCGCCGACGGACTGACCGAGGACATCATCGCCAACCTGGCGCGAAACCCCGAGCTTCAGGTGATCGCGCGTAACTCAACCTTTGCGCTCCGCGGCCAGGCGGAGGACATCCGCAGGATCGGCGAAAGGCTGGGCGCCGGCTATGTGGTCGAAGGCAGCGCTAGGCGCGCCGGCGATAAGCTTCGCGTGGTGGCGCAGCTCATCGATGCACGCAGCGGCGCCCATCTCTGGTCGCGCACCTATGACCGGCGCGTCGAAGACGTCTTCGCGGTCCAGACCGATCTGACCGCCGAGATCGTCTCACATCTGGTGTCCTATGTGCGCCAGTCGGAAGTATCGAACGTCGCCGAACGCCCGACCGAAAACCTTCAGGCCTACGACCTCGTCCTCAAGGCGCGTGACCGCTACAAGCACGGCTCGAAGGATGCCGAAGCGCTGATGGCCGCGCGTGCGCTGCTTCATCGTGCCCTCGAGCTCGATCCCGGCTACGCCGCGGCGCGCGCCAATCTCGGCATGACCTATATCGTCGACTTCATGCAGAACCTCAGCGGCAGGGCGACCCGGACTGATGTGGAAACCGGTCTCAGCGAGGCGCGCCAGGCCGTTCGGCTCGATCCCAATCTCGCGGTCGGCTATCAGGTCCTGAGCTTCGGGCTTTCGGTCGCCGGCGATTACGCCGGCGCCATGCAGGCCGCGCAACGGGCGGTCGAACTCAATCCGAACGACCCGGACAGCCTGATGGCGCTGGCAAAAGCGCAGGTCCGTTTCGGGAGCTACGACGAGGCGGTGCGCAACGCCGGGCGGGCGCGGCGGCTGCATCCGATGGCACCGGAATACTACACCTATGTCTACGGCCAGGCGCTCTACGCCGCCGGGCGGCTCGATGAAGCCGACCAGGTCTTGCGGGAGTGCCTGATCCGCGCACCGCGCGAGGCGGATTGCCTGCTGATCCACACGGCAGTCCTCACCCGGCGTGGAGACGTGCAGGGCGCGCGGCGCGCGATGGCACAGCTCACCGAGGTGGACCCTCAGTTCTCACTCGCCGCGGAGCGTGCCAATCGTCGCTTTGGCAATTCTCCGCTCATGGATGAATTCCTCTGGCAGCTTGCGGAAGCCAGGGCTCCGGACGTCACAAGCGGCGTCCGGCGCCCGCCGGCCGGGCCAAATCTGTAGCGGGCCAAACCATTCGCCCGCGCGTTGAGATGCCGCGGCGTTGGGATAACGGCATGCTCCAAGCTTCAGGCGGCAATTACCGGCAAGATTCCTTCTACAGTGCGGCGCGTCCAATCAGACGCGCAAGGGACGCTGTAGCAGCTGTATTCAGCGGCGGTGTCGGGGTTGCGCTCAAGGCTCGCGGATTGCGTCGTCGAGGCCTCGCAGCAGCGGATAGAGGAAGTAGGAAATAACGGTTCGACGGCCGACCTTGATCTCTGCAGATACCGTCATGCCGGGCAGAAGGCGGACGGTCCCGGGCGGCGCACGGAGCTCGCTGTCGCCAAGCGAAACGCGCGCTTTGAAGAACGGAGCCCCTGCCTGACCCGCTGAAGCGTCCTGCTGATTTGGCGTGAAGGCGTCGCGGCTGATTGTCCGGATGGAGCCGGACGCGGTGCCGTATTTCTGGAACGGATACGCGTCGAATTTGACGCGGACCTCCTCGTCGACGGTAACGCGACCGATATCGCGGGCATTGATCTCGACCTCGGCTTCGAGCGGCACATTGAGAGGTACCAGCGTGACGATCGGCTCCGCCTCGCGCACGACCGAGCCGACCGAGCGTTGGGCAAGATCGAGCACGACGGCGTCGGCGGGTGCGGTCAGTGCCACCATCTCGCGGCGCAACTCCATCTTCTTCAATTCCGTGCTCGCCGTATCACGCTGTCCGCGCAACTCCACGAGTTGCTCCGTCGTTGTGCGACGGAAATCCTCGATGAACGCCTGTCGATCCGCCCTAAGCCTTGCCAGGGCATGTCCGGCTTCGGCTGACTTGCCGCGCAGTTGCGACAGATTGGCATCGACGTCGAGGCGCGCATCGCGCGAACTGAGGAAATTGATGAGCGAACCTTTCTCTTTCTTGTAGAGCGTCTCGCGCGCGTTCTCGATCCGCGTGAGGCTCTCCCGGCGGTCGAGCAGGATGACTTCCTGATTCTTGCCAGCCTCGATTGCGGCAAGCTGTCCCGCGATCTGCTGATCAAAATTCTGGAGTTGAGCGACATAAAATGCGCGCCGCTGACCAAAGAGCTGCACCTGCAGCCGTTCCTCGGGCGAATTGCCCGCGATCAAGGAATAATCGGCGTTGGCGAGTTCCGCTTCGATGCGCTTTATCTGCGCATCGAATGCCGCAAGCTTTACCCGTTGCTGGTCGAAATCCGACTGGCTGAATGTCGCATCCAGCATCACGAGCGCCTGGCCCGCGCGCACCACCTCTCCGGTCGTCACATCGATCGAACGAACGATGGAGGTTTCGAGTGGCTGCAGGATAATGGTCGGCCGCGTTGTCACCAGCTTGCCGGGCGCAACGACGACTTCGTCGATCAATGAGACCGAAGCCCACAGTACCGCGGCGGCGATGAGTGCCGCGATACCGTAGAGCGTCAGCCGAGCGATCTTCGGCGGTACGCGTTCCTCCAGTTCCACCGCGTCGGATTGAAACTCCGCAATCACGGGCGGGAGCGGGCGTCGTCTCATGAGGTCGTCGTGGGGGGTGGTGTTTGCGGGTTGCGGGCCGTGCGCGGTCATGCGGACTGCCTTGTCTGCTGTGACCACAGGTGGCGATAGGTCATGCAGCGTGAAACGAGCTGGTCGTGGCGACCGATATCGGCGATCTTGCCGCGCTCGATGACCAGGATCGCATCGGCATCGACAAGTGTGGACAGGCGGTGCGAGACGATGATGACAGTGCGTCCCTCGGCGATCTTGGAGAGGTTCTGTCTGACGATTGCCTCGCTGTCGGGGTCGAGAGCACTCGTCGCCTCGTCGAGAATGAGCAATTTGGGATCGGTGATCAGCGCGCGGGCAATTGCAAGACGCTGCTTCTGGCCGCCGGAGAGATTGGAGGCGTTTTCCTCGAGCAGGGTTTCGAAGCCGCGAGGCAGCCGCTCGATGAATTCCTCCGCCCCGGCGATGCGTGCGGCCGCGGCGATCTCCTCGATGCTCGCATCCGTCCTTGCCGCCGCGATGTTTTCGCGAACCGTACCCCGGAACAGGAAATTGTCCTGCAGCACGACGCCGATGCTCTTTCTCAAATGAACGAGATCGATCTCGCGGCTGTCATGGCCGTCTATGCGCACGATTCCCTGCTGGTTCTGATAGAGGCCCTGGATAAGCCGCGTGACGGTTGTCTTTCCCGAGCCGCTCTTGCCGACGATGCCGAAGACGGAGCCCGCGGGAACCGTGAAGGAGACATCGTCGAGTGCAGGGGCGCCGTCGGGCCCGTATCGGAAAGTCACCCTGTCGAACTCGATCAGCCCTTTGAGATCTGGCCTGAGCCCGCGTCCACGCCCGAATTGTTCCGGGCGCTGGTTCATGATCTCACCGAGCATGCGCACGGATAGCGCCACTTCCTGATATTCGTGGATCATGGTGACGATCTGGACAAGGGGCCCGGAAACCCGGCCGGCCAGCATGTTGAATGCGACGAGCGCGCCGATTGTCATCGACCCGCTGAACACATCGAGCGCGCCCAACCCGACGATCGCCACGCTCATCAGCTTTTCCAGGAGCCCCGTTATGGCCTGCGCGAACGTCGAAATCTTCTCGACGCGGAAGCGCACGGAGATCGAGCGGGCCGAATGGTCGTCCCACACCCGGCGTTGGCGCGGCTCGAGCGCCAGCGACTTGACCGTGCGCATGCCGTGGACCGTTTCCACGAGCATGGCCTGTCGATCGCCTTCAACCTGATAGAGAGCTTGGAGCCGTTGCTGGAACGGCCCCACCAGCGTCATTACGACGAGACCAACCAGCGCGGCAAAGCCGAGCACCACGAAGGTGAGTTTGACGCTGTAGAGGGCGAGGATCGGCACGAACACGAGGAGCGAGAGGCCGTCGAGCAGGGTGAGGAAGAGCCTGCCGGTCAGAAATTCGCGAATGCGCCCTGTCTGCTGCATATGCTTGACGAGGACACCGGCCGACGCCTGTTCGAAGAGCGCGATCGGCAGGTTCAGGAGATGCCCGAAGGTGCGTGTCGCTATCCTGATATCGATCTTGTTGGTTGCATAGAGCAGGAGATAGCGCCGCAGGAAGGTAAAGGCGGCATCGAAGACCAGGGCGACTGCGATGCCGATGGTGAGAACCGTCAGCGTTGCGTAGCTCTGATGCACCAGCACCTTGTCGATGACGAGCTGGAAAAAGATCGGCGTGGTGAGGCCGAGGCCGTAAAGGGCGACGGCCGCAAGCGCCACGTCCCGGAAAAGCCCGCGTTGGCGTATGATCTCCGGCAAGAACCAGCGAAAGCCGAAGGGCTGGTCATCGTCGCCGAGACGGTAATTGCGCTTCAGGAGGACCGCGGAGCCGTGCCAGGCCTTGGAAAATTGGCTCTCATTCAAGAGGATGAATTCGGGGCGCGCCGCAAGCGGATCGAGAATCCGGATCGCCTCCTCCTCGCTGTCGCTCGCAACGCCGGCGATGACGACCCAGTTGCCGTTCTCGAGTTCGGCAAGCACGGGGTAGGCGCCGCCCATCTGAAAGAGCGACCGCCAGGTGAGATGTACGTGCCGGGCACGCAAGCCGGCATCTTTCGCCATGCGGAGGAGCTGCCGGGTCGCGACCGGCTGGTCCCCCAGTGCGTAGTCATGCAGCAGCCGTTCGGGCGAAAGGTCGATGCCATGGTGACGGGCGACAAGGACCAGACACTGAAGACTGGTATGCGGATTGGTACTCATCACCCGCCCCAGAAGTAGCTGCGTTTCGGATCAATTGAAGTTCGGTGACGCGTTGGACGTCATCTGCCCCTGTTGGGCGTCGCCCGCCGGAAGTTTCTGGATTTCGCCGATCCGTCGAACCGCGCCTGCTTCGACGAGGCCGGCAAGCGCCTTCTGCATGAGATCCACCGCATTGGCGAACGCATCGACCGGCATGATGATCCGCTGCCGGAACGCCGGCTTCGGGTTGTTCTTCTCATCCCGTTCGGTGGCGGAGAGCGACATCAAGTCGATCCTGACGATCGTTCCGGTGACGGTGATTTCGCCTATGCCGTCTGAATAAAGTTCCGTGCTCATCTTGTACTCCCTACCTTTGAGCGGATCATGCGGCAGGCGCGTGCTGCCATGTTGGAAACGGATCACGCAGACCGCGCGCAAGCTGCGGATCGAAGCCGGTCTCTTCACCGATCAGGCAATCGTCGAGCGCGGAACGGATCGCTGCCTCGGCAAGACCCGCCCCGATAAAGACGAGTTCCTGCCGGCGATCGCCCCAGACGGCGCTCCAATGCCGATCGAGTAAATCGCGGAATTGCGGATAACGCGGCCAGTGCGCTTTCGGCACCGACGCCCACCAAAGGCCCTTTGCCTCGGTGCGGCGCTGCGTCCCCGCGATCGAAAGCTGGCCGATCCAGTCCGGGCGCGTCGCCAGCCAGAAGTGCCCCTTGGCTCGAATGAGGCCCGTCCATTCTTTCGCGAGGAAATCCTCAAACTTCGCGGGATCGAAGGGACGTCGCGCCCGGTAGACGAAACTGGTGATCCCGTATTCTACGGTTTCGGGGACATGGTCGCCCCAGCCATAGAGTTCCTTGTGCCACAGAGGATGTCGCGCCGACTTCGCCTCGCTGAACAGGCCGGTATCGAGGACCGTGGCGAGCGGCAGGCGGCCGAAATCGGTTTCTATGACACGTGCATCGGGATTAAGCGCCGCGATGATCCGGCGCACCGTCGTTCGCGTTTCGATGCCCACGTCCGAGATCTTGTTGATTACCACGACATCGGCGAATTCGATCTGCTCGACGAGAAGATCGACCAGAGTGCGCTTGTCGTCCTCGTCGCGGGCCTCGCCGCGGTCGGCGAGAAAATCCGTGCTCGAGTAGTCGGAGAGCAGGTTCACCGCATCGACCACCGAGACCATAGTATCGAGCCGGGCGACGTCACAAAGTGCTGCGCCGGTTTCATCCCTGAAGGAGAACGTCGCGGCGATCGGCAAAGGCTCGGCAATCCCCGTGCCCTCGATCAGCAGATAGTCGAAGCGTCCTTCCGCCGCCAGGCGGCGAACCTCGGCAAGGAGGTCCGCGCGAAGCGTGCAGCAGATGCATCCATTGGTCAGTTCGACCAGCGTCTCGTCGGTGCGCGAAAGGTCGGCCCCCCCGTCGCGAACAAGGTCAGCATCGACGCTGATCTCGCTCATGTCGTTGACGATCACTGCGACGCGATAGCCCTCGCGGTTGTGCAGAATATGGTTCAAGAGCGTCGTCTTGCCTGCACCGAGGAAACCCGCCAGCACGGTCACCGGCAGTCGATCGTCGCGTATCCTGTGAGCCTCCATGCCCATCTACGCCGCCAGTTGCGGCCTGAAAGCCACATCCACGTAGTAGTTGGTGCTGTTGTACGAATTCGTCGGGAACACCCCGCTCGAACCATAGGCATAGACGCCATTGCCGCCGCTTAGCGCCGACGAGAGAGCGTGCAGGTTGTTGTTGGTAACCTCGGAAGTGAAGAAGTTGCTCGTCGCCGAATAGAAACCATTCGTGCTGTACGAGACGACGTAGGTCGTATTCGGCTGGATCGCGACCTGCTCGGCGAGATTGACCGACTGCCAGCCGCTGGCGGTTTCATTCGTGAACGTCGCACTGGCGAGCAGCGTGCCGGTCGATGTCCACAGATAGCCGGTATGCGGGCCTGTGTTGTTGGCGCCCTTGTAGAAACGGAATCCGGTGATCCAGCCGGCCACGTCCGCCTGGAACTTCATGCCGAGATTGACGGCACTCGGATCGTTCACCGAAGCAATCGCGGGCGCACTGTTTGCAGCGAATACGTTCTGGTCGGCACCTTGCTGAATGACATCGAGTGAGACCTGGGCGGAAGCGGTCTGGCCCAGCCCGTCTGCAATGGTGTAGGAGAAGCTTGCCGGGCCGGAATAGCCGGTTATCGGAGTGAAAGTGACGACGTTCGACTGATTGTCGAAAGTCACGGATCCGTTGACCGCATTGCCAACCCCCGTGATCGAAATCGGATCGCCGTCCGGATCGTTGTCATTGGCAAGCAAGGCCGATGCCTGGATCGAGTAGGGGCTGTTGGCGGTTGCTGAGAAGCCGGAGTCATTGCTGGCGACAGGAGACGCGTTCTGTGTTGGCTGGTCGTAGAGGACGTCGACCCAGTAGTTGGTCGCGCTGAAGCTTGACGATGGAAACAGACTGCCCGTTCCATAGGCGTAGACGCCGTTCCCGCCGCTTGTCGCGCTCGATGGCGCTGTCAGAGCGCCGTTCGAATGACTGCTGGTAAAGTAGTTCGGGCTCGCCGCGTAGAAACCATTGGAATGATAGCTCGCGACGTATGTCGTGCCAGCCGAGATATTGACCGGCTGGGCGAAGGTCACCGTCTGCCAACCGCTGGGGGATTCGTTGGTGAAGGTTGCGGAGGCAAGCAGCGTGCCTGTGCTCGTCCAAAGCGAGCCGACATGCGTGCCCGTATCCTGTGCACTCTTGTAGTAGCGCAAGCCGACAATGGTGCCGCGAGAGGAAGCCGTGAATTTGACACCTAGTTCGATCGAGTTCGGGTCATTGACTGCAGCGTTGCTCGGCGTGTCCGACAAGGCAAACAGAGTGGTCGCCGTGGAAGGAGGCTTCACCGTCAGGTTCACAGTGGCCGATGATGTCCCGCCGCGGCCATCCGATACGCCGTAGGAGAAGCTGGCCGGCCCGCTATAGCCGGCCGTTGGCGTGAAGATGAGCGCGTTGGCCTGGCTGTCAAAGGTGACGGTGCCATTCGTCGCTCCGATCGCACCCGTGATCGCGAGGATGTCGCCGTTCGCATCCGTATCATTTGCGAGCACCGTGGATGCAGCGATCCACAACGGTGTGTCGTGATAGACGGTAATTCCGTTATCGTTGGCGGCGATCGGCGCGACGTTGCTAGTCGAATTATCGAAAACGACATCGACCCAATAGTTCGAGGCTTGATAACTGGACGTCGGAAAGGCAGTGCTTGCTCCATAGGCGTAGACGCCGTTTCCACTCGTTGTCGTCGATGCCAGGGCCGTCAGGGGGCCATTGCTGTGCGCGGTCGTAAAATAGTTCGAACTCGCCACATAGGCCCCGGTCGTATGATAGGAGGCGACATAGGTCGTGCCCGCCGAGATCTGGATTGGACTGGAAAATTTGGCTGTTTGCCAGCCGCTCAACGATTCATTGGTGAAGGTCACCGTGCCCAAGAGCGTGCCGCTCGCCGTCCAGATGGAACCAGTGTGAGAACCGGTGTCGCCAGCCGCTTTGTAAAAACGGATGCCGGTGATCTCCCCGGTACTGGAGGCCACGAATTTCATCCCGAGCTCGAGGCCGCTATTGTCGCGGAAGCTGCCACCCGTCGGCCCATCATTCGGCCCGAACAGCGATACCCCGGCAGGACCATCTTCGATCGTGAGGCTGACAGTGCCCACGTCCGTGCCGCCACGGCCATCGGATATCGTATAAGTGAAACTCGCTGGGCCGACGTAGTCAGTCGTCGGCGTGAAGATGACGTTGCCGGTCTGGGCATCGAGCGCGACTGTACCGTTGATGGCGTTGCCGACAGCAGTGATCGTCATGGCATCGCCATTGGCATCTGTGTCATTCGCCAGCAACGCGGCAAAGGAGAGCGTCACGGTTGCGTTGCGCAAGCCGGCGAAGCCGCTGTCGTCGGTCGCCACTGGCAAAGTATTCGGGCCGGGGTTGAAGACCACGTCCACCCAATAGTTGATGCCGTTAGAGCTGTTCCCCGGGAAAGTCCTGGCGTTGCTATAGGCGTAGACGCCGCCGTTATCGACGATCTTCAAAGGGCCGTTGGCGTAGGCGCCGTTGAAATACCCCGGAGTCCAAGAATAAAAGCCGCCGGAGTGGTAGGAAGCGGTGTAGGTCGTGCCCGCCGTTATCTGAATCGGGCTCGCGAAGGTTACCGTCTGCCATCCCGAAATCGGTTCCGCGGTTGAAACGCCGGTGCCGAGGAGAGTCCCGTTCGCGCTCCAAAGGCTGACGACGTGCTCGCCGACATTGTAGAACCCCTTGTAAAAGCGGATACCCTCCACGGCGCCATTGGTGGTGGCTTGAAAACGAACGCCGAGCTCCACGCCATCGCGATCGAGCACAGTTTCGACAGTCGGTTTGGATGCCAATGTCCACAGGCTCGACGTCTGGGGCAGCGATACCGTAACCTGCTTGCCGCCCGACGGCGTCTCGAGATTGAGGCTGTCGTCGACGGCGCGCGACATGATCGTATAGGTACCGCTTGCCTGTACGACCCAGTTATAGGTCCAGTTCTCCCTGCCGGTCGCCTTGAACCAGTGCTGGCCGCCGTCCGTGGAGACTTCGATGCCGGCGATGATGCCACCGCCGAAATCCTGCGCCGTGCCAGTGACTGTAACCCGCTGCCCCTCCACGAAGGTCGCGCCGACACTGGGGGACGTGATCGTCGAGGTCGGCTTGATCGTATCCGTCGATTGTGTCGACAGAATCAGGCTCGCATCCAACGTCTGCGGCTGGATGCCCATGTCGGCGAACATGTTGACCATCGCCTGCTGGACATTCGGATCGGTCGGCGTCGACGCCCCCTCATGATTGGAGTCAAGGCCCCAGGACCAGAAAACCGTCCCGGCTCCGAAGACGAGTGCCCCGCTTTCGGCCCGGTACATGGTCAGGCTGTGGGTCACATCGGCGGTCCCGATGGAGGTGCCGTAGTCGCGCAGATAGGTGTCCACCGAGACCGTCGATAGCGACAGGTTCACCAATCCAGCCGGTCTGAAGCCGTTTTCGACATCGGAGTCCCATTCATATCCGAGCAGGTTCTGCACCAGGGAATAGGTTTCGCCGGGCTGAAGGTTCGCTACATCCGTGTTGCGCCAGAAACGCAGGTTGGAATAGTCGTAAGGAATGGTGATCGCGTCCTGGCGGTAGCTGTCCACCGTGAACATGGTGCCGGTCAGCGAGTTTTCCGGTTCCTGTCCCGGGTCGGCAAAACGCGGGTCACGCCATGTGCCTGTGCCGACATTGCTCGGATCGGTGCTGTTGCCCCAGGTCTCCTTGTAACAGACCATCGTCCGGTAGGGCGTGCCGTTGCCGTCGATGCTCGTTTCCCAGCGAACCTTCCAGTAGCATTCGTTGCCGCTCCAGAAGGCGAGATTGACGCCCGCGTCTCGCGCGGCTTCGACGTTGGCCCGCTGTTCAGCCGACCAGTACTCGTCATGCCCGACCGAAAGGAAAGCGTCATGATTGAGCAGCAGGGTGCCGTTTCGTGTCGCATCGACGCCGGAGATGTAGGAAACATCGTAGCCGTTCTGCTCGAGCCAGCGGATCGCCGAGTGCTCGGCCCCGAAAATGAAGTCGTGCGTACCGCCAACGGGGCTCGTGTTGGTGATGATCGGCCGATTGTAGCTGACCGCGGACGCCCTACCGATCGCGGTCAAGCCGCAACTGCAATTTGGCGGCATGTAGCCGATCATATCCGCGGGATCGACGGGTACCTCCCCAAAATACAGACTGGCGCCGCCCCAGGCGTTGTAGGCCTGCCAGGTCGTATCGGACGTCTGGAAGACGATATCGCTCGTGGAGCTGTCGTCGCGGACGATGAACGGGATGTGGCTTGAGCCCGCAGTTCCATCCTCGCGGACGAGCTTGGCGATGTAGACGCCCGACACCATGTCGTCGGGGATCGTCCAGCTTGCCGAAACCGACCAGTTGCCGCAGTCGATCAGCCCGCGCGCCATGTCCACGATCGGATGCGGCTGCACCTGCGCCTGTGCAAGATCCACGTCGATCGTCGCCACTCTGCGGGCGCCGTCGCCGCCGTAATAGCCGAGCCGGTAGATTTCGATCCGGTAATCGGCCGAATCGGTTGCGATCTTGAAATCGACCGTCTGACCGATATTGGTGCTGATCTGCGTGGCAAAGCCTTGGATATTGCTGTCGCCATCGCCGTCGATACCCCATTCGCTGATGGGATTTCCCTGCTTCATGTTTTCAAGGACGACCTTGTTCGGCGTCGCGGCGAGAGCGGTCGTCACCGCTGTGGTCGTCGTCGCGGCCTGCTGGGAAGTCGCACTCAACAACGCACTTGGCGAGAGGCTGGATCCGCCTCCGGCCAGCCACGTCCCCGCTGCAAGATTGGATAGGGCCCCCACAGTCCATGACGGGTAGAGGGCCGTGGATGTTTGCGTGCCGCCGTCAGTCTCGGAAACCGCCCTCTCCACTGAAATGCCGGTCGCGACACTGTCGCCAAGCAGCTTGCCGAGTCCGCCAGTGTCTTCAGGGGTCTTGCCGAGGCCGGTTTCGCGTCGGTCTCTGCGGAGCCTGTCGCCGTCGTGGCGAGGCTCGTTCGGATCTTGGTCTTCCCTCGGGAAGTCACCCAGTCCGCCGGTGTCCTGCGGGAATTCGCTCGCACCGCCAGTGTCCTGCGGGGCTTCCCCTCCCTCGTGGTCCTCATGAGGCTCGTCGGGCCCGGTGTCCTGCAGCGCATTGATTTGTGCATCCCGAGGATGGGTGTCGGTCCCGCCTGCGTCCTGTGCGGAATCCGTATCGCGCCTTTTCCGTCGGCGCGTCGGGCCGTCGCGCTCAATCTCGAGCCCGGTGCCGGGCACCACAGTCACGGAGATTTCGGGCGCAACATCCAGGTTCGCATGATAGGCAGCGGGGGTCGTGTAGACCCTGCTCGCACCACTGAAAACGCTCAAGTATTCATGGTTCTTGAGATGCATCCTGAGCATAGCGCACCGCCCCCGATTACCCTTTGCGATCGAATGGACCTAAGTTTCTGCAAAGGCTGATTTTGCCAGCTTTTGGCCTTCAGTGAACGACACCAATCGGTGTGCATCCTTCTGCCAAAGTCGGTAGCCGCGGACGCGTCCCTCCACCGATGTGATTACCGTTCCGTGATGCAGCTTGCGGCAGCCGGTCAACTCGGACAGTAGCCTGCGCCACACGCTGTCAGGCCGTCACCGGATCAGGTCTCCAGCGTGTCGTCAGGTGTACGATGCGAGGGCCTGGCGCAAGGCTGTTTGGTTTCCAAGCCGACACGACGCCGACGCGAAATAGAGCGGGACGAGAAAGAGCATGGGTGGCCATCCGCCCCCCATTCAGCAATTCAAAGTGCTACAGCGACCTTTGTGCGTCTTAAAAGACGCACGGCGCTGTAACGGCCCATAATCGTCATGATTTTTTGGTTGGCGCGATCCCGTGATGAGGGCGGCCCGACCGACAGGTCGTATCGTCAAGATTTCGGTAACAGCCCGAATCTCGATTTCCACAGAAGCTTGACACTGCCGAGACCGTCGCGGCCGAGTGTCCTCAACACTATACGCTTTGCCACGGCCCTGCCGCACTCCCGGATGAAGCGTGCCGGGAGCGATATCAAACGGTCACGCCCTAGATCCAATCTACCAGGCTCGCCTACGCCATCGAGCAGCCTGCCAAACAGTTTTCGGACAGGAAGAGGGGAAACGAGGCGACCCCTTACACGATTGCTGACATTCGAACCGTGGACGACTTGCAGCCATCCGGGATAGCCGTCGATCTCGACAACGGGCATGAGATCGCCCAACTCCGTGTGCCACGCGGACCAACTGGTCACTGGCGAAGACCACGTCTCTCTCACCGAGTTGAAGGCGTTGCGGGTGTCTCGGCGCAGGTACACTCGGTCGCCCCGCCTAATCAGTCCGTTCACAACGTAGATGGCGACGCGTTCACAAGGGGGGACGACCGACTGCACCCTGTCCACGAAATCGATCGCGATGCCGTCGTCGTTGTCCAGGTTGGTTGTGATGAGTACCTCGTGTTGGCGATCGATCACGCCTCGAATGTCACCGATCATCTCCTCGCGCGAGACCGACTCGCGGTAGATCGGCGTGAACATTCCGGACTCGACATGACGGACGATCCGGTTTTTCAGCCATTCGGGGCTTGCCGGGTCGAAATAAACAATCCACCTGAAGTTCTGGTTCGTCTGGGCTGCGACCGACGGCAAACAGTACTGCTCGAAGAGATCGATGCGTTCGCGCAGCCACCCCTCCTTCGCCCGGATCAGGCTCTCGATACCTGGCGAGGGTAGGTTGAACCGAGTGAGCAGGATGTGATCAAGACCGATGCGCATGGTGTTGCTCCAGGTGGATGCCCATTGGTCAGCCTCCGTCTTCCGTGTTGCAGGGTTGCATGCGCAGGTCTATGGGTTGGCCTTGAGCGTCAAGGACCACGATTTTGGCGTCCCAAGTGGTCACGACAGCGCACTTGACGTCGATCGGTCCGTATCCCCAGGAGTTGTCGACAATCTTCAGATTTCTGACAGATCCCCGCATGCCGAGCCGGAATGGGTAACCCCCGCCATCGACGAGCAGACGATCGATCTCGACGGAGGAGTTGCCCTGGCTGTGGGGGTAGAAGAAGGGAGCGGTACCCCCGCAGTCGTGGACTTCAACGAGCTTGAGTGCAACGTTGCGGACGGTTAGCGGGGGGCCGTCATACCCCTGGATACCGTCACCGTGCCAGTCTCGGCACACGTCCGGCGGTACGATACGTACATAAGTGTCCTCGATGATGACCGGTCCGCACCCGTCATCACTGCCGCCGCCGACGCGGAATCCCTCGGGCACGTTGTCGATCTTCACATTGCGCGCAGTATAACCTCCTGTGCCGATTACCGGCTGGTTGGAATCCCTGGTCTCCCGCGCGGACCGCGTAACCGTCGTATCCTCGATGACCAGGCCATTGCGGCACCGCGTACCGGGCAGATTATCGATGCGGCCGCCGCGAAGCTCCACCCGACGCACCGTGACGTTGGGTGCGTCGATTATCAGATCCCCATCGGTGATCTGCAGATCCTCAATCACCGTCCCAGGTGTGCGAACCCAATAGTCGCCGACAATCGACTTTGTGGGTATCCAACCCGGTGGGGTCCCGGCCGACGCCTGCGTCGGGAATGTGTCCCGACCGGAGGCAGTGGCCTCAAGCATGAATAGAAGGGTGATGCCGACCGCGGCCACCGTCGATGCCCGCGCCAAAGGGCGAGCGCCCCCGCGCGATCGCACCCGACTCGAGTGCGTCGCGTAGTTGCCCGACCATGCGGAGTTTGCGATCGTCGCACTGGATGATTTCGGTTCTTCGCCACTGACTGCAAGGGCAGGCAAGCTTCCACGTAACAACGTCATCAGGTGCGCTCCTACCGTCGAACATGTGAAAGAAAGTCGTCGCCAAACAAATCCCTGACGTGGCGATCGCCAAGGCCGAGCAACCGCGTCTCATCGTACCGGCCGAAGTGGGGGCAAGAAAAGGTCAGACAGGCTTCTCCGTTCGGATGAGCCGGTATGCTCAAGATGGTTCAATCGCGCCGCTGATCAACTTGCGTATAATCTCGGCGGCAGTAGAGGCGACGCACCGGCCATCCCAAAGGGGCCGGATGGGTAAGCGCTGCTCGGGAAGGGCTGGGGCGTTCCATTTGGTGCTTCGGAAGGTGCGAGAATGGCAGAACCGTATCAGCCCAGGACAGGTCGTCTGGCAAGCACCTTGCCCCTGCTGCCTTTCACAAACGCTGAGCGAAAGACACTAAGGGTCCGCAAAGCGGCAACTCGGTCGCAGGGTGCGAGACTGCCATGGCCGGTCACGGTTTTCCTTGTGAGCCTGATTATTCCCTGGATCATACCGATGGGTCCATTGAGCATGGCGCCCTACCGCATCGTTCTCTTGGTCTTAGTGGCCCCGTGCTTGGTCATGTGGCTACTTGGCCAGGCGGGCCGCATCAATGTCGCTGACATCGGCGTGATCCTGTTTTGCCTTTGGGCATGGATCAGCGTGGCGGTCAATCATGGCTTCGCGGCGGCGATCGAACCCGGTGGCATCATGTTCGTCGAGACCGTAGGCGCCTATCTCCTGGCGCGATGCTACGTTCGCGACGCCGAGAGCTTCAGGAACATGACCCATCTGATGGCGAAGCTCATATTCCTCCTCTTTCCATTCGCGGTCTATGAATGGATTACGGGCAGCAAGCTGATCCTGTCCGCATTCGGCATGTTCTTCCCCACAGTTGAGGTTACGATGAATGAGCCGCGGATGGGATTCTGGCGGGTCCAGGGGCCGTTCGCGCATTCCATAACCTTTGGTCTTTTTTGTGGGAGCATGGTTGCGTTGACGCTTTTCGCCGCGGGCGAAGACCGAGGGGGCGGCTTGCGGAGATGGCTTACAGCCGTTGTCGTCGGAACGACAGTCCTCTCAATGTCGTCAGCACCCATAGCCGGACTCGTCCTGCAGGGCGCGCTGATCTGTTGGAACTGGCTGCTGAGGCAGTACAAGAACAGATGGAAGATCCTTTGGGGTCTCTTGCTCGCGGGCTATCTTGCCGTTGAACTTGGGTCCAACCAGACGCCCATCCAGTTCTACATCCACTACTTCACCTTCGATAAGGAGACGGGTTGGTTCCGTCTTTGGATATGGGAGTACGGATCCGCTTCGGTGCTCAATCACCCGCTCTTCGGGATTGGATTCGGTGATTGGGTGCGACCGGCATGGATGGCTCCTGACAGCGTCGACAATTTCTGGCTTCTGACCGCGATGAGGTATGGGCTGCCGGCTTTGACTTTCATTCTCGGATCGTTTTTCTGGATTACTCTCAAAGTCGCGTACGAGAGAACCGGCGACGAAATTTCGCGCGAGTACCGTGTTGCATATCTCATCTGCATGACGACCTTCTTCGTCGGTGGAACCACAGTTCATTTATGGGCTGCCCCGTATGCATGGTTCCTATACCTGATGGGCAGCGGCGTCTGGTTTTTCGGCAACAGGAATCGTGACAGCATCGCAGCGACGCAGTCAGATGAGCCGGAGCGGCGTGCCCTTGAGAAACCGCCGTGGAGGCGAGGGTCTGCTGCGGCGGGTGCTCGGCGCCAAGCGGCGCAACCCAGCCGCCGCGCGCGCCGTCGTCATCTGGCTCCCCGAAACTGACCGTGCCTAATGAGACGACGATGACAGTGGCTTGACGTCATCACGTCGACGGGCCGAGGCCGCCGTGTGCTCGCCGCCGAGATCAGCCAGACCCCGCCTTTTTCAGGCGAGCTGGCCTCGAATGCAAATGAACATACCCTAGACAAAAGAACTAGCTCTGCAGGTGGCTGGGTACAGGTCATGCACCATTGACGATCTATCGCCTCAGCCATAACCGCCTGACAATGACACCGGCGTCTGGTTTCAGATTCAGGTGTTCGAATGAGTGACGTGGATGCACGCTTTTATATTTCGATCCTTTTGAGAAGATTGCCTTATCTCGTGGCGATCGTCAGTTCTGCGCTGGCGCTTGCCGTCATTGTAGCCAGCATCCTGCCGCCGCTTTATCGCGCCAGCGCCAAGATCCTTGTAGAGGCTCCGCAGATCCCCGCGGAACTGGCGCGATCGACAGTCCCGATACAGGCCACCCAACAATTGCAGATCATTCGGCAGCAGATCACCGCGCGCGACGATCTTCTCGCGCTTGCCAGGAAGCTTGAGGTCTACGGCACGGAGAAAGCCGAACTTTCGGATCAAGACATCGTTGACGACATGCGGTTCCGCATCGCCTTCGAAGAAATCGGACTGCGCTCGCCCTATGGCGACCCCGGGCCGTCGGTGGCAAGCGTCAGCTTCACCGCAGACGATCCTGATCTGGCAGCAAGGGTCGTCAACGAATTTGTCGACCTGATCCTGCTCAAACAGCAGCAACAACGAACCGGCCGTGCTGCCGACACCGTGAAATTCTTCGACCGGGAGGTCGGAAGGCTTGGCTCGGATTTGAATCGGCTCGAAGCCGAGATTCTGAGATACAAGAACGAGAACGCGGACACGCTTCCTGAAAGTCTTGAATTTCGGCGCAGCCTGCAAACGAGCCAACAGGAGAGATTGATCGCGCTCGAGCGCGAAGAGTCCGATCTCCGCGCCAGGCGCAGCAATCTTGTCGAGAGTTATGCCCTTACAGGACAAACCGTCGATGGTAGCGTAGCGACACCGGAACAGCAGATGCTTCTGGAACTGAACCGCGCCCTTGCGGAGCAGCTCGCGATCTTTTCGGAAAACAGCCAGAACATCGTGGCCCTTCGTGCGCGCATCGCCTCGTTGCAGGCTGCGCTGCGCTCACGGCCAGCCACGGAAAGTCCTTCTTCGGCCAGCGATAGGGGAGAGCGTTCCGGGCTCGACCTGCAACTGTCATTTATCGACGAGCGTTTGCGGGTGATCGGCCGGGAGAAGGCTGCGATCACGCAGCGCATTGCCGAGCTGACGAAATCGATTGGCGCGACGCCCAACAGCGAAACCGTTTTGTATTCGCTCGAGCGGAACCGCACAAATCTGCAGACGCAATACAATACCGCAATCGCCAGACGCGCCGAGGCGATGATCGGTGAACAGATCGAGCGGCGAGCCGACGGAGGTCGCTTCTCCGTGCTCGAGCGGGCGACTCCTCCGCAGTATCCGGAGAGTCCGAAGCGCCGCCGGATCGTGCTCCTAGGTGCGATGGGCGGATTGGGCTTGGCCGTGGCGCTCATCGGGCTGCTTGAGTTTTTCAACGGGACGATACGCAGGCCCGTCGAGCTCGTGCGGATGCTCGACCACCAGCCGCTCGCTACCATTCCGTATATCTCGACCGCAGACGAGATCCGAATCCGCATCAGGCGAACCGTGGCAGCGGTGTTCTCCGCCGCCGCCGCTCCGGTGGCGCTGGTGGCCGCGCACTACTTCTACATGCCGCTACCGCTCGTATTTCAGAATGTCTATCAGTGGCTTACCGCGTTGGTCTAGCGAAGGAAAGCCGGCAACAGCTGAGCCGTTTATGCAAAATTCGGGGCGTGAGACATGGAACACCGTAAAGTATCCCTGCAGGAGCGATGCGCGTCAGAACGACCGGGCCGGGCGGGAAGCGACGCGCTTTGGGAGACGTTGCCGCCATTGCGAACCGATGCACGTGTCGCTGCCGGCAACCGGATTGTCACAACGAGCCGATTGAACCCGGCACACGCCGTATTCGATATGATGCGAACCAAACTGCTGCAGCAGTTACAGCAGCACAGCTGGACGACGGTTGCCATCACGTCGCCAACACCCGGATGCGGCAAGACCTTTGTCGCATTGAATCTGGCGTTCAGCCTGGCGAACCAGAGGGAATGTCGCACGGTTCTGGTCGATCTGGATCTGAAACGGCCGCAGGTTGCCAAGATGCTTGGTGTCAGCGCCCCGTCAACGATCGAGAGTTTTCTGAAGGGGGAGCGCGAGATCGCCGACGCTTTTCTGCGCCACAACGACAATCTCGCAATCGGCGCCAACAGCCAGGCCATGTCGTTTTCGGCGGAGCTATTGCAAAGCCGCGAGACGGTGAGAGTGCTTCAGGAGATGCGGCAAAGGATGTGCCCGGACGTCGTCCTGTTCGATATGCCGCCCATGCTCTCCAATGATGACGTCATGGCATTCCTGCCGAATGTCGACTGCGTCATCCTTGTCGCTGCAGCCGAGCAGAGCACCCTTGGCGAGGTCGATGTCTGCGAGCAGGAATTGTCCGAGAGGACCAACGTGCTCGGTGTCGTTTTGAACAAGTGCCGATTTGCTCCCGAAAAATACGGTTACTGAAGCGCCTTCGCCGCTTTCCCGAAGTTCAACACTGTCATTTTGGATGGATCAGGTGGATCAAACAGTAGCGATGAACGCGTTGCTCGGCGAAAGTTCGGTGTCAGGCGCGCGCGCCAGCATCAAGCATCTTGATCGCTCACAATGGGAGTATGTAGTCCGGAATTTCTTGGACTTCAACTACCGTCAAACGTGGCCGTACAGCGAGGCGTTGGCGAAAAAGCGTGGCGCGGCCAGCGAACACGTGGCCGTCCAAAGTGGCGGTGATGTCCTTGCGCTGGCAAACGTTCGCATCAAAGCGCTGCCGGTCATAGGCGGAGGACTGGCTTATATTAGTGGCGGCCCCCTTGTTAGGAAGAGCCATGGCCCTGACAACGACCTCGAACGCCTTGAAATATGCCTTGAGGCGCTGGATCGAGAGTACGTTCAGCGTCGTGGTCTCGCGCTTCGCATTGCGGTGCCAATCGATCTGTCTGAGCGAAACCACGCTATCGCGCAGCGATTCGAGCGCGCCGGGTTCCGTGCATGTGATGGAAGTGGACAATACCGAACAGTGCTGATCGACCTTGATCGGCCTTTAGAACGTATGCGGTCGTCCTTTCACAGTCATTGGCGGCGGAACCTCAATACTGCGGAGCGCAACGGCCTTGACGTGAGCTTTGGTACGGAACTGTGTCGTTTCGAGCAAGTTGGCCATATGCTTGAGGCTCTTCAAGTGAGAAAGGGCTTCACTGCCGATCTCAACGCCAATTTCTTTGCAGATATTCAGGAGAAGCTGTCGGCTCAGGACAGGTTGATTGTTGGGCTGGCTCAGCAGAACAATGCACCGCTTGCCGGAAGCATTATTGCTGTTCATGGCGATGTGGCGGTATATCTTGCGGGGGCAAGCACCGACCTTGGGCGTGAACTAAGGGCTTCCTACATCCTGCATTGGCGAACGATTGAAGTGTTACAAACGCGCGGCTCACGTTGGTACGACTTGGGGGGAATAGACCTCTCTGCCAACCCCGGGGTGAGCTCTTTCAAACTGCGGACCAACGGCCTTGACGTCACAGCCGCGGGTCCCTTCCTAAAATCGCCGGAAGGCGCTCGCGCGCGCATCGCTTCTTGGGCGGAGCGCGCCTACCTATGGGCTCGGCGGATGCAAAGCAGATGAATGACGACGTCATGGCATTCCTCCGATGAGGACCTTCCGCCGCTTCCTCCAGCCTCCTTTGCGAACCATACGAACCCCTTCCGCGTGGAAGGCGTTGGTGCAGCGATACAGCGCCGTGGTCTTTGGGCGCGCAAAGGTTGCCGTAACACTTTACAGCGTCGAGCGTCGGACGCGCTAATGTCGCTGTAGCACTTTGAGTGCTGCATGATTTTGTCCTTAAATCGATCCCGATTTAAGGAGTCACGCAGTAAATTACTGCAGGGCTTTCCTTGAATCCTTTCCAAGTTAACGAGACCTGCCGCAGGTTCGTGCTTTGATTGTCATACGGACGGCTCTACGCAGGCGGCGCCAGATCGGTAGTTCACCGGACAAGATCTGCACGATTGCGCTGTCGGTCGCATCCCGGCGAACCGAGGTCCTCGGCCTGAGAAAAGGCGAATTGACAAAATGGCCTCCGTCGCTTGAATAGGCGGTCGCATAACCGGCCCTCCGCAACTCCAGCAATACCGCACCATTGTACCGCCCGAACGGGATCGACGCGGACCGAATGGGAACGAGGCAAATTTCCTCCAGGGTCCTTTTCGACGCCTCCAGCTCATGGTTCAGCTCTATCGCCGAAAGCTTGGACCAATCGCAATGAGCGACGCCATGGCTACCGATGCGCATGCCCATCTTCATCAGTGAGCGGATGTCGTCGGGCCCCAGGGATCCTGGCTGGCCAATACGACCCGTCAGTACGAAAAACTCCGCCTTTAGACCCCGCCGGTCCAATTCGGGCGCGGCAACCAGCAGGTCGGATATGTTGCCATCATCGAAGGTGATGGATAGCCGTTCGCGGTGTGGATGGTTAGCGATGCGGTCGAGCACCTTGCGGAAACGGTCCACGTCGATCCAGTAATCGGCTTCGTTTGCGTCGAGCACACGTGACGGCTCCCCTATGCCATGAAAATTTACGATCCGGCATTTTTCTGCAGCCGCTGTTCCCACCTCGACTATCTCGCCGATGAATCGGATGCCGGCTTCAACGGCATCACGGCACTACGCAGCCCCGCCCGGTGTATCGATCCCCGGCAGGATCGGACTGCTTCTCCAACGGCAACCCCCAACCTGAACAACGACGTCTGCAAAAGCCCGTGATGTCGTTGGTAGTAGCGTATCCTGTTGGCCGTCATCAGCGCGAACAGCCGCGGATCCGTTCCGCATTCTCCACCGGAATGGATGACCTGCGACCTCGGCTCGTAGACGATCTCGAAACCCGCCTCGCGGACACGCCTCTGATAATCCACTTCTTCACTGTAGAGAAAAAACGACTCGTCCCATCTGCCGACGGCACGGCGCGCCCGCGCTGAAAGCAACAGGGCCGCCCCGCTCGCCCACTCCACCGGTCCCGCGCATTCATATCGGGTCGGCTCGCTGATTACCTCCCCCCAACCAAGTCGCGCGGCCAGCTTTCCTCCTAAAATGGCCTCGGCCCAAGCGGTGAGGATCGAGGGTTCTCTTCGATGTGTCGGATCGGTCTTGCCGTCCTTCCCGTAGTTTCGGGGAACGGCGATTCCCACCGATGGCATTGCAGCGCATTCGACGAGTGGTGCAACGGCTCCGGGGCAGAGTTGAAGATCAGGATTCAGGACGAGGATGTTCGAGCCCTGATGCACCGTCGTCGCTGCGACATTGATGGCTGCCGCGTAACCGGCGTTGCGGCCCATGCGTATCACTCTAGGCTCGAGGGGATGGGCTTCTGCCAATTCGGCCGATCCATCGCGGGAATCGTTGTCGACGACAATGACTTCGAACCGTTCGACGCCCGTCAGGCCCTCTGGAAGCGAGTCCAACAAGGAAATCAGCACAGAAGCGCTGTTGTATGTGACAATGACGACTGACACTGAGGCGGCCGGCAGACCCTCGTGATCCGGCCGCTTCCCTGATTCCACGGGGCCGTCCGCAACCCTGCCTGCAGCCTCAATGCCAAGCGTCTGAGGGATGACGTCCTTCAAATCTTCAAGCGTCGATGATGTCATGTCATTCACCGTCATGAAACATTTCTGCAGGAAGGCGTCTTCAGCGCTAGATTAGCACCTCCAACGGAAGCGGATGCCCGAGAAATGCGGTCGGGCTGGCAGCAGGTCCGAGTGACGCACTGCCATCCAGTTTCCCGTACGTTCCAGAAGCGCCCGCGCGCAAAGAATTCCTTAGATTATTAACCCCGCTGCCCGAGCGAGTGTACCTCAACAAAAGGCGCAAGGAGCTATCCGGTTTGCCGACTGGAGGCTTATGGGCGACCAAACATATTGTGAGCTTTGACGCAGTTCTCGAAATTTCTCGCGGGGCTAGCATGTCACAAAGTCGCCACGTCCTGATCCTCGTCGAAAACCTTCCCGTTCCCTTCGATCGACGGGTCTGGCAGGAGGCGCAGGCGCTGCACGGAGCGGGCTACGACGTGTCCGTAATCTGTCCGGCGGGGAAGGGCTACGACGAAGCTTACGAGGTCATCGGCGGCGTACACATCTATCGGTATCCGTTACATGAAGCAGCTTCTATCGCAGGATATCTGCGGGAGTATTTCTCCGCCCTTGTTCATCACGGCCTGCTTTCGTTCCGGGCGAGGCGACGCAGGCGGATCGACGTCATACAGGCGTGCAACCCGCCGGACCTGATGTTCCTCATCGCGCTGCTGCACAAGCTCCTCTTTGGTACCTTCTTCGTCTTCGACCACCATGATCTCGGACCGGAGCTCTACTACACAAAGTTCGGCCGGAAAGACCTGCTCTATCGGTTGCTCTGCTTCTTCGAGAGGCAGACTTTCCGCGTCGCGGATGCCAGCATTGCCACAAATGAGAGCTTTCGCGATATCGCCGTTGCGCGCGGCGGCATGCCCCCCGACCGGGTGGTCGTTGTGAAGAGCTATCCCGAAGCTTCGAAGTTTCAGCGCACGGAAGCCGAGCCGTCGCTTGTGGTCCCCGGAAAGCATCTCGTGGGCTACATAGGCATCATGGGTGCACAGGACGGTGTTGAAACCCTTGTGCGCGCCATGAATGAGGTCGTCCGCGTTCGAAGGCGTGATGATATCCATTGCGTCATCATCGGCGACGGACCCGAACTCAACGGGCTGAAGGCGCTTTCCGCCAAGCTCAAGCTGGACAGCTCATTGCACTTTACCGGCTATCTCAGCGGCCCGCGGCTCATGGCGCATCTGTCGGCCCTTAGCCTGGGGATCATCCCTGATCCGCCGAACGAGTGTAACGACAAACTCTCCATGAACAAGGTATTTGAATACATGATGCTGGGTTTGCCGATCGTCCAGTTCAATCTGGGCCAGGCGACGCGCGAAGCCGAAGGCGCGGCGCTTGTCGTGCCGGAGCACTCGCCGCACGCGCTCGCGGACGGCATCGTCCGCCTTATCGACGACCCGGAGAGGCGTAAGAGCATGGGTGTCTTCGGTCGCGCGGTCGCCGAACGCCGATTTCAATGGTCGGTCGAGGCCCGCCAGTATCTCGACATGTATAGTACCCTGTTGCGGCCGGGATTGAGCGTCAATGATCAGCGTCATTATCCCGCATCTTAATCAGTCGGAGGCACTGAGCTTTTGCCTGAAGTCCCTTTGTTGTCAGGAGGGCCTTCGACAGCCGGTCGAGGTCATCGTCGTAGACAACGGCTCGAAGGCGAAGCCAACTGCGATCTGCTCGAGCTTCCCTGCGGTCCGGCTCTTGTCTCAGCCTACGCCCGGGCCGGGACCGGCACGCAACCTCGGGGCATCGCAGGCGATCGGGGAAATCCTGGCGTTCATTGATGCCGATTGCATTGCCGACGCCGACTGGTTGGGCGAGATTGAGCGCCGCTTTTCGGAAAACCCCGAGATTGCAGTCTTAGGCGGCGATGTGCGGATCGCATATCAGGATCCGCGCCGGCTCACCCTCCTGGAAGCCTATGAGAGCGTATTTGCCTATCGCATGAAGGAATATATCGCCAAGCAAGGGTTCACCGGCACCGGTAATCTTGCTGTTCGCGCGGAGATCTTTTTCGCAGTTGGTCCGTTTGGTGGGTTAGAGATCGCAGAGGACCGCGATTGGGGTCAGCGGGCTTTGGGACAGGGGTATCGCACACACTATTGCCCCAGCATGATCGTCTACCATCCGGCACGGAAAACGTTTGGCGACATCGCAAGGAAATGGAGGCGCCATACAATACATGATTTCGCCCGCATTCAGTCCAAATCTGGCTGGCGACTGCGTTGGGTCCTTCGCAGCGTTGCCGTCGCACTCTCTCCGGTGGCCGAGTTGGTTCGGATTGGCTTCTCCGAGCGATTGAAAGGGTGGCGGCCGCGCGCACTTGCCTTTGTTGGCGTCGTTCTCATTCGCCTCTATCGCTCCGGGATCATGCTGGCCCTTGCCTTCGGTGCGCATGCGTCTGAGTTGAATGGAGAATGGAACCCAGCATCGCCATCTGCCCCGCCTCCTGACCGGTCGTAGCAACAAATGTACCAACCTCTCCCGGCGCCAACTGGAATTGGCGTTCGACTGCCTTTAGGAGCGGCTCTTCATCGCTGTGCCTTACTCGGGTCAGAGCGGACGACATCGATTCCGCCGGCGGTTGCCTTGCGCCGTCATCAAGACCGTGCAGCCAGCCGATGTGGCAAAACCCGTTCTTCCGTCGATTGGGCAGTTCGGCCAGGCATCGCTTCCCAGATGCCTCCTCCGAAAGAGGGAATTCGATACCTCCACGATTGCGCTGCAGCCTGGCATTCGTCTGACAGTTCTCACTCAATCTGCTGCTAGTGTTAGCGGGTCGGACGTCTTCCAAAGACCGGGCAAATGCGGTCATGCTGTCTTCGATCGGCAGTTGCATCGAGCAGAGAACTCCCTGCGGCATGCTTCCTTAGATCGGAATCGATTTGAGGACAAAATCATGCAGCCATTCAAAGGGTTACAGCGGCCTTGGCGCGTCCGATTGGACGCGCGCGCTGTAGTGCAAATCGTCACGCTGGCGCGGCTGTAGCGCCACCAAGGCGCAGGCTCGCTCGTCGAGGACAGGAGTAGAAGGGAAGAATCCTGTATTGCCAACAAAATCACTGCCGCAGAGATCTTCTGCGGCAGCTTTTGATGCGTGAATTAATAGAGTAATATTTTGACAACAAGCATACTAGACCAAATTATCTAAAGAAGATCTATTGATGAAAGGATCGAATATTCATTAAAATACTTTTACCGCAAGCGATTTGTACGAAATTTTTGAACAAAAATATCTTATATGGATCCACCCATCTCATTTCTTTTTGAGATCAGGGCATAAAAGGTCTGTGCTTGCGGCGGGGTTCCACTATTAATCGTGGAGAGCGCAATGCCGAAAAGTCCTAGGCTATATCCTCACTGGCTTATCACGCGACCCGTGTCGCATGGCTCAGCGCTTCGCTCGCGGCCATTCTATCTTACCGCCAAACGCGGTTTTGACGTTCTGGCAACGCTGATGATCGGGCCATTTGCCTTGGCCATTGTCGGCGTCCTGGCCTTGCTCATCCGCCTGGATGGCGAGAGGGCATTTTTTTGCCAGCAGCGCCTCGGCGAGGGAGGAAGGGTTTTCAACCTCTGGAAGCTTCGCACGATGGTTCCGGACGCAGAACGAAGGCTGGAGGAGTATCTGGAGGCCAACCCCCTGGCTCGCATCGAGTGGGATCAGACGCAGAAGCTTCAAGATGATCCTCGCGTCACGCCGCTCGGCAAATATCTGCGCAAATTTTCGCTCGATGAGTTGCCGCAGTTGTTGAATGTACTTCTTGGTGACATGAGCCTTGTCGGCCCGCGGCCGATGCTGCCGGAACAGCGACCATATTATCCGGGCAGCGCGTACTTCACCTTGCGGCCGGGGATCACCGGGCTCTGGCAGATCAGCGAGCGCAACATGTCTACGTTCGCCCAGCGCGCAACCTACGACACACGCTATGCTGGCATCGTGTCCTTCGGCACTGATCTGTCGATCCTGTCGAGGACCATCTTTGTCGTCTTGCGCGGGACGGGGTTTTGACTACCATTCTCGCACGCGATGCAATTCGCATCTGACGCCTAGCGTTAGGGCGTCAAGGGAGGTGGAGGACGATTGTTTACGTGCCGCCGGCCTGTTCAGTGATCTGGCCAGCTCGTCCCATCGGTGGAGGGATCGCTGGGAAAAAGATCGTTTATCTTATAGGCAACTTCAGTCCTGTTTGTCGCCTTGACCTTCTTCATGATGTTGCGGATGTGGACCTTGACGGTGCTTTCTCGAAGGTTGAGCTCGTAGGCAATGATCTTGTTCGCCTTTCCGCGTCGCAGAGCCTCCACCACTTCGGCCTGGCGCGCCGTGAACATGCCAGCCAAAGGACGTGTCACTGCGTTGCCGGCCGACTCGAGCAGCCGGCGCATCGCAAATACGCTGCTTGCAGGAACGAAGGTTCCGCCTGCCATCGCAAGGTCGATTGCCTCGATGCACACATCTATGCTGACCGAGGAAGGGATATAGCCTTTGGCACCGTATTCGAGTGCCTTCATTATCTGAGCGAGATCGTCCGTATCAGCCAGAACGATCACGGGCATCGGTTCGAACTCGGATGAGAGCCTCCTGATTTCCTCGGCGACGGCCGGGTCAACGATCTTTCTTCCTCCGACATTCAGGAGGATTGAGGACAGTGGCGGGTGCTGGTGCTGCTGCTGCCTCCATTCCTCGATCGAACCAATTGCAAGGACGCGCATATCCACCTTGTGAGCAACGATGCTCTGCGCCAAGCATTGGCGATCAAGTGCCCGGCTGTCGATTATCACAAGCAAACGCTCTGAGGCAGGAGGTAGTTCTGTGCGTGAATTAATATTGTCGTCAATGTCTTCGGGAGTTTCATCCTTTATATCTTTTCCATTTGTTATAAGTTTCATAGGTATCTTCCCCCAATAGCAATCTCTCTCTTGCAATCGTGTTCGGGAAACTTGCGCGAGATTATGCCTTCAGTTTCTAATTTAAAACGTGACCAATATACGCTGTTACTAAAACAAACATCACTAAGGTTTTTCGTCTAATAAATGCCGGCGTGGATCCACCAAAGCCTCAAGCTTCGCGTCTAATCAGATCCAAATACGGCGACCCAGTCTGCCCTATTCCAAGGTAGGTTAAGGACCCCCAAAATCTTATAGTAGACATACCTCTTTGGCGGTACAGGGTGCATTATCCACCCGCACGCGACTGGAGCCAGGAAGTCGCTTCCGCTCATCGAGATCTTGGCGTTCATAGCTGCGGCCCCTTTGGCACGTCGTGCATAGCCCGCTTCATTCAAGGTGTAGACGGGACATGGCGTGCCGACGTCATCACGAACTTGGTGAGTATATATTCAAGTAAAGTTTAATAAATAAGAGACTACTATAATCACCCTCGGAACGAAACAACCAAATTGGGGCATCAGGACTAAAAAAGGAGTATACTTGTGCGTTTGGTGGTGATGGATACCCTTGGAGTCATGCATTTGTAGTATATGGTGTTAGTGTATCTAACACCTTTTGAATGGTGTGGCGGCGATATCTTCCCCCGCTACCGATTCACGGCGTCATCTTCTCGATCCGAAAAAGGGAAATAATCGGGCGATACTATGTTTCGCCGAGAAGCGTGCGAGGCGGGACGTGGACCGCCGCGAGGAGGTGATGGCAAGCGGTCAGCACCCCAGCCCCGGTCAGCCTACCTTAGCCGAGATCCTACAAGGGTCCTAGCTTCACATCCCGATTCGGGAGCGTCGCCATCGCCGGCACAATTCCTCCAGGCGCCAACGGCATGCGGATGCGGCCCACAGCGGATGCAGCGGCAGCGCGGTCATTCCTAGCCGTTTGCGCCTGGCAAGCGCTCGACCTGTTTTCGTGTTCCTCATATCCCAGTGGATCTCGTTTGCAAGGGCCTCGAACTCGCCAACCGGAAAGTCGCGGAAGCCCCTGGCATACGCATAGTTGACGTTCTCAAGCGCTTGGCGTGCCATGGTGCGGCGAGCAAGTTCCAAAAGCTGTGGTCCGTCCATCAGGCCGCGTCCGACCCCGGCGAACACAGCTTCGAAGGACTGCCAGCGCTGTTTGAGATCGATCAACTGACCGAACGCGGTGCCCGAACTGAAGTCCTGTTTGTTCATGTTGGTTGCGTGGTGCCGGTAATAGGCTTGATCCACGCCGGCCACAAAGCCAATGTCCGAGACCGCAGAGGTCCGTAGCCACATCTCGAAGTCACCCGCATGCGGCAGGTCCGCGCGATATCCGCCGATTTCGCGCAGCACAGCAGTTCGCATGACGGCTTCCGGCGACGCGATGACGTTGTATCCCGAGCGACAACGGGCCTGCAGCCAGGTCGTGCCGGACCAAATGATCCAGTCCGTTCCTTCGCTGCGACTCTCCGGCAAGTCCTTGCTGAAGTGAATGGCGTTGCCGTAGACCATCCCTACGGACGGCTCGGCAATCAAAAGCGCGGCAGCTCTGGGAAGCGCGCCAGGCGTCACGAGGTCGTCGGCCGATAAGAGCAGTACGAACTCCCCGGTCGCCGCATTCAGGCCCTCATTGTAAGTCGCGATATGGCCCTTGTTTTGCTGGTGCCGGATCACACGTATGCGTGTGTCGCAGTCCTGGAGCGATAACGCGACAGCGAGGCTGTCATCAGTCGACTTGTCGTCGACTATGATCACCTCGACTTCGATGCCCGGCTGGTTTTGCGTGACACTTTCGACGCATTGTCGCAGATAACGGCCATAATTGTAGCAGGGGATTACAACGCTGACGCGAGGGACGCGATGCAGTGGAACAGCCTTCCTGCGTCGACCCTTTGTCAGCATCACCAGCAGAGTGTTGAAAACACCCAGCGTCGATCGTGTCATAAGGTAGGCCTCCAGTGCCCGCGGACGTCGATTGGCATTATTCGGTGTCTTGAGAGCCGGCAGCAGGGCAACCGAAGGCCCGGCACGATCGGACGTAAGGAGCAACGGATCATGTCGCCTTCAGGAAATCCGCGTAAATCTGCGTCACCTCTTCCTGCTCCCGTTCAAGCGAATACTCTGACAAAATAAACTCGGATGCCTTGGCGCCTTGCGCCTGGCACCAGCCGGGATGCGCATTTTCCATCGTCATCGCGTGCTCGATCGCTTGCGCGAAGCCGAGAAGGTCACCAGTTTCGATGGGGGCACTGAAGTCCGAGCGGAAGAATTCTCGCCCGCCAAAACCGTGGTAACCGATCACATAGTTTCCGCAGGCCATCGCTTCGGCGGGCGGAAGACCTAGACCTTCCTGGTGGGAGAAGGCCAGAAACATTTTCGTCGTCTGCAATTGCGTGGCAACTTCTGATTGGGGGATACGGTCTAGCGGCACGACGTCCCAGCCATCGAGAAGGCCGCGCCCGCGCAGAAGTTCTAGCACCTTGAATGCGTCGCCGGGCATCCTCCGCGGCATATAGGCGATGCGGTTTGTTCGAGGGCTTTCTGCCGGATGAAACATCCCGAAATCTATGCCGACGTGGACTCTGCGAACATCAAGGTGCTCGAAAATATAGCGGAGCGTCTCCTGGTTGTGCTTGGAAACGGCGATGACGCCCTTCAAGCCGCTCCCGGGTGCGTAGTGCTTTGCGGTGTAACGCGTCCTTCCTTCCCAGGTATGGTGCACATTCTGGTTGAATATTATGTATTCAGTGCCGGGAGGAAGACGGTCCAGGATGTCAACGCACACTTCCGGGATCACGAGGATATCTCCCCGCAGGACCGTCGTATCCCCGACATAGGCGATACGGCTCCGATTTTCGAACCACGTGCAGCGGAATCCCCGTCGTTGATGCAGCACAAACGCGTCCATACCGGCAGAATTCAGCATGTCCACATGCCGGTATATTACTCTGATCCCGCCGGAGGGCGGCTGGTGGTCCGGGGTCAGGAAATAAATGGTCGGCCTTACTGAGCGTTGCCGCCCGGTGACAACGCGCATCCGATATTGCCAAGCTCTTTTCAGCGCCGCGATTTGCCGAAACGCGCTGATGGCGAGTTCTGCGGAAAAGTCTACTGCCGTACGATGCATCGTCAGCAACTCGCGTCCTGTTCATCCATTTGCGACAACGAGTTTATTCGCTGAGATACGACCGGGCCACATACCCAAATGTAGGACGTGTTGCATCGAACGGGCGAGCAACAGGCGATATTCTACATCCGACATGCTCCTCGGCCGGTTACCGAGCGCCGAGCGCGGACATTGCCGCGCCACATGGCCTGCTGGTTCAGGCCGGAGCCCGCGGATGCTGCCCTTCATTGAGCGACATGTTCTCCCGCCGCCGGCGGGACCGTCAGCTCGACTGGTAGCCCGCATAATGACTATTTTGGGCTAGAGCCAAGATGCAATTCGGCTCCACCAGTGAGAGTTGCAGCGCGCAATCATCAATGTTGTGCAGGCGAATACCTCTTTCGACGGCTTAAATACTTAATATTGTTTTCTTTACTGCCTGGGTGAAAAGGAATTCCTTTGAGTTTCGAAGGCTTGGCTCTTTGCCCCCAAGAAGAAGCAGGAAAGGGAGCTACCCGGCCAAGTTCACACGAGTTCAGCAGCCACTAGGAAGAACATAGGGGCTTGTGCCGGCATGATTGCGTCCGATGTCACGCTGCAAGGCGGTGTTGTTATCCATCATCCGGATCTCGTCAATCTCTATGGTTGTGCTATCGGCGCCGGCACGCGGATCGGCACGTTCGTGGAAATTCAGAAGAACGCGGCGATCGGCCGGAACTGCAAGATTTCCAGCCATTCCTTCATCTGCGAAGGCGTGACGCTAGAGGACGGCGTCTTCGTCGGCCATGGCGTCATGTTCACCAACGATATCCATCCACGGGCCGTCAATGTCGACGGGGGGCTTCAGTCGGAGGCCGACTGGACCGTCGTGCCGACACGGGTCAAGCGCCGCGCCTCCATCGGCAGCAATGCCACCATTCTGGCCGGCGTCACGATCGGAGAGGCAGCCCAGGTGGGCGCCGGCGCCGTGGTGACCAAGGATGTACCAAGCTTCGCGATCGTTGCCGGCGTGCCCGCCCGGATCATCGGACGCGTCAAGGATGCCACGATCGAGACTGCGGAGGCATGAGATGATCGGCGTTGCTGTCGTCGGATACGGTTACTGGGGACCAAACCTCGTGCGCAACTTCTGGGAAACGCCCGGGGCGCGCCTCGTCTCCGTGTGCGATCTGCGCAAGGAGCGATTGGCGACCGTCCAGACCCGTTACCCAGCTGTCGACATCACGGACGATTTTGAAGAGGTCCTTCGCGACCCGCGCGTCGATGCCGTTGCGATCGCCACCCCGGCTGCCGCACATTTCAAGCTCGCCATGAAGGCGCTGATGGCCGGCAAGCACGTGCTCGTCGAAAAGCCGATGGCGGCGACCTCGGATGAGGCGCGCCGCATGGTCGAGGAGGCGGCGCGGCGCCGCCTCGTGCTCGCGGTCGACCACACCTTCGTGCACACGGGCGCCGTCCGCAAGATGCGGGAACTCGTCGAGGACGGGCTCGGCGACGTTTATTACTACGACTCGGTCAGGGTCAATCTCGGCCTCTTCCAACACGACGTCAGCGTCATCTGGGACCTTGCCGTGCACGATCTGTCGATCATGGACTACGTGCTGCCGGAGCGGCCTGTGGCGGTGTCGGCCACGGGCATGAGCCATATTGCCGGCGAGCCGGCAAATATCGCCTATCTCAACCTCTTCTTCGAAAGCAAGCTGATCGCTCACATCCACGTCAACTGGCTCGCGCCCGTCAAGGTGCGCCGGACGCTGATCGGCGGCAGCAGCAAGATGATCCTCTACGACGACCTGGAGCCCAGTGAGAAGATCAAGGTTTACGACAAGGGGATAACGCTGAACGGCAACCCGCAGAAGAACGGCGAGAAGGTCTACCAGATGCTGGTCGGCTATCGCACCGGCGATATGTATGCCCCCCACCTCGACGTCGCCGAGGCGCTCGGCATCGAACTGCGCCAGTTCATCGATTGCATCGAGCGAAATGAAAATCCGGTCGCCGACGGAAATGCCGGGCTGCGCGTGGTGAGAATCCTCGAGGCCGCCACACAGTCGCTCGCCGAGCGCGGCCGGGTCGTCGAACTCGAGCACATGAGGCGCATCGCATGATCCCCTTCCTTGATCTCAGGGCGCAGTATGCATCGATCAAGGACGAGATAGATGCCGCAGCGCTGCGCGTGCTCGCGTCGGCGCAATATGTTCTGGGCGACGAGGTCGCTGAGTTCGAACAAGAATTCGCGGCCTTTTGCGGCACACGTCACGCAATCGCCGTCAACACAGGCACGAGTGCCCTCCATCTTGCGTTGCTTGCGCTTGGCGCAGGTCCCGGCGACGAAGTCATCACCGTCCCCTTCACTTTCGTCGCGACGGTCTCGGCGATTTGCTATACCGGCGCGCTGCCGGTCTTCGTTGATGTCGAGCCGGTGACGCTGACGATGGACGCGACGAAGCTCGAGGCTGCAATCACGCCTCGTACCAGGGCGATCGTGCCGGTCCATCTTTACGGACAAATGGCCGACATGAACGCCATCAAGGCCATCGCCGACCGGCATGGCGTACCCATCATTGAGGATGCCTGCCAGGCCCACGGCGCCGAATACAAGGGCCGCCGCGCCGGAAGCATCGGGGTATCGGGCTGCTTCAGCTTCTATCCGGGAAAGAACCTGGGCGCCTGCGGCGAGGGCGGCATTGTCGTTACCGGCAATGACAGCCACGCGCGCACGATGCGCATGCTCAGGGACTGGGGTCAGGAAAGCCGGTATCACCACGTGCTCAAGGGCTTCAATTACCGGATGGACGGTATCCAGGGGGCTATCCTGCGCGTAAAGCTCAGACATCTCGACGCTTGGACGCAATCGCGCCGTGCCCATGCGGCGCGCTACTCTGCGCTGCTTGCCGGGTCCGGCCATGTGAAGGCCCCTCTTGAGGTCGCCGACCGGCGTCATGTCTACCACATCTATGCCGTCCGGTGCCGGGATCGTGAGGCGCTACAGCATGCCCTCAGCACCGAGGGCATACAGTTCGGCCTGCACTATCCCATTCCGGTGCATCTGCAGAAGGCCCATGCAGATCTCGGTTACGCGCCGGGCGATTTCCCGAGATCGGAGGCGGCCGCCCGGTCGGTTCTGTCGCTCCCCATCTATCCGGAAATGACGGTCCGGCAGGTCGAGCAGGTGGTGTCTGCGGTGGAGCAGGAGGCCCATGTCCACTGAGCGCTCTGCGGGTATCCGAATTGTCCAGGCGGTGCATGGCCGCCGTGAAGCCGTTGCCGATCCGAGCTATCAGGCGGCGCTGGCCGAAGAGCTGAAACAATTCTACGGCACGGCGGGGCTGGTCGAGCTCTACGGCCGCTTCATGGCTGGCGACGGCTTCGTCGACCTGCTGATGCGCAAGGCGATCTGGCAAAGCGTTGCGAAGCGTTGCGGCTTCGGCTTGCAGGTCGGTAGCGGTGCCAGCTTCAGGCATCCCGAAACATTCGAGATAGGCAACAGCGTCTTCATCGGTGCACAGGCCTACATCCAGGGTCGCCACGACGGCAGATGCGTGATTGGCGACAATGTCTGGATCGGCCCGCAGACCTTCCTCGACGCGCGCGATCTCGTCATCGAGGAGTTCGTCGGATGGGGGCCGGGAGCCAAGATTCTCGGATCGAGCCACACCGGCATTCCCGTCGACGTGCCGATCATTCGCACCGACCTCGAAATCAAGCCGGTTCGCATCGGCGCCTGGGCCGATATCGGGACCAATGCGACCATCCTGCCCGGCGTGACGATCGGCAAAGGCGCGCTCGTCGGCGCAGGCGCGGTGGTCGTCTCCGACGTCGAGCCCTTTGCGGTCGTGGCGGGAGTGCCCGCGAAATTCCTGCACTGGCGAACGGATTGCTCACCGGCGCCGGCGAAACCATGAAGGATGAGGCAGGCGATGAAAGACAAGCGGATTCTGATCACGGGCGGCGCCGGCCTCATAGGCTCGCACATTGCCGATCTCGTCGCGCGCGAAGGGCCACGGGAAATCCTGATCCTCGACAATTTCGTGCGCGGCCGCCGCGAAAATCTCCGTGAGGCGGCGAGCACTGGCACGCTCAGAATCATCGAAGGCGACATCAGGGACCGCGCGCTTCTGGCGACCTCGCTCGACGGAGTCGACATCGTCTTCCATCAGGCGGCCATCCGCATCACCCAATGCGCCGAGGAGCCGAGGCTCGCCTTCGATGTCCTCGCGCAAGGCACATTCGATGTGCTCGAGGCGGCGGTTGCAGCCGGTGTGTCGAAGGTGATCGCAGCCTCCTCGGCCTCGGTGCTCGGACTTGCAGAAAGCTTCCCGACCACCGAGGAGCACCATCCCTACAACAACCGCACGATCTACGGCGCGGCCAAGGCATTCAACGAAGGGCTCCTGCGCAGTTTCGCCGAGATGTACGGGCTCAACTATGTCGCGCTCCGATACTTCAACGTCTACGGCCCCCGCATGGATGTCTACGGCGCCTATACGGAGGTGTTGATCCGCTGGATGGAGCGCATTGCGACGGGGCGACCGCCGATCATCTTCGGCGATGGCACACAGACGATGGATTTCGTCCATGTGCGCGATATAGCGCGGGCCAATCTCCTGGCTGCGAAGTCCGATGTAACGGACGAGGTGTTCAACGTCGCAAGCGGTGTGGAAACAAGTCTGCGGGAGCTCGCGCAACTGCTCACCCGTGTCATGGGCCCCTCGCTCGAACCGCAGCTTGAACCGGCGCGCAAAGTGAACGCAGTCACGCGCCGGCTTGCGGATACAAGCAAGGCCGAGCAGCTGCTGGGGTTCAAGACAGAAATCTCGCTTGAGGAGGGACTGCGCGATCTCGTCGCCTGGTGGCGGCGCGAGCGGGTGTCGACAGGGGGAGAAGCGGCATGAGCGAGGCCCCTCGCCAGATCCCGGTCGCCAGACCCGTTCTCGATGAGCGGGAAGTCGAGGCGGTTCGCCGGGTCATACTTTCAGGATGGGTGACGCAAGGCCCGGAGGTTGCAGCGTTCGAACGCGAGTTCGCCGACTTCGTTGGGTCGGCCCATGCCTGTGCTGTCTCGAACTGCACGACGGCGCTTCATCTGGCCCTGCGTTGCGTCGGCGTCGGTGCCGGCGATGAAGTGATCACGGTTAGCCATTCGTTCATCGCGACGGCGAACGCCATCCGGTATTGCGGCGCGCTACCGGTCTTCGTCGACATCGAGGCCGGCGGCTACAACATAGATCCCGATCTGGTCGAGGCCGCGATCACGCCGCGCACAAGGGCGATCCTCTGCGTGCACCAGCTCGGCATGCCCTGTGATCTTCGGCGCATCGCGGATATCGGCAAACGACACGCCATTCCGGTTATCGAGGATGCCGCCTGTGCTGCCGGAAGCGAGATGCTGTGGGATGGGCAATGGCAAAGAATCGGTAAGCCGCACGGGGATATCGCTTGCTTCTCCTTCCACCCGCGCAAGGTCGTTACCACCGGCGATGGCGGCATGCTGACCACGGCAAGTGATGAATACGACAGAAAGTTCCGGTTGTGGCGCCAGCACAGCATGAGTGTTCCGGATACCGTTCGGCACGGCGCGAAGCAGGTGATCTCAGAGGACTATCCGGAAATCGGTTACAACTACCGCATGACCGACGTCCAGGCGGCGATCGGCCGGGAACAGCTGAAGCGGCTTCCCGCACTCGTCAAGCGGCGAAGGGCACTAGCCAGGCAGTATACCAGGCGCCTTTCCGGAGTTGCGGGCCTGCAGACGCCGATTGAGCCCCATTGGGCGCGGAGCAATTGGCAGAGCTATTGTTTGACATTGCCCGGCTGGATCGACCAGCGGCAGACGATGCAGGCCCTGCTCAATCGCGGCATCTCGACCCGCCGTGGCGTCATGAACATCCATCTGGAGGAGGCCTACGCCGGATGCGACACGCACAGGGCCGCCGCGAGTCTGGAGCGAAGCGTCGCCGCACAACAGCGATCGGTGATATTGCCGTTCTTCGCGCAGATGACCGACGCCGATGTGGCGCTGGTCGTCGAGGAGCTTCTTTCCATTCCGGCGATCGCCGAACCCGCAGCACTGCGGGCGGTATGACGTTCTCGTTCTTCGCGTCATTTTGACGAGGTCACGCGGATCTCGAGCGCCAGGCTCGCATTGCCGCGGGCAGTGAGGCGCGCGGCACGAGTTCCATGAGTATCCGCAGGGAATAGGCTCCGCTGATCATCGTTGTCGCGAGGCCGAGGACGGCTGCCGGCCAGGGCGGCAGCACGAAGATGGCGCCGAAGACGAGCCCTGACGCGGGCAGGAAGATCAGGGCGAGTTTGCGATTGGCCGCGGACCAGCGGAAACCTGAGAGGTGCCGAACGATCGCGTAGATCAGCAGGCCGTGCCAAACATAAAGACCGAAAAACGCTGCACCTGCGCCGACTGAACCGAACGAGCCGACCAGCAACCATGCGAGACCGACATGGACCAGGGTCGCTGCGACCTCAGTCCAGAAAAAGGCTCTTTTCGCGCCCTTGGCGAGCACGATGAACCCCATGGGCCATGCAATGACACGCAGCATCATGCCGAGACAGATCCAGCGAAGCAGGTCCACTGCGGCGTAGAACTCGGGCGAATAAAGCAGCCATATCACCAGTGGGGCGGCGGTTAGCGTAGCGATGAGGCCGGGGCCGGCGAGAAGCATGCTGATCTGCGCCTGCTCGTTGACGAGGCGGTTGCATTCGGCATCGTCTTCCGCGACCGCCGTCAGGCGCGGATAGAAGTCGGTGCCCATCGCCTGCAGGACGAAGCTGGCATAGAAGCCGCCGAGCGTCCAGGCTGCCTGGTACAGCCCCGCTGCCGCGATGCCTTCCGCCCTCAGCACGATGAGGCGGATCGCATAGGCCGCGCCGAGTGTCAGGAACCCACTGGCCATGAAGACGACGCCGAGTTTCAGGAGGGCGGCGGTTTCCTCGGAGATCCTCCGGGTGGATACCGGCTGTGGAGCGATGCGCATCTGCCTGCGGTACCACCAGCAGGTCGCGAGCGTGGCCGCGGCGGCGGCGACGAGCGAAGGCACGATCCCCGACGTGCCGAACAGATAGATCAGCGGGATGCTGATCGCGGTGCTGAAGAACGCTGCAAGGACATTGATGCGGGCGAGGCTGGCAATGTCTCGCATGCCTTGGATCAAGGCAGTCTGGCCGTCTGCGAGCAGGCGGAAGAGGATTGCCGCGGAAAGCAGTGCGACGCCACCGGCATAGCCGGGACCGCCGAAGGTGAAATCTGCGACCGGATAGGCGAGTGCTGCGAGGAGAAGGGCGCCGAGAAGCCCCAGCACCAACGATGTCCGCTTGAGCACGGTCGCCGTTCGGGCAATCCTGTCCGTATCGCCGCTGCCGACCGCTTCCGCGATCTGGCGCACGCCGCTTGCCTGGATTCCGAGCCCGGCGAGCGCGGAGGCGATATCGGCGATGGAACTGTAGAGGCCGATCAACCCTATGCCTGCCGGACCGAGGAGTAGAGCCATTGCCTTGTTGCGGATGATGGAAAATAGCACGGTAACGACGGATGAGCCGCCGATCAGGGCGGTCGACTTGAGGATCTGCCTGTAGCTCGGTCCACGCTCGGGACTCGCGCGCGCTTCCATCGACGTCACTCGCTTCGCACGGCCGGTCGGCTCTCCGGGATTTTCGGCCATTGGCCAGCATAGAGGAGCCGCCGGACGACTGTTTCCGCGCTCGTTTGCCAGGCGGGCAAGCGCCGGCCGAAAGTTTTCTCGAACTTGTCGGTGCAAAGGCGCGAGTCCTGTGGGCGCCGGGCTCTTGTCGGGTAGTCCGCGCTGGCAATGTCCCGCACCGTCGCGGACGGGCCGCCGTTCGCGCGGCTGACGGCGAGAATGTGCCTCGCGAAGCCCGCCCAGTTGGTCTCGCCTGTTCCCGCAAGGTGATAGAGGCCGAAGCGATCGCTCTGCGGCTGCGTGGCAATCTCCAGTATGGCCGTCGCCAAATCCAGTGCTGATGTCGGATTGCCGAATTGGTCGGAGACGACCGTCAGCGTGTCCCGGCTTTCGGCAAGCCTCAGCATCGTTTTGACGAAGTTGTTGCCGAAAGGACTGTAGACCCAGCTTGTGCGCAGGATAATGTGGCGAGGCGTTATGCTTGCCACCGCCCGTTCGCCTTCGAGCTTGGTGGCGCCGTAGAAAGTGCGAGGTCTTGTCTCGTCGTCTTCCCTGCGCGGACGGCGGTCATCGCCGGAAAAGACGTAGTCGGTCGACAGGTGGATGATCGGTACGCCGAGCTTTGCCGCTGCCTCGGCAACGCACGCGGCGCCCACCACGTTGACGGCATGAGCGAGCGCAGGCTCGTCCTCTGCACGATCGACGGCCGTGTAGGCGGCCGCCGAGATGACGACGTCAGGTCTTGCTGCAACAATCGCCTCTCGCATCGGGATCGGCTGCGTGAGATCGAATTCGGGGCGGCCGATGGAGACCAGTTCGACGTCGCGCAGTGGTGCCGCACGCTCGATCAGGCTGCTTACGAGCTGGCCGGTCGTACCAGTGACAAGCACTTTCATCGCGCCACCACCGACTTGCCGAGGCGCTCGCCCCGATAGCGGCGCTCGCGGATCGGCTGCCACCACCAGCCGTTATCCAGATACCAGTCGATCGTCCGCGCCAGTCCAGTTTCGAAGCTTTCCCTGGGTCGCCAGCCGAGTTCACGCTCGATCTTGGTCGTGTCCATCGCGTAACGCCGGTCGTGACCCGGCCGATCGTCCACGAATGCGATGAGGTCGCGATAGCTCTTCAGGTTTCGGCGTGGTCTCTTGCGGTCGAGGACATCGCATACCGTCTCTACGACGGCGAGATTGGTGCGTTCGGAGCCTCCGCCGATATTGTAGCTTTCGCCGGTCGCACCTTTGGCAGCAACGAGCTCCAGCGCTCGTGCGTGGTCGTCGACATACAACCAGTCGCGGACATTGGCGCCGGTGCCGTAGACCGGGAGGGACTTTTCTTCCAATGCGTTGAGGATGATGAGGGGCACCAGCTTCTCCGGGAAGTGAAACGGACCATAGTTGTTCGAGCAGTTGGTGATCACGACAGGCAGGCCAAAGGTGTGGTGCCAGGCGCGGACAAGGTGATCGGATGCTGCCTTCGAGGCGGAATAGGGCGAGGATGGAGCATAAGGCGTATCTTCGTCAAATGCGCTGTCATCAAAGGGAAGATCGCCGAACACCTCGTCAGTGGACACATGGTGAAACCGGAACCGTTCGGCCGCCGTTTCCGGAAGGCTGCGCCAGAATTTCAGCGCGGCCTGCAGCAGCCTGAAGGTGCCGAGGATGTTGGTCTCGATGAATGAGCCAGGTCCGTCGATCGACCGGTCGACATGTGTCTCTGCGGCAAGATGCATGATGCGGCCGATCTTTTCGGCACGCAGGACACCTGCCACGGTCTCCTCATTGCAGATGTCGCCCTGGATGAAGCGGTAGTTGGGGACGTTCTCGATTTGCCGGAGCGAGGCCGGATTGCCGGCATAGGTGAGCTTGTCGAGATTGATCACGCGGTTGTTTGGGTCTGCCACAAGATGCCGGCAAAGCGCGGAACCGATGAACCCGGCACCGCCGGTGACGAGGATGTTCATGACCGCGCTCCCCCCTCAACGAAGTCGAACACCTCGGCCTGTTGCAGCTGCGGAGCCGTCCGATCCTTGTCTGACAGTTGAAGTTCCGCGACGGGCAGCGGCCAAGCAATGGCGATGTCGGGGTCGTCGAAACGGATCGCGCGATCATGGGCGGGCGAATAGGGATTTGTGACCTTGTAGATCACCTCCGTATCCGGCTCGAGTGTCAGAAAGCCGTGCGCGAAGCCCTTGGGAACCAGGAGCTGATTCCATCGGCGGGCGGAAATCTCGACGGCGACCCATTTCACGAAGGTGGGCGAGCCCCGACGAATGTCGACTGCGACGTCGAAAACGGCACCTTTCACCACCCTCACCAGCTTGTCCTGCGCGTAGGGGGGCAGCTGGTAGTGAAGGCCCCGCAGCACGCCTCGCGAGGCGGAATAGGAGTGGTTGTCCTGGACAAACTTCAGTGCGATGCCGTGTTCGGCGAATTGCCGAGCGTTCCAGGTTTCGGAAAAGAAGCCGCGTTCGTCTCCTATCCTGCGCGGCACGATCTCCAGGACTCCGTCAAGGTCGAGCGATCTGACCTCCAGGCTCATGCGACGTGTTCCTCCACGAGGCGGCGGAGATAGGAGGCGTAAGCGGTCCTCCCGAGCATGCTGGCGCGCCTCAGGACGTCCTCGGGCCCAAGCCAGCCCATATCGAGCGCGATCTCCTCCGGACAGGCTATCTGGACGCCCTGTCTGCGTTCGACCGTTCGCACGAAGGACGAGGCGTCATGCAGGCTGTCATAGGTTCCGGTGTCGAGCCAGGCATAGCCGCGTCCGAGCTGAAAGACATGCAACTGGTCCTGTGCGAGATAGATGTTGTTGACCGTCGTGATCTCGAGTTCGCCTCGCGCCGACGGCTCGATCGAAGCGGCAATGTCGACAACGTCGTTGTCGTAGAAATAGAGGCCGGTCACCGCCCAATTGGATCTCGGCCGCGCCGGTTTCTCCTCGATCGTCTTGGCCTTACCGGTCCTCCGGTCGAAGGTGACGACGCCGTAGCGTTCCGGATCGTCGACGCGATAGGCAAACACGGAGGCGCCCGTCTCTCGGGATGCGGCCTCCCGGCAGACATTCGGCAGGCCGTTGCCGAAGAAGATATTGTCGCCGAGGATCATCGCCACATTGCCGTTGCCGATAAATTCGCGGCCGATGATGAAGGCCTCGGCGAGCCCATTGGGATGCGGCTGTTCGGCATAGGAGAGGCTGACCCCGAAGGTGGAACCGTCGCCAAGCAGCGCTTCAAAGCAGGGCAGGTCGCGCGGCGTCGAGATGATGAGAATCTCGCGGATTCCGGTGAGCATCAGCACGCTCAGCGGATAATAGACCATCGGTTTGTCATAGATCGGCAGGATCTGCTTCGAGACCGCAATGGTGAGCGGGTAGAGCCGGGTGCCGCTTCCTCCCGCCAATATGATCCCCTTCATTTTGCCTTTCCCTTCAATCTGCGTCGATTACGCGGAACTGCGGCCGGCCGTGACCGAAGCGAACCAAGGGAAGCCTTGTCGACGCTCGTCATTGGCTGGCCTGACCGAATTGCGGGTTGGTCGAAAGGGACGACCCCGGAGGTGGCTTGGACATGGTGGGGGCCCGTCGTGCGCTGGTGACGACCTTGACGACATCCCCCGGCATCAGCGCCGTCGTCTCGGACGCCGGAAATTCGCCGATTTTGCCGCCGCCGCGCCGGACAATCACGAAAGTGATCGCCTCTTCACCGCGCTGCGCCGAACCTTCGGCGGCGGAAAGCTTGTCGAGCAACTGCTTTTCCGTGGTGGTGCGTTTCAGCTTCAGCTGTTCGAGCGCCGCTTGCTCCGATTGCAATTCGCTGGCGATCTCCGCCTGACGATTGTCGTAGAGCCCCGCGAGATTACGCGTCGTTTCGCTGATGCTTTGCCGCGCCCGCATGATGGCAGTCAGGAAATCCAGGCGACCGGCGCGATCGTTCGTAAGGTCACGCTCCAGTTCGGACTGTCGCGATGCGACCGCGACACCGCGTTCGACTAGGGTCCTCACACCTTTGAGTTCCCGCTCGGCCGCTTCTATGCTGGCGTCGGCACCCTTCACCTTTTCTTCGAGGACCCGGATTTCCTCGTTGAGGAGATCGCGCAGTTCGGAGAGCGACTTCGATTGCCGGGCAAGCAGGTTCGCACGTGTCGAAAAGATGATCCGCTCCCGGTCCTGGATTGCCGCGACGAGCGCGCCATCAGCGGCCAGCGGTTGGGCAAAGGGTATTTCCTTTGCGCCCGACATTTCTGCTTGCAGCCGCGCTATCCGCGCGGTGCTTCGCAGCAGCGCGTTGTCGATTCCCTGCAGTTCACCGACGAGCGATATCTTGTCCTGCGACTGCTCGGGAGTCGTCTCGCGAAACGGGCCGCCGCCCATAGCCAGAGCCTGCAGAGCGGTCAGCCCGGGGCGGAACCCGTATTCCCCCGGTGTCGTCACATCGCCCACGACATAGACGGGCGGGTATGCGACGATCTCGACGGTTGTCTCCGGCGCTTCCACCAGCCCGATCTTGGCTTTGAGACGCTCGGCGATCTCGGCCGAAAGCTGCGCCTTGTCGAGATTGCCGACGACAACGGTTCCGATCACGGGCACGGAGATGGAACCCGTTGCGGAAACAACGAATTCGCCGCCGAGCGCCCATGGTACATATTCGCCTTTGGTGGGCATCCACTGCATGATCGACAGGCGAATTTTCGTTTGAGGCGCAAGTTCCGGCGCATCGGCCCGGGCTGGCGCCGATACCGCGCCGACGATGGCGAGCGCAGCCGCGAAGCGGGCGCTTCGAAGGAAATTGCGGCTAGTGCGGCGGGATACATTCATGTATTTCTCCAACCTGCAAAGTCGTGTCTTCTCCGCACCGTCAAACGGAGAAGAACAAGTCCCGATGGACAAGCTTATCTTCGCCTCAATCGCGTAAAGCGCATGTCCGCAGAATTCGACGCTGCAATAGCGAGTGTGCAAATTTTCCAAATATTTAAAAGAGGAAGCGCCGCGGCTCGGCTTCATCAATATTGGTGAAAGAGGGGAGGGGATGATTCATCCGAATTCGAGCGTCGTTGCTGTCCAACACGCTTGTCCGACATTTGGATGAGACGGGCAATGTAAGGGCAGAAGAGTATTGTTGATCGTATCAATAGTTGGAAGGTGATCGTCACATCGAACTAGTTCGTTCGGATAGGGGCAGGCGGAAAGACATTTTGTTGCGGGACGTCCTTCTGGGCATGGCTCAACCCTTTTGCGCCGTCGCGGCCGCGCGCGGCGTGGGCTAAGGTCGACAAGGAACCCTGCCGATCAAGGCAATTCCGCGGAGGAGACATGCTTTAATGAGCGGTACTAACCACGACGATGTCGGCATTGGGAACGTCGCGGGCGCCGACGGCCGGCGAGAGCCGCAACGCGTCGTTCTGATCATAGCCAGTTCCGGGACAATTTCGGAGAGATTGATCCATGCTCTCGAAAGAGAGTTCCCATGGGTCGTTATCGAACAGGTTGAGCAAGTCAGCTCGGCCTGCAGTGTTTTTTCCCATCCGGTCTCGCTCATCCTTGTCGATGTCGCACTGATAACGGAAGCCGAGGAGAAGTCGGACGAACTCCTGCATTTTCATCCGCAGGCTCTTACGGCCGTCATCGAACCCTATGATCAGCACTTGGACGCGTCCTTCATCAGAGTCCCAGAATCGCCGCTGGTTCGCAGTGTCCTTCCGATGAACCTCAGACTCGATGTATGGCTGTCGGTGATCAGACTGATGCTCTCTGGCGGCGAGTATCTTCCGCCGGGATTGATCCTGCGTGCAAGGACGAACGGTCATAGCCCGGCCCGACCATCAGGCAATGGCGGCCTCTTGCCCCGGCCCCGAAGCGATGAGGCGCGTTTCGCGGAGTTGACCGCTCGCGAAATGCAGATACTTGAAATGGTCTCCCGCGGTCTGCAAAACAAACTGATTGCCGCGGAGTTTCGCCTGTCCGAACACACGGTGAAGATTCACCTGCACAACATCATAACAAAACTGGGCGCTCACAACAGAACGGAAGCGGCTGCGCGGTTCCGGAGTTTGAAAGAGCGCCACTGATCTCTGACCAGTCCGCTGACTGGCAGTGATGCGGCCGACCCGACGGCGCCGCCAACCACGGCCCGCGAATTCAGAGCCAGCCCTTACCGACTTACAGCATCGCTTTCGGTCCCGGGTTGAGTTTCCGCGTCCATCCGGACTCGAGGATCAGCTTCTGTCTGGCGTCCGCGAGCGGGCCAGCTCGAGGCGGCTTCAGCGCGTAACCTTCCATCACGGGAGCGTCGAGCGCCGGTCCCACTGCGCTGGAAAAATTTGAAAGTCTTTCTCCTGTAGCGTCGGAATGGGTGGCTAGCGATCATTCGCGCGAAGACGCACAATCATGTCGCTCCGAATGAGGCAAGCGCTACGTTCATCCGGTGCGGGCCGAAGGGCCGAGATGATCGCCCGACGTCTTGAATTCCGGGACTGGTCAAAAATCAAAGTGGTCGGGACGTTGGAGGAGCATCTGCCCGGTCTCTGTCGTTCGGCTGCGTCGTGACGGCGTCTGCCAAGGGAGGAAAAATGTTTGAACGACTTTTCAAGCTGAAAGAGCATGGGACGACTGCCCGCACGGAGGTGGTTGCCGGCCTCACGACATTCCTGACGATGTCGTACATCATCTTTGTGAACCCCGACATTCTGTCGACGACCGGAATGGATCGCGATGCGATCTTCGTCGCGACCTGTCTTGCCGCCGCACTCGGCTCGGCCGTCATGGCCCTCGTCGCCAATTGGCCGATCGGCATGGCGCCGGGCATGGGGCTCAACGCCTTCTTCGCCTTCACGGTCGTCGCCGCCCTCGGCTTCACCTGGCAGCAGGCGCTCGGGGCCGTGTTCATCTCCGGTCTCATCTTCCTGCTGCTGACGGTTACGGGCGTGCGAAGCTGGCTGATCGCCGGCATCCCTCATTCGCTGCGCAGCGCCATTGCGACAGGTATCGGCCTGTTCCTCGGCATCATCGCGCTGAAGAATGCCGGCATCGTGGTCGACAATCCGGCGACGCTCGTCGGTCTCGGCGACCTCAAGCAGACCGGGCCATTGCTCGCGATCCTCGGCTTCTTCGTCATCGCCGTACTTGATTCACTTAGGATCCGCGGCGCGATCCTGATCGGCATCCTGGTCGTCACGATCCTGTCGATGCTGCTTGGCGTCAGCGAGTTCAAGGGTATCGTTTCGGCGCCGCCGAGCATCGCCCCCACCTTCCTGCAACTCGACATCATGGGCGCGCTGCATGGCGGCCTGCTCCATGTCATCCTCGTCTTCGTGCTCGTCGAAGTGTTCGACGCGACCGGCACGCTGATCGGTGTCGCCAAGCGCGCGAAACTGGTAGAGGAAGGCAAGCCCAGCCGCCTTGGCCGCGCTCTGCTTGCCGACAGTTCGGCGATCATCGCCGGCTCGGTGATGGGCACGAGCAGCACCACGGCTTATGTGGAGAGCGCTTCCGGGGTCCAGGCCGGCGGTCGCACCGGCCTCACAGCGCTGACCATTGCGGTGCTTTTCCTGGCGGCCCTGTTCATCTCGCCACTCGCCGCCGCGGTTCCATCCTATGCAACAGCGCCGGCGCTGCTCTATGTGGCTGGCCTGATGATGCGCGAGCTCACCGAAATCGAGTGGGACGACCTGACCGAAGCGGCACCGGCGGCGCTCACCGCGATCGCCATGCCCTTCACGTATTCGATCGCCAACGGCCTTGCCTTCGGTTTCGTGAGTTACGTCGTGCTCAAGGTGTTCACCGGCAAGTGGAGCGTCATCCACCCGGCGACACAGATCGTGGCGGCGCTGTTCGTCGTTCGCTTCGCGTTCTTCGGCAGCTGATCGGTTGACGTCGGGGAGTTTCCGCCCCGACGTCCGTTTCCGATTTGCGAACACTGCCATCAGCCGGATCTGCTTCGTGCAGGTCCGGCTTTTCCTTTGCTCAACGACGTGGTGCCAAGCTGGTCATGGGTGATATCGCTTCGCGCCCCTCTCGTATCAACCCTACGTTCCTGAGGTGTGGTGGCCGGGGAAGTTTCGACTTGTCCGATAGTTGTAAAAATATGTTGCCTTCGTTGCAGGTTCTGCCATGATTTGAAAAGAAAAAATGGACGCGATTCCGCGTTCCTCTCTTGAGAATTTGTAAAACTGGATGCCGCATGGATGTTGTGCAGAACAGGCTCCTGATCGTCGCCGATGATCTCACCGGCGCGCTCGATACGGCGGCGCCTTTCGCTGTCCATCGCTTTTCGGTCGACGTCGTCGCTGACCAGAGCGCGCTCGGCGAAGCGATCGAGGGCGGCTCTGACGTGGTCGCGGTGACGACGCGCAGCCGCGAAATCGCGCCGGCCGAGGCGGCGCGACGCGTCCTCCTTGCGCAACAGGCGATGACGCCAGGCATGCGGCTTTTCAAGAAGGTCGACTCGCGCTTGAAAGGGAACGTTGAGGCGGAGCTTTCCGTCCTAGATTTTGCACGGGCCGTCGTCTTGCCCGCGATCCCGGAATTCGGTCGGGTCGTCCGTAATGGCCAGATCCGTGGCTTCGGGGTCGATCGACCGATCTCCATTGCCGCGCGTCTGGGTGCCATCGCCGATCGCGCTGTCATTCCGGACACGGAGACTGTCGAGGAGATGCGGGCCGCAGTCGATGCCATTGCGCCTGGCGACCTTCTTGTCGGAGCCCTGTCGCTCGCCAACGCGTTGGTAAGCAGGGCGGGCAGGCCGCGTGTCGAGCCTTTTGCTGCGCGGGAAGGGCGGTTGCTGATGGCAATCGGTTCCCGGGATCCAATAACGGTATCGCAGGTCGAGGAACTGCGACGAGCCGTTCCGGATCTCCTCTATCTCGCAGCACCTGCAGGACAAGTGCAGCAGGCTCGTTTCGGATCCGAACGCGCTGACGACGTGACCTTAATGCAGGCGGTGGATGGCGTATCGCCAGCCAGCGCGTCGGACGTGGCCGCGGCGCTTGCAGAATCCGCAATCGCGTTTGCCGGCGAATGCCGGACTATGCTGCTCTCCGGTGGCGCAACGGCGGAAGCTTACTTCGACCGCCAGAACATTCGTATTCTCCGCCTGGTCGGAGAGGTGCTGCCGGGCCTGCCGGTTGCCGAGTATGGCGGCCAATTCTACATTACCAAATCGGGCGGCTTTGGGGATTCCGACACACTTTGCAGGGTCGTCCGCGCCATGACGAGGAAAGAGGTGTTGGCCTGATGCGCGCCGGAGAGCAGCTTTCACACCGTAAGAGCCTGAGCGAGGTCGTCTTCGAACGGCTGCAGCACGCAATCAAATCAGGGGCCTATCAGAGCGACGAGCGTCTGCCGACCGAGCACGAGTTGGCGGCGGAGTTCCAGGTCTCCCGTCCGGTTGTTCGTGACGCCTTGAAAAGGCTTCGCGATCAAGGCCTTGTCTATTCGCGGCAAGGTGCCGGCAGTTTCGTTCGAATTCAGGGTTTGCGGCAACCGCTCGGTTTCGGGCCGCTCGAAAACTTCGCCGACCTACAGAACTGTTACGAGTTCCGCATGACGATGGAACCTGAGGCGGCGGCACTCGCGGCCGAGCGGCACAGCGAAACGCAGATCCGGGTGATCAGGCTTGCGCTTGAAACCTTGCAGGATGCAACCAATCGGCAGCGCCACCGCGAGGACGCCGATTTCATGTTCCATCTCGCGATCGCGCAGGCGTCCGGAAACAGCTACTTCTCGACGGCGATGGAAGCGCTCAAGGATCACATCGCCATCGGCATGCAGTTCCATGGCCTGTCGTTGAAGAACTCCGTCGCGGGCCTGCGCCATGTCTATGACGAGCACGCAGCGATCTACGAAGCCATTCGCGACCGAAAGCCGAACCAGGCACGCGAGCTCATGCGTCAGCACCTCCATGGCTCCCGCGATCGGCTTTTCGAGGGCCGACGGCCGGAACTCACTTAGAGCAGTTGACCTTCCACCCCTCGGAACATGCAGATGCGGTGGCCCTCTGGATGTTTCCTTGGCGCGTCTGAAGAGACGCGCGGCGCTGCAACGCGAACTCGAGTCGCTTTCGCGACGAGCCGCAAACACGCACTGACAGGTCAGGCATAGCATGCGCGCCTGCCAGCGTCTGTCGCTGGCAGATGGCTGAGGATAAGTGCGCCGTCATGCCATCGATAGCGCCAATGCATGTGAACTGCCCGCCTTCAGAACGTCGCCCGATAGATGTCGAGCACATCGCTCGCGGACATGTCGCGCGGATTGTTGTCCATCAATCTGCGAATGGCGTGGGCTTCGCCTGCCCACCCCTCCAGAGCAGCAGGATCGGCCCCGTGAGCCGACAGCCGCATTTCGACGCCGAGATCCTTGCAGAAGCGGTAGGAGGCGTTCAGAACCTGCGTCTCGTCGTCGAAGATCGGAAGGCCGAGCGCATTCAGGATTTCCGCCGTCTTCTCCCTACGCACCGGCGCGTTATAGGCGAGCACATGCGGGAAGATGATGGCGTTCGCCAGTCCGTGCGGCAGTCCAAGACGCGTGCCGAGCGGGTAGGCGAGTGCGTGGCCGGCTGCCGTGTTGACCGGGCCAAGGCAAATGCCGCCATAGTAGGAGGCGAGCATCATGCCGGCGCGGGCTTCCGTGTCGCGGCCGTTCTCCACGGCCCGCGCGAGATACTTGCCGACGAGGCGAATGCCCATGCGGGCATAGCCGTCGATGAGGTCATGGGCGCGGATATTGGTGAAGGCCTCCACGCAGTGCGCCATTGCGTCGATGCCTGTGGCCGCAGTTACCGCCGGGGGCACGGACCAGGTCAATTCCGGATCGAGGATGGCGATATCCGCAAGCAGGTGCGGGCTTTCGACTGCCTTTTTGGAATGCGTGGCACTGTCCGTGATCAGCGCCCGGATGCCGGCTTCGGATCCCGTGCCGGCCGTTGTCGGAACCTGCGCCAGCCAGGTGCGGCGCCCCGCTACCTTGTCCGGTCCGGCAACGTCGTCGAGCGATTGTGGGCCATCCCACAAGGCGGCGACGAGCTTGGCGACGTCCAGCACCGAGCCGCCGCCAAGCCCGACGACGAGGTCCGGCCGCAAGGCACGGGCCGCCTCTAGGGCGGCGGTGAGCGCCCGGTCATCCGGTTCGGCCGAAACGTCGGAAAAGATCGACGCCTTGTTGCCGAGACCGAGCCTTTCCGCAAAGCCGATCGTGTGTTCCGACGCGATGATCAGGACGCGCTGGGCGCTCTCGGCCAAGGCACCGAGCCTAACAGAGGCGCCCGCGCCGATCTCGAGGCGCTTGGGTTGGTGGAGCGTAATCGGTCTCGCCATTCCGTCCATGATCGCCCCCTCACGCCTGTTCCAGCTCAGCCATGCGCGCCCAGACGGCCTCGCATTCCGCGTCGGTCAGTTCCACAAGCGGGGGATTGACGCGAAGCCAGCCATTGTCGCCGCGCCGCCTCGCAACCATTGCCTTGACGGTCGGAAGCTGGACATAGGCGTTGGTGAGTTCGCGCCAGGCGACGATCTTCTCCTGGATGGCCTTCACCTCCGCCCCTCTGCCGGCGACGTTCCAGTTGTCGAAGACGAAGCGCAGATCGCCAGCCACGAGGTTCGAACTCGCCGTGATGCAGCCGGCGCCACCCGCCTCGAGCAACGGCAGCAGCAACGGGTCGGCCCCTGCGAGCACGCCGAAGCCCGGGAAGGCCTTGACCATGGCCTTCATGTTTTCGAGATCGCCCGAACTGTCCTTGATGCCGACGACGATACCCGGGAAATTCTCGCGAAGACGGCCGATGACCTCATGCGGGATCGCCACGCCGGAAACCTGGGGGATGTGATAGAGCACCATCCTCAGCCGATCGTCGCCGACACCGTCGATGATGCGCGCATAGGCGCGATAGATGCCCTCGGCGCTGACACCCTTGTAGTAGAAGGGCGGCAGCATCACGACGCCGCGTACACCAGCCCGGACGGCGTGGCGGGTGAGTTCGATCGTGTCGGCGACGGCCGATTGGGCCGTTCCCGGCAGGAGCTGTTCCGGACGGATGCCGCCGGCAGTCGCCCGGTCAAGAATTTCCATACGGTCCTTCAGTCCGAAGGAATTCGCTTCTCCTGTCGTGCCCAAGAGGGCGATGCCGTGGCAGCCTTCGTCCAGCAGCTGCCGGCAATGATCTATGAACAGGCGGAAATCCGGCCTGCCATCGGTCGTTACGGCTGTGGTTGCGGCGCAAAATACGCCGCCAATCTCGAAATCAGACATTTGCGTTCTTCCCAGCGATGAGCTTGCGCGCATAGGCGATAGCGGCGTTCATGTTGACATGCTTGGCTTTGCCCGTACCGGCGATATCGAAGGCTGTTCCGTGATCAACCGACGTCCGATCGATCGGTAAGCCCACCGACACGTTGACCGCCGTATCGAAGGCGACCAGCTTGATCGGGATGTGCCCCTGATCGTGATACTGCGCGATGACGAGGTCGAAGCCGCCCTGGTAGGCGCGATGGAAAACCGTGTCCGCCGAGATCGGGCCCTGCACGTCGATGCCTTCCGCGCGCGCCTCGGCCACTGCCGGCGCGATGTGTTCGTCGTCTTCCGTTCCGAAGAGGCCGTTTTCGCCGCAATGGGGGTTGATGCCGGCGACCGCGATTCTGGGGTTCTCATAGCCGATGCGTTTCAAATGCTCATTGCCCGCCCGGATCGTCGCCAGAATGCGCTCGGGCTTGGCGCGACCGATCGCATCCTTGAGTGAAACATGGGTCGAGACATGGATGACCTTGAGCCGCTCTGACGCCAGCAGCATGAAGGCGGATTTCGAGCCGGTCAGCGCGGTCAGCATGCCGGTGTGACCGTCGTAGTGGTGCCCGGCCGAGTTCAGCGCCTCCTTGTTGATCGGCGCGGTGACGATGCAGCCGATCTTCCCGGCCATCGCCGACTTGACGGCGAGGTCGATGAAACGAAAGGACGCGTCGCCGGAGACCGCGCTGAGCTTACCCCATGGTAGGGGAGCTCCATCGACCGGAACGTCCTCGACGATGTCGCGGAGGTCGAGTTCGATGCCAAGGATCGCCCTGGCCGCCTCCAACTGCGCCAGGTTACCGAACACACGCGTTGCGGCCCGGTCGGCGGCACTCATCTCGGAGAGAGACTTGACGATAATCTCCGGTCCCACGCCTGCCGGGTCGCCCATGGTTATGCCGACGATATTGCTCATTTCGGGTCTCCGTCGATCCAGCCCTTGGCAAGGCGGACGTATTTGATCGCGCGTCGATGGAAGGTGAAGGCGATGTGAAGGTTGCCGTCACCGTCTTCGAGAAGCGCCGGATAGGAAAGCTCGTGATTCCGCCCATCGAGCGAATTGTTCGAAAGGCACGTGCCCGGGCCATCTTCGACCAAGCGCCGAAGCGGAAATGTCCGGCCGCCGTCCGTCGAAACGCAAAGCGTCAGCGGCGCCCGGGGAACGCCCCAGATCGGCGTTATACCGCCCTCGGCGTTCGGACGATTATCCTCCACGCCAAGTTCGTCATAGAGCGAATCGCGCCGGTCGCTCGAGGTTGCCGATGAGACGGGATTGCAGAGCAGCGCCACCCGCCCGTCGGCGAGACGGACCGCCGCGATCGAGGAGTTGTTGTTGGGCACGTCCGTCGCCTCCGGCGGCGTCCAGCTCTGCCCGCCATCGCTGCTCGTCGAACGGTAGACGAAGTCCGCCTGACGGCGGCGGTAGAACGCGACCATCTCATTGCCGTCGAGCGGCACGATCGTCATGTGGACGCAGCCATAGGACTGTGGGACGTCGATGACCGACCAGTTCGCGCCCTCATCGTTGCTGACCGCCACGGCCGCGGTGTCGTGGGTGCCGGTCCAGCGTGCGCCGGGGCGAGGGTTGCACAGGAACAGAGGCAGCATCCAGGCGCCATCGTCACGCCGGACAATCGTCGCACGGATGAACGTCCCGGCCGCCAGTCCAAGGTCACGCGCCGGTCCGGAAACGGGCGTTCCGTTCTCAAGGATGAAGGACCGCTCGCGCACGCGGCTTTCGTCCTGGTTTCCCGAGGGTTGTGCCGTGTGAAACAGGCTCACGCCGCCGTCGGGGCGAACAAAGATCATCGGGTTTTGTTCGGAGCGCTCCGGATCGTCGCTGACCTGGACTGTCTTCGACCAGATGTTGCTACCGCGCGCGAGGGTGGAAAGGTGAATGGAGATGTCCGATTTGCCCTCGAGCGTCCCGGCAAACCAGGCGCAGGCGAGCGAGCCATCGGGCAGGAAAGCCAGGAACGACGCGTGATTGTGAATCCTGGGGGAGGGCAGAAAGGCCTCTTCGCGGTCCACCTCCGTGCGAACAATGCGCCCGTCCATGCGACTTCCGATCTCTTCTGGGGTCACTTCTCCCCTCCCTTTTCCCGTCGATGTGCAAAAAGAATTCAAAGAAATCAGATGTTGTCAAGTTGAATATAATCAATCGGGGCGCCTGCATTTTTGCTGTACATCAAAAATATGTCGATAATACAATATGATATCGTAACGCAAAAAATGCGTCTGCGAAATCAACTTAACACGAGTTGACAAATTATTGGCATTGCTCCACTCTGGCTTCAGTGAGCGAGAGGAGCGTCGCGGGAGAGGATGGTCGCAATCGTCAATCATCAAAGTGAGCATCTGACGGCCAAGGCGCTGTGTTGCGTTGCAGCGGCCGCCGCGCTTGCTGCGGCGGATGCGGCAGTTGTGCGTCTCCTTGCGGGTGAAGTGCACGCGTTCGTCATCGGCTTCTTTCGCTGCCTCTTCGGCCTTGCAACCATAGCCCCATTGATCGTGGCGCGCCCACGCGTCCTGAAATCCGGCTATCGGCTCCAGCATGTCACTCGCGCGGCACTGAAGCTTGCCGCGCTCGTTTGTTTTTTTATGGCCTTCGCCGCCGCGCCGCTTGCCGATGCGATGGCGATCATGTTCACGACTCCGATTTTTCTGATGCTGGGCGCCTGGCTGTGGCTCGGCGAAAAGCTGACGCCCGGCCTCGTTTTCGCGCTCGTGGCAGGCTTCGCCGGTGCGTTGATCATCATCGATCCCGCTGGCCAGGGCGGCATGGAGACGGCCTTGCTTCTGGCGGTAGCCGGGGCCGCGCTTCAGGCGCTCGTTCAACTCATGCTGAAGCGCATGTCGGATCTCGATTCGACCGAGACGCTGGTCGTATGGAACCTCATTGTTACGGTGCCATTGGCGGCTGTGCCTGCGGCACTCTACTGGACGACGCCCGACCTCCGCGAATTCGCCTTGCTCGCGCTGCAAGGCGCGATGGGCGCCGCCAATATGGCGCTGATGACCAAGGCGTTCAGCATCGCCGATGCGTCGCAGATTGCGCCCATGGATTTTCTGCGGCTGCCGTTTGTTGCGGTCATGGCCTGGATCCTGTTCGGCGAGGTCGCGGGGCTCTCCACCTGGCTCGGTGCCGCGATCATTTTCGCCGCGACGATGATCGTCGTCGGAGGAGGGCGACTGAAGCGGCGGGTGGCGGAAGATTGAAACAACCTGCTGCCGGTGGGCGGCAACCGATAGCGACGGCTCCGCAGCGCGGCCGGACACGGAACATTGAAAGCGCTGGCTCATCAGGGAGGAACAGATGAAGGGTAAGAGACTGTTGTTGGGCTTGATGATGACCGCGTCGGCGGCAGCCTCGGCCTGGGCCCAGGAGGCAAAGGACATCACGGTCGTTCTCGACGAAGAGGTCGACCTTGTGGAGCCTTGCATGGCGACGCGTTCGAACATCGGCCGTATCATCCTGCAGAATGTTTCCGAGACACTGACGGAACTCGACGTTCGCAACAACAAAGGGCTGATGCCGCGCCTGGCCGAGAGCTGGGAGGAGGCGAGCCCCGGCACCTGGCGGTTCCATCTGCGCAAGGATGCGAAGTTTTCAGACGGTTCCAGCTTTGATGCCGGTGACGTCAAGCACTCGATCGAACGGGCGATGAGCGACAAGATCTCGTGCGAAAGCCCGCGCTATTTCGGTGATACCAAGCTGGAAACGAAGGTCGTCGACGACAATACCGTCGATATCACCGCAACGCCGGCACAACCAATCCTGCCGCTCCTGATGACGCTGGTGACGATCGTGCCTGCCGAAACGCCGATCGAATTCACGCGCGAGCCAGTCGGCACAGGTCCTTACAAGCTCACGGAGTGGAAGGCGGGTCAGAGCATCACGCTTACGCGGCGCGACGACTACTGGGGAAGTGCGCCGGAGGTGACGAAGGCGACCTACGTGTTCCGTGCCGATCCTTCCGTGCGGGCGGCCATGGTCGCAGCCGGCGAGGCCGATATTGCGCCGCTGATTTCGGAACTCGATGCCAATGACGCGGAGATGGACTTCAGCTATCCCAACTCAGAAACCTTCTACATGCGGCTCGACCACTCCATCCCGCCGCTCAACGACAAGCGCGTGCGCCAGGCGCTCAACATGGCGCTCGATCGTGATGCCTTCATCGGCACGCTGTTGCCGAAGGGCGCGATCAAGGCGACGGCAATCGTGCCGCCGACGACACTCGGCTGGAACCCCGACGTGAAGGTAGCGCCCTACGATCCGGAAGGCGCCAAGAAGCTGCTTGCCGAGGCGAAGGCCGATGGCGTTCCCGTCGAGACGCCCATTGCCATCGTCGGGCGCACCAACAACTTCCCGAACGTGGTGGAAGTGCTCGAAGCCGCCCAGCAGATGTTCGAAGAGGTAGGCTTCAAGACGAAGCTGCAGATGTACGAGGTTGCGGAATTCGAAAAGCAGTATTCCAAGCCTTATCCGGAAAACCGGGGGCCGCTGCTTGTCGCCGCCCAGCACGACAATGCGCGTGGCGATCCGGTCTTCTCGATGTACTTCAAGTACGACAGCAACGGCCGTCAATCGGGCATCGCCAATCCGGATGTCGACAAGATGATCGCCGAAGCGACCGCGGCAACGGGCGAGAAACGCGCGGCCGATTGGAAGAAACTCATCGCCTACCTTCATGACGACGTGGTCGCCGATGTGCTGCTGTTCCACATGGTGGGCTACGCACGCGTCAATCCACGCATCGACTTCACGCCGACGATCGCAACCAATTCGCAGCTGCAACTGTCGGAAATCCGCATCAAGTAAAGCGGACTTTGGAACGGGAAAGGCGGGCGGCAACTTCCGCCTTTCCCTACAGCGCGCGTGTCTTCCAGATGCACCAAAGCTCGCTGTAGCACTTTGAATTACCGCAGGTTTTTCTTGAGTCGGCTCCGGTTCAAGGCAACATGCGGTAAACAATCGGGAGTAGGACCGATGGGAAAAAAGATGATGAGGCGCATCGTGTCGAGTTTCTTCTCGCTCGTCGCGCTCGTGGTGATGGTGTTCTTCCTGTCGCGGCTGACGGGCGATCCGGCAGCCTTGTTCCTGCCGATCGATGCGACGCAGGAAATGCTCGACCAGTTCCGCGAACTGCATGGGCTGAACGATCCTCTTATCCAGCAGTTCGGACGCTATGTCTTGGACGTCCTGCAGCTCGACTTCGGCGACTCGATCCGCAAGGCGCGTCCTGCGATCGACGTGGTTCTCGAGTCCTTCACCTGGACGCTGCAGCTGGCGCTGATCACCATCGCGCTGGTGACCGCGCTCGCCATCACCATCGGCTCGGTCGCAGCCTTCCGCCCGGGCGGCCTGTTCGATCGTTTCGTCTCTCTTGTTTCGCTCATCGGTGCATCGGCGCCGGATTTCTGGATCGCGATCGTCGGCATCGTCGTCTTTTCCATCACGCTCGGCTGGGTCCCGACGTCAGGTACCGGCACGGTCTGGCACTGGATCCTGCCGGTAGCGGTGCTGTTCATCCGGCCATTCGGCTTGATTCTTCAGGTGGTGCGCGGTTCGATGATGACGGCTTTCGGATCCGCCTATGTGAAAACCGCGCGCGCCAAGGGCGTCGGAAATCGCTCGATCATATTCGTCCACACGCTGCGCAACGCCATGCTGCCGGTGATCACGGTCATCGGCGACCAGGCGGCCGCGATGTTGAACGGCGCGGTTGTCGTCGAGACGATCTTCGGCTTTCCCGGCGTCGGCAAGCTGATGATCGACTCCATCCTGCAGCGCGATTTCAACGTGATCCTTGCGGCGATCATGGTCACCGCGCTTGCGATCTTCGTCATGAACCTGCTGATCGACATTGCCTACACATTGCTCGATCCACGCCTCAGGACCTGAAGGCCATGTCCATGTCCAGTACTTTGCCATCCACGCAGATCTCGATAAAGCAGCGCGGCAAGGCGCATGTGCTCCTCGGCATGCTGTGGCGCGACAAGTTTGCGTTCTTTGCGACGGTCTTCCTCATTCTTGCGATATTGTGCGCGCTCTTCGGACCGATGCTGCTCCGCGAGGCCGCCGTCGCCCAAAACCTGCGCGCGCGCAACCTGGCGCCGTTTACGTTGGATCGGGGCTGGCTTTTCTTGCTCGGGGCCGATGCGCTCGGTCGGCCGCTGCTCGCCCGCATCGTCGTCGCCGCGCAAAACACCTTGATGATCGCCGCCGGCGCTGTCGTCTGTTCCGGCGTCGTCGGTGCGCTGCTTGGCCTCGTTGCGGGTTACGCGTCGGAGCGGGTGTCGAACGTGATCATGCGCCTTGCGGATGTGATCATGTCCTTCCCGTCGCTGCTTCTCGCGGTGATCGTGCTCTACATGCTGGCGCCGTCGGTCGGCAATATCGTGATCGTTCTCGCCATCACGCGGATCCCTGTCTATCTGCGTACGACGCGGGCCGAGGTCTTAGAAATCCGCCAGCGCATGTTCGTGCAGGCGGCAAAGGTCATGGGGGCGTCGTCCTTGCGGATTGTCTTCCGCCATATCCTGCCGATGGTCGTCCCGACGCTCGTCACCATAGCGACGCTCGACTTCGCCTTCGTCATGCTGGCCGAGTCCTCGCTTTCCTTCCTCGGCATCGGCATTCAGCCGCCCGAAGTGACCTGGGGCCTGATGGTTGCGCAAGGCAAGCAATACCTCACCAACGCCTGGTGGTTGGCCTTCTGGCCGGGTCTGGCGATCATTCTGACGACGCTGTCGCTCAACCTGCTATCCAACTGGATGCGCGTCGCCCTCGATCCGGCACAGCGCTGGAGACTGGAAATCGGAGGCCGCAAGAATGGCTGAGCATCTGCTTGAAGTTCGCAACCTGTCCGTTCAGTTCCATACGGCTGGCGGAACGGTGCATGCGGTGCGCAACATAAGCTGGCATCTCGATCGCGGCGAGACGCTGGCGATCCTGGGCGAAAGCGGCTCCGGCAAATCCGTCTCCGCCTCCGCGATCATGAACCTGATCGACATGCCGCCAGGCGAGATCACCAGCGGCGAGGTCATTTTCGCCGGCAGGAACCTGCTCGCCATGTCCGATGACCAGCGTCGTGCGATCAACGGCAAGCGGATCGCCATGATCTTCCAGGACCCGTTAAGTCATCTGAACCCGGTTTTCACCGTCGGCTGGCAGATCATCGAGGTCATGCGCATTCATGGGATCGGGCCCGACGCAGCACGCGCGCGGGCGCTCGATCTTCTGAAGCGTGTCGGCATTCCCGCACCGGAAATGGCGATGCGCAAATACCCGCATCAGTTCTCCGGCGGCCAGCGGCAGCGTCTGATGATCGCGACGGCGCTTGCGCTCAAACCCGACATCGTCATTGCTGACGAGCCGACGACTGCGCTCGATGTGACCGTACAGGCCGAGGTGCTTGCCCTCCTCGGCGAATTGCAGGAGGAAACCGGCCTCGGACTGCTGTTGATCACCCACGATCTCGGTGTCGTCGCCGACATCGCCGACCGGGTGGTCGTGATGAACGCAGGCGAGATTGTGGAGACCGGGACGCCGGACGAGGTCTATCACAATCCCAAGCATCCCTACACGCGCAAGCTGATTTCGGCCGCTCCCGGTCGGGGCGAGATGCACGAACCTGATGCCCGCGGCGAGCCGCTTCTGAAGGTCGAAAATCTCTGCAAATCCTATGGCTCCTTCAGGGCCTTGAAAGGGGTGTCCTTCACGCTGCAGCCGGGGGAGACGATGGCCGTTGTCGGTGAAAGCGGATCGGGAAAGTCGACGCTGGCGCGCGCGCTCCTGCGCCTCGATGAAAGCGACTCGGGCCATGCCTATTGGAAGGGCCGGGACCTTCTGAAAATGCCGGCCAAGGAGCTCTATCAGCTCCGCCGCCAGATGCAGATGGTGTTTCAGGATCCGACGCAGTCGCTCAACCCGCGCATGACGGTCTATCAACTGATATCCGAGGCCTGGGTCATTCATCCCGAGATCCTACCGAAGGCGCAGTGGCGCGCACGCGTGGAGGAACTGCTGACGCAGGTTGGCCTCTCGCCCGCCCACGCCGAACGCTATCCGCACCAGTTCTCCGGCGGCCAGCGCCAAAGGATCGCGATCGCCCGCGCGCTGGCTCTCCGGCCCGAACTCATCGTTTGCGACGAGGCGGTCTCCGCGCTCGACGTATCCATCCAGGCGCAGGTGATCGCACTGCTCGACAAGCTCCGGCGTGAGCTCGGAATTGCCTTTATCTTCATCGCCCACGACCTGCCGGTGGTGCGCGATTTCGCCGATCATGTGATGGTGATGCAGGCGGGCGAATGCGTCGAACTCGGCACGGTCAGGCAGATCTTCGAAAACCCGCAGCGCGACTATACGCGCCGTCTGCTCGACGCCGGTCTCGACCCGGATCCACGGGTCCAGGCTGCCCGTCGCATGCAAAGGGTCCAGGTCGGCGTCGAAGTGGGCTGAGCATCATACCGCCGGCAGGGCCGGGAGGAGGGGCCTTCGCGCTTATCCCGATCTCGATGGCGGGTTACCGCAGGAGGAACGGCTCCTCGAAGAAATGTTCCTCCAGGTTCACGCCTTCACCGCCGCGGTCGATCACCGCGAAATCGGAAACACCCTCCAGGGGCGTCAGGATGCCGTGCCAGACGTTGCGGGCGATGTTGACCCCCTGGCCCGGCGTCGTCAGGAAGGCGCGCGGTTCGCCGGGTCCATCGGCCGTCTCTTCGGAAACCACGACCAGGAACGGATTGTTTCCGAGCGGGATGAAGGCCTGGCTCCCAAGCGGGTGACGCTCAACCATCGTCAATGTCAGGGGCAGGGCGTAAGGCTCCCCGCGCACGATGCTGATCATCGGGCGGGCCTTTTCGCCCGCAATCTCGATCCTGGCGAGGTCGTGATAGCGCATGCACCGTCCGCCATTGATCGGAAAGCTGTGGGCATTCTCCGTCTCGATGACGTCGCCGAAAGGCGCGAAAGCCTCGCGGGTCAAGGGCTGGATGGCGATCTCCTTCATTTTTGCGGCCTCCACGATCAGTCCAAAGACGCGCAGACGGCTGACGCCGCCTTCCGTCATCGTATGTCCTCAGTTTGGCAGCATGTCCTGGAGGCGGAGGAGCGCGATCCTTTCCACCTGACGACAGGCCGTGTCGAACTCGGTCTCGCGGTCGTTGCCGATCCGGTTCTCGAAGGCGGCGAGGATCTCGTCCTTGCGCCGTCCCTTGACCGCCATGATGAAGGGGAAGCCGAATTTTTCGACATAGGCGCTGTTGAGCGTCGTGAACCGCTCGCGCTCGCCGTCCGTCAGCGCATCGAGACCGGCCGAAGCCTGCTCATTCGTCGAGCTCTCGGTGAGGCGTTTTGCCTGCGCGAGTTTGCCAGCGAGATCGGGGTGGGCGTTGAGAACGGCCAGCCGCTCCTCGTCCGTGGCGCTGCGAAAGGCATGGACGAGCGCCGCGTGGAGCCCAATCGCCGTGTCGTTCGCTGGTGAAAGCTCGCCGGCGAAGGCGCGTTTGGCAATCCACTTCGAGTGTTCGAAGACGCCGCCGAAGCGGGCGACGAAGGCCTCTTCGGAAAGGCGGGAGGGACGGCCGTTATCGGTCTCGAAGGGGTAGGTCCTCGCCCAGTGGCGGGCGATGTCGATGCGGCGGGCAAGCCAGACCTTCTCATACCCCTTCACATAATCGAGGAAGCGGGCGAGCGCGGCGATCCTTCCCGGCCGGCCAGCGAGACGGCAGTGGAGGCCGATGCTCATCATTTTCGGCGAGCCGGCAGCACCCTCGGCGTAGAGAACGTCGAAGCTGTCCTTCAGATAGCTGAAGAACTGTTCGCCGCTGTTGAAACCTTGCGCCGTCGCAAAGCGCATGTCGTTGGCGTCCAGCGTGTAGGGAATGATGAGCTGGTGCTTGCCGTCGTGCTCATGCCAGTAGGGAAGGTCGTCGGCATAGGAATCCGAGACATAGTCGAAGCCGCCGGCATCGGTCACCAGATCAAGCGTGTTTTCCGAGCAGCGGCCTGTGTACCAGCCGCGCGGCCGCTCGCCGGTGACGACCGTGTGGAGACGGATCGCCTCGGCGATTTCGGCCCGCTCCCTTTCGATGCTGAAATCCTTGTGCTCGATCCATTTCAGGCCGTGCGAGGCAATCTCCCAGCCGGCCTCCTGCATTGCCGCGACCTGGGCGGGTGATCGCTTGAGCGCCGTTGCCACGCCATAGACGGTGGCGGGCACATCGCGATCCGTGAACAGGCGGTGCAGGCGCCAGAAACCGGCGCGCGCGCCATATTCGTAGATCGACTCCATGTTCCAGTGGCGCTGACCCGGCCAGGCCTGGGCGCCGACAATCTCCGACAGGAAGGCCTCCGATGCCGCATCGCCATGCAGCACGCAGTTTTCGCCGCCCTCCTCATAATTGATCACGAACTGGACGGCGATCCGCGCGCCGTCCGGCCAGACGGCGCGGGGATTTGGGCCATAGCCGTGAAGATCGCGGGGGTATCTCATGAAAGCGGCTCCTCCAGACATTGTCTCTGCCTCCCAATTGGTAGCGAGAAAGCCGCCTGCTCATTCCCCCCAAAAAATTTGAAAGTCTCGAAGGCTGGGGCCGCTACACAGGGACATCTCCCCTCCGGATACTGTGCAATGGAAAGCTGACTTCGGGAGGAGCGAAACGCATGCAATCTCAAGGTGGAAACGCCGGCCGCCTGACGACCCACGTGCTGGACACGGCAAGCGGCAAGCCGGCCAGCAACCTGCACATCGAACTCTACCGGTTCGATGGCGAGCGGGCCGAGCATCTCGTCTCCACGAGGACCAACGACGATGGCCGCTGTGACCAGCCGCTGCTTGCCGGCGAGCGCATGGAAAGCGGGACCTACGAGCTGCGTTTCCACGCCGGCGAATATCTCGGCCCGGCCGCAGAGTGCGGCGCCAATCCTTTCCTCGACATTATTCCAATCCGCTTCGGGATCGCCGACCAAGGGGCGCATTATCACGTGCCGCTCCTGCTTTCGCCGTATGGCTACTCGACCTACCGCGGGAGCTGATCCCCATGACGATTGAAATCCGCAACACGATCCGTTTCCTGCTGAACGACCGGCTCGTCGAGCTTGCCGACGTTTCGCCGGTCCAGACGCTCCTCGATTTCCTGCGCATCGACCGAAACCTGCGCGGAACCAAGGAAGGCTGCGCCGAGGGCGACTGCGGCGCCTGCACCGTGCTCGTCGGCCGGCTTCTTGGCGGTCAATTGAAATACGAATCCATCAACGCCTGCATTCGTTTTGTCGGTTCGCTCGACGGCTGTCACGTCGTCACCGTCGATGCGCTGGCTCAGCCGAGCGGCCCGCTTCACCCGGTGCAGCAGGCGATGGTCGACACGCACGCGTCGCAGTGCGGCTTCTGCACGCCGGGCTTTGTCATGTCGCTCTACGGCCTCTGGATGGAAAATCCGAAGCCGAGCGTTCAGGAGATCGAAAAGGCGCTGCAGGGCAATCTCTGTCGCTGCACCGGCTATGCGGCGATCATTCGCGCGGCGGAAGCGATCTCGTCGATCGGTGAGGTCGGAAAGGATCCGCTCGTCGCGGAGCGCGAAAATATCGGCAGGCAGCTTGCCGCGCTTCAGGATGGCCGCCGCGTCGTGATCGGCAAGGAGGCTGAACGCTTCGTGCTGCCGGCCAATGTCGACGACTTTGCTGCCGTACTCGAAGCCGACCCGAAAGCGACGATCGTCGCGGGCTCGACCGATGTCGGTCTTTGGGTAACGAAGTTCATGCGCGACATCGCGCCGGTTGTGCACATCTCGCACCTCGAGGAACTGCGCCGGATTTCCGTCGATATTGACGGCATCACGCTCGGCGCCGGCGTCAGCTATACCGAGGCCTATCCGGTGATCGCGCAACACTTCCCGCAGATGCGGGAACTTTGGGACAGAATCGGCGGCCAGCAGGTGCGCAACATGGGTACTGTCGGCGGCAACATTGCCAATGGTTCGCCGATCGGCGACACGCCGCCGGCGCTGATCGCGCTCGGCGCATCGGTGATGCTGCGCAAGGGCGCACGGCGTCGGACCTTGCCGGTGGAGGCATTCTTCATCGAATACGGAAAGCAGGATCGCGAACCCGGCGAATTTGTCGAAGCCGTACGCATCCCCTTCCTCAAGGAGGCGGCCCGCTTTGCCGTCTACAAGGTGACGAAGCGGCTGGACGAAGATATTTCCGCCGTTTGCGGCGCCTTTCGTGTGACGCTCGACGGACGGGGCAAGATCGCCGACGCGGCGATCGCTTTCGGCGGAATGGCCGGCACGCCGAAGCGCGCCTCGAAGGTGGAGGCGGCGCTCAAAGGCGCGGATTGGACCGACGCGACGGTCGAAACCGCCGTTGCCGCCTTTGCCGAGGACTTCACGCCTTTGACCGATTGGCGCGCCTCGGCGGAATACCGCATGCTCGTGGCGAAGAACCTGCTCCGCCGCTTTTACCTGGAAACGCAGGAGGCCGGACGCGTCCGGCTCGATCGCGCTGTCGCCGTCGCGGTTTAGGGAGTTTGAGCCATGAATGTGATGCAGCCCATAGACCGCATCCGCGGAGGCGTTCACGAGAAGGAGAAGCACGAGTCCGGCCACAAGCATGTCTCGGGCACGGCCGAATATATCGACGACATTCCGGAGCCTGCAGGGACCTTGCACGCCTATCTTGGCCTGTCCGCCCGGGCGCACGCGGAAATCCTGTCGATCGATTTTGCGGAAGTCGGGGCCAGCGCCGGCGTCGTCGGCATTCTGACGGCGGACGACATTCCGGGCGAAAACGATATCAGCCCCGCGCACAAGCATGACGATCCGGTTTTTGCGACCGGCAAGGTCGAGTTTCACGGCCAGCCGATCTTCGCCGTGATCGCGACATCACGCGATGCCGCGCGGCGGGCGGCGGCAAAGGTCAAGATCGACTATCGCGACCTGCCGCACGTCACGGACGTCAAGGAGGCCCAGGCTGCGAACTACCCGCTGGTGATCGATCCGCTCAAGCTCGAACGCGGCGACATCGATGCCGGATTCGCCAAGGCACAGAACGTCGTTCAGGGTGAGATGCGGATCGGCGGTCAGGATCACTTCTACCTGGAGGGCCATATCTCCTTCGCGTTCCCCGGCGAGGATGATGAGGTGACCGTCTATGCCTCGACCCAGCATCCGAGCGAGACGCAACATATGGTCGCCCAGGTGCTCGGCGTGCCTTCCAATGCGGTGACGGTCAATGTTCGGCGCATGGGCGGCGGTTTCGGCGGCAAGGAGACACAGGCGAACCTTTTCGCGGCGGTCGCTGCCGTTGCGGCGCGAAAATATCGCCGGGCCGTCAAGATCCGCCCCGACCGCGATGACGACATGACAGCGACCGGCAAGCGCCACGATTTCCATGTCGACTACAAGATCGGCTTCGACGACGACGGCAGGATCGAGGCGGTCGATGCGGTCTTTGCCGCGCGCTGCGGCTTTTCGGCGGATCTCTCCGGTCCGGTGACGGACCGCGCGCTTTTCCACGCCGACAACTGCTATTTCTATCCGAACGTCCGGCTGCGCTCGCGGCCGATAAAGACCAATACGGTGTCGAATACCGCCTTCCGTGGTTTCGGCGGACCGCAGGGCATGGTCGGCGGAGAGCGGATGATCGAGGATATCGCCTATACGCTCGGCAAGGATCCGCTCGAGATCCGCAAGCTCAACTTCTATGGCGGAGAGGGTCGCAATCTGACGCCCTATCACCAGACGGTGGAAGACAACATCATCGGGCGGATCATCGAGGAACTCGAACTGTCGGCGGATTATGCCACCCGGCGTGAGGCCGTTCTCGCCTTCAACCGCGAGAACCACGTAATCAAGCGCGGCATCGCGCTGACGCCGGTGAAGTTCGGCATCTCCTTCACCAAGACGGAATACAACCAGGCCGCCGCTCTGGTCCATGTCTATACCGACGGCTCGATCCACCTGAACCATGGCGGCACCGAGATGGGGCAGGGGCTCTACACCAAGGTCGCCCAGGTCGTGGCCGACGAGTTCCAGGTCGACCTCGACCGGATCAAGGTCACTGCGACCTCCACTGGCAAAGTGCCGAACACCTCGGCGACGGCCGCCTCCTCCGGCTCGGATCTGAACGGCATGGCGGCCGCCAATGCGGCCCAGCAGATCAAGGCGCGGCTCGTCAACTTTGCGGCGGAACGCTATGGCATCAGCGAAGCGGATGTCGCCTTCGAGCCGAATGTCGTCAGGATCGGCAGCGAACGCATCTCGTTCCCGGAATTCATCAAGACGGCCTACACGGCGCGCGTTCAGCTTTCCGCTGCCGGCTTCTACAAGACGCCGAAGATCCACTGGAACCGTTCCGAAGGCCGCGGCCGTCCGTTCTATTACTACGCCTACGGCGCTTCGTGTTCCGAAGTCAGCGTCGACACGCTGACCGGGGAATACCAGGTCGACCGCACGGACATCATCCACGATGTCGGCAAGTCGCTCAATCCCGCGCTCGACGTCGGCCAGGTCGAGGGCGCCTTCGTCCAGGGCATGGGTTGGCTAACGACGGAAGAACTCTGGTGGGACGCGAAGGGGCGGCTGCGCACGCATGCGCCGTCCACCTACAAGATCCCGCTCGCCTCCGACCGGCCACGCATCTTCAACGTGCGTCTGGCCGAATGGTCGGTCAACCGGGAGGAGACCATCCGCCGCTCCAAGGCGGTGGGGGAACCGCCCTTCATGTTGGGCATTTCCGTTCTCGAAGCTATATCAATGGCAGCGGCGAGCGTTGCGGGATATCGTCTCCCACCGCGCATCGACGCCCCGGCGACGCCCGAGCGCGTGCTGATGGCGATCGAGCGACTGCGCGGGAAGGCAGCAACGGAGACAACGCGGTAGCATTTGATGCGGCGCATGGCCGACCCGGCGTCGACCATGCGCGGAAACAGGAACCACGAACATGCTGGCAAGCAGAGAGGATATCCGGGCTTTCCTGAACCGAGAAGCGGCCTCAATTCTCGTCGAGGTGGCCGTCGCGGCCGGCTCGACCCCTCGCGATACGGATGCCTGGATGCTCGTCTCGAAGGATCGCACCTTCGCCACGATCGGCGGCGGCCAGCTGGAATATATGGCGATCGATCACGCGCGGAAGCTTCTCCAGGGAGCGAGCGCAGATTACGAGCTGACGATCCCGCTCGGCCCCGAGATCGGCCAATGCTGTGGCGGTCGCGTCTCGCTCGCCTTCAAAGCGGTCGACAAGGAAACCCGCGCGGCACTGACCGAGCGCAGCGATCGCGAGATCGCCCGGAGGCCGCATGTCTATGTCTTCGGCGCCGGCCATGTCGGCGATGCGCTCGCCATGGCGCTCTCACTGGTCCCGGTTCGAACCATCCTCGTCGATACGCGCAAGCAGGAGCTTTCGGCCGTCGATGTGCCCGGCATCGAAACCTGCCTCACGGCGATGCCGGAGGCGGTCGTGCGAGATGCGCCGGCGGGAAGCGCTTTCGTCGTTCTCACCCACGACCATGCGCTGGATTTCCTGATCGCCGCCGAAGCGCTCAGCCGCGAGGATGCCTGCTACGTCGGTATGATCGGCTCGAAGACCAAGCGCGCCACGTTCAAGAGCTGGCTTTCGCGGGAAATAGAACGTCCGGAACTCTTCGAGAGGCTCGTCTGTCCGATCGGCGGGACGACAGTCAAGGACAAGCGGCCGGCCGTCATCGCAGCGCTTGCCGCCGCCGAAATCATGACGGCTGCCCTGAGCCATGATCGCCCGCAGGACGATGTCGTGTCGCGAAAACGGGGAAAGCCAGTCAGGGCGTGAGGCAGGTCAACCAGGGCTCTCGCTATCGACGGCGGATCGAGGCCTGACGACGCAATCTGCAAGACGGTCCTGCTCGTTCAACTCCGCCGCGTGGCGCTGACCCCATTCGCAGAGCGCAAGCAGCACGGGTTCGAGGCTCAGTCCCAGCGCCGTTGCCGAATACTCCACGCGTGGCGGGACCTCGCGAAAGATCTCCCGGTGAACATGGCCATGCTCCTCCATCTCGCGGAGCTGCTGGATCAGAACCTTTTGGCTGACGGCGGGGACCAGTCTCTTGAGCTCGGACAATCGTTTCGGCGCGCCGGGAAGATCGTGCTGATCTCTTGAGCGGTCTGCTCCAATCATCCCGGAACAAGAAAGGCGACGGCAAAGTTGCGGAGGACGTCCGCGATCGGAAGGTGGCGGTGCGGCTCGAAGATGTTCCCGGTGGCCAGATTCTGCAATCGCGTGAGATCGTGGCCGTCGGGCCATACCAGACAGGTGTCTCCCCACAATTCGGGCAGGATGGACAGTCTGTCGCCGTCCGTATGGCGGAAGACGAGTCGCGGGACCACCGTGATCGAGAAGTCGTTCTCCGTATGCCGCATGAACGCAGCGACGTGGCGCGAGCTGGAACCTTGCACATGCAAGGGAAGATACCCGCCTGTCGCCAATAGGTCCGAGCCCCCGTTTCGGCGATAGTTCAGGCATCTTTCGATCAGCGATTGCTTGCAGTCTTCGAAAACGCTTGATGTTGGCACGCGCGGGAGTTTGGAGGGTGTAGGCCGTGGTGAAAAAGGCCGGCGGTTATCAGGGTCGACGAGGCTGAAGTCGCGACGCTCGCTGCCTTGATAAATATCCGGGACTCCCGGTGCGGTCAGTTTCACCAGGGTTTGCGAGAGGCTGTTGATCAGGCCGGCCTGGATGAAGGGCGTCACGGTCGTCCCGAAGCTTTCGAGAAATGTTCGGTTCTGCAAATCGAGGAGGTCAGAGAGAAACCCCATCATGGCCGCTTCGTAGAGCTCGTCCGGAGAATCCCAGCTCGTCCTCAGTTTTGCTTCTCGGAGCGCCTTAACGGCAAAGCTGCCAAAGCGCTCGCGCAAAGCGGAAAAGTCGTCTTCATCGAGAGAGGACTCGATAGGCCAGATACCAAGCAAGCTCTGGTAGAGGAACTGCTCAACGGAAGCTTCCGGTGCATTGCCGCCCGGGAGGTGGCGGATCCGCTCGGCATTCATCTCGTGCCAGCGTGCAACCGATGCCGCCCAGACGTCCGGTGCCTCGCTGATGGTGTAGAGACGGGCGCGTGCGTCCTCACCGCGTTTGGTGTCATGCGTCGACGTTGCCGACAGGCCGTTTGGCATATTGCGTGCCCGATCCTGCATCATCTCATGAAAGCGCTCGACGCCGCCCGGTCTCCAGAGTGGAGCGGCTCCAACCTCGTTCGCGGCGAGATAATCGGTTCTTCTGTAGAAGAAGGTATCCTCCACCGCCTTGGCCATGACGGCGCCGCTCAATTGTTGAAAGCGCGTACGGAACTCGGATTGCAATTCCCGATCCGCAAAACCGCTCTTCGACTTCAGCGCGGCAATGACGAGGGCTATTTCGGCGTCGGCAGTGGGGGCAGCGGCCACTGCCTTCAACTCCATTTCATCGAGGATCCGTTCGTCGCGCTCGGTTGCGCCGCGGTCGCTGACATAGGTCCGATAGACGTGCAGCGCTGCCATCAGCTGGCGGATGGCTTCGGCGCAGCGGTCGGTGTCCTGCGATGAACCGTCGTTGTTCCCGAGGCTGACGGCAAGTTTGGCCAGCCGCATGACCTCGGCATTGAAGTTATGGTTCAACACCTGCAGCTTGCATTCCAGGACTGCTTTCTTCACTGCCGATCTGCGCGCCTCACTCGAAAGCCCGGAGGAAGGCTGCTCGTTGGTCAGGAGTTCCGCCAGGGCGGAGATGAACTCGTAGCCCGTCGCCCCCTCAACCGGCCATTCCCGCGGCAGAGCTTCACGCGCCTCCAATATTTTCTCGACGATGACGTAGGTGCTGTTGCCGACGAGTTGCCGCAACCGATGAAGATAGGCTTCCGGATCGGCAAGGCCATCGATGTGATCGACCCGTAATCCGTCAACCAGGCCCTGCTTGATCAGATCCAGAGTCAGCCGATGGGTGTCCGCGAAAACCGACGGGTTCTCGACGCGCAGGCCGACGAGACCAGCTACTTCGAAGAACCGGCGATAGCTCATCTGGTCTCGCGTGCTTTTCCAGCTTGTGAGCCGCCAGGGCTGCAACTGATGCAGCCGCAGCATATGCTGCTCGTCGGCGGAGAGCCGTTCGAGAAGTTCGTCCAGCTCGGCGGCAACTTGGGGCGTCTCCACGACCGACGCGACTTCGGAATGAAGATCTGCGGTGCCCTTGGATTCCGCTGCACCGGCAATGGCCGCAACCCTTTCGAGAGCCGGGCCCGCGTCCTTAAGAATTACCGGATAGGTAGCCGGACTGAGCGGATACAGCGCGTCAAAATACTTGAACGCGAGGCAGTTGTGCTTGCGATCGAGTGCGAGCTGCACATTGCCGGCGGCGAGTTCTTCCTCGAAAGGCCTCCCCAGGAAGGGCAGGGTAAGAGGCTGCCGCCAGTCGATGTCGAAATGACCGGCAAAGGCGCTGGAACGGCCCGATTCGATGACGCTGTGCCACCATTTGTTCTCGAGGCTCGCGGCCATGTGGTTTGGGACGATATCCAGGATTATCCCGAGCCGTTGCGCTTTCAGCTGGCGGACCAGCCGCAAGAAACCCTCCCGACCGCCCAGAGCGGGGTCGATCTCGTTAAAGTCGACGACATCGTAGCCGTGCGTGGAGCCATGCACAGCGGTAAATATCGGCGAGGCGTAAAGATGGGATATTCCGAGGCTGACGAGATACGGGATCAACTCCACGGCTCTGGCAAAGTCCATCCCGTTTCGAAATTGCAGGCGGTAGGTTGCGTTGGGCGGCTGCATTGCGGGTGATTTGAATCCTGTGCTGGCTCAACACGATTCATCGCCCTTTGTTCCCACGCGTTTCGATAATCCGCGCGGGGGCGGAACTGGGTCTAGTCTGTGCAGCAGCGGACAGGTGTGGTGGCGGGTGGCGAGGCCATGCATCTACTGCATGATTCCTTAAATCGGGATCGATTTAAGGACAAAATAATGCAGCAATTCAAAGTGCTTCAGCGGCCCTAGCGCGTCCAGATCAACTCCTCGCAGTGATGCCGCGCATGCTGCTGCATCTACAATTGCAGAAAGAATTAATCCGGAAGGATGATTATGAAATAGTGTCACGGTTGTCAGGAAAATCCTTTCTAAGATTCTGGAATTGCCTGTATTTAGCTGGAAAGTCTTACGCTAATCTAACGCATGGTGACGGCGTGTTTTGGTTGTATCGTCAAAGGCGCAACCGTTCCTAAAAAATACATAAAACGGGGTCCTGAAAAGATGATTTTACTTTTCCTGATCCTGCAAACAGGAGAAAGGGAGAACGTTATGAATAGAAACAGCGAAGATACAGTAGACAAACTGCGGCGTATTCTGACCATTTCCACGGCAGCAGCATTGCTGGCGACAGTCGCTTCTCCTTTCGCGGTCGGTGTTGCCAAGGCCACTGAAGGTGAAGGCGGCGGCGGCGAAGGTGAAGGCGGCGGCGGCGAAGGTGAAGGTGGCGGCGGCGAAGGTGAAGGCGGCGGTGGCGAAGGTGAAGGTGGCGGCGGTGGTGAGGGCGGAGGCGGTGGCGGCGGCGAAGGCGGCGGCAACGGCAACGGCCCGAAGGGCAATAACGGCATCGGCAATGGTGGCAATGACGGCGTGCCCGGCAACTCCGGCAAGACCGACACCAATCGCTGACCTATAGAGAAATATGAGGGCGGTTGCTTGCAAGAGGGCCGCCCTCCCTTGTTCCAAGCACGGAGGCGGGCGAGCGCGAAGCGATATCGAGCGCCGTGCGTCTCTTGCGGCGCACAAAGATCGCTGTAGCGCTTTGAATTGCTTCATGTTTTTATCCTTAAGTCGGCTACGACTTAGGAAAACATGCAGTGGCCACGGCGGCTTTCCTGAACCCACAAGCCTTCACCGCAGTGAGCGCGGGTAAGGCGGCGAGTCGAAACGTCAAGCGAGCAATTTGCCGATCAGCCGCTGACAGCGTTCGGCCATGAAGTCGATGATCAGCCGCACCTTCGGATCCTGAAAACGCTTGTGCGGGTAGATCGCAGCAAGCTGCGCGCCGAGCGGTGGCGTGTCCAGCAGGATCGGGACGAGCGAGCCCTCGTTGATATACTGCTTCACCTCGAACAGCGGCTTGTTGATGATGCCATGGCCATCGAGCGCCCATTGCATCAGCACGTCGCCGTCGTCGGAATCGTAGGGCCGGTCACCTCGAACTTGCGCACACCGTCGCCCGTCTGCAGCGTCCAGTAATATTCCTTCGAGCCGGGGTAGCGCAGCAGCAGGCAGTCGTGACGGTTGGTGATGAGCTCATCGGGAGTAGCCGGTGTGCCGCGCCGCTCGAAATGCAGGCGCGCCGCAGACCACTCGCTCGCGGTCCATGATGCGGCGCATGCGCAGGTTCGAGTCCTCGAGAATGCCGAGTTTGAACGCGACGTCGACGCCTTCGCTCAAGATATCGACATTGTGATGGGAGAGGTGCAGGCGCACCTCGATATCCGGGTATTTGTTCATGGAATTCCGGAATGCCGGAGGCAATCCGCCGGCTGCCGATGCCAAGGGCGCGGTGAGGCGAAGCGCGCCTTTGGGATTGCGCGAAAGATCGGCGATGGCGCTTTCGGCCTCGTTCACGGCTTCGAGAATTTTGACGGCGTCGTAGAAGACGCGGCCGTGCCGGCGTCAGCTGTCGGGTTGTGCGGTTGGGACAAACCCACATTTAACGATTAGAATGCGGGGCATAATCCTTTTGGGTTGTATCTCCTTCACCCTGCAAGTGGTAAAGTAGCGATTGCGAATATATCGCTTATCGCAAGTGCGCAGTGTCTGGCGATGTACAAATTAGATTTTTGTACATGCGCGCACGCCCGAGTATGGGCGCATCATAAAGATAAATGAAAAGCCCAGAGCGTATTGTGTACAAATCAGGCTCAGGCTCGAAGTGATTTGTGCTTGTAAAAGCAATTTTAGGTAAGTTTTTGCTTTCAGTTCAAGTGTACTCGCGGTGGACGGAAGTCCGCTCGTTGTTTAACCGTGGGAAACCACGAGGGAGGGCGCAATGAACAAGCTAAGACGCATTCTTATTCTTTCGACAGCATTAGCGCTGGTGGCACCACTCACCAACCCTTCCGCGATAGATATCGCCAAAGCCGGTGAGAAACGCGAAAGAGGCCGCCGTGAAGGCGAACGGGAGTGGCATCGCGAGCGCGCTCGGGAAGGCGAGCGCCGCAATCATCGTGAGCGCGGCGAGGATGATGACGATGAGGACGATGATGACGACGAAGATGATGATGATGATGATGATGACGATAATGAACGCGATGATGGTGAGGACGACTGACGGCGTGCCCGGGTAATCCGACAAACTGTCTTTGATCGTTAATGTACAGAACATTTGGGAGGGCGGTCGCTCACAAGCGCGCCCTCCCTTTCTTGAATCCAGCTAGTTCAGACTTGCCGTTAGTAAGTCCGCGGCGAGCCGCGCGTGAGACGTAACGAAGGCAGCAAGGTGCGCCAGCATGCGCCGAGCATGCTCGGGTTGGATCAGGATCGACGGAAAATCGCCCGCCAAAGTCACGTTAGCAATTTGCCGATCAGCCTCTGACAGCGTTCCGCCATGAAGTCGATGATCAGCCGTACCTTCGGATCCTGAAAGCGTTTGTGCGGATAGATCGCTGCAAGCTGCGCGCCGAGCGGCGGCGTATCCTGCAGGATCGGGACCAGCGAGCCTTCGTTGATGTACTGCTTCACCTCGAACAGCGGCTTGTTGATGATACCGTGGCCGTCGAGCGCCCATTGCGTCAGCACGTCGCCGTCGTCGGAATCGTAGGGGCCGGTCACCTCGAACTTGCGCACGCCGTCAGCGGTCTGCAGCGTCCAGTAATATTCCTTCGAGCCGGGGTAGCGCAGCAGCAGGCAGTCGTGACGGTTGGTGATGAGCTCATCGGGAGTAGCCGGTGTGCCGCGCCGCTCGAAATAGGCAGGCGCGCCGCAGACCACACGCTCGCAGTTCATGATGCCGCGCATGCGCAGGTTTGAATCCTCCAGAATGCCGAGCTTGAACGCAACATCGACACCTTCGCTCAAGATATCGACATTGTGGTCGGAGAGGCGCAGGCGCACCTCGATATCCGGATACTTGTCGTGGAACTCCGGGACGCCGGAGGCTATCAGCCGGCGGCCGATCCCGAGTGGCGCCGTGATCCGAAGCGCGCCTTTGGGATTGCGCGAAAGATCGGCGATCGCGCTTTCGGCCTCGTTCACCGCTTCGAGAATCTTGACCGCGCCGTCGTAGAACACACGGCCGTGCTCGGTCGGCGTCAGCTTGCGGGTCGTGCGGTTGAAGAGGCGAACGCCCATGTGCCGCTCCAACTCCTTGATCCGATTGCTGGCGACTGCAGGCGTCACGCGCTGGTCGCGCCCTGCGGCCGACAGCGTTCCGAGTTCCACAACACGCACGAAAACGCGTACATTATCGAGATAAGACATGCCTCCCGCCTACGCTCCTCCGATGCCGACCGGCGCGCTTCAGCGCGCAAAAGGCCGTTTTAACGCTTTGAATTTCTGCATAGTTTTATTCCCAAATCGACTCCGAATTAACGGGTAATGCAGTAGCTCATCCGCGCTTCTTCGATTTTATAGTTTTTTTTGAAAGAGTTGGTGGTCGCGCGGCGTTCTCCCCCGCCCAAGCAATGACACATAATGCCGCCCAGAAAAATGGGAGAGCTGCATGTATGAATTTGCCATTGCCTGGGACTGGCTGACGTTTGCCGTGAGATGGCTGCATGTCATCACCGGCATCGCCTGGATCGGTTCGTCCTTTTACTTCGTCGCGCTCGACCTGGGCTTGAGACAGCGGCCGGGCCTGCCGGTCGGTGCCTATGGCGAGGAATGGCAGGTCCACGGCGGCGGTTTCTATCACATCCAAAAATATCTGGTGGCGCCGGAAAACATGCCCGAGCACCTGATCTGGTTCAAATGGGAGTCCTACGTCACCTGGCTCTCCGGCTTCGGCATGCTTGCCCTCGTCTACTATGCCGGTGCCGACCTTTATCTGATCGATCCGAATGTGCTCGACGTGTCGAAACCGACCGCGATCGCCATTTCACTCGCTTCGCTTGCTTTCGGCTGGCTCGCCTATGACACCGTCTGTCGCTCGCCGCTCGGCATCGACAATACCCGGCTGATGGTGCTGCTCTATTTCGTGCTTGTGGGTGTTGCCTGGGGTTACACCCAGCTCTTCACCGGCCGTGCCGCCTATCTGCATCTTGGCGCCTTCACGGCGACGATCATGTCGGCGAACGTGTTCTTCATCATCATTCCAAACCAGAAGAAGGTCGTTGCCGATCTGATCGCGGGCCGGACGCCCGATCCGGCGCTCGGTAAGCAGGCAAAGCAGCGCTCGACCCACAACAACTACCTGACGCTGCCCGTCCTGTTCCTGATGCTGTCGAACCACTACCCGCTGGCCTTCGGCACTCAGTACAACTGGATGATCGCCTCGCTCGTCTTCCTGATGGGCGTCACGATCCGCCATTGGTTCAACACCCGACACGCCCGCAAGGGCAGCCCGACCTGGACGTGGCTCGTCACCGCTGTGCTTTTCATCGTGATCATGTGGCTTTCGACGGTGCCCAAGGTTCTTTCCGAGGGCGGCGAAGCCCGCGCTTCAACGGCCGAACAGGCCGTTGTCGCGTCGGCGAACTTCGAAAAGGTGCGCGACACCGTGCTCGGCCGCTGCTCCATGTGCCATGCCAAGGAACCCGGCTGGGAGGGGCTCATCGTGCCGCCGAAGGGTGTCGTCCTCGAAAACGACGGCGACATCGTCGCGCATGCTCGCGAAATCTATCTGCAGGCCGGCCGCTCGCATGCCATGCCGCCCGCCAATGTCACCGGTGTAACCGAAGAAGAACGCCGCCTGCTGGTCTCCTGGTATGAAACGGCGGTAAAGGAAGGAAAGCTTCAATGAGCGAGTTGCTGATCCGCGGCCGGGTGCTGACCTTCGTTAGGGAGCCCGAGGGCATCGATGACACGGCCTCCTATCGCTTTTTCGAGGATGGCGCCGTGCTTGTCCGCAACGGCAAGGTCGCCGGTGTCGGTGCCCATGCTGATGTCGCGAAACAGGCAGGCGACGGCGTGAACGTCGCCGATCATCGTCCCCATCTCGTCATGCCCGGTCTCATCGATACACATCTGCACTTCCCGCAGACGCAGGCGATCGCCTCGTATGGCGCTCAGCTTCTGGAGTGGCTGAACACCTATATCTTCGTCGAAGAGCAGAAGTTCAAAGCGCCTGAGCACGCCGCCTTCATCGCTGGCCGTTTCATGGACGAATTGCTCGCCAACGGCACCACGACGGCGGTCGCCTACTGCTCCGTGCATCCGGAAAGCGTCAATGCCTTCTTCACGGCAGCCGAGGCGCGCAACATGCTGATGGTCGGCGGCAAGGTGATGATGGACCGCAATGCTCCGGCGGCACTGCGCGACACGCCGCAGACGGGCTATGACGAGACCAAGCGCCTGATCGACAAATGGCACCGCCGCGGTCGCGCGCATTACGCGATCAGCCCGCGTTTCGCCATCACTTCGACGCCCGAACAGATGGAGATGAGCCGGGCGCTCGTGGCGGAACACCCGGACTGCTACGTCCAGACGCATCTTTCGGAAAACAAGGACGAGATCGCCTTCGCGACCTCGCTCTATCCAGCGGCGAAGGACTACACGGATATTTACGCGCGCTATGATCTTCTCGGTCGCAGGACGCTGCTCGGCCATTGTATCTATTTGAGCGACCGCGAGATATCCGTGCTGGCCGAGACCGGAGCGGTCGCCGTGTTCTGCCCGACGTCCAATCTCTTCCTCGGTAGCGGCTTGTTCGACCGCGATCGCTTCGATCGGCTCGGCGCCCGTTATTCCGTTGCGACCGATGTCGGCGCCGGAACGAGTTTCTCGATGCTGGAGACGATGGACGAGGCCTACAAGGTGCTGCACCTCCAGGGCCAGCGGCTTTCGCCGCTTAACTCGTTCTACATGATGACGCTGGGTAACGCCCGTGCGCTCGAACTCGAGCATTCTATCGGCTCGCTGCATGTCGGCGCCGATGCGGACATCGTCGTTCTCGACAGCCGCGCGAAACCCGCGATGGACCTGCGTATGCAGGTAGCGTCTTCGCTGACCGAGGAACTCTTCATTCTCCAGACGATGGGTGACGATCGCTCAGTGGCCGAAGTCTATGTCGCCGGCAAGCCGATGAAGCACGGTGCACGCAAGACGCCCGTGACCGCGCCCTCGACGAGGATGTTTGAAACGGCTTGATCTCGATCATTCAAGATGACCGCGCCGGCCGGGACCCCATGTTCCGGCCGCTATAGTTCTTCCGGCCGCCGCCCGCCCATCGCTCGTGTCAGGGCGTCGGCGGTTTCTCTGACCATCGACCCGAGGGTGGAGAGCTTTTCGTCGGTTACCCGGACCGAGGGGCCGGAGATCGATATGCCGGCGATCGTTTCGCCATGTTCGTTGAAGATCGGCGCCGCGACGCAGCGCATGCCGAGCGTGTGTTCCTCATCGTCGATCGACCAGCCGCGCAGCCGTATTTCCTGAATGTCCCGGAGCAGGCCGGGCAGCGTATCGCGTGTCTTTTCCGTAAAGCGCGTGAGAGTTCGGCCTGACATCAACTGGCCGATTTCCTTGTCGGACCATGTCGACAGGATCGCCTTGCCGATGCCCGAAGCGTGGACCGGACCACGCCGCCCCGGCCGGAAGAAGGCCCGCATCGGCGCATGGCTTTCGACCTGGGAGATGAAGACGACATCGCCGCCTTCCTCAATGCCGATATTGGCCGTCTCGCCGCTTTCCTCCATCAGCTGCTTCAGGAACGGGCGGCTGATCGTCCCGAGCTTGCGGAAGCGCAGAAAGGCATTGCCGATTTCGAAGGCCTTGAGTCCAACGGTCCAGACACCCGTATCGCTGTCGCTCATGACCATGCCGTGCGAGGCGAGCGAGGTAAGCAGCCGGTGCACGGTCGAGGGCGCCATGCCGGTGCGCTCCGAAAGCGAGGTCAGCGTCGAGTCGTCGTTTTCGGCAACGATCGCCAGCAGCGCCAGGCTGCGGTCCAGCACTTGCACGGATGACGGTGCGGCATTCTCGGCGGCCTTGCGGCCGCGCTTTCCCTTGCCCGTCAACTCCATGAACCGTTCTCCAAATCAGTTGCTTCGCTCCATCTTCCTCTACCGCGATTGCCTTCGATTTTCTCCTTTTTGTTGAAAATCTTTATTTCCGTATGATGGAAATGAATTCCATTTATGAATTGATGAAATCTGAAAATGGATTATCGTCCTACTTCGAACAGGAGGAAATTCCATGGCCAAGATGCGCGCTGTCGACGCGGCAGTTTACGTTCTGGAGAAGGAGGGGACCGATTGCGCCTTTGGTGTTCCGGGAGCTGCGATCAACCCGTTCTATTCGGCCTTGAAGGCCCGCGGGTCGATCCGTCACATTCTCGCCCGTCACGTCGAGGGCGCCTCGCATATGGCGGAGGGCTATACGCGGGCCAGGCACGGCAATATCGGCGTCTGCATCGGCACGTCGGGGCCGGCGGGCACAGACATGATCACCGGCCTTTATTCGGCCTCCGCCGACTCGATCCCGATCCTCTGCATCACCGGCCAGGCGCCGCGGGCCCGTCTCGACAAGGAGGATTTCCAGGCCGTCGATATCGCTGCGATCGCCGGCCCCGTCACGAAATGGGCGGTCACGGTCATGGAGCCGGCCCTGGTCCCGTTCGTGTTCCAGAAGGCGTTCCATCTGATGCGCTCCGGCCGACCGGGCCCGGTTCTCATCGACCTGCCGGTCGACGTTCAGCTCGCCGAAATCGAGTTCGATCCGGAAACCTATTCGCCGCTGGAGCCCTACAAGCCATCGGCGACCCGCGCGCAGGCCGAAAAGGCGATCGCGATGCTGAACGAGGCCGAACGGCCGCTGATCGTAGCGGGCGGGGGCATCATCAATGCCGACGCGTCGGATCTTTTGGTCGAGTTCGCCGAGATCACCGGCATTCCAGTCATTCCGACATTGATGGGCTGGGGCGCAGTCCCGGACGATCACCCGCTGATGGCCGGCATGTGCGGACTGCAGACATCGCACCGCTACGGCAACGCGACGCTGCTTGCCTCCGACTTCGTGCTCGGCGTTGGCAATCGCTGGGCCAACCGCCACACCGGCAACGTCCCGACCTATACGGAAGGACGCAAGTTCGTCCATGTCGATATCGAGCCGACACAGATCGGCCGCGTCTTCGCTCCGGATTTCGGCATCGTTTCGGACGCCGGTGCCGCGCTCAAGCTTTTCCTCGACGTTGCGACGGAATGGAAGACCGCCGGCAAATTGCGCGACTGGTCGGGTTGGGCGGAAGAGTGCCGAGAGCGCAAGCGCACGATGCTGCGCAAGACCCACTTCGACCAGACGCCGCTCAAGCCCCAGCGGGTCTATGAGGAAATGAACCGGGCCTTCGGCCGCGACACTTGCTACGTCTCGACCATTGGCCTCAGCCAGATCGCCGGCGCGCAGTTCCTGCACGTCTACAAGCCGCGCAACTGGATCAATTGCGGCCAGGCGGGTCCGCTCGGCTGGACGCTGCCGGCGGCGCTCGGCGTCAGGGCGGCAGATCCGGACCGGCCGATCGTCGCGCTTTCCGGCGACTATGATTTCCAGTTCCTGATCGAGGAGTTGGCCGTCGGCGCGCAGCACAAGCTGCCCTACCTGCATGTGGTCGTGAACAATTCCTATCTCGGCCTCATCCGGCAGGCGCAGCGCGGCTTCAATATGGATTTCGAGGTGAGCCTCGCCTTCGACAACATCAATGCCGACGGCGATGCCGAGAAGGGTTACGGCGTCGATCACGTCGCGGTCGCCGAAGGTCTCGGCTGCAAGGCGATCCGGGTCCGCAGTCCCAATGAGTTCGCCGAAGCTTTCGACAAGGCGCGGGCGCTGATGGACGAACATCGGGTTCCGGTCGTCATCGAGTTCATCCTCGAACGCGTGACGAACATCGCCATGGGCGCCGACATCAATGCCGTCGTCGAGTTCGAGGAGCTCGCCGCGCGCGGTGAGGACGTGCCGACGGCCATCGCCGCCCTTCTCGACTGAAAATCATCTGAGCGTGACGAGGAAAAGTGTGTGCGGTTTTCCGCCCGCGTCCCGCTCCAACTTCCAGGAGGAACAATCGCATGCCGAGATTCGCTGCGAACCTGACCATGCTGTTCAACGAGGCGCCGTTCCTTGATCGCTTTTCGCTGGCCGCCAAGGCCGGCTTCGAGGGGGTGGAGTATCTCTTCCCCTACGAGTTCGAGAAGATGGCGTTGCGTGCCGCGCTCGACCGTAACGGCTTGACCCAGGTTCTGCACAACTTGCCCGCTGGAGACTGGGGGCGCGGCGAGCGTGGCATCGCCATTCTTCCGGACCGGATCGACGAATTCCGCAAAGGTGTTGCGACCGCCATCGACTACGCGACCGCGCTCGATTGCAGGCAGGTCAATTGCCTCGTTGGCATCGCGCCGGACGGCGTTTCCGACCATATCCTGCGCACGACGCTGGTTGCGAACCTGAAGCTCGCGGCAACCGAACTCGGCAAGCACGGCATCCGCCTCTTGATCGAACCGATCAACCGCTTCGATATTCCGGGCTTTTATCTCAACACAGTCGAGCAGGCGGCCTCGATTATCGCCGATGTCGGCAGCGACAACATCTTTATCCAGTACGACCTTTATCACCAGCAGCGCACGCAGGGCGAATTGGTCGGCACCTACAAGCGTTTCGCCGACCGCATCGCTCACGTCCAGCTTGCCGACAATCCGGGACGCAACGAACCCGGCACCGGCGAGATCAACTACCCTCATGTCTTCGACGCTCTCGAGGGGGCCGGCTACGACGGCTGGATCGGTTGCGAATACAAGCCGTTGACGACGACGGCCGAGGGGCTGGGCTGGCTTTGCGCCGAGCGCAAGCGCAAGCAGTCCGCAGACATCATCAAAATCAGGAGCTAAGCACGATGGCATCTATCGGTTTCATTGGACTGGGTATCATGGGCACCCCGATGGCGCGCCACCTGCAGGATGCCGGATATACGATCGTCACGTCGAAATTCGTCATCCCGCCGGGCCAGGAACTCGTCGATCATGGCCTCAAATTCGTCGAGACGCCGAAGGCGCTGGCCGAGGCCGTCGATACGATCATCCTGATGCTGCCGGACACGCCGGAAGTGAAGGATGTTCTCTTCGGTGAGAACGGCGTCTTCTACGGGCTCGGCAAGGGCAAGCTCGTCATCGACATGAGCTCGATCTCGCCGATCGAGACGAAGGAGTTCGCAAGGAGGGTCCACGAAACGGGCGCCGAATATATCGACGCGCCGGTTTCCGGCGGCGAAGTTGGGGCGAAGAACGCCTCGCTCAGCATCATGGCCGGCGGCTCGCAGGAATCCTTCGACCGCGCCCTGCCGCTCTTCCAGCTGATCGGCAAGAACATCACTCTTGTCGGCGATTGCGGCGACGGCCAGGTCACCAAGGTAGCCAACCAGATCATCGTTGCACTGACGATCGAGGCGGTCTCCGAAGCACTGGTCTTTGCGTCGAAGGCCGGAGCCGATCCGGCCCGCGTGCGCGAGGCGCTGATGGGCGGCTTCGCCTCTTCGCGTATTCTCGAAGTCCATGGCGACCGGATGATCAAGCGCACCTTCGATCCCGGCTTCCGCATCTCGCTGCACCAGAAGGATCTCAATCTGGCGCTGCAGGGCGCAAAGAGCCTCGGCATCTCGCTACCGAACACGGCGGCAACTCAGGAGCTCTTCAACAATTGCGCCGCCAATGGTGACAGCGGACTCGACCATTCCGGTCTCGTCCGGGCGCTCGAGCGGATGGCCAACCACCAGGTTGCGTAGTTTCAATGGGTTCGAGCGTTTCGCGGGTTTCGAAAAAAAACTGCGAAATGTTCATCCGTGGGGCGGCGGCGGGAGGCCGCCGCCCTTCATTTTCAGGGAGACTTATACGTGGCACCGATCGCCGATCCGCGCGCCTTTCTCGAAACGCTGTTTACCTCGGCCGTCGCGGCCGCCGATCCTGCCCTCGTCATCGCTTCCAATCTGCCGGAAAGTCCGAAGGGGCGCACCGTTGTCGTCGGGGCAGGGAAGGGCGCCGCGCAAATGGCGCGGGCCTTCGAAAACCTGTGGCGTGGTCCGCTCAGCGGCGCCGTCGTCACCCGCTACGGTTTTGGCGTTCATTGCGAACGCATCGAGGTGCTGGAAGCCGCCCATCCCGTGCCGGACGAAAGCGGGCTCCACGCCTCGAAACGCCTTCTCGCCGAGGTTCGCGGCCTGACAAAGGACGATCTGGTTGTGGCGTTGATCTGCGGCGGCGGCTCCGCCCTCCTGCCTTCGCCGCCGCCAGCGCTCTCGTTGCAAGATGAGATCGCCGTCAATCGCGCTCTTCTCGCCTGCGGCGCGCCGATCAGCGCAATGAACTGCGTGCGCAAGCATGTGTCGACGATCAAGGGCGGCAGGCTGGCGGCGGCGGCCTACCCTGCGAAAGTCGTTTCGCTTGTCGTCTCCGACATCCCTGGCGATGATCCGGCACTCGTCGCCTCCGGTCCGACGATCGCGGACGAGAGCACGCGCGGGGACGCCCTGAAGATCGTCGAGCGTTACGGGCTGTCGTTGCCGGAAAAGGTCATTGAGTGGCTTGCGACAGATGCTGCCGACGCGCCTGACCCGTCCGATTTGAGGTTCGCCCGAAACGAAGTGCGCCTGATCGCCTCGGCGGCCGTCTCGTTGGAGGCTGCGGCCGCGCGCGCCCGCGAAGCTGGGATCGAGGCGATCATCCTGTCCGACGCAATCGAAGGCGAAGCGCGCGAAGTCGGGCGCGTCCATGCCGCGATTGCGCGTGAAGTGGCTCAGCGCAGCCGCCCGTTCTCGAAGCCGGTCGTCGTCCTCTCGGGTGGCGAGACGACCGTGACGATCAAGGGGAAGGGCAGGGGCGGCCGCAACAGCGAATTCCTCCTGTCGCTGGCACTGGGCATTGACGGGATGCATGGCGTTTCTGCACTTGCTGCCGACACCGACGGGATCGACGGTTCGGAAGACAATGCCGGCGCCTTTGCCGACAGCACGACGATTGCCCGGCTTCGGGGTCAGCGGCTGGACCCGACGGCACTCCTTCAATGCAATGATAGCTGGACCGCGTTCGATGCAGTCGGCGATATTTTCAAGCCGGGACCGACGGGCACCAATGTCAACGACTTTCGGGCGATCCTTGTGCAGTAAGTGGCGTCGAAACGGGTCGGCGGCGGCTCAGCCGCCGCCGAGCCTCATGGGCACTACCGGCGTTTACTCGGTCCCGATCGCAATGCGCTTGGACTTTTCCTGGCTCTGCTCCGTTTTCGGAAGCGTGACGCTCAGCACGCCGTTCTTGAACGTCGCTTTGACCCGGCCTTCATCGATGTCGTATGTGAGCGGAACACGCCGTTCGAAGCGGCCGTAGTAGCGTTCGGAAAACTGCCTTTCCTTGTCCTCGCTCTCGGCGCGCTTTTCGCCACGCAGCGTCAGGACGCCCTCGGAGAAGGACAGCTCGATATCCTTTTCTTCGAGCCCGGGCAGCTCCGCCGTGACCTTGATCTCGTTATCATGGTCGGTGACTTCGACATTAGGCCAACCGAAGCCGAAGCCCGGCTGGTTCGAAAACGCAAACGGCATGCGTTGATCGAAATTGCGGAAGACGTCGTCGAACAGGCGGTTCATTTCCCGGTGAAGCATCAGGAACGGATTGCGGTCGACATCGCGATAGGATGTCGGCACGTGTTCATGGGCGCGGCCCCATGGAATGAGATCACGTACGTTCATTGTCAGCTCCTTTTTTCTTTTGTCGCCGTCCGCCGAAGCGCCGGCGCTTGCCGGCCTTCGGCGATTTTCGGCATAGGCCATTACCCCGGCATGCCTAAGCGGCCTGCTTGCCACCTTCGGCCCGCTCGTGGTCCTCGATCTGGGGCAGGGCCTTGACCTGTTGAATCTCGATCCGGCGTGGCTTCATCTGCTCGGGCAACTCACGCACGAGATCGATTGCCAGAAGGCCATTGGCGAGCTTGGCACCTGTGACCGTGACATAGTCAGCCAGCTGGAAGCGGCGGTCGAAATTGCGGCCAGCAATACCGCGATAGATGTACTCAGCCTTGTCCTCGCCGGCCTTTTCGCCGCGAACGACAAGCAAATGCGGTTCATGCGTGACGGTTATCTCGTCCGGCGCGAAGCCGGCCACTGACATGGTGATGCGATACTGGTTATCGCCGACCCGGAGTATGTCGTAGGGCGGCCAATTGTCGGTTGGTGCCAGACGGCTCGCTGCGTCAAGCAGGTCGAAAACGTGGTCGAATCCCACGCTTGACCGGGACAGGGGCGAAAAGTCGAGTGTTGTTCTCATAGCCATATCCTCCTTGAGCAACATGGACGATGAGGAGCAGCGTCGAAGAGGACGATGCCCCTCGACTGCGAACCCCGAAAGGCGGCCCGCAATTGCGATTTAGTGACTTCCGCAGCGGTTTCAAGGGGTTGTGCGAGCCGCAGCCGGGTGATCGCGCGGCAAGGAAAGGCATGGATGCAAGTCTTTGTAATATCGTGAAAAATTTCGACGCGCACTCGCCTTGATTTTCCGAAATCGGCGCCAATATCTCTCCGGATAGATCCATTGGGGCATGCGAAAGGAGGAAGAAATGCTTCTCAATGAGATTCCGTGGACAACTCCCCTTACCGTACGCCTTTCAAGTGGCATCAAGCACACCTTCAATTCCGTATACGAAGCCCTGGATTTTCTCGAAAACGAATGGCCGCTACGCAAGGGCCAGCGTTACGAACGTGCGGTACGCACCTGCCGCGGCGCGCTCAATCGGATGACGCCGGCCGCGATCGCCCGAGAGGCTTTCGTCGCGGCCTGCCTTGAAGCGGGAATGCCGATTGTGGCGACCGGCCATCAATCGCATCAGCAGGCGGGTGCAGGCAAAGAAACCCGGCGCGCGTGAGGAAGGGTAGTTGCCGTCCACCGCGTCCGAAAACTACCGTGCTTGATGCCGTTCAGTGATCCGGAGGCGGCATTATTCTACAAAAACGCGAACGCTGGCCGCCCGCCCCATGGCATCAATGACCGTGAGAGTGGAATAGCCGCCGCCGTCGGGGAGCCACTGGCTGGTGCGGCGGCGGGTGACATCGGGCAGCGGCCGGCCATTGGCGAGCCAACGGAAGGGGGCGCGGCCACCCTGCAGCTTGAGGGTGAGCGGCATCATCGTTTCACCGCTATGCGTGCCAAGTTCCACGCGCGCGCCTTCCGGCGGAAAGACGATCTGCGGGGCCGGCTCGCGTGCCGATGCCGAAAGCAGGCCGCTCGCGGTCATCGAAAACCGCCGCTGGCTGATCGGCAGGTCGGCCTGGGCAATTCGAACGGCGCCGGCCGGGGCATCCGGCAGCGGCGTGATGGCGATCCCCGATTTGGCGAAGCCTTCGAACAGGATTGGTGCGGCGGCGCCGTAACCGGTCAGTCCAGGTACCGCGCCGTTGTCCGGCCGACCAACCCACACGCCGAGCACGTAGCGGCCGTCGAAGCCAACGGACCAGGCATCGCGATAGCCATAGCTGGTACCTGTCTTGTAGGCGATGCCGCGCTGCCTGCTGCCGGCGGGCGGCAAGACGTCGGAGAGGATATCGGCGACATGCCAGGCAGCAACCGTCGAGAGCAGGGGTTCACCGTCGATCAAGCCCGCCTTGCCCTCGATGCCGTCGCCGAGCCGCACCGGCCAGCCGCGATTGGCCAGGCCCGCGTAAAGCTGAACGAGGTCACGCAGGGTGATGCCGACGCCGCCGAGGCCGATCGCGAGCCCCGGTGCCTCATTGGGCGGCAGCGCAAGCCGCACCTCGGCGCGGCGGAAGCGCACCATCAGCCGGGCGGGACCGACAGCATCGAGCAGACGGATCGCCGGGACATTGAGGGAGAGCTGCAGCGCCTGCCGGATGCTGACGTCGCCCTGATAACTCATGTCGAAGTTGCGCGGGCGATAGCCGAAAAAATCTGCCGGCCGATCCTCGATAATGGTTTCCTGGGCGACCAGCCCTTCCTCGAAGGCAAGCCCGTAGATGAACGGCTTTAGCGTCGAACCTGGCGATCGCGTGACCCGCGTCATGTCGATCCAGCCGGCGCGGCTCGGGTCGAAGTAATCGGCCGAACCGACTTCGGCGACGATCTCGCCGCTCCGGACGTCGGCCATCACCATGGCGACGGAGACCCTTGGCCCGAGCTTCGCCGCCCCCTCGCGCGCAACGGCTTCGAGCCCGCGCTGAATGTCGCGACGCAGGGTCGTATGGTGCTGGAGGGTTTTTGGCTCCTTGCGCAGCGCCACTTCGGCGAGATGCGCCGCATGGGCCGGAAGCTGAAGGCGCCGCGTTGGTATGGCAGCCAACGCCGCCCGTTCCGCTTCGCCTTCGCCGATCACTTGGGAGACCGCTGCACGGCCGAGGACCCGCTTGCGGGCGGCTTCGGCGGCGGCGAGATTGCGGTCGGGACGACGCTTTTCCGGCAATTGTGGCAGCGCGACGAGAAGCGCCGCCTCGGCGACCGAGAGACGGCGCGGTTCCTTGCCGAACCAGGCGAGGCTTGCGGCGCGCACGCCTTCGAGATTGCCGCCATAGGGCGCATGGGTGAGGTAGAGATCAAGGATTTGGTCCTTGCTGAGGCGACGCTCGATCTGGATGGCGCGGAGAAGCTGCAGGAGTTTCGCTGGCAGCGTCCGCTCCCGGCGTGGTTCGATCAGTCTTGCCACCTGCATCGAGAGCGTCGATGCGCCGGAAACGATGCGGCCGTTTGTGACGAACTGCAGTGCCGCACGGCCGAGTGCCAACGGGTCGACTCCGTGGTGCTCTCTAAAGCGTTGGTCCTCATAGGCGATCAGCATCTTGAGAAAGCGCGGGTCGACGTCGACGACGGTGGTCTTCAGCCGCCACAGACCATCCTTGGTCGCGAAGGCGCGCAGCAGACGCCCGTCCTTGTCCAGCACCTCGGCTGAGACTGTGCCGGCCTCGTCGAGCGGCGGCGGAAAGGCCTTGTCGGCCCATTGGAGGGCGAGGGCAGCAAGCACGGTCAGGACCAGGACGATCGGCAGCGCGATCAAAATCGCGCCAAGGCGGCGGGGATGTCGAAAACAATCGGGTTTGACCGTGCCGGCCGCACCCCCCTCTGCCCTGCCGGGCATCTCCCCCACAAGGGGGGAGATCGGCAAGGCGCGGGCTTCCCGCTTCCCATCCTCGACAAACTCAGCCTCACCGCCGCAAAGGACGGTGTCGTCCGTCAGGGCCCTCGCATCGAGGACATTCGCTTCGGCGTGCGCTTCATGAACCTTCCCGTGCGATGTGGAGGTGGCGCACGTCGGTGCCTCCCCAATCTCCCCCCTTGTGGGGGAGATGCCCGGCAGGGCAGAGTGGGGTGACGCCAGGGCAACGCCCTTGCCGTTCATCCCCAAGCCGATCAAGAGCCTTTGCAGGAGGGACATCGCGCGTCTTACTGGGCTGCCAGCACCTCCATGCGCCCGGTCGCGGTGCGCGCCGAGAACTGCGGCCGGTACATGTCCTCGACGCTTGCGGCCGGATGGTCATAGGTGCCGGGCGTTACCGCGCGCACCACATAGGCAAGCGTGATCTCCCGGTTGTCGCCGGTCAACCGATCGAAGGCCGCCACAAAGCGGTCGCTGCGGAACTCGGTATGGGCGGCCTCCACCTCGCCGATCCATTCGAAGTTCGTGAGCTGCGCGCTGTCGACAAGGCTCGGATTGTCGATCTCGAAACCGGCCGGCAACAGATCGTTGATCAGCACGCGCGACGGCCAGTCGTTGCTTTCGGTGACCTTGAGCACGACGACATAACGCTCGTTCTGCCGCGCTTCGCTGACATTGGCCTCGGCGCCGTCGAGCGTGTAGTAGGTGCGCTCGATCGTGAAGCCATCACCGCCGGCCGACAACGGCTGAGCCGGGGCGGCAACGGTCGTCACCACGGCGGAGACCGCGTCGGCACCGTTGTTGCGAATGACGACCGGGTGCTCGATGAGGGCATCCCCGGTGATGCGAGCGGCGTAGCTCCCGGTGCGCGCCGCGCCGTTGATGTCGAGTTTCATATCCTCGTCGCCGCCCTGGATCGCGCGTGCCGCGAGCAGCATCCAGGTCTGTTCCTGCGTGCTCGTATATTGCGCCTGCTGCCACTCCCGCGCGACGATTTTGGAAAGCTCCGGAATGATCGGCGGGACGGGGCGGCTTTCGGCCGCGAGTGCCACCACAGCGGCGTCGTCGCGCAGCGACGAGCCATAGTCGGACCGGGCAAGGCTGACTTTGACGAGACCGGAACCGGTCGACATGTTCAAGGATGCCGCGAAGATATCCTGCGAGCGCGCCGCATCGCCGTAGAGCGCCAGTGCCGCGGCGATATGCGCCTTGGCGAGCGGCGTCGGGAAATCGTCGAGCATCGTGTCGGCGTAATAGCGAAGGTCGCTGATCGCGGCCTTGCGATTGCGGGCGAGCACATAGAGCGCATAGGCGATCTCGTTGCCGCGGTCCTTGACGTTGGTTTCGTAGCTCAGCGCATTCTGGAGATTCTCGAGCGCCTGCACCATCGCCTGTTCGGGCACGTCATATTTCTGCTCGCGCGCCCGCGTCAGGAAATCGCTCACATAGGCGTCGAGCCAGAGATCGCCTGAACCGGGGCTCCAGAGGCCGAAGCTGCCGGAGGAGGATTGGTAGGCGAGCACGCTGTAGATCGCTTCCTGCACGCGCTTCGTCACCTCGCCATCGTCGGCAAGGCCGGACTGTTTCGCGAGTTCGCTAAGATAGAGCAGAGGTAGGGCACGGCTCGTCGTCTGTTCCGCGCAGCCATAGGGATAGCGGTCGAGCGTCATCAAGAGTGCCGGAATATCGAAGGCGGCCGAGCGCGTGACGTTGAGGCTGACGGACGCACCCTGCAGCAAACTGTCGGCAAGCAACTGATCATCCACCGTCAGGCTGCTGCCGGCGGCGATGTTGACCACCTGCCGCTGGGTGACCGGCAAGGCGGCCGGGCGGACCGGAACGTCCAGCGCCTGCTCGATCGACAGGCCGGAGGCGTTGGAAAGTGCCACGGTGACGACCCCGTTTCCGGGATATTGGCCCGTCAGCGGCAGCGTCACGGCGGTCTTGGCGCCGGCGTCAAGATGCACGGTTTCGGCGCCGGTCTGCTCCACCGTTACGGGGCCGTTGGTCGTCACCTGCAATTGGTAGTCGCCGGCAGGTGCATCAGTGTTGGCGATGTCGAGTCTCAGTTCGGTGCGGTCTCCGGGAGCCAGGAACTTCGGCAGGCTTGCGGTCACCACGACCGGATCGCGGATCACGACGTCCTTGGCCGCATGGCCGACGCCGGATTTCGTCCAGGTAACGGCCATGACTCGCGCCGTGCCGTTGAACTGCGGGATATCGAAGCTGACCTTCGCCTCTCCGTCGGCATCGAGCTTCACCGGTCCTGAGAAGAAGGCAACCAGCTTTTCGGTCGGCGGGCTGCCCTGCAGCGGCATTTGCCCGCCGTCGCCGCCGGTGCGCAACCGGCCGGTGGCGCCGAGCGAGCCGTCGATCAAGCGTCCGTAGAGGTCGCGGATTTCGAGGCCGAGCTGCCTTTGGCCGAAGTACCAGCCGTCCGGATCGGGTGCTTCATAGCGCGTGAGGTTCAAAATGCCGACATCGACGGCGGCGATTGTGACGTAAGCGTCCTCGTTCGCGCCTGCCCCTCGCACCTTGAGGTTGATATCAAGGGGCCGGCGCGGTTGCGCCGTCTCCGGCGCATCGAGCGCGACCGCTAGCTTGCGCTCCGCCGGATCGACGGCGAGCCACTTGACGCCGATGGCTCGCATCGGCATGCGGCTTTCCTGGGCATCACCAGGCCGATAAAGCGTCGCGGTAATATAAGCGCCGGCACCCCACTCGGCGGTCACGGGCAATTCCACCTCGCCGCCCGTCTCGGCAATCGTCGCCGTCTTCGTCGTGATCAGGCTTTCCGTGCCGACCGTGATTAGCAATTCGCCAGCAAAGCGCGGTGAGACCTTGAGTCTCGCAGTCTCGCCGATCGCGTAGTTCTCCTTGTCGAGCGCGATCTCGAGCCCGTCCGGCGTTTCGGTCGAGCTTGCTTCGACATACCAGCCGGCTTCGAACTCGACGCTGGAGGCAGGACCGTCGATCGCAGCCGTCTCGATCTCGAGGCGGTAGCGACCCCAGCCGACGGGCACGGCGATCTCGGCACCGTCTGCGGTCACGTCGACGGTGCCGTTCGCCACCTGTTTCGTGGAGATGACCGGCTCGTATTTCCAGGCACTCCCGTCCCGATACCATTGGTAATTGCGTTCGACGCTGATCAGCTTCCAGAGAAGGCCCGGCATCGGTATTTTCGCGCCGTCCTCCCCGACCGCAATCACGTGGAACCGCCCGACCGAGTTTTCGGCAAGGTCGCCCGAAAATTCCGGCTTGATGCCGACCATCGGCCCTTCCGGCTTGACCGGCAGTGTCAGCGAACGCTCCACGGCGCGGCCACCGGCTTCCCGCATGCGCACGGTGACATTGGCATTGAGCAATTGTGTCGTCGAGGGAACCTCGGTCAGATCGACGTCAAAAACGGATTTGCCGTTCTCGTCCAGCGGCTCCAACGCCTCGAGCGGCAGGCGCGTGTCTTCGCTCGCCTCCTCGTCGGCAAGGCCGAAGAAGTACCCCTTGAAGGCGGCGCTCTCGCGCGTCGGCTTGATCGAGACTTCGCCATCGAGCGTCAGCCCGGCCGCGGGTGCGCCATAGAGAAAGCGGCCATCGACCGCGACCTGCACCGGCGTGCCAATAGTGATCTCCTTTGCCTCGCTCGTCAGATCGAACTCGGTGCGGTCCGGTACGAAGTCGTCGACGAGGAATTGCTTTTCGCCGATCGCGGCCCCTTTCGGATCGGCGAAGATCTGCATGGTCCAGGTGCCGCGCATTGCGTTTTCCGGAATCGGCAGGTCGAGCGTGTGGCCGCCGAGCTTGCCGCCATTGCTGACCATACGCCGGTCCTCGACGCCATCCGGGCGCAGGAACACGAAGGTGAGCGGCAAGTTCTCGATCGCCGCGCCGTTCACGTCGCGGGCAAGCGCTGCCGCATGCACCGTCTCGCCGACGCGATAGATGCCGCGTTCGGTCCAGGCGAAAAGGTCGATCGCGCCGGGCGCCGCACGGCCGGTGACACCGCGGTCGGAAAGATCGAAGCCGGCGCGAGTCATGTCGAGGAAGACGTAATCCGCCTCGCTCTTCTTCGCGGTGATGACGGCGGGCGTCATGCTCGCCGTGCCGCGCATCAGGCCGGCGGCAAATGTCGCTTTGCCCTCCGCATCGCTCGTTGCGGTGCCCAGCACTTCATTGTTCTTCGCAATGAGTTGCAGTTCGACGCCGTCGAGCGGCTTGGCGGTGGCGAGCGAACGGGCAAAGACAGTGAGCCCATCCGTGCCGGCGTAGGTCGAGATGCCGATGTCGGAGACCACGAACCACTGGGTGGCGCGGGCGTCCCAATCCTGACTGAGGCCGGTCGCCGAGACTGCCGTCAGCACGTAGACGCCGGGCTTGCGTTGAGGCAACGCTTCATCCACCGGGAAGCTGGTCACCACTTCCTTGTTGAGTTCGGTGGCGATGTCGATGCTGCCCTGCCAGACCAGTTCGCCGCTCTCGTCCTTGATGCGCTCTTCGCTGTAGCCGTCGATCTGCGTCAGGAACTGCGAGCTCGTCAGCAGCGAAGAGATGCCGCGATCACCGATGCGATAGAGCTTGAGGTTGGCGCTCTCGGTGTTGACCGAGACGATCGGAATACCGCGCCGTGCGGTCGACGGCAGCACGAAGCTGTCGCCGGTGAAGCGCACCATCGGCGAGCGATCCTTCACATAGATATCGAGGCTGACGGGCGTTTCGATGACTTCGTCGACGGAGGAGGGCAGGCCCTGTCTCAGCACAAGCTTGTAGCGCTGCCCATGGGACAGGCCCTCGACGCAGATCTCGTTGCCCTTGGCCTCGACCGCCTTGGGGGCCTTGCCGTCGAGAGTGACGAATGAGGCATAGTCCGCTCCATTCTTGACAAGCTGCTCGGAGAACTGGACGCAGGCGCGCGGGCTGGCGCTGTCGGCGTCGATCGTGTGTTCAGTGACGCGGAAACCCTGCCGCGCCCTGAGGTCGAGATAGGCCGTTTCGACCGTCTTCGCCTGCACGAGTTCGAGGCTCGCCTTGTAGGCGTTGAGCGCGGCGCGATAGTTCTCCGTGTTTTCGAGCGATTTGGCGAGAACTGCGAGCGCGTCTGCCCGGCTCTGGGTCGTGCGGGTCAGTTGATAGCCGTTGAGGGCGGCAAGCGCTGCCTGGCCGGCGATCTCAGTGTTGCCGGTGATCCGGTTGGCTGCACGCGCCGTCTCCAGCCACAATTCGCCGTCGTCCGGCGTAATCGCCAGCGCCCCGCGAAAGCCCTTCAGGGCGTTCTCGATGTTGCCCGCTGTCAACTCGCTCCGCGCTGCTTCGATCAGGCCGTTGACGCCGAAACCTTGCTGATCCTCCGTGAGCGCAAGGTTCGCCTTGACGTCACGCGCCTGCTGCCAAAGATCGTCTGAGATGAAAGAGAGGCGCGGCGGCGCGCCGATATCGGGCTCGTCGCCGCCGGTCTCGACGACCTTGCCGGCGATCGCCCCCTTGAAGGTGTTCAACTGATTGAAGTCGGCTTTCAGGAAGCACCACTTCACCTTTGGATTGTAGGTGAAAGCGCGGCAGGCCTGGTCGGCGATGCAGGCGGTCTCGCACTGCTGAAGCGAGACGTTCTGCTCGGTGCGGAGATCGAATCCGAAATAGTCGCCGTCCTGCGTGATCTCGACTGTGCGGTTCGTTTCAGCCGCGGCGGCAGGCGAGCCGAGGGAGACGAGCGTAAAAAGAAGGGTGGAAAGGCCGACAAACGCGCGCATAGACATAAGTCCTCCCCAATGCTGCCCGTCTCGATTGAGCGTCACTTTGTCAACCTTCCCGCCGGCTTGTCAATCACGCATGCGGCAAAGCGGCGGCAGATGCCACTCGAGCGGCGCTGCAACCGGAGCGATTGACGGGGCGGGGCTCAGGGGCCGGCTGATTCCGGCGCGAAGGCCTGCATCGATCCGGTATAGGGTTTTGCAAGCGGCGCGGCATAGGAGCCGCGCTTGCTGGTCGTAAGGCCCTGCGAGACGAGCGCCTCCGCTTGCTTGACCGCCGCCGAGACGCCATCGACGACCGGCACGCCGTATTCGCGCTGCAGGGTCCGCGCCAGATCGGCCATGCCGGCGCAGCCGAGAACGATCGCCTCGGCTCCGTCCTCGGCAAGCGCGAGTTCGATCTGGCGCTTAAGCTTGACGAGTGCGCCGGACGCGTTGTCCTCGAGGTCGAGCACCGGAATATCGGCGGCGCGAACCTTTGCGCGGCCACCCATGCCGTAGCGCACGACGAGGTTTTCGATGAGAACGCGGGAGCGCTCCAGCGTGGTGACGACGGTGAAGCGTTGGGCCAGAAGCGCGGCCGTTATCACGGCGGATTCGCAAAGCCCCAGCACGGGAATCTCGGCGAGGGTGCGCGCGGCCTCGAGGCCGGTGTCATCGAAACAGGCGATGATGGCGGCGTCGGCGCCGGCTACCTGTGCCGCGCGGATTTCGAGAAGCAGGCCTGGCACGGCGATTGCGCCGTCATAGTGCCCCTCGATCGAGGCCGGACCGTTCTTGGAGGTTGCCGCGACGATTTCCGTCCCATGTCCGGCGACGGCGCGCGCTGCTTGCGCAGCCTTTTCCGTCATCGAGATGGTGGTGTTCGGATTGACGATCAGAATGCGCATGGATGTCAGCTTATCTTTGCCTGCCGGCGCCTGAGCACGAGGATGATGGCGAGCGCGACGAGGATGATGGTGAAGGAGAAGAGTGTCGTGACCGTGCCGAGGGCGTAGAGCACCGGCGTCGTCACGTTGGTTGTCATGCCGTAGATTTCGAGCGGCAGCGTATTGTAGCTGCCGGACGTCATCAGCGTGCGGGCGAACTCGTCATAGGAGAGGGTAAAGCCGAAGAGACCGACGCCGATCAGGCTCGGCGCGATCATCGGCAGTACGACATGACGGAAGGTCTGCCATGGCGTTGCGCCGAGGTCGCGGGCGGCTTCCTCATAGGCGGGCGAGAAGCGGTTGAAGACCGCGAACATGATGAGGACGCCGAAGGGCAGTGTCCAGGTGAGATGCGCGCCGAAGCCTGAAGAATACCAGGCGGGCTTCAGCCCGAACTGCTGGAAGACGGCGCCGATGCCGAGCGAAATGATGATCGAGGGCACGACGAGGCTTGCGACCGTCACGTAGAAGAGCATCGTCGAACCGCGGAAGCGGTGGCGGAAGGCGAGCCCCGCCAAGAGCGCCACGACGACGTTGACGATCATGACCATAAGCCCGAGCGTGAAGGACCGGCGAAACGAGGCGCCGAAATCGCCAACAGCCTGCTTTTCGAAGAGGTTGTAGAACCAGCGCGTCGAAACCCCGTTCAGCGGAAAAGTGAGACCGCCGTCCGGCCCCTGGAAGGAGAGGATCAGGACCGCTGACAACGGTCCGTAAAGGAACAGCACGAACAGCGCAAAGAAGGCCGCCAGCACATAGAATTCCAAGGTCCGTCTTTCGTGGCTCATCTCAGAGCTCCTTGCGGATATCGACGACCCGGAGGATCGCGGCGACCATCAAAAGCACGACGATCAGCAGCACGACGGCGTTGGCGGCTGCCGCCGGATACTGCAGCAGCGACATCTGGTTCTTCATCATCAGCGCCACCGATGCGCTCTGCCCGCCGGACATGACCTGCACGGTGGAAAAATCCGCCATCACCAGCGTCACGACGAAGATCGAGCCGATTGCCATGCCGGGCTTTGCCAAAGGCAGAATGACGTTCCAGAGGATCTGCCAACCAGTCGCGCCGCAGTCGCGCGCGGCTTCGATCAGCGAGCGGTCGATGCGCATCAGCGTGTTGAAGATCGGCGTCACCATGAACAGCGTGTTGAGATGCACCATGGCGAGAACGACGGCGAAATCGGAATAGAGCAGCCATTCGATCGGCTCAGGGATGATGCCGAGTTCGATCAGTGTCGAGTTGACGAGGCCGTTGCGACCGAGAACCGGGATCCAGGAGATCATACGGATGATGTTGGAGGTGAGGAACGGCACGGTGCAGACGAGGAAAAGCACCATCTGCATCGTCGTCGTGCGGATGTGGAAGGCGAGGAAATAGGCGACCCAGAAGCCGATCACGAGCGTCAGCGCCCAGGTGATCGCGGTGAATTTCAGCGTGTTGAGATAGGTCTTCCACGTCACCCACGAGCCGAGAGTGTCGGTGTAGTTCATTGTCAGGAAATCGGGGTAGAGGCCCGCGAAGTCGTAGTCCCAGAAACTGACGACGAAGATGGTCAGGATCGGCAGGATGAAGAAGAAGCCGAGGATCAGGAGGAGGGGTGTCGCTTGGAGATAAGCGATCAGCCATTGTGGTGCGGCGAGGGAGCGTGGTGCCTTGCTCGCCTTGATCTCGCCTGAGGTTGTGATGGCTGTCATACTCAATCCTCTTCCAATCTTGGCTTGGAGACTGCCCCTCATCCGCCTGCCGGTCCCTTCTCCCCGCTCGCGGGGAGAAGGGACTTGCGGCGGCCTCCTTGTCCCTCGCCCCCGAGGAGAGACATGGCGGCGCGCCCGTCCCTTCTCCCCGCGAGCGGGGAGAAGGCTAAGGTGAGAGGCAAATCTCTTAAGCGTAATCCTTACGCCGCGATGAACTCGTTCCAGCGGCGAACCATGTAGCGGTCCTCGTCCATCACGGAGTTCCAGCACGCGACCTTGCCCATGCGTTCCTCGAACGAGCCGCCGTCGCGGACGGCGCCGGCCTTTTCCATGACCTTGCCCTCTGGAGAGAGGATGTCGCCCTTTGCCGGCTTGCCCTCGACCCAGAAGCCCCACTCGTCCTCGGACATATGCGCTTTTGCCGTCTCCATGGCGGCGGAATAGTAACCCTGGCGGTTGAGATAGGCGCCGACCCAGCCGGAGAGATACCAATTGATGTATTCATAGGCCGCATCGAGCTGCGCGCCCTGCAAGTGGGCGGCGAGGCCGAGGCCGCCGCCCCAGGCGCGATAGCCCTCCTTCAGCGGCTGGTACTTGCAGGCAATCCCCTTCGAGCGGACGGCGGCGACCGCCGGCGACCACATGGACTGGATGACGACCTCGCCCGAGGCCATCAGGTTGACGCTCTCGTCGAAGGACTTCCAGAAGGCGCGGAATTGGCCGTCCTGCTTGGCCTTGATGAGGAAATCGATCGTTTGGTCGATCTCGTCCGTCGTCATGTTGCCCTTGTCGGCATATTTGATCTTGCCCATCGCCTCCATGATCATCGCGGCATCCATGATGCCGATCGACGGGATGTTGAGGATCGCCGCCTTACCTTTGAAGGCCGGATCCATGATGTCGGCCCAGGTGGTGATCTCGCGGCCGACGAGGTCCGGACGGATGCCGAGCGTGTCGGCATTGTAGATGGTCGGGATGAGGGTCATCCACTGCGTCGGCTCCTTGACGAAGGTCTTGGAGTCCTGCGCTTCGACGAAGCCGACCGTGTGCGGCGCGGTGCCCTGGGCTATCACGCTGTCGGGCTTAAGCTTGCCGTTGATAAAGAGCGGCACGATCTTGTCGTAATACTTGATCTTCGAGACATCCATCGGCTGCATGACGCCGCTCGGGTAGACCTTCTTGGCGATCCAGTATTCGATATCGGCGATGTCGTAGGAGTCCGGCTGGGTGACGGCGCGCTGGGCGGCGGCGTCGGAGTCGGTCGCCGTCATTTCGAGCGTGATGCCGAGGTCCTGTTTGCACTTCTCGGCGATCGCGTTGATGTTCGAAACGCCGGTGCCGAACTGGCGGAGCGTGATCGGGTTCTGCGCCCAGATGGTCGGGAAGCCGGTGATGGCGCCGGATCCGGCGATGGCGCCGACGGCGGCAGCGCCCGTCTTAAGCAGCGAGCGACGGGAGATACCCTTTTGAGCTTTCAGTGAATTGGCTTCGGTTGTCATGCGCAGTTCCCCTTCTTGGTGGTTGGTGGTTGGTTTTGAGCAAGACGCGGGCGAAACGCTTCGCAGCTTTCTCGTCCCGCTATGCTGAAAGACGGCCGAGAGGGATCACGTCCTCCAAGGCCCAGCTCAAGGACACCGCATCGCCGACGGATACCGGTTTCTTGAAATAGTCCGCGTCGGAGACGATCACGGTGAAGTCGTCGCTACCGGCGCCGAGCACGGTGATCTTCACGGAAGCGCCGCGATATTCGACATTCGAGACGACGCCTTGGAAGCCGAGCGACTTTTCCGAGGCCGGCTGGAGACGCACGCGGTCGGTGCGGATGCCGATGTCAATCGGCTTGCCCACCTCCTGCGCGATATCGCGCACTTTGAAGATCTGGCCCTCAGGCACCTCAAGCGTCACGATGCCGTCTTCGATCTTCGTTACCCGGCCCGAAAGCACGTTATGGTCGCCCATGAAGCGGGCGACGAAGGCGGTCGCCGGCTTCTCGAAGACGGTCCGTGGCTTGGCCGCCTGCTCGATCCGGCCGTTGTTCATGATGACGATCAGGTCGGCGAGCGCCATCGCTTCTTCCTGGCTGTGGGTCACGTGCACGAAGGTGATGCCGAGCGTCTTTTGCAGCTTCTTCAGTTCCGCCCGCATCCGAATCTTCAGGAAGGGATCGAGCGCGGAAAGCGGTTCGTCGAGCAGTAGCGCCTCCGGATCGGTGATCAGCGCCCGGGCAAGCGCCACGCGCTGTTGCTGGCCGCCGGAAAGCTGCGCCGGGCGGCGCGTCGCGTAGGCCTCCATCTGCATCAGCTTGAGCATTTCCAGCGCCTTCGCCCGGCGCTCGTCCTTCTCGACGCCCTTCATCTTCAGGCTGAAGGCGACGTTGTCGACGAGATCGAGATGCGGGAACAGCGCATAGGACTGGAACATCATCGCCGTGCCGCGTTTGGCCGGCGGAAAATCCGTGACCACGGAGTTGCCGAGGCGAATGTCGCCGGACGAAATGCTCTCGTGACCGGCAATCATGCGCAGCGTCGATGTCTTGCCGCAGCCGGAAGGTCCGAGGAAGCAACAATAACTGCCGGCTGGAATCTTCAGGCTGATGGCATGGACGGCGGTGGTCGCGCCGTAGACCTTGGAAACGGAAGCGATATCGATCTCTGCTGCTTTGGACATGCCCGATTTTTCTCCTTGCGAAAAGGAGAGAAGCATCCAGCGTGCCAGTTCGCTAAAGGCCTGATTTCATGGCCACGTTTTCGGATGCCGCGATCCGCCGGCAGCTTTGGCCTGATCGGTTGCACATTTTATAGGCGGTTGTCGCCAATAACTGAGGCAATTGTATACAATATCAAAAATATTTGTGTGCGAATGGCTGTTAACTTCCCGCTTTTGTCACGCTACAGTGTCTGCATTGTCCGGATTCCCAGCCTCATGACCTCATCAAACCTCGCCGCTTCCGAAAACGCCATCGAAATCGGTGCCTCCCATATCCGCGACTCGATCCGTGACGCTATCGTCGAGCGGCGCCTCGCGCCTGGGACAAAGCTATCAGAAAACGATGTCGGCGGCCTATTCAACGTCAGCCGCACGGTCGTGCGCGCCGCCCTCCAGGCGCTTTCCTATGAAGGGCTCGTCACGGTCGAGAAGAATCGCGGCGCCTTCGTCGCCTATCCCTCGGTCGCCGAGGCGCAGCAGATATTCGCGACGCGCCGGCTTATCGAGCCGGGCCTTTTACGCGAGGCGGCCCGTCATCTGGAGAAGCGACATATCAAGGAGTTGCGTGCGCTGCTTGCCGAAGAGGAGCGGCTGACGAGTGAGCGTGGCCCGTCGGCACGCCGGGCTGAGATCAAGGCTTCCGGTGACGTTCACCTGGCACTCGCGGCGATCACTGGAAATGCCATTCTCCAGCGTTTCATGGACGAACTCGTTGCGCGTTCCTCGCTGGTGATTGCGCTTTACGGCCAGTCCGTGGTCTCAAGTTGTGGTCATGCCGAGCATCATCAGATCATCGACGCGTTGGAGAACGGAGATGTCGAAGCTGCCTGCAGGCTGATGCTCGAACATATCGATCACATCGAGGCCGACCTCGATCTCCGAGCGAAGAAAAGCGGTGATCTGAAGGACGTTCTGCGCCTCTAGGATCCGCGTTCAAGTGAGCCGGTTGTGAGGCCGCTTGCCCGCGGGATTGCTTCTGTGATAATTCTCACAAATATTGCTTCGAGCGGCTTCCGCTGACATGCTGGATTGCGAAATCGGGGATCGATGGCCAACCGCAAGTCGACACGTATCTCGACCTTGACCGACGCGCTTTCGGCGCGGCGGGTGCTGCATCTGAAAGAGGCCGCCGCACTGCTTGGCGTATCGGAAATGACGGTGCGCCGCGACATTGCCGACAATCCTGGGCTTTTCGGCTATCTCGGGGGGCACATCGTTCCCGCGGCCGATATCGAGAGCGACATGCCCTATGAACTTGCGCGCGCGGCCGACAGCCACGCCGCCGCCAAGCGCGAGGCCTGCGTCCACGCCGCACGATATATTCGTCCCGATGAGACGATCTTCATCGATTGCGGTACGACGCTTGAATATCTTGTCGATCTGATTCCGGAAAATTATGCAATAACCGCAGTCTGTTATTCGTTGAATGCGGCCGACCGCCTGACCCGGAAACCCAATGTGCGGATCGTCATGCTGGGTGGGCTTTATCATCCGTCGTCGGCATCCTTCTCAGGCGATTCCGGCCTGGAGACGCTTGATCGGCTTGGCATCAACGTCGCGTTTCTCTCTGCCGCCGGGATCGACCAACAGCGAGGTGCGACCTGCGTCCATTTCCACGAGGTACCGATCAAGCAGAAGGTGATCTCGCTCGCCCGAGAAAATTACCTCGTCGTCGATCGCAGCAAGATCGGCAAGCTGAAGCCGGCCTTTTTCGCGCCAACGGGCGCCTTTCGGGCGATCATCACGGAAGACGGCGAGACGGCGGTCGCATAGGGCGTTTCGCGGACGCGGCTCTTTGCTTGACAGATGGAATGTTTGGTGAAATTTTAACATAAATAGATAGAAAGATAACAATATCGCCAAGGCGGACAAAAGCTGCGAAGATGCGCGCTCAAGGGCGACATCGGCGATACGAGGAGTAGTCGTTTGGAAGACCTTGCTGTGAAGAGCACGGCGGCGGCATCCGCTGCGACCGCCGGCGTCGGTCACAATTGGCCGCGCAACGATGGCATCGAGCTCGACCGTTCCTGGGTGGTCGATCAGCGCGTCAATCTGTCGGCGGCCGAGCGGCGCGTTGCGACGCTGCCGGGGCGGCGTACCGTCAAGAAGGACGCCCAGGCCGCCTGGTTGCTCAAGGCCGTGACCTGCATCGATCTCACCACGCTCAATGGCGACGACACGACGGAGCGCGTCAAGCGGCTCTGCGCCAAGGCGCGCCAGCCGGTCCGTCAGGACATTCTCGAGGCGCTCGGCATGGGCAATCGCGGCATCACGACCGGTGCGGTCTGCGTCTATCATCGCTTCGTTTCGACGGCCGTCGAGGCGCTCGATGGCTCCGGTATCCCTGTCGCCGCCGTCTCCACCGGCTTTCCGGCGGGTCTCGTGCCGCATGACGTAAAACTGAAGGAAATCGAGGCCTCGGTCGCCGATGGCGCGCGTGAGATCGATATCGTCATCACGCGCGAGCATGTGCTGACCGGCAATTGGCAGGCGCTTTACGACGAAATGCGCGATTTCCGCGCGGCTTGCGGCGACGCCCATGTCAAGGCGATCCTGGCGACCGGCGATCTCAAGACGCTGCGCAATGTCGCGCGCGCATCGCTGGTCTGCATGATGGCCGGCGCCGACTTCATCAAGACCTCGACCGGCAAGGAGGGTGTCAACGCGACGCTGCTCGTGACGCTCGTCATGCTCAGGATGATCCGCGCCTATCAGGAGCGTACGGGCCTCAAAGTGGGTTACAAGCCGGCCGGCGGCATCTCGGCGGCCAAGGACGTGCTGAACTATCAGTTCCTCATGAAGGACGAGCTCGGCCGTGGATGGCTGGAGCCGGACCTCTTCCGCGTAGGGGCGTCGAGCTTGCTTGCCGATATCGAGCGCCAGCTCGAACACCACGTCAGCGGCGCCTACTCGGCCCTCAACAGACACCCGATAGGATAATCCCGATGACCGTCGCTAGGTATTTTGACGAAATGTCCTATGGTCCCGCACCCGAGGCCGACACCGAAGCACGCGAATGGCTCGCACGCCACAAGGGCGAGTTCGGTCACTTCATCAATGGCGCCTTCGTCGCGTCAGCGTCTGGAAAGACGTTCGATACATACGAGCCTGCGACCGGCGCCTTGCTCGCCAAGATCGCGCTCGGTGGACGCGAAGACGTCAACAGCGCGGTTGCCGCCGCCCGCAAGGCGCAGAGCGCATGGGCAAAGTTGCCCGGCCATGCGCGTGCGCGTCACCTTTATGCACTGGCACGCATGATCCAGCGCCACGCGCGTCTGATCGCAGTGGTCGAAGCGATCGACAACGGCAAGCCGATCCGCGAGACGCGCGACATCGACATCCCGCTGGCCGCCCGTCACTTCTACCACCATGCCGGCTGGGCGCAGCTCCAGGAGACCGAGTTCGCCGATCAGGTGTCGGTCGGCGTCGTCGGCCAGGTCATCCCGTGGAACTTCCCCTTCCTGATGCTGGCCTGGAAGGTCGCGCCGGCGCTGGCACTCGGCAACACCGTGATCTTGAAGCCGGCCGAATTCACGCCGTTGACGGCGCTTCTCTTCGCCGACCTTGCCGCCGCGGCCGGGCTGCCGCCAGGCGTCCTGAATGTGGTGACGGGCGAGGGCGAAACCGGCGCGCTGATCGTCGAGCATGAGGATATCGACAAGATCGCCTTTACCGGTTCGACCGAGGTTGGCCGCCTCATCCGCGAGAAGACCGCCGGAACCGGCAAGTCGCTGACGCTCGAGCTCGGCGGCAAGTCGCCCTTCATTATCTTCGACGATGCCGATATCGATGGCGCGGTCGAAGGCGTGGTCGATGCCATCTGGTTCAACCAGGGCCAGGTCTGCTGCGCCGGTTCGCGCCTGCTCGTCCAGGAGGGCGTGGCACCATTGTTTTATGAGCGGCTGAAACGACGCATGGCGACCCTGCGCGTCGGTCATCCGCTGGACAAGGCGATCGACATGGCGGCAATCGTCGCGCCGGTGCAGTTGCAGCGGATCGAAAGCCTAGTCGCCCAGGGTGTGACCGAGGGCGCGTCGCTGCATCAGCCCAAAATCGAGCTGCCGAAAGGCGGCAGCTTCTATCCGCCGACGCTGCTCACCAATGTCCAGCCGACCTCCATCGTGGCCACCGAGGAGATCTTCGGGCCGGTGGCGGTTTCGATGACCTTCCGCACGTCGGAAGAGGCGATCCAGCTCGCCAATCATTCGCGCTACGGCCTTGCCGCCAGCGTCTGGAGTGAAACGATCGGGCTCGCTTTGCATGTTGCCGCGAAGCTTGCGGCCGGCGTCGTCTGGGTCAATGCCACGAATCTCTTCGACGCGGCGGCCGGCTTCGGCGGAAAACGCGAGTCCGGCTTCGGCCGTGAAGGCGGGCGCGAGGGCTGCTATGAATATCTGAAGCCGAAGGCCTGGACCGGGCGCAAGCTCCGGTCCGCCCCGGCCGAGCCGGCCCTGAAAGCGGCCGCGGGCGACTTCTCCGTGCCGGTGCTCGACCGCACCGCAAAGCTCTTCATCGGCGGCAAGCAGGCGCGGCCGGATGGAAACTATTCGCGGCCGGTGCTTTCCTCCAAGGGTAAGGTGATCGGCGAGGTCGGCGAAGGCAACCGCAAGGATATCCGCAACGCCGTCGTCGCGGCGCAGGCCGCATCGGCCTGGTCTTCCGCAACGACGCATAACCGGGCACAGATCCTCTATTACATCGCCGAAAACTTGAGCGGCCGCGCGGTGGAATTCGCCGATCGCATCTCAGCCATGACCGGTGCCACAGCAGCCGGTGCCAGGGCCGAGGTCGACGCTGCGATCGCGCGTCTCTTCACCTATGGTGCCTGGGCGGACAAGTACGAGGGCGTCGTGCACCAGCCGCCTTTCCGCGGCGTCGCGCTGGCGATGCCGGAGCCTCAGGGTGTCGTTGGCGTCATCTGCCCGCCCGAAGCGCCGCTGCTTGGCTTCATCAGCCTCGTCGCGCCGCTGATCGCCGTCGGCAACCGCGTCGTTGCCGTTCCGAGCGAACAGCATCCGCTGGCGGCAACGGATTTCTATTCCGTGCTCGAAACATCGGATGTGCCGGCCGGCGTTATCAATATCGTCACCGGATCGGCGATCGAGCTCGCCAAGACACTTGCTGCCCACAACGACGTCGATGCACTTTGGGCCTTCGGGACGCCGGAACTCTCGACGCTGGTCGAGAAGCTCTCCGTCGGCAACCTCAAGCGAACCTTTGTCGACTACGGCAAAGCGATCGACTGGATGGACCGGACGGCTGCCGAAGGCCCGGCTTTCCTGCGCCGCGCCGTCGACGTCAAGAACATCTGGATTCCCTACGGCGAGTAGGGGATCAGGCATCCTTCGGGCGGGGAACGCGGCCTAAAGAGCGGGGAAATCCGAACAACCTGTTGACGACCGACGCTGGAATCGGCCTGATGCGGCCGTGCGCCGCCGGAAGTCCGGCATCAGGCGCGCGCAGCGCCGCGCGTTCGATCGGATGCGCAAAGTTGCTGCAGCACGTTGAATTGCAGGATGATTCTGTCGTTAGATCCGTTTCGATCTCAAGGAATCATGCAGGGGGAGGACAGGAATGCTCAAGAATATCGACCCGACTCTCAACGCCGACGTGTTGCACGCGCTGCGCTCTATGGGTCACGGCGACACGCTGGTCATCTCGGACACCAATTTCCCGTCCGACGCGATCGCGCGGCAGACGACGCTCGGAAAATTGCTGCACATCGACAATGTCTCCGCCGCGCGCGCCGTGAAGGCGGTTCTGTCGGTATTGCCGCTCGACACACCGCTGCAGCCCTCGGCCGGGCGCATGGAAGTTATGGGCGCGCCAGACGAGCTTCCGGCAGTGCAGCGGGAGGTTCAGGCCGAAATCGATCGCGCCGAGGGCAAGCCGGCACCGATGTACGGCATCGAGCGCTTCGCCTTCTACGAGGAGGCGAAGAAAGCCTATTGCGTCATCACCACGGGCGAGACGCGTTTCTACGGCTGCTTCCTCTTCACCAAGGGGGTCATTCCGCCGGAATCCGCCTGACGCGTCGGCGCGACAATAATCCGGACGACCGAGGCAGAGGGGTCGCGACTAAAGCGCGTCGCGCTCAATCGGACTGATGCGACGCGCTTTAGTTCTTGTTTTTATGCGTGTCGTTGTCCCAAAACCGCTGCACACTTTTGGGCGACATGCATTAAACGCGCCGCGAGCCGATCAAGGTCTGGTGAGCGACCGACCGCTCCTTACTTCGCGGCGTTCCGCGCGGCTACGAGGAATGCGAGCTTCGCCGGCATCTCGATGAGCTTCGAGAGCGCGACCCTTTCCGGCGTGTAGTGATGCTCGACGTCCAGACAGTTGACGGTGCCGAGCAGTTCGCCGCCGACGACGACGGGAATGTTCACGACCGATCCGCAGCCGAGTGCGGCGATCGTCTCGTAGTCGCCGAAGACCGTGGAAATGTCGGCGATCGTATTAGCGACGAAGGTCTCGCGTGCCTTGTGGACCGTGTCGAACCAGCGATCGTAATGGATCGGCTTGGTACCGGAGACCGGATACTCGCCCGGATGCGAAGTATAGGCGCGGCGCACCAGCTCGTTCGCCATGTCCACCGTCATGATCGTGAAAAGCTTGGCGCCGATCAGCTTTCGGCTAAGCGTCTGCAGCGCGCGATAAGGCGCATCCGCGCCGGTGTCGTTGGCAATGGTCGCGTCGAATTCCGCCAGGGCGGCGATATGCTCGGTATTCATCCTGTGTCCTTGGGAGGATTTGTGTGAGGAGGGTTGGAGCAATTCCAGGAAAAGCGTGTTTCCGTCCGGAAATTGCGTGGTTTCAAAAAATTAGGTCATTTCACTGTCTCAATGAAACGATGAAATGATCTAGGTGGCGTGTGCGGCGCTGATCTGCATCAACTCGCGCGAATAGGGCTCCTTGAGGTCACCTCGCTTCAACTCGTCGACGCCGGCCACTTCGACGATGCGGCCGTGGCGCATGACGGCCAGACGGTCGCAGAGGAAGGAGACGACCGGCAGATTGTGGGTGACCATCAGGAAGGTGAGGTTCTGCTCACGGCGCAGACGCTTGAGCAGGTTGAGGATTTCCGCCTGCACCGAAACATCGAGAGCCGAGGTCGGCTCGTCGAGCAGCAGGAGTTTCGGCTTCAGCATCAGCGCACGGGCAATTGCCACGCGCTGGCGCTGGCCACCGGAAAGCTGGTGCGGAAAGCGGAACCGGAATTTCCGGTCGAGTCCGACGGACGCCATGACCTCCTCGACACGGGCGCTCCGGTTGCCGATACCGTGGATCGTCAGTGCCTCGCAAAGCGTCGCGTCGACGGTCTTGCGCGGATGCAATGAGCCATATGGATCCTGGAACACCATCTGGCAGACTCGCGAGAAGTCGCGGTCGACGCCGTGGCTACGCGCTTTGCCGAGAACGCGGATCTCGCCGGTCCATTGAGGCGCGAGCCCGGCGATCGCCTTCAAGACTGTGGACTTGCCCGAGCCGCTTTCGCCGACGAGCGCGAAGCTTTCACCCTCGGCGATGTCGAGGCTCACCTTGTGGGTGATCTGCGTATCGCCGTAGGAGATGTCGAGGTCTTTGAGAGAGAGCGCTGTCATGCTTTGGCCCAGGCGCTGCGGTCGAGCACGGGCAGCTCGTCCCTTGTTTCATCGAGGCGCGGGATGGAGGCGATGAGGCCGCGTGTATAAGGGTGGATGGCGTTCATCAATTCGCCGGCCTTGCATTCTTCGACCACTTCTCCGCTATTCATCACCAGGATCCGGTCGCAATAACTCGAGACGAGATTGAGGTCGTGGCTGATGAGGATCAGCCCCATGCCCTTGCGCCTGACGAGTTCGTCGATGATGTCGAGCACCTGTGCCTGGACCGAGACGTCGAGTGCCGAGGTCGGCTCGTCGGCAATGAGCAGGTCCGGCTCCGGAATGAGCATCATCGCGATCATCACCCGCTGCCCCATGCCGCCGGAAACCTCGTGCGGATAAAGCCGAGCGACGCGTTCCGGGTCAGTGATGCGCACCGATTCAAGCATGGTGTGAACGCGGGCGTTCACTTCCCGTCGTGGTAGGCGTTTGTGCGTCAGCAGCGCCTCGGCGATCTGCTCGCCGATGGTCATCACCGGATTGAGCGAGAATTTCGGATCCTGCATCACCATCGAGATGCGAGCGCCGCGGATGGCGCGCATCTGCTTCTCCGAGCGGGTGCTGAGATCGATACCGTCGAAGGCGAGCTTGTCCGCGGTCACGCAGCCTGGCGCGCGCACGAGCTTCAGGATCGAGCGGCCGGTCATCGATTTGCCGGAGCCGCTTTCGCCGACGATGCCGAGACGCTCGCGGCCAAGCGTGAGGGAGACGCCGCGCACGACGTCAATATCGCCGCGTGCCGTCGGGAAGGTGACGCGCAGGTTTTCGATTTCGAGGAGCGGTCTCATCAGCGTTGCTCTGCGCTCTTGGGGTCGAGCACGTCGCGAAGACCGTCGCCGAGGAAGCAGAAGCCGAGGCTGACGAGGATGATCGCGAAGCCCGGCATCGTGGCGACCCACCATTGATCGAGAATGAAGGAGCGTCCGCGCGAGATCATCGCGCCCCATTCCGGTAGCGGAGGCTGGGCGCCGAGACCGATGAAGCCGAGGCCGGCCGCCGTCAGAATAATGCCGGCCATGTCGAGGGTGACGCGGACGATCATCGACGAGGTGCAAAGCGGCAGCACATGGCCGAGATTGACCCTGAGGCTCGACGCGCCGAGCAGACGCACGGCGGCAATGAACTCGGAATTCTTGAACGTTAGCGTTTCGGCCCGCGCGACGCGGGCATAGCCGGGCCAGGAGGTGATCGCAATCGCGATAATGGCGTTCTCGATCCCTGGTCCGAGCGCTGCGACAAAGGCGAGCGCCAGGATCAGTTTCGGTAACGACAGGAAGATGTCGGTGATGCCCATCAGGATGCGATCGATCCAGCCGCCGAAATAGCCGGAGACGACGCCGATGACGAGGCCCGCCGGCGCCGCGAGGACGGCGACGAGCGCGACGATCACCAGCGTGATGCGGGCGCCGTAGACGACGCGCGACCAGATATCGCGCCCAAGTTCATCCGTGCCCATCCAGTGTGCGGCGCTCGGCGGCAGCAGCCGTTCGGCAAGCGCCTGGCGCAGCGGATCGTGCGTCGCGAGCCACGGCGCAAAAAGTGCTGCGAGGATCAGGGCGGCGACGATGATCGCCCCGATCACTGCCAACGGATTGTGCATCAGCGCGCCGAGGACTCGATAAAGCCGGCCAAGCCGAGCCTGCATCGGGGAAGCGGGGCTGTCGTCGATCAGCCAGTCGCGAAGCGTTGCCATGTCCCACACCTCCCTAGCGCGCACGCGGATCGAGCACGCGATAGAGCACGTCCGAAATCTTGTTGATGCCGATGAAGACCGCGCCGACAACGAGGGTGGAGCCGAGCACGGCGGACATGTCGGCGTTGAGCAGCGCCACGGTCAGATAGTTGCCGATGCCGGGCCAGGAGAAGATCGTTTCGATCATCACCGAGCCTTCGAGGAGGCCCGCATAGGAAAGCCCGATGACGGTGATCAGCGGCACGCGGATCGGCCGGAACGCATGGCGCCAGATGACCAACCGCTCCGGCACGCCCTTGACCCGGGCGGTCGTGACATATTCCTGGCTCAGCTGGTCGAGCATGAACGAGCGCGTCATGCGGGCGATATAGGCCAACGCGAAGAATCCGAGGCAGGACGCCGGCAATATCAGGTGCCAGACGGCGTTGCCGAAGACCTCCCAATCGCCGGCGATGATGCTGTCGATCAGCAGCAGACCGGTCACCGGCGGCACGATACCGTCGAGAAAGATCTCGATGCGGCCGGGCCCTCCGACCCAGTTGAGCCGGGCATAGAACACCGCGAGCCCGACAAGGCCGAGCCAGAAGGCGGGAACGGAATAGCCGAGCAGGCCGACGACGCGGATTGCCTGGTCGAGCCAGGAGCCACGCCGGCTTGCGGCAATGACGCCGAGGGGGACACCGAGCAGGACGCCGATGATGATGCCGAGCGTTGCCATCTCCAGCGTCGCCGGGAAGACACGGGCAAGATCCTCGAGAACCGGCCGGCCGGTGGAAACCGACGTGCCGAAATTGCCGGTCAGCACGTCGCCGACATAGCTGACAAACTGTGTCGTCAAGGGGCGATCGAGGCCCATTTCCACGCGCACCCGCTCATAAACGGCGGCGGGCGCGCGGTCGCCGACGACTGCGAGCACCGGATCGATCGGCACGATCCGGCCGATGAAAAAGGTGATGGCGAGAAGGCCGAGGAACGTTACGGCCAGTGTGACGAGAAAACCGGCAGCAGCGATAAGCCTGCGATGGCCCGAGACGCTCGCGCCACGGCGGCGCGCCGGTCCGGCGACGGTGGTCGTGCTGTCATCTGCCAAGTGGCGGCTCCATCCCTCATAACCCTGCGTTTGGGCCACGCCCATAGCGCAAGAATTCGCTTGGAGTATATAAACAAATTTGCTTAGATCAAAAAAATTTTACTGACGAGGGGAGTCGGTCGTGACCGTATCGGACGATGCACGTGCCGCACAGGGAAGCGCAAATTCCGGGCCGCAGCCGAGGGTCGGCGCGCTGGTGCGTGCGCGCCGGCGGCAGTTGCACATGACGCTCCAGGAATTGAGCGACGCGGCTGGTGTTTCGGTCGGCTATCTCAGCCAGGTCGAACGGGATCTCGCCATGCCCTCGCTCGGCACGCTCGCCCAGATCGCACGCGGCCTCGACACCGAGATCAGCCATTTCATCCTCGCCCCGGCAATCGACACCGGTCTTTCGCGCGCTGAAGATCGAATGGTCTTTTCCGTCGGTGGCTCGCCGGTCGCCTACGAGCGCATCGGCGCCGATTTTGCCGGCAACCAGCTTTCGAGCTTCGTCATCACGATCCCGCCGGGCCATCGGTCGGAAGTGTTCAGCCATGAAGGGGAGGAGATCGTCTTCGTTCTCGATGGCGAGATCCTCTTCGGCCTCGATGGCGAACAGACGACGCTGACGAACGGCGACGGGCTGCATTTCAGGGGAATCCAGCCGCATTACTGGTGGAACAGGACCGACAAGGCCGCGCGCATCCTCTGGACCGGAACGCTGCCGCTCTTTCGGCCGCGAACCGCCGCATCGAAAGAAGCAGGCCGTGCCGAGACCAAGGGAACACCGGCACGACCCGCAAAAACCAAGTCTCATCGAAAACAGGAGAAGCGATGATGAAAATCTTTAAGGCCGCGGTGTTTGCGGCATCACTGGCGCTCAGCGTTTCGCCGGCAGCATTGGCCGAAACGCCGGCGGATGTCCTCGTCGTCGCCCAGAACATCGACGACATCGTCAGCATCGATCCGGCCGAGGCCTATGAGTTCTCGTCGGGCGAATATGTCACGCAAACCTATGACCGCCTGGTGCAGTACGACGCTCCCAACGTTAAAAAGCTCGCGCCCGGCCTCGCCAGCGAGTGGACAGCGGACGACGCTGCAAAAACGATCACCTTCACCTTGCGTGACGGCGTGACCTTCTCGTCCGGCAATCCTCTGCGCGCGGAAGACGTGGTCTACTCGTTCAAGCGCGTTGTGGCCCTCAACAAGGCGCCAGCCTTCATCCTGACACAGCTTGGCTGGACGCCGGAAAACATCGAGAAGATGGTGACCGCCGACGGCAACAAGGTTGTCGTCAAATACGAGGGCGACTTCTCGTCCGCCTTCGTGCTCAACGTTCTGGCCGCCCGCCCGGCATCGGTCGTCGATGCCGAGACGGTCAAGGCGAACGAAGAGAACGGCGACTTCGGCAATGCCTGGCTCAAGGCCAATTCCGCCGGAACCGGGCCCTTCGTACTGCGCGCCTTCCGCGCCGGCGAACTCCTGAACCTCCAGAGCAACCCGAACTATTTCGGCGGCGCCCCCGCGATCAAAGGCGTGATCATTCGCCATGTGGCGGAAGCGGCGACCCAGCAGCTTCTGCTCGAGACCGGCGACGTCGACATGGCGAAGAATCTGACGCCCGATCAGGTCGCCGGCATCACCGGCAACGAAAACATGAAGGTCGAGTCCTATCCGCAGGCGGCCGTTCACTTCCTCTCCTTCAACCAGAAGACCACCGCCCTGCAGCCGGAAGCCGTCTGGGAGGCAGCACGCTATCTTGTCGACTACAAGGGCATGACCGACAGCTTCCTCAAGGGACAGATGGAAGTACACCAGGCCTTCTGGCCGAAAGGCTTCCCCGGCTCGCTCGACGAGACGCCCTATGGCTACGACGTTGAAAAGGCGAAGAAGATCCTTGCCGACGCCGGCATCAAGACGCCGATCAAGGTGACGCTCGACGTCATCAACTCGACGCCCTTTACCGACATGGCGCAGTCGCTGCAGGCCTCCTTCGCTGAAGCGGGCATCAATTTCGAGATCATTCCGGGAACAGGGAGCCAGGTGATCACCAAGTATCGGGCCCGCACCCATGAAGCGATGCTGCTCTATTGGGGCCCCGATTTCATGGATCCCGATTCAAATGCTGCTGCCTTTGCCTTCAACGAGGACAACTCCGACGATCACTACCAGTCGACGACGACCTGGCGGAACTCCTGGGCAGTTCCAGCCGAACTCAACGCGGCCACCAAGGCGGCCAAGGCTGAGGCCGACCCCGCCAAGCGGAACGCGATGTATGTCGACCTGCAGAAGAAAGTACAGGAGAAGTCGCCGATCGTGATCATGTTCCAGGCGGCGACCCAAGTCGCGATGAAGACCAATGTAGCTGGCTACGTCAACGGCGCCACTTCCGACTTCGTCTTCTACCGCCTGGTGAAGAAGAACTAAGCGACGGGCGCGGATCGTTTGCGGTCCACGTATTTTTTGTCGGGAACAAATCGCGCCGCGGGCTCATACGGTCCGCGGCGTTGTTGCGGGAGCGGAGCTTTGCCTCGATATTGCGTCGGTCGGGTGCGCAGCGGGAAGGGGACGGTGAATGGCTGAGTTGAAGGTAAGGACGAGGGAGACGGGCGCGACCGCCGTCGTCGGGCGCACGGGCTTCCCGCACGTGACATCGGTCACCGGCGGCGAACTCGATATCGTCACCAGCCCGTCACAACCGGGCTATGGCCCACTCGATCTTCTCTATGCTTCGCTTGCGAGCTGTCTGGTGCTCAGCGCCCGCATTGCCGCAAGCCGCTTCGGTGTGCTCGACAGGCTGACCGAAGTCTCCGCGAAGGTCACCGGCGAGAAGGCCCACGACGAGCCGTCGCGCGTCGCACGCTTCGACATCGAATTTTCCATCAGCGGCGATTTCGACGACACGGTTCGCCATGCGATCGCGGAGGCTGCGGAAAATGAGATCTGCACCGTCAGCAACACGCTGCGCGGCAATCCCACATTCACGAGCAGATTGTCGGAATAACGCCGCGGCCAACGATGGCCTCGTCAGGCGGATGGTGCGTCTGTGTAAGGCAGCAGCTCCGAATCGAAATCGACTTCGACGACATTGTTGAACAAAGCGGTCGCGACCATCATGCCGGCGAAGGCGACGAGGTTGACGAGCGTGGCGTCGTCGTAGCGCGCCTTCAGCCCGTCCCATATCGCGGCGGAAACATTGTTGGAATCCGCAACGATCGCCCGACCGAACGCAATCAGGCGCTCCTCGTCCTCGTTCGGTGCGATCGACTTGAAATCGATTCCCGCATTGGCAAAGGCGCGGCGAAAAAATCCCATCGCGATGCGGGAATGCATGGCCTCGGAAACCGCGTGGCAAAGCAGCCAGACGGAACGGTCGTCCAGGGCCCGCCGCAATCCTCCCGCAGCGTGAACCATTCCGCATAGATGCGGTGCGCCGTCGGTGAATGAAGCAGCGTGCGCTTCATATTCGTCATCCGCCCGCGAAGGCGGACCTCTTCGTCATGCGCCGCGCGGATCGCATCGGACGCGGTGTTATTATCGATCTGGGGAATGTGGCTCACGATATTTTCCCGTTGCTGTGAGGAGGGACCGGCTGCGGCCGCAGTCAGATGAGGCCGACGGATGTGTCGTCGCGATGTCATCGCGCGCTTATACTTCGGGTGGCATTTAACTTTCACGCCCCGCGCCCGCAACCAAAGAACCGCTTTACACCTTTCCTCGTCCGGCATTGCAGCGCCGCGCGTCTTTTGAGACGCGCAAAGGTCGCTGTAGCACTTTGAATAGCTGCATGATTTTGTCCTCAAATCGATTCCGATTTGAGGAATCATGCAGTAGAAACGGTTGGTCCAAACCAAAGGGTGCAAAGAATGCCGCAGTCACGCCCCGCCTACGAGTTCAACTCCATCATTGTCCGTACGCCTTCGCAGTCCGTCGTCAACGGCCTGCGCGCCGACGATCGCGGCAATCCGACTTACGAGGGCGTGAAGGCCGAGCATGACGCCTATATCGACGCAATGCGTGAAGCGGGCGTCAAGGTGACGGTGCTGCCGGCGCTCGAAGCCTTCCCCGACTCGATCTTCGTCGAGGACCCGGCGCTGGTCTTCACCGAAGGCGCGATCCTTCTGCGTCCAGGTGCGGCGACCCGCGTCAACGAAACCAAGGAGATCGAGCCGACGCTGCGCGATATATTCGACACCGTTCTCGACCTGCCGGGCACGGGCTATGCCGATGGCGGCGACGTGCTGACGACACGCGAAAGCGTGATGATTGGTCTCTCGGCCCGCACCGACAAGGCAGGCGCCGAAGCGCTTCAGGGCTGCCTCGATAAGCTCGGTCGCGAGAGCGAGATCGTCGCGACGCCCGAGGGCGTTTTGCATTTCAAGACCGATTGCTCGCTGCTCGACGACGAAACCGTGCTTTCCACCAACCGCCTGGCGCGCTCGGGTGTCTTCGAGAAATTCAAGCAGGTCATCATTCCGGAGGGCGAGGAGGCGGCCGCCAATGCGCTCCGCGTCAATGACGTCGTCATGGTCGGCGCCGACTTCCCGCGCACGATCGACATGCTCGACAAGGCGGGCTTCAAGGTCGTGCCGCTTAAGACCACGGAAATCGGCAAGATCGATGCAGGGCTCTCCTGCATGTCGCTGCGTTGGTTCAGCCGCGGAAAAGATGGGTAAATCGGTGCCGTACAGGCAAGGACGATACCAGATCGTCGCAGGCGCGTGGCCTGTCCTGATTAATTGTTCGGGTGCGCCCAATCTGCTATCATTTTAGTTATGGCTAATGCGGCTCGGGACAGCCGCCGGCCGATACAATGACAACGATGAATGCGATCCGGGAGAACGGCCATGAAAAGGCTTCTAACGGCCGCTGCTCTGTTAGCAGCAAGCAGTTTAGTTGCAGTGCAGGGCGTCGCCGCCGACGCAGCCCCCGACGACGCTGCACTGATCAAAAATGCTGAATCCGCTGCGCCCGCTGCGGTAGCAAGCGGCGCTGCGATCCACGTCATGGACGAGAAGGGTAGTATGCGCACGTTGAGGGAGGGCACGAACGGCTTCTGGTGCATGCCGGACAATCCGAACACGCCTGGCCCGGACCCGATGTGCGGCGATGCCAATGCGATGGAATGGGCGACGGCTTGGATGCAAAAGAAGGAGCCGCCCAAAGGTAAGGTAGGCTTCATGTACATGCTGGCCGGCGGTAGCGACGGAAGCAACACCGATCCTTACGCGACAAAACCTGAAGAGGGTAACAACTGGGTGGAAACCGGCCCGCATGTCATGATCGTCAATGCGACGGACATGATGCAAGGCTATCCGACGGACCCCAAGCCCGACACCTCCCGGCCGTATGTGATGTGGGCAGGCACTCCTTACGCCCACCTTATGATACCGGTGAAATAGCGACAGTGGAAAAGCAGCGGGCGCGAACGATTGTTCGCGCCCGCAAATCGCAGCTAAGACAGCGGAGATGCTTTTTGCTTTTTTCGCGAAGGCACTCGTTTTGGTTTGTGCTGCGCGCGCCCGCATGCCTCGATCCGTACGAACGTGGTCGTCGCGGGGCCAGTCTCGACCGACTGGATCAGGGTGCGGCATCGACAGTATGCAGTTAAGCACGACCGGATTGAGCCGAAATCGCGGAACAAGCCGATGCGTGGTCCGTTTACTTGCGAACCTGAGGGCACCATGAACGCAGTCATGCGCGGAGCCGCTTATGGAAGAACTCCTACTGTTCGCGGCGGTCGGGTTTCTGGCCCAGGCGGTCGATGGTGCTCTTGGAATGGCATATGGCGTGATCTCGTCGACGGTGCTCCTCGCCTTCGGTGTGCCGCCGGCGCAAGCATCAGCCTCAGCTCATGCTGCAGAATTGTTCACCACCGCCGCCTCCGGATCGGGCCACCTCTATCATCGCAACATCGACTGGAAACTGTTTTGGCGGCTCATTCCCTTTGGTGTCGGTGGCGGGATGTTAGGCACCTTCGTACTCACCTCGTTTGACGGCGATCAGGTCAAGCCATTCGTTACAGCTTATCTCGCAATTATCGGGAGTTGGCTGTTATTTCGTTCTTTTCGTCGTATTCCGACCAACCCTGTGAAATTGAGAATCGTCGCGCCCCTGGGCGCCACCGCCGGCTTCCTGGATGCCGCAGGCGGTGGCGGCTGGGGTCCTGTCGCCACCACCGGCCTGCTCGGCGCGGGCGGGCAGCCGCGATTCGTGATCGGCACGGTCAATGCGAGCGAGTTCCTGATTGCGCTTTCGGTGTCGCTGAGCTTCCTCGTCACAATTGTAACCGGCCACTGGGAGCAAGCCGGCGAATTCGGCGATTACCTAACATCTGTTGGCGGGCTGATCGTCGGAGGCGTTTTGGCGGCGCCGCTCGCGGGATGGGTGGTCAAGACGTTGAAAGAGAAGACACTCCTGCGGCTTGTCGGATCCCTGATCACGCTCTTGGCCGGCTACCAGACGCTCGAGCTGACTGGGGTGCTCTGAGGGGCTTTAGATCCGGCAAGGACAATCCTCGCATTACTTCGCAGGAGAAAGTTCCCCGAAAACGGTCGGGATGAGTTCCGACACCGTCGGGTGGATGTGCATGGCGCGGCTAATCAGAGTATAGGGCTTCTTCGCATACATGACGTCAAGAATGCTCTGGATCGCCTCGTCACCGCCGGTGCCGAGGATCGATGCGCCGAGGATTTCCTCAGTGTCCGCGTCGACGATCACCTTCATGAAGCCCTGCGTCTCGCCCTTTTCGACGGCACGCCCGACCCGCGTCATCGGCCGTGTGCCGATCAGGAGCTTGCGGCCGCTCTTGCGGGCCTCGCTCTCGGTCATGCCGGCGCGCCCGAGCGGCGGGTCGATATAGAGCGCGTAGGTCGGGATGCGGTCCGTCACCCGGCGTAGATCGTTGTCAAGGAGGTTGGCGGCGACGATCTCGAAGTCGTTGTAGGAGGTGTGGGTGAAGGCGCCGCGGCCGTTGCAGTCGCCCATCGCGAAGATATGCGGAACGCTCGATTGCAGGAAATCGTCGACCTCGATATTGCCCCGCGCGTCGGTCTTCACGCCGGCCTTGTCGAGCCCGAGATCGTCTGTGTTCGGCCGGCGGCCGGTGGCGAGCAGCACATGCGAGCCTATGACTTCCGGAGCCCCTGTCGTGCAATCGACGCCGGCGGCGACCCTGTCTTCGTGCTTGGCAAAGCGGATGCATTCGGCATTGAGGCGGATATGGATACCTTCCTTTTCGAGAATGTCGCGGATCGCATCGGAGACGTCCGGATCTTCCCGGCCGGTGAGGCGGGGTCCCTTCTCGATGATGGTCACCTCGGAACCGAAGCGGCGGAACATCTGGGCGAATTCGAGCCCGATATAGCTGCCGCCGATAATGACGAGATGCTCCGGAAGTTGGGCGAGGTCCATTATCGACGTGTTGGTGAGATAGGGAACCTCGTCGACGCCCGGAAAATCCGGAACGGCGGCACGTCCGCCGGTGTTGAGAAAAATCTGATCGCCGGAAATCAGCTCATCGCCGACGCGGACGTCCGTCGGGCTTTCGAAGCGTGCGTGGCCTTCGATGACGGTGCAGTTATTCATGCCCTTGAGCCAGCTTTCGACGCCCGAGCGGGCATCGAGGCGCACCTTCTCCTTGCGTGCCATGACGCGGGCGAAGTCGACGGAAATAGTGCCGGTCGTCATGCCGTATTCGGCGCCGCGACGGGCGGTGTGGATCGCGTAGGCGCTGGCGACCATGGCCTTGGTCGGCATGCAGCCGGTATTGACGCAGGTGCCGCCGAAGAGTTTGCGTTCGATGAGCGCAACGGTTTTGCCGGCAGCTGTCAGCCGCCCGGCGAGCGATGGTCCCGCCTGGCCGGCGCCGATGATGATTGCGTCGAAGTTCTTGCTCATGACACGGAGGACACCACCCAGAAGGCTAGCAGAATTGCAACCAGATCTTCGAGAAGGGCCACCGGTAAATCCTTGCCAATGGCCAGGCCAAGTCGCTTTCGTGCCTCGTAACCGCCGAGGGTGCCGATGACGGCCCCGATGACGCCGGCGACCGCACCGCCGACGAGCGATCCGCCGGCAGTGCCGATCACCGCGCCGCAGAAGCCGCCGCTGACGATGCGAGCGCCGAACTGCTGCGGCACCTTGCGGCTCGGCGTGCTGGGAAGCTGATCGGTGACATATTCGACGAGAGCGAGCAGGCCGAAGATATAAGGCGTGAACCGGAAGCCCATGAAAGCCGCCCAGCTATTGGAGACCGGCAGCCAGCCGGCGGCGGCTGCGATGCTGACGGCGGCGGGCGCGGTCATGGCACGAAGCCCCGCCACCACACCGATCAAAAGCGCGAGAAAATAGACGGACATGTTTCCCCCGAAACAATTCCATGCGCAGAGGAGAGAGTGGCTGAGAACGGTATCGATTGCAATGTCCAATCGAAGGCTGTGCGTGTTGAGAATTCAACCGCAGGTCAGGACGCGCCACCCGCTCTATTTTTCGCCGAACCCTGACATATATGGAATGACTTACCCCGACGCTGCGGAGAATCCGTGATCAAACTGCGAGACCAAATCGAGGGAGACAATCATGCGCCTGATCAAGACTGTTATCGGTACTGCCCTTGCCATTGCGCTCACCGCCGCTGCGGCTGAGGCCGATGTCGTCGTTTCCTCAAAAATCGATACGGAGGGGGGCGTGCTCGGCAATATCATTCTCGCCGTCCTCAATGCCAACGGGATCAAGACCACGGATCGCGTGCAGCTTGGCGCGACACCTGTCGTGCGCAAGGCGATTACCGCCGGGGAGATCGACATCTATCCGGAATATACCGGCAACGCCGCCTTCTTCTTCGAGAAGGCGGACGATCCGGCCTGGAAAGATGCTGCCAAGGCTTTCGAGCAGGCAAAGAAGCTCGACTACGATGCCAACAAGATCGTTTGGCTGACGCCGTCGCCCGCCAACAACACCTGGGCGATCGCGCTGCGCAAGGAGGTCGTGGAGGCCAACAAGCTCAAGACGCTCTCCGACTTCGGCAAATATGTCTCAGGCGGCGGCGAGGTCAAGCTTGCGGCTTCGTCCGAATTCGTCAACTCGGCCGCGGCGCTACCAGCGTTCCAAACGACCTATTCCTTCACGCTGAAGCCGGACCAACTGATCACGCTTTCGGGCGGCGATACGGCGGCGACGATTGCCGCGGCTGCAAACCAGACGAACGGCGCCAACGCCGCGATGGTTTACGGCACAGATGGCGGCATTGCGCCCTCGGGTCTTGTCGTGCTCGAAGACGACAAGAGCGTCCAGCCGGTCTATCAGCCGGCGCCGATCATCCGCGAAACGGTGCTCAAGGAAAACCCGCAGATCGAGGAACTGCTGAAACCGGTCTTCGAAAAGCTCGACCTGGTGACGCTGCAAGAGCTTAATGGCCGCGTCCAGGTCGGCGGCGAACCGGCCAAGGCCGTTGCCGAGGACTTCTTGAAGAAGAACGGCTTTCTGAAATGATGTGATGAGTGGAGGGTGCTTGTTCTAAATCACGATGACTTTAGGTCTAATCGACCTAAAGTCATCGTGATCGATTCTAATAAGTTGGAGCGGGACGCGGGCGGAAAACCGCGGACACTTTTTCTCATCCCGCTCTAGCAAGCGCCCCCTCGTCCATCCGATCGGACGGACAACTCTGAAACGCCATGGGTGATGGCATGATCCAAGGAAAGGAACGCGTGCCATTCCGCGTCGACAAGCTCGGCGTCGTCATTGCCGCGCTTGCTGTCTACGGTGCGCTTCTTGCCCCGTTTGCGACTTTCCGGGCCAACCGGATCGTCCAGGGTGACGCGAAGGCAATTCTGGAGGCCTTGCCGCCATCGCTCGGATACGCGCTTCTCGCCTTGGTCGCGTTGGCTGCGGCGATTGCGCTCTTCAGGACACCAAATCCGATGCGAATGGCCGTGGCCTTTGCCGCTCTCGTCGCGCTTGGGGTTCTGATCGGAATGGCCGCCAATCATCTGACGCCACCGGAAAACACCTATGCCCGCGTTTCGCCGGCCTCCGGCTTCTGGGTTATGGTTTTCGCCTTTTCACTTCTGGTTGCCGATGCGCTGGCGCGTTTGAACCCGGGACCGGTCATCCGCCTGCTCTTCCTGGTTGCTGTTCTTGCGATCGCCGGTGCGATGCTGATAGCCGGCGGATGGGACGGGCTCTCCATTCTGAAGGAATATGCAAGCCGTGCCGATACCTTCTGGAAGGAGGCGGGGCGGCACGTAACGCTGGCGCTCGGATCGCTCGCAGCGGCGACCGTCATCGGCTTGCCGCTCGGCGTGCTTTGCCATCGCGTCGAACGCTTGCGCGCCGGCGTGCTGAATGTCCTCAACGCCATCCAGACGATTCCGTCGATCGCGCTTTTCGGCATTCTCATCGCGCCGCTCGGCTGGATCGCGACGCATGTGCCAGGTGCGGCGGCGATCGGCATTCGCGGCATCGGCGTCGCGCCCGCTTTCGTTGCGCTGTTTCTCTATTCCTTGCTGCCCGTCGTCGCCAACACGGTGGTCGGGCTCGCCGGCGTTCCGCGCGATGCCAACGACGCGGCGCGCGGCATCGGCATGACCGATTGGCAGCGACTTGCCGGCATCGAGTTTCCGCTCGCCTTTCCGGTGATCCTCACCGGCATCCGCATCGTGCTCGTCCAGAACATCGGGCTCGCAACCATCGCCGCCCTCATCGGCGGCGGCGGCTTCGGGGTCTTCGTCTTCCAGGGCATAGGCCAGACGGCGATGGACCTCGTATTGCTGGGCGCTGTGCCGACCGTCGTCCTGGCTTTCGCGGCGGCGATCGTCCTCGACGCCTTCATTGAAATGACCGTAACGGACCGCAAGCAGGGCACTGCCGCATGATCGAAATCGAACATGTTACCAAGCGCTATGGCAATACGACCGTTGTCGATGACGTGTCGTTGACCGTGGAGCCGCATACGATCACCGTGATCGTCGGTACCTCCGGGTCGGGCAAGACGACGCTGATCAGAATGGTCAATCGACTGGTCGAGCCGACCTCGGGCACGATCAGGATCGATGGGCAGGATAACCGCGCCGTGCCGGATTTCGAACTTCGTCGCAGGATCGGCTACGCCATCCAGGGTCACGGGCTGTTTCCGCACCGCACGGTCGCCCAGAACATCGCCACCGTGCCGACGCTCCTCGGCTGGGACAGGAAGCGCATCGATGCGAAGGTCGAGGAATTGCTGACGCTTTTCCAGCTCGATTCCGCGGCCTTCGGCCCGCGCTATCCCCATGAGCTTTCCGGCGGCCAGCAGCAGCGGGTCGGCGTTGCGCGCGCGCTTGCCGCTGAGCCGAACGTCCTTCTGATGGACGAGCCCTTCGGCGCCCTTGATCCGATCATCCGCTCCAAGGCGCAGGACGACCTTGTCGCAATCCAGAGACATTTCGGCACGACGATCATCCTCGTCACCCATGACATGGAGGAGGCGTTTCACCTCGCCGACAGGATCGCTGTGATGGACAAGGGAGAGGTCGTGCAATACGCGACACCGGCCGAGATGCTGGTTAAACCGGCGACACCCTTCGTCGAAACGCTGATCGGCACCAGCGAGCGGCCATTCCGGCTACTGGCGATCGACACGGCCGCTGACGCGGTCGAGCCCGGTTCGGCCGAAGGCGCGCCGATACCAGCGACGCTCAGCCAGCGCGAGGCGCTCTCCGAACTCCTGTGGTCCGGGCGATCCGCGCTGCCGGTTGCCGCACCTGACGGCGCGATCCTCGGGAAGGTAAGCCTCGAAGGCTTGGCAAAACGCGCGGCGAGGCCACGGTGATGGCGTCGATGCCCAATCTCGCCCGGATGGCGGTTCTGCTGCTGTTACTTGTCTTCCTGCTGCAGCCCTCCTGGTTCGAACCATTGCTGAGGCCATTGGTTCAGCAAAATGCGCCGGCGATTTATAACCAGGGCAGCCTGTTCTGGCTGACCGTGCTGCATCTAAGAACGGTTTTTGCGGCAACGCTTGCCGCGGCTCTCGTTGCCGTGGCTCTGGCGATCCTCGTGACGCGAAAGGCCGGTGCCGAATTTCTTCCGCTTTCACGCAGCCTCGTGAACATCGGCCAGACCTTTCCGCCGGTCGCCGTTCTGGCGCTGGCGGTACCGATTTTCGGCTTCGGCGAGCAACCGACGCTGATCGCCCTCTTCCTCTACGGCTTGCTGCCGATCTTCGAAAATGCGCTGACGGGCTTGACGACGCTACCGCCAGCCGTGGTGGAAGCTGCACGCGGCGCGGGTATGACGGAGCGCCAACGGCTCTTCAATATCGAGCTTCCCCTGGCACTACCGGTGATCCTGACGGGGATCCGATTGTCCGTCGTGATCAGCCTCGCGACCGCTACGATCGGGTCGACCGTTGCGGCGAAGACCCTAGGGGAAGTCATCATCGCCGGCCTGCAGTCGAACAACCTCGCCTTCGTGCTTCAGGGTGGCCTCATCGTGGCCGCACTGGCCGTGCTCATCCATGATGGGCTTCAGGCATTCGAACGGTTTCTTTCCGGTCGAGTGCGCGCCTAGACCGTTCCCGACGGTTCGCCAATGCTCGCAGAAGTCGTAGCCACCAAAAAGGCGGCACGGGCCTATTCGGCATGTTCGTGAAAATGAATTTCACATTTCGCCAGAATGGCCGATTTTTGGTTGACGCCCTGAAAATTCTATCTCAGTCTGCGAAAATAAATTACGCCAAAAGGCAAGGGAACAGCACGAGCATGAGAGTCGGGATAATCGGACTCGGATTCCGTCTTGGGTATCTGGGCTACGTCTTCAAGGCGGTCGACGATAGCTTCGAGATCGCCGGCTATGTCGACCCGGCGCCTGCCGGCCTTGCGACCCTCGTCGAAAAGGGCATTTCCCCCGGCAAGGCCTACGCCTCGCCTGAGGAGCTGGTCGCGAACGAGAAGCTCGATCTTCTGATGATCGGCTCGCCGAACCACATGCATCTCGATCATATCCGCATCGGCCTCGAGGCTGGCCTCAAGATTTTTTGCGAGAAGCCCATCGTCAGCACGATCGAGCAGAGCCTGGAGCTTGCAGGGCTTCTGGCGAAGCACGGTCACGACCGCCTGATGGTCGGTCTCGTGCTCCGCTACGCGCCGATCTATCGCGACCTTCGGGCCGCCCAGGTTGCGGGAACGCTCGGTGAGATCGTTTCGATCGAGGCCGCGGAACATATCGAACCCTATCATGGCGCATTTTTCATGCGCGACTGGCGCCGCTATGGACGCTACGCTGGCAGCTTCATGCTTGAAAAATGCTGCCATGACCTTGACCTCTACAATGGCGTCGTCGGCGCGAGGCCCGAGCGCGTGGCGAGCTTCGGCGGCCGCAAGAGCTTTATCCCCGCCAACGATCCCGCCCGCGAGGGCATTAACGATCTGCAGCTCTTTCACCGCAAGCCGAGCGGGTGGCTCGGATCGGACAAGGTCTTCGACAGCGATGGCGACATCATCGACTATCAGGTGGCGATCATCGAATACGCCAACGGCGTTGCGATGAATTTCCACACCAACCTGAACGTGCCGGACCAGTTCCGCCGCTTCTGCGTGATCGGATCGCGCGGCATGGCCGAAGGCGACTTCATTCGCGGTTATCTCGATGTCCACGAAGCGCTTTCCGGCAAGAAAGCCGTCGAGAAGCGCTATGCCGCGACGGAGCTTTCGCAGCATTACGGCGCCGATGAGCAGATGGCGGCCGAGATCATCGCCCACGTCAGGGACGAGGGGCCACTGCCGGTCTCACCGCTCGACGCGCTAGAGGCCGGCATCCTGGCGCTCTCCATGGACGAGGCGCGGACGAAGAGGGCGGTCGTCGATTTGAGACCGCTCTGGGACCGCTTCGACGAAGCGCTTCACGCCCGAGCGGCCTGAGAGGGTGAGGAGCATGAGCGTTCGGCGCAGCACCGTCATCTTCGCCTGGATCCTGCTTCTTCCCGCCTTGCTCTATGTGTCGGTCATCGTCGCCTACCCGCTGGTGGACACATTCATCCTGTCGTTTACGGATGCTTCGCTGAAGAAGACGACCAAGTGGGTGGGCACCGTCAACTACGACAAAATCTTCAATGGCACTTTCGCGGAAGTGATCGCCCGGACGTTCGTTTGGACCTTCTTTTCCGTCTCGATCAAAATGATCATCGGCACGTTCGGTGCCGTCATGCTGAACGCCGCCGTACCGGGGCGCGCCCTGTTTCGCGTCCTGACCATGCCGCCATGGATCGTGCCGATGGCAATCGGCATCTTCATGTGGGGCTGGATGTACAACGGCCAGTTCGGGATGATTTCCGGGATGCTGCAGAACTTGAGACTGGTCGACGGTCCTGTCGCCTTTCTCGCCCATGGTTCAACCGCCTTCTGGGCAACGATCATCACCGATGTCTGGATCGGCGTGCCGCTGGTGACGCTCTATCTGCTGGCCTCGATCCAGGCGATCCCGCAGGATCTTTACGAGGCGGCATGGACGGACGGGGCCGGCCGCTTCTACCGCTTCCGCCGCATCACCCTGCCGCTGCTCGTGCCGGCAATGATCACCATGTCGATGCTGTCGCTGATCGCCACCTTCAACTCGTTCGACATCATCTGGATCCTGACCCAGGGTGGCCCGAACGGTGACACGACGACGATGATCATCGACACCTATCGAACGGCCATCGGCTCGAAGAAATACGGCGAAGGTGCTGCACGTGCCGTGGTGATCTGCATCTTCCTGTCGATTTTCTGCCTGCTTTACTTCCGCGTCACCCACCGCCTCGCCTCCGGAGAAAGCCGATGAGCCAACCGGCCCTGATCAATCGCTATCGCTGGTACGAGCTGGTCGGAATCTACGCGGGGATCTTCGTCTTCCTGAGCTTCATTCTCGCCCCCTTTGTCGAAGGCTTCCTGGTATCGCTGAAGCCGCTCAGCCTGCTTTTTTCATCGCCCTATCGCTTCTGGCCGGAGAACGGCTCCTTCGCCGCCTACAGGACCATGTGGGTGAGCGTGCCGGGATTCGCCCGCTATATCTTCAATTCGTTCTTCGTTTCCATCATCGTCACCGCAGTCGTGCTGGCACTGGTCGTGCCGGCTGCCTATGCCTTTGCGCGCTTCAGGTTCCGCGGCAGCGGGTCGCTGCTTGCGGCCTTCCTCGCGGTCAACATGTTCTCCGGCGCAGTGCTTTTGATCCCGCTCTTCCGGCTGATGCGAAGCTTCGGCGTGCTCAACACCTATTTCGCCATGATCGTGCCAGGCGTCGCCTTCCTCATTCCCTCGGCGATCTGGCTCTTGCGCACCTACATGATGCGGATCCCACGGGAATTGGACGAGGCAGCCTTCGTCGATGGCGCCAGCCACTTCTACACGCTTCGCCGGGTGATCCTGCCGATCGCCATGCCAGGTATCACAGTGGTCGCGATTACCACCTTCATCGGCTCGTATGCCCAGCAGTTCATCTTCGCGCTGACCTTCAATTCCAAGACCGAGTACATGCCGCTGCCCGTGGGTCTCTTCGCCTATTTCGGCCGGCAGGAAGTGGTCTGGAACGAACTGATGGCCGCAAGCTTCGTCGGCATCGCGCCGGCCGTCATCGTCATTTTCTTCCTGCAACGCTATCTCGTCAGCGGCCTGACCGCCGGCGCGGTGAAACAATAAGCAACCACCAGAGAAGGGGAATTCCATCGTGACCATTGCTTACAAGACTGCTTTTCTAACGCTGGCCTTGCTCGGATCGACCGCGCTCGGGAGCGTTGCCGCGCAGGCCGCCGACCAGGAGATCAGCTGGATCTATTGCGGCGACAAGATCGATCCGATCCACGAGAAATACATCAAGGAATGGGAAGGCAAGAACGCCGGCTGGAAGGTGGTGCCGGAAGTCGTCGGCTGGGCTCAGTGCCAGGACAAGGCGACGACGCTTGCCGCGGCCGGTACGCCAGTCGGCATGGCCTATGTGGGCTCCCGCACCCTCAAGGAGTTCGCCGAGAACGATATGATCGTTCCGGTTCCGATGACCGAGGAAGAGAAGAAGAGCTACTATCCGAACATCGTCGACACCGTGACCTTCGAGGATAACCAGTGGGGCGTGCCGATCGCCTTTTCGACCAAGGCGCTCTATTGGAACAAGGACCTCTTCAAGCAGGCGGGCCTCGACCCGGAAACGCCGCCGAAAACCTGGGCCGAAGAGATCGCCTTTGCGAAGCAGATCAAGGAAAAGACCGGCATCGCGGGCTATGGTCTGCCGGCCAAGACCTTCGACAACACGATGCACCAGTTCATGCACTGGGTTTACACCAACAACGGCAAGGTCATCGACGGCGACAAGATCGTCATGGACAGCCCGGAAGTGCTGGCGGCGCTGCAGGCCTACAAGGACATCATGCCCTATTCGGTCGAAGGGGCGACCGCTTACGAGCAGAACGAAATTCGTGCCATCTTCCTTGACGGCAAGGCTGGCATGATCCAGTCGGGCTCCGGGGCGGCTGCGCTGCTCAAGGAAACGAAGATCAACTGGGGCATCGCACCGTTGCCGCTCGGCCCCTCGGCCAAGGGCGAAGGCACCTTGCTGATCACCGACAGCCTGGCGATCTTCAAGGGTACCGGCGTCGAGGAAAAGGCGATCGAATTCGCGAAGTTTATCACCTCCCCGGGACCGCAGGGCGAATATGAGCTGCAGGGCGGCGCAGGCCTGACGCCGCTGCGCCCGTCTCCGAAGGTCGATGAATTCGTCAAGGCCGACGCGTCCTGGAAGCCGTTGATCGACGGCATCGCCTATGGTGGCCCGGAACCGCTCTTCACGGATTACAAAGGCTTTCAGAACGCGATGATCGACATGGTCCAGTCGGTCGTCACCGGCAAGGCGGAACCGGCCGATGCCTTGAAGAAGGCTGCCGGCGAACTCGAAGAGTACAAGTAAGCTCGACGGAGGCCGCGGAGCGTCAGCCCGCGGTCTCCGCTTATTTTTTTGGCGGCAGAGCCGCCTCGTGCCGGTGGCCGGAGACAGATTCTTGGGACAGCTCAATCTCAAAAAGGTTCAGAAATTCTACGGCACCTACGAAGTGCTGAAGGGCGTCGAGCTCGAAGTCAGGAACGGCGAGTTCGTGGTCTTCGTCGGTCCATCGGGCTGCGGCAAGTCCACGTTGCTCAGAATGATCGCGGGGCTCGACGAGACGACGGCGGGCGACATCGTCATCGATGGCAAGCGTGTCAACGACTTGCCGCCGGTCAAGCGCGGCATCGCCATGGTCTTCCAGTCCTATGCTCTCTATCCGCACATGACTGTGTTCGAGAACATCGCCTTTCCGCTGCGCGTGGAAAAGATGCCCGACGAGAAGCTCAAGGCCAAGGTCGAGCATGCGGCGCGCATTCTTCATCTCGATCAGCGGCTGCAGCAGAAGCCCGGCATGCTTTCCGGCGGCCAACGCCAGCGCGTCGCGATCGGCCGGGCGATCGTGCGCGAGCCGAAGATCTTTCTCTTCGACGAGCCGCTGTCGAACCTTGATGCGGCCTTGCGTGCCGACATGCGCATCGAACTGGCGAAACTGCACCGGCAGCTGAAGGCAACGATGATCTACGTCACGCACGACCAGGTCGAAGCGATGACGATGGCGGACCGGATCGTTGTGCTGAACGCCGGAGAGATCGCCCAGACGGGCGCGCCGCTTGAACTCTACCACAAGCCGGCCAACACCTTCGTGGCCGGCTTCATCGGCAACCCGAAAATGAACTTCCTGCCGGTCACCTGCAAGAGCGTCGGCGACGCCGGCGTCGAGGTCGAGTACAAGGGCCAGACGGCGATCATTCCGGTGACGCCGCGGGGCGGCATGGCCGGTGCGACCTTGACCCTCGGCGTGCGCCCCGAGCATATCCAGATCGGTTCCGGCGACCTGACGTTGACGGTCACACCCTCGGTCATCGAGCGCCTCGGCGCGCATACGGTTGCCTATGCATCGCTCGGAGGTGAGGGGGAGAATTATTGCGCCATGTTGCCGGGGACCGCTGCGATCCGGGCGGACGAAGAGGTGAGGACCGGGATTCGTGCCGCTGATTGCCACCTGTTCGATGGAACCGGCATCGCTTTCGATCGTCGCGTCGAGATGACTGATATCGACATGGCGCTTCTCGACCCTGCGGCGGCCTGATCGGACGGAGGGCGTCTGGTTGCCAGCCCGAGTTCTCGGCTGAGAATTTCCGCTTCCGTGATCCTTGTCGTAGAGTACGGACGTCAATCTGCTCGGTGAACTCGGATCGGGAGGAAGGCATGTCGGAAACAACCGTCAACGTGCGCTACATGGTTGATGACGTCGAGGCTTCTGTCGAATGGTACACGAAGTATCTGGGCTTTTCACTTCTCTCCAACCACGCTCCGGCCTTCGCGGACGTCAAGCGGGGAGCCCTGCGGCTGTTGCTGAGTGGCCCCTTGAGCTCTGCGGGACGACCGATGCCTGACGGCGAGCGTCCTCAACCGGGCGGCTGGAATCGGATTCACCTCATTGTCGATGATTTGGCCGCCGAGGTCGCCCGACTGCGAGCCGCCGGCGCCACGTTCCGCAACGACATCGTGACCGGACCCGGCGGATCACAGATCCTGTTGATCGACCCGTCCGGCAATTTCGTCGAGTTGTTTCAGCCCGCCGGTCTCTGATGGGGGATGGCGATCCAGTTGGGCCCGCACGCTTACGGAGCGCCGTAGCCAGCGCTCCGTCAGATTTGAACGACCGGAACTCGGGTCGTTATTTGTTGCCGAGGACTTCAGAGATGGCGCCGACTGCCGCCTTCACGACAATGTCGGCCTCATCGCGCGTCAGGCAAAGCGGCGGGGCAAAGCCCAGGATGTCGCCCTGCGGCATCGCCCGGCCAAGGACGCCACGCTCTGCCAGCGCAGTCGCCACCTTCGGGCCGATCTTCTGCGCAGGATCGAAGAATTTCCGATCGTCCCGGTCCTCGACGAATTCGACGGCCGCCATCAAACCATCTCCGCGCACTTCGCCGACGTGGCTGTGCTCAGAGAGCGCCTTTGCAAGTTCGGATCGGAAATATGCTCCGGTCGAACCGGCGTTCTCGACAATGCCGAGTTCATCGATCAGTTCGAGATTGGCGATTCCGGCGGCAGCGCAGATCGGGTGGGCGGAATAGGTCCAGCCATGGCCGATCGGGCCGAGTTCGTCCGATCCCTGCACCAGCACCTGCCACATTTTTTCCGAGACGATGCTGCCGGAAAGCGGCGCATAGGCCGAGGTCAGGCCTTTGGCGATGGTGATGAGATCCGGCTTGATGCCATAGTGATCGGAGCCGAACATCGTCCCCAGACGGCCAAAACCCGTGACGACCTCGTCGGCGACGAGCAGGATGTCGTATTTCGAAAGCACCGCCTGGATCTTCTGCCAATAGCCCTTCGGCGGCGGCACAATGCCGCCTGTACCAAGGATCGGCTCACCGATGAAGGCCGCGATCGTTTCCGGCCCTTCGGCAAGAATCATTTCCTCCAGTTTGTCGGCGCAATATTGCGAGAACTGCTCTTCGTTCATTGAGCGGTCCGGACGGCGGAAATAATAGGGCGCCTCGGTGTGCAGGATCGGTGCGCGCGGCAGGTCGAAGGCATTGTGGAAAAGCTGAAGGCCGGTCAGCGAGCCGGTCATGACACCTGAACCATGATAGCCGCGCCAGCGCGAAATGATCTTCTTCTTCTCGGGCCTGTCGAGCATGTTGTTGTAGTACCAGATGAGCTTGATGTTGGTCTCGTTGGCATCGGAGCCGGAGAGGCCGAAATAGACGCGGCTCATGCCTTTCGGCGCACGATCGATGATCATCTTGGAGAGCCGGATCGACGCCTCGGTGCCGTGGCCAACATAGGCGTGATAGTAGGCGAGGTTCTTCGCCTGTTCGGCGATCGCCTCGGCTATCTTCTGCCGGCCATAGCCGACATTGACGCAGTAGAGGCCAGCGAAGGCGTCAAGGCTGCGCTTGCCGGCAACGTCGGTGATGTAAACGCCTTCGCCGCCGCCGATGACCCGTGTCGGGGTCTCGCCGCGCGCATGCATGCCCATATGCGTGGACGGATGGAAGAAATGGTCGCGGTCCCAGGCGGTGAGTTCGTTGCTTTTTTCGAGCATGGTCTTTCCTTTCGTCAAATCCGTTCAGGCGGCAGTGTCGATGCAGAGATATTTGAGTTCGGTGAAGGCCTCCATGCCATGGCGTGAGCCCTCGCGTGCCAGGCCGGACTGCTTCCAACCGCCGAAGGGGATCGGTCCGCCGGTGATCTTCACCCGGTTGATTGCCACCATACCGTACTCGAGCGCGCGTGCGAGCCGCAGCTGGCGAGCGCCGTTTTCGGTGACGACATAGGCCACGAGGGCATATTCGGTGTTGTTCGCCCGAGCGATCACCTCATCCTCGCTGTCGAATGCGGTGACGGCGGCCACGGGGCCGAATGTCTCTTCGCGCATGATTAGCGCGTCGTCGGGCACATCGGTGAGCACGGTCGGCTGGAAGAACAGCGGTCCTGCGGCGTGCCGCTTGCCGCCGATCGCGAGTTTCGCGCCGCATTTCAGCGCGTCGGCGACTTGCTCCTCTACTTTGGCGATGGCGCGCTCATGCATGAGCGGTCCGATGTCCGTGTCTTGTGCGAGCCCCGCACCGACTTTAAGACGGGAAACGCGTGCAGCGAAAGCCTCGTTGAAGGCTTTCAGGATCGGCCGTTCGACATAGATCCGGTTTGCCGCGAGGCAGTCCTGCCCAGAGGTCGCGAACTTTGCGGCGATTGCGATGTCTGCCGCCTTCTCCACGTTGGCATCGGCGAACACGATGAGCGGCGCATGGCCGCCGAGTTCCATCACCAGCCGCTTCATCGTCGGAGCGCACTGGCGGGCGATCAGCTTGCCGATCTCAGTGGAGCCGGTGAAGCTCATGGCGCGGACGCGGGGCTCCTCGCACAGGCGGCCAACAATGGTCGCAGCATCACCGGTGACAACGTTGAAGACTCCGGCCGGAAGACCGGCGCGCTCGCCGAGTTCCGCAAGCGCCAGGGCGGAAAGCGGCGTCTCGGAGGAGGGGTGAGCAACGACAGTGCAGCCGGCAGCGAGCGCACCGGCCGCCTTTCGGGTGATCATCGCCGAGGGGAAATTCCAGGGCGTGACGATGCCGACCACGCCGAGTGCTTCGCGGCGCACGATCATTTCCGCGCCCGGCAGATGGCTCGTCACGCTCTCGGCGTTGAGCCGCTTGCCTTCCTCGGCATACCATTCGATGAAGGAGGCGGCGTAGTCGATTTCGCCGCGGGATTCCGCAAGCGGTTTGCCCTGCTCCAGTGTCATCAGCAGGGCGAGATCCTCCTTGGCGGCAAGCATCAGCTCGTACCACTTGCGCAGAATGGCGGCGCGTGCTTGCGGCAGCATGTTGCGCCACGCCGGGAAAGCCTTGGCAGCGACATCGACGGCTTCCGAAGTTTGGACGGCGTCGAGCGAAGCGATCCAGGAAAGCGTCGCTCCGGTTGCCGGGTCTGAAACTTCGAAGGCCTTGCCATCACGCCCGGCAACCCAACGCCCTCCGACATAGGCGAGCTCTCGTAAGAGCTGCCGATCATTGAGGTGGTTCAATGCGTCATGGAAGGTCGTGCGCGCGAAAACAGCAGTCATATCCGATCTCCTCTCTTGTTGCGGGAAGTCTGGACTGCAACGGGGAGAGAAGTTGTCTATTCCGGGCACATACGGCAGAGAGTTGGACTAAATAACCGAGGCAGTAGAGCCGGATTGTCTATGGTGTGTGAGACAGCAGGCTGGCGAGCGGCAGCAGGGTTTCTTCCTTGACCGTCTTGGTGACGATGTAGGTGAAATAGCGGTCTATGCCCAACTCGCGATCCAGCAAGCCATCCATGAGCCGCTGGTAGGCGTCGACGTCGGGTGTCATGATTTTCAGAATGTAGTCGACGCCTCCGCCGACCGACCAGCAGGCGACGATTTCGGGGATCGAGGCGACGACGCGCTCGAAGCGTTCGAAATCGGTCTGGCGGTGGTTGCCGAGCGTGATCTCGGTGAGAACGCTCGTGACGGGAGCCACTCGGCGCATCGCGAGCCGTGCGTGATAACCCGTGACTATGCCGGCCTTTTCGAGTTTCCTCAGCCTCAGCCAGCAAGGCGTTGGCGACAGCCCCGCCTTCTCGGCAAGCGCCAGCTTGGTAATTCTTCCATCCTTCTGGATCGCTTCCAGGATGCGCAAATCAATGGCGTCAAGTTTGATCATGCCTTGGAACGCCCTTCGGACAGTTCCGACTTGTCGGCGTAGGCCATCATGCGGTGGAAGCTCATCGAGATGTGGGCCCGCCGAATATATCCGATCGCCTCCCAGTCGCCGATTTCGGCGGCGGAAAGGACGGCCTGCATCTCGTTGCGAAAGGCCGAGAATTCTTCCGCCAATCCCAGCTTCGGCATCATTTTCAAGACGACGCGAACGACCTGATAGTAGAGCCGCTCGCTGATCTCCCGCAGCGGCAGGTTTCCTGTGAACGCCCTGATTTCGTCAAAAAATGCCATGTTCAGGTGCAGGAATGCCTTCTGCGTGGGATTTTTCATCTCCTCGTCGCAGCGGGCTATCAGCGCCCTGATCCGTTCCAGATCCTCGGCGCTGCGAGGAATCGGCGAAAGCTTGCCGACCAGAAGCGCAAGTTCCATGCGCAAATGATAGATCTGCACCAACTCGCTGATATCAGGGTCGGTCACGATTGTCCCGACGCCATGCACCGATTCCACCAGCCCCTCGGACTCCAGCCTTGCCAGCACACGCCTTACGGGCGTGCGGCTGGTGGAAAATTCCTTCGCCAACTCTTCCTCAGACAGGCGGCTGCTCGGCGCGTACTCGAGCATGCAGATACGGTCCCTGAGAGTGTGGTATATCCGGTCGAACCTCTCCCTGACCGATCCGGGCTGGAAGGACTCCTTGACTTCGGTATTGGCGGGCAATTCGGGGTGCAAGGTTATCCTGCTTCCAAGACAGCGTTCAGAAACTGCCTTGTCCTTTCGTTCTTGGGGTTTCCAAAGATTTCCGCAGGGGCGCCCTGTTCGCAAATCTTACCTTGATAGAAGAAGCACACCCTGTCCGAAAACTCCTTGGCGAAGCCCATCTGGTGGGTAACCATGAGCATGGTCAGGTCGTGTTCGCGACCGATCTTCCTTATAACCTGCAGAACTTCGCCCACAAGTTCCGGGTCGAGCGCCGACGTTACCTCGTCGAACAGCATGATCTTCGGCCGCATTGCAAGTGCCCGCGCGATTGCCACACGCTGTTGCTGTCCGCCCGAGAGCTGCGACGGGTAGTGATCCTTCTTGGCGGACAGGCCGACCATGTTCAGGAGCTCCGCCGCCCGTTCCTCAGCCTCCGAACGCTTCATTCCGAGCACGGTTATTGGCGCTTCGATGCAGTTTCCCATCGCCGTCATGTGCGGGAAGAGGTTGAAGGACTGGAACACCATGCCGATTTTCGCGCGGATCCGGCGTATGTGCTTGGTGGTCGCGGGCACAAGCTTGCCGTTCTGCATCATATGCGTCATCGGTTCCCCATCGACCCAGATGACACCATCATTGATGGCCTCCAGCGTCATGAGCATGCGCAAGACGGTCGTCTTGCCGGAGCCCGAGGGGCCGATGATCGACACCTTCTCGCCACGGCCGATATCGAGGTCGAGATTGTCGAGAACGGTGAGCGGGCCGTAGCGTTTTGAAACGTTCTCGAAGCGTACCATTGGCATGTCGTTCATCTTTTATCTCCGCTGCAACCAGGATTCGAGCATCCGGATGATGCCCGCTGAAACCAGACTCATGACAAGGAAGAACACCCCGACGAGCGTAACGGGCTCGGTATAGCGGAAGGTTTCAGATCCGATGTTCTTTGCGGTCTGCATGAGCTCGAGGACCGCAATGGCCGAGAGCAAGGGCGTCTCCTTGAAAAGCGCGATCAGATAGTTTCCGAGCGCGGGAACGACGGGAGGCAGAGCCTGAGGTAGGATTATATCCTTGAAAGTGTTCCACGGGGACAGATTGAGAGCGATGGATGCCTCCCATTGCCCCCTCGGTACGTTCTCGAATCCGGCCCGGTAAACCTCGGAGCAATAGGCGGCGTAGTGAATGCCTATCGCTGCCACGCCCGCGGTAAACGCATCCAACACGATCCCCGCCTTGGGCAAGACGAAGTATAGGAAGAATATCTGGATAAGCAGGGGCGTCGACCGGATGAGTTCCACCAATACCGTGACCACGACGCCGGCAACCGGAAAGGCCAGCCTGATGGAGGCGAGCACAAGCCCGAGTGTCGCCGCGATAGTGAAGCCGAGAGCGGTCGCTTGGACCGTCATGATCGCCGCCCGAGCAAGGACCGGCAGAATCTCGAATGTGAATGTCCAGTCCCACATCAGGCGACCCTTCCGCGTGTCAGTCCCTTCGAAGCACGCTGCTCAAGCAGGCGCATGACAATGGTGACGGTTAGAGAAATGGCCAGATAGATCAGCAGTACGAGGGTAAACACAGGGACGGTCTTCAGCGTGGTCTGGTTCATCTGCTGGGCCTTGAAGGTGAGGTCCGCCAGCGTAATCAGGGAAACGAGCGAGGTAGACTTCACCAATTCGATAAAAAGGTTGCCCCAGGGAGGGATCATGGCCGTAAAGGCCTGAGGCAGGATGATCCGACGCAGCATTTGTGCCTTCGACATGTTGAGCGCGATCGAAGCCTCCCACTGTCCGCGGGCCACGGAGAGGATGGCACCTCGCACCACCTCCGCTCCATAGGCTCCAATGTTCAGGCCGAGCGCCAGAACCGCCACCAGGAAGGCGTCAAGGAATACGCCGAATTGCGGCAGGACGAAATAGAGCCAGAAGAGCTGCACCAACGCGGAAGTCCCGCGGAAGATCTCAATGTAGGTCGTCGAAAGCCATCTTATCGGCAGAGGGCCGTAGAGCTTTGCGAGCGCCGCCACCAGCGCCATGAACACGGCGAGTACGGCTCCCAGAAGCGTTATCTCTACCGTCAGCACGGCGCCTTCGAGCAAACCCGGCATGAAGAGCCGGTATTCAGCGTTGGCTGAAAGCAGGGCAATCAGCACCAACGTTGCCGCGAGCATTGCGGCGAGCATGCGAATCCACATCTGGGTCCCTCATGAACGCAGGGATTGGAAGTGCGGCGCTTTCGCGCCGCCGGCCAGAAGGCGTTATTCGCCTGCGCAGAGCTGCGCGGTCGTCTTGTTGGGCAGATAGGCCTTGCCAAAGCCCAGCGGTTCGACGAGGGCGATATGCTCAGGGGTGCCCAGGAAGGCGACGAGCTCCTTATTGAAGGCCTCGACGAGATCCTTGTCCTCCTTACGGAAGCCGAAGCCGCCATGGCCCTTTACCGACTTTCCGGCAACTTCGCCGAAGGGCTCGGTCGACTCCACGCCTTCCGCTTTCTTGGCCATTTCGGCGATCGACAGCGCCGTGAGGGCTGCCGCATCGGCGCGGCCGGCCTGAACAGCGGCGACGAGGCTGGACTGGTCGGGAAGGGAGACAACCTGCTCGGCGGAGAGGCCCGCATCCTTGGCGTAGCCACTCTCGACAGCACCCGCCATCACCGCGAGCTTCAGATCCTTGTTGGACGCGAAAGTGGAATAGTCTTTTACTGCCTTGGGATTGCCCTTCGCAACCAGCATGGCCTGCCCGATGCCATAAGAAGGCTCGGAGAAGGTGATCTCGGCGCAGCGCTTGGGATTAATGAACATGCCCGCCGCGATGATGTCGAAACGACCTGCCTTCAAGCCAGGGATAAGCGAGCCGAATTCGGTGAGGACGCCGTCCACTTCGGCAATGCCCATTTTCTTGAGCACGGCCTTGGCGACTTCCGGAGCCTCTCCCGTGAGCTTTCCGTCCGGAGTGGCGAATCCGAAGGGCGCCTCATTGGCAAACCCGATGCGGATATAGCCGGCGGCCTTTGCTTTCTCGAGCGTCGTTTCTGCATGGGCGTAGCCGGAGAAGGACGCGGCGGCGATGGTGAGGGCTGCGGCCCTCAGTGCATTCCTGCGCGAAATGAGAGTTTTGAACATGGGTTCCCCTTTTTTTGAAGATGGTGTTCGCCTCGGACGGCATAAAAACCTCGCGAGAGAATAGAAGTATACATCTGACTCCCGCTTTGGCAAGACTTCCTGCAAAAAATGCGAAAATGTCTGGATCCTGTTGCGTGTCATGCAAAATGATGTACACATCTATGGCGTCGTACACGATGGAGGAGATGTCGTGAGCAGGTCGGCTGTTTTTACCGCGGCGGAGTATTCCCGCCGGATCCGTGACGTGAAGAAACGCATGGAACGGGCGGGCTTCGACCTCATCATATGTCAGGATCCCGCGAACATGGGCTGGCTCACCGGCTACGACGGCTGGTCGTTCTATGTTCCGCAATGCGTCCTCGTGCACGTGGACGAGGAACTGCCCATCTGGTTCGGCCGGGCGCAGGACGAGAAGAGCGCCCTTCTGACGACCGGCTTACCTCAGAGCAACGTCGTGCCGTTTTCGGAGTATCTGGTGCAGAATCCGGAAGGCCATCCCTTCGACGAGCTTGCCGAGCTGGTGCGCGCCCGTGGCTGGGGGAAGGCGCGCATCGGTGTGGAGATGGATGCACACTACTACACAGCGCGGTGCCACGCCCATCTCGTCAAAGGGCTTCCGGAGGCCAGCTTTTCCAACAACGGCGACCTGGTCAATTGGGCCCGCCTGATCAAATCCGAGCCCGAACTGGCCTTGATGCGTGAGGCCGGCGCCATCTGCTCACATGCGATGGAGCGGGCCATCGCCAAGATGAGCCCCGGGGTGCCGCAGAACGAAGTCATCGCCGAACTCTATCACGCCCAGATCATGGGCGTCGGTGGTCTCGGTGGCGACTATGCCGCCATCTGCCCGCTGATGCCCGTTGGCGAAGGCACTGCCACACCGCATTTGACCTGGACCGAGGATCCTCTGCCGCAGTCCGGTCTTGCAATCCTTGAAATCGCCGGCGTGAGGCGGCGCTACCATGTGGCGCTGACCCGCACGGTGCACTTTGGTCGCCCGCCGCAGACTTACCTCGATATCGCCAAGGCCATTGTCGACGGTGTGGATGCCGGGCTCGAAAAGGCGCGTTCCGGCAACACCGCCGAGGAGGTCGAGGCCGCATGGCAGGCGGTTCTGCGCAGCCGGGGACTGAAGAAGGAAAGCCGCGTCGGTTATCCGATCGGCCTCGCCTATCCGCCGGACTGGGGCGAGCGCACGGTCAGTCTCCGGCCCGGCGACCGGACCGAGTTACAGCCGGGCATGTGCTTTCACATGATGGCGGGCGTCTGGCTTGGCGATTTTGGCCTGGCGATATCCGAGTCCTTCGTTGTCACGGACAAGGGCGGAGAGAAGCTTTGCACGTCGCCGCGGGAGCTGATCGTCGTCGAATAGACGCTGATCGATATCCATTCGAAGCGCCGCCGGCCGAGGGCGGAAGACAAGAGAGAGACTATGGACGGTAATCCCTTTACCGATGGCGAGATCGCGCGCCGTCTTGAAGCTGTGAGAGCGGGGCTCGTCGATCGCGGACTCGACGCGGCGGTTTTCGCATCGCCGGAAAACATCTTTTACCTGACGGGCCTCGACCACTGGGGCTACTTTGCCCCCCACCTTCTCATCGTTCCGCTACGGGGCGTACCGACCCTCGTCACGCGTGCGATGGAGCGCGTGACGATCGAAAATCACGTCCGCGCGGCCGAGTTCCGCGGCCACAGCGACAGCGAAACCGCAGCCGACCTCGCGTCGCGCATTCTCAACGATCAGGGCTTTGCCGGAAAGCGGCTCGGGCTCGAGCAATGGACGTCCGGGCTCAGCCACGGGCTTGCGCGGCGGCTGGAATCGCTGGTGTCCGCCGAGTGGAGCGATGTCTCCAACCTCGTGGATCAGCTGCGATTGGTGAAGAGCGCCGAGGAGCAAGTCCTCATGCGGCGGGCCGCCGCGGTCACCGATGCGGCGGCGAGCGCCGCCATCGAGACGATCGCCGACGGTGCACGCGAGCGCGACATTGCTGCCGAGTGCATCGCCGCGATGACCCGCGCTGGAGGTCATGTTCCGGGCTTTGGCCCCTTCATCCGACCGGCCTCCCGGCTTGGCGAGGAGCACACGACGTGGGGATCTGGAAACTACCGCCAGGGGGAGCCGGTCTTCATCGAGCTTTCCGGATGCATCTCGCGCTATCACGCGCCCCTGGGTCGCCTGATCCGGCTTGGAGGCATCAGCGACGCCGATGCGCGCATGGCGGAAGTGACGGCGGCGGCCTTTAATGCCGTTGTCGCGGCGCTCAAGCCCGGTGCGCGCGCCCGAGATGTCTACGCCGCCTGGCAGGCTGTCGTCGACAATGCGGGCCTTTCCCACTACCGCCGCCATCACTGCGGCTACTGTGTGGGTGTCGGTCAGCCCCCGTCGTGGACCGGGGGAAATACGGTGACGGGTCTCAGGCACGATTCCGATCTCGAGATCCGCACGGGGATGAGCTTCCACATCCTTTCCTGGCTTATGGGGACCGGCAAGGGGGACGATTTTGTCTCCAACACCGTGCTGCTGACGGAGACCGGACCCGAGGTGCTGACGCGCACGCCGCTCGGCCCGATCGTTCGATAGGACTTGTCATGAGCCGTTATTCGGTCTTCTCGCTGCTGCGCCACGCAGCCACAGGCAACCGGGGATGGCAACGCGCCTGGCGCGCCGCCAGTCCAAAGGCCTCCTATGACGTCGTCATCATCGGAGGCGGCGGACACGGCCTCGCAACCGCCTTCTATCTCGCCGAAAACCACGGCATCCGCAACGTCGCGGTGCTGGAGAAGGGCTATATCGGCGGCGGCAATGTGGGCCGGAATACGACGGTCATCCGGTCGAACTATCTGCTGGACGGCAATACTCAGTTCTACGAGTTCTCGATGAAGCTCTGGGAGGGAATGTCGGCCGCCCTGAACTTCAACGTCATGTTCTCGCAGCGCGGCCAGCTCGTGACGGCACATTCGGCGGATCAGCTCGATACGTTCAGCCACCGCGCCAATGTCATGCGGTCCAACGGCATCGATGCGGAGATCCTCGACAGGGACGCCGTGCGCAAGCTCGTGCCCTATCTCGACTTCTCCGACACCGCGCGGTTTCCGATCCATGGCGCGATCTTCCAGGGGCGCGCCGGCACCGCCCGCCACGACGCGGTGGCTTGGGGTTATGCGCGCGCGGCGAGCGGCCACGGCGTCGACATCATCGAGGGCTGCGAAGTTACGGACTTTGTCCGGCAGGGTGATCGGATCGTCGGCGTTGAAACCACCCGCGGCCGTATCGGTGCCGGCCGGGTCGGTCTTGCGGTCGCCGGCCATACGTCCGTCCTTGCCCAGAAGGCGGGTCTGGAACTTCCGATCGAGAGCCATTTGCTCCAGGCCTTCGTGACGGAGCCGGTCAAGCCGCTGGTCGACCATGTCGTGGCCTATGGGGCGGACCACTTCTATCTCAGCCAGTCGGACAAGGGCGGCCTTGTCTTTGGCGGCAACCTCGATGGTTACAACTCCTACTCCCAGCGCGGCAACACCGGCGTGCTGCGGGAGGTCTGCGAAGCAGCGATCGCGCTGATGCCGAACATCTCGCGCCTGCGCCTGCTGCGCCATTGGGGCGGGATCATGGACATGACGCCGGACGCAAGCCCGATCATCTCGCTGACGCCCGTCGATGGTCTCTATCTGAGTGGCGGCTGGTGCTACGGCGGTTTCAAGGCGACGCCTGCATCCGGCTGGTGCTTCGCCGAGATGCTGGCGACCGGCGAGACGCCGGCGCTCGTCCGCGGCTACGGGCTGGGGCGCTTCCGCAGCGGGCACATGATCGACGAAGCGGGCGCCGGCCCGTTCGCCTGGCTTCAATAGGAGAGCGAGATGCTTCGTATCGATTGCCCCTGCTGCGGCGTGCGTGACCATAGCGAATTCCGTTACGGCGGCGATGCCACCGTCGAGCGGCCCGCGCACGACAATCCGGATCTCGATGCCTGGTACCGCTATGTTTACGTGCGGGCCAATCCCAAGGGGCTGCATCGGGAGTATTGGCAGCATGTTCTCGGCTGCCGCCAATGGCTCGTCGTCGAGCGCGACACGGTCACGCATTCGATCCATTCGGTCAGTTTTTCAAGAAGGCAACGGGCATGACTTCAACCGAAAAGCGCCTTGCATTAGGCGGATATCTGGACCGCTCGCAAGTCCTCAAGTTTACGTTTGATGGCCGTCAATACGCGGGATTCAAGGGAGACACGCTGGGTTCCGCCCTGCTTGCGAACGGGGTTTCGCTGGTCGGCAGGAGCTTCAAGTATCATCGCCCCCGCGGCATCCTTTCCGCCGGCGCAGAAGAGCCGAACGCGCTGGTAACGGTCGGCACGGGCGCGCGCCGCGAGCCGAACCTGCCGGCCACGATGCTTGAACTGACAACCGGCCTGGAAGCGGCAAGCCAGAACAACTGGCCGTCGTTGCGTTTCGATGTCCAGAGCGTCAACAGCCTGTTCAGCCCGCTTCTTTCCTCGGGGTTCTACTACAAGACCTTCATGGGGCCGAGCCGCCGGGCCTGGATGTTCTATGAGCACTTCATCCGCAAGGCTGCGGGTCTCGGCAAGGCGACGATGATGCCGGACCCAGATGTGTACGACTCCCGTGACGATTTCACCGACGTGGCGGTTGTCGGCAGTGGGGCCGCCGGACTTTCCGCCGCCCGAGCCGCCGCGCAAGCCGGAGCACGTGTGTTGCTGATCGAGCAGGACTTCGAAATCGGCGGCCGACTGCTTTCCGAGCCTGCCGGAGCGGCATGGCTGCGCGCGATGCGGACCGAGCTCGAGGAAATGGCGAACGTGCGCATCATGCGCCGCACGACCGCCTTCGGCCTCTATGACGGGAACACGCTCGCGCTGATCGAGGATGCGGATCCCTTCGCTGGTCCCGTGATGGGCGTGGCGCGGAAAACCTTCACGTTGCTGCACGCCCAAAGCATCGTTTTCGCGACCGGCGCGATCGAGCGGCCGATGGTCTTCCCGAACAATGACCGGCCCGGTGTCATGCTGAACTCGGCGATCAGAACGTATCTCAATCGCTACGCGGTTCTGCCCGGCAGAAATGTCGTGATCGCGACCGCCGATGATAGCGCCTATCTCACCGCTTTCGATCTCCTCGCCCACGGGGCACGCGTCACGATTGCCGACGCAAGGCCGCTCGCGGAGCCGACGCTGCTGGCGAAGGCGAAGCAAATGGGCGCGGAGGTTCATCTCGCGACGAATGTGGCGGATGTGAAAGGCAAATATGCGGTAACCGGTGTCGTTCTCGCAGGAAAGACAGGCACCACTAGCGTCAGCTGCGATCTGGTCGGCATGTCGGCCGGCTGGTCTCCGGTGCTGCATTTGACGTCGCACCAGGGAGTGAAGCCTGTCTATCGGACAGACATCGACGCCTTCGTTCCGGGGCAACTTCCTGAAACCCAGTTTGTCGTGGGCGCGGCGTCGGGAAGCCCGAGTGTCTCTGCTGCCGTTGCCGAAGGCAGCCGCGCCGGCCGCGCGGCGGCCGCTGTTGCCGGAAGGATAGCAGCGGTCGCCGAAGCCCCCGTGTTGGAGATTGAGGAAACGGCCGGACCGACGACTGTCTACAAGCCGATCTTCGGTCAGCGAAAGGCATTCGTCGATTTCCAGATGGACGTGACGCTGGACGATATCCAGCTCGCCCAGCGGGAGGGCTACGAGTCGGTCGAACACCTCAAGCGCTATACGACGCTTGGAATGGGAACGGACCAGGGCAAGACCAGCAATATCAACGCCCTGAAGGTGATGGCCAAGCTGCGCGGGATTTCGATCCCGGAGGCCGGAACGACCACGTTTCGGCCGCCCTACACGCCGGTGGCGATCGGGGCGGTTGCCGGACGTGCGACAGGTCATCACTTCCGTCCCTACCGCCTCACACCGATCCACGACTGGCACACTGCGAACGGCGCGCAAATGCTCGAGGTCGGGCTCTGGATGCGACCGTGGTTCTTCGAGGCATCCGGCAAGGATGTGAATGCGGCTTACGTCAACGAAATGCGGCAGGTGCGGTCTGCGGCGGGAATCATGGACATCTCGACGCTCGGCAAGATCGACATCCAGGGACCGGACGCGGCCACCTTTCTCGACAGGGTTTACGCCAATGGCTTCGCCAGCCTTAAGGTCGGGCGGGCGCGTTACGGCGTCATGCTGCGCGACGACGGCATCGTCTTCGATGACGGAACGACGACGCGCCTCGGGCAAAACCGCTTCTTCATGACGACGTCGACCGCCAAGGCGGCGGACGTGCTTTCCTGGCTGGAATTCCTCCTGGACACGGCGTGGCCCGATCTGCGCGTCTCGGTTTCGTCGGTCAGCGACGAATGGGCGGGCATGTCGGTCGCGGGACCCGCGAGTGGTAAGATACTCGCTGCCGCATTCCCGGATATCGATTTCTCCAACGAGGCGCTGCCGCACATGGGGCTGGCCGAGGGAACCTTCAAGGACAGTCCGCTTCGGATCATACGCCTTAGCTACTCGGGCGAGCGCGCCTATGAGATCTATGTTGGGGCCTCGAATGGAGAAGCCGCCTGGCGGCACGTGATCGACGTCGGCGCGCCCTATGGCCTGAAACCGTATGGAGTCGAGGCGCTTGGGGCGCTGCGCATTGAAAAGGGCCACGTGGCCGGCCCCGAAATCGACGGCAGAACGACGCTCTCGGACCTGGGCATGGGACGGATGGTCGCCAAGCGAAGCAGCTATGTCGGAGAGGCGCTGAGCCGTCGGGAGGCTTTTCAGGCGGCAAACCGTCAGCGGCTGGTCGGCCTGAAATGCATCGAACCCGGCAAACGGCTTCGCGGTGGGGCGCTTCTTTTTGCGCCCGGCGAGCCGCTGCAAGGCCACGGCCACGGCCGCATGACGTCGATCACCTACAGTCCGGAGCTGGACTGCTACATCGGCCTCGGTCTCCTCGCCGCGGACTTCAAAGGCGACGAGGTGATTGCCTCCTATCCCATGAAAAACGAGGTGGTGCGGGCGCGCGTCGTTTCGCCTGTCTTCCTCGATCCCGCCGGAGAACGCATGCATGGTTGAGACGTCATCTGCCAAGCGCATGGTGCTGAAGCAACTGCCATGCCCGCTCATTCAATGCGATGCATGGGACGGCGCACTTGCGGCGTTCGAGGCGGCGCTTGCCCGCGAGATCGGTGGCGCCCTGCCGACGCAGGTCGGCGAGATCGCTGGCCGCGACGGCCTGAAGGTCGTACGTGCGGGACCACGCCGCTTCTGGATCTTCCCGAGGGAGCGCTCGTCAACGATTGCTTCCGGCATTCCGCCCGAATTGGGCTGCAGACTCGACCTCAGCGAAGGGCGGATACGCATCGAGGTCTCTACGCCTGATCTGTGCGATGTCGTCTCCAAGTGTCTGGCGATTGACTGGGACCGCACACTGGGTTTGGCGACCTTTTCCTCGCTGCACCGCATCCCGGTCATGTTCACGCGTTCCTCGGAGCGCGATGGCGAATTTGTCGTGCCGCGAAGCTTCGCCCGAAGCATCTCTGAATGGCTGGAGGAATGCCAGTGATGGAGCTCGACACTTTCCTGGCTGCCCGCCAACGGATCGCCGGCCGGGTGCTGCGCACGCCGCTCGTCCTTTCCGCGTCGCTTTCTGAACGCTGCGGCCTGCCTGTCGGCATGAAGCTCGAACACCACCAGACCACCGGCAGCTTCAAGCTGCGCGGCGCCGCCAACGCGGTCCTGTCGCTCAGCCCGAAAGAGCGGGCCCGCGGCGTCGTGGCGGCCTCGACGGGGAATCACGGCCGGGCGCTTGCCCATGCGGCGAAAGCCGAAGGATCGAGTGCGACGATCTGCATGTCCCAACTCGTACCGGAGAACAAGCTCTCGGAGATCCGACGCCTCGGAGCGAATGTGAGGATCGTCGGCAGATCGCAAGACGAGGCCCAGCAGGAGGTCGACCGCCTGGTCAGCGAGGAGGGGCTGGTGATGGTGCCGCCCTTCGACCATCCGGCGATCGTTGCAGGTCAAGGCACGCTCGGGCTGGAGATTGTCGAGGACATGCCGGAGGTGTCGACGGTGCTGGTGCCGCTATCGGGTGGCGGGCTTGCGGCGGGCGTCGCCGCCGCAGTCAAGGCACGTCGGCCGAAGGCGCGGGTGATCGGGCTGACGATGGAGCGGGGGGCGGCGATGAAGGCGAGCCTCGACGCCGGCCGGCCCGTGCAAGTCGAGGAAGAGGCAAGTCTTGCGGATTCACTCGGCGGGGGGATCGGACTGGACAACCGGGTCACGTTCGCCATGTGCCGCGATCTCCTCGACGACGTCGTGCTGCTTTCCGAAGAAGAGATCGCCGCCGGCATTCGTCACGCCTACGAACAGGAACGCGAGATCGTCGAGGGGGCGGGGGCCGTCGGCTTCGCGGCCCTTTTGGCGGGCAAGATCAGAAACATCAACGGACCCGTCGCGGTGATCCTTTCAGGACGCAACATCGACATGGGGCTGCACCGGCGCGTGATAAACGGCGAAACGGATCCCCTTCGGGAGGGTAGAACATGAGACAAATGAAGATTCTCACAGAGGCCGATCTGAGGGCCGTCGTATCGCTCGACCTCGAGGCGGTCGATTGCGTCGAGGGCGCTTTTCATGCCTTGGCTACGAAGGCCGTGGTGATGCCGCCCATCCTGCGGCTGGATATTCCCGAGTACCGCGGCGAAGTCGACGTCAAGACGGCCTATGTTCCCGGCATCGAAGGCTTTGCAATCAAGATCAGCCCCGGCTTCTTCGACAATCCGAAGATCGGGTTGCCGAGCACCAATGGAATGATGGTGCTCCTGTCCAGCCGCACCGGCCTCGTTGAGGCGCTGCTCCTCGACAACGGCTACCTGACGGATGTACGCACCGCCGCCGCCGGAGCGGTTGCCGCCAAGCATCTTGCCCGGGAGGATGCCAGCGTCGCCGCGGTTCTGGGTGCCGGGATGCAGGCGAAGCTGCAGCTTGAGGCGCTCGCGCTGGTGCGGCCGATCCGCGAAGCGCGCATTTGGGCGCGCGATCATGCGAAGGCCAAGGCCGCGGCGGATGAGCTTGCTGCAAAGCTCGGGATCCCCGTGGTTGCCGTTTCAGACGCCAAGGCGGCTGTCTCGGGCGCACACGTCATCATCACGACGACGCCCTCGAGCACGCCGATACTGAAAGCGGAATGGCTCGAGAAAGGACAGCACGTCACGGCGATGGGATCGGACGCCGAGCACAAGAACGAGATCGAGCCCGCCGTCATTGGCCGCGCGGATCTCTATGTGGCCGACAGTCTCGCGCAGACGCGCAGGCTGGGCGAACTGCATCACGCCATCGAGGCTGGCGTCGTCGGCGTCGGAAATGACTTCCCGGAGCTTGGGCAGATCATCGCCGGCCAGAGACCGGGACGCTCTGACGCCGATCAGATCACCGTCGCGGATCTCACCGGCACGGGCATTCAGGATACGGCAATAGCCACTCTCGCCTTCACGCGGGCCAATGCGGCGGATGCCGGGACCACGTTCGAAAGCTAGGCCGGGGGGAAATGGAGGAAACGACGATGACGCAACCCAATCTCAAATTCTCCTTGGCGGAATACGAAGCAAGACTGCTCAAAACGCGCCAGTCGATGGAGGCGAAGGGCGTCGATCTGCTGATCGTCAGCGACCCTTCGAACATGGCCTGGCTGACGGGCTATGACGGCTGGTCCTTCTACGTGCACCAGGCCGTGATCGTACCGCCGTCGGGCGAACCGATCTGGTTTGGCCGCGGTCAGGACGCCAACGGTGCGAAGCTGACGGCCTATCTGAAGCACGAGAACATCATCGGCTATCCCGACCACTACGTGCAGTCCACCGAGCGCCATCCGATGGATTACCTCTCCGGCATCCTTGCCGACCGCGGCTGGGGGGCACTGCGGATCGGCGTCGAGATGGACAACTACTGGTTCTCCGCCGCGGCCTTCGCCTCGCTGCAAAAGCATCTGCCGAATGCTCGCTTCGTCGATGCGACGGCGCTCGTCAACTGGCAGCGCGCGGTCAAGAGCGAGACCGAGATCAAGTACATGCGCAACGCGGCTCGCATCGTTGAGGGCATGCATCGGCGTATCTTCGACAAGATCGAGGTTGGCATGCGCAAATGCGATCTCGTCGCGGAGATCTATGACGCCGGCACGCGCGGGGTTGACGGTATCGGCGGCGACTACCCGGCTATCGTGCCGCTGCTGCCTTCGGGCCGTGACGCGACCGCACCGCATCTTACGTGGGACGATAAGCCCATGAAGGCGGGAGAGGGGACCTTCTTCGAGATCGCTGGCTGCTACAATCGTTACCATGTGCCACTGTCGCGCACCGTCTTCCTAGGCAAGCCGACCAAAGCCTTTCTCGACGCGGAAAAGGCGACCCTCGAGGGAATGGAGGCGGGACTTGCCGTCGCCAGGCCGGGCAACACCTGCGAAGACATAGCCAGCGCCTTCTTCGCGGTCCTGAAGAAATACGGCATCGTCAAGGACAATCGCACCGGCTATCCGATCGGGCTTTCCTATCCGCCTGACTGGGGCGAGCGCACCATGAGCCTGCGTCCCGGCGACAGGACGGAACTAAAGCCGGGCATGACCTTCCACTTCATGACGGGGCTTTGGCTCGAGGACATGGGCTTCGAGACCACGGAAAGCATCCTCATCACCGAGGCGGGTGTCGAGTGCTTCGCCAACGTGCCGCGCCAGCTCTTTATCAAGGACTAGCATCAAATGACCGAGACGATATTGCGGCCATCGCCGATCTCAGCAAGCGTCGATTTTTCGGCCGAAGGCGTCCAGCACGGTTTCCTGCGGCTACCTTACAGCCGTGATGATTCCGCCTGGGGATCGGTGATGATCCCGATCACGGTCGTCAAGAACGGAGATGGGCCAACGGCCCTTCTCACCGGCGGCAACCACGGCGACGAGTATGAAGGGCCGATCGCGCTCTTCGATCTCGCCCGGACATTGGAGCCGGATGAGGTGAAGGGGCGGGTCATCATCGTACCTGCCATGAACTATCCCGCCTTCGCCGCCGGCACCCGTACGTCGCCGATCGACAAGGGCAACATGAACCGGAGCTTTCCGGGAAGACCGGACGGCACCGTGACGCAGAAGATCGCCGACTATTTCCAGCGAGAGCTGCTGCCGCTCGCGGACATTGTCCTCGACTTCCACTCGGGGGGAAAGACGCTTGATTTCCTGCCGTTCTGCGCGGCGCACATCCTGCCCGACAAGGAACAGGAGGCAAGGGCCTTCGAACTGGTCAAGGCGTTCGGCGCGCCCTGGTCGATGAAGATGCTGGAGATCGATGCGGTCGGAATGTACGACACTGCGGCCGAGGAAATGGGCAAGGTGTTCATCACCACCGAACTCGGCGGTGGCGGAACCGCAACCGCCAGGAGCGCTGGCATCGCCAAACGCGGCGTCAGGAATGTACTTCGCTCCGCCGACATCTTGAAAGGTGCAGTCGAGGCGTCGAAGACCGAATGGCTCGACATGCCGGACGGGGACTGCTTCCTGTTCGCGGAAGACGGAGGCCTGATCGAGCCACTCGTCGATCTGGGGGAGAAGGTGCACAAGGGCGACGTGGTCGCCCGCATTTACCCCATCGGACGCACCGGCGCCGAACCTGTCGCGATAAAGGCGAAAATGGATGGGCTGCTGGCCGCCCGGCACTTCCCATGTCTGGTCAAGCAGGGCGACTGCGTTGCCGTCGTCGCGGTGTAGCGCATTTGACCGACAATAATGCCCTAGAGCGGGATGAGGAAAAGTGTGCGCGGTTTTCCGCCCGCATCCCGCTCTAGCTTATTAGAAATCGATCACGTTTATGATTTTGGGTCGATCCCAAAATCATCGTGATCTAAGGAAGATATTCGTGAAATCGCACATTCTTACAATAACTTGCAGGTCGACGACCGGCATCATCGCGGCAGTCTCGGGCTTTCTCGCCGAGAAGGGCTGTAACATCACCGACAGCTCGCAGTTCGACGATCTCGAAACGGGCCTGTTCTTCATGCGGCTGGTCTTCATCAGCGAGGAGGGCGTGAAGCTTGACGAATTGCAGGAAGGCTTCGAGCCGGTCGCGAAACGGTTCGAGATGACCGCGGAAATCCGCGATTCCGAAGAGCGCATGAAGGTGCTGTTGATGGTGTCGCGTTTCGGCCATTGCCTCAACGACCTGCTCTTCCGCTGGAAGATCGGCGCACTGCCGATCGACATCGTCGGCGTCGTCTCCAACCACTTCGACTACCAGAAGGTCATCGTCAACCACGACATCCCCTTCCACTGCATCAAGGTGACGAAGGAGAACAAGCCGAAGGCCGAAGCCCAGCTGATGGAAATCGTCGAGCAGACCGGTGCGGAGCTGATCGTGCTCGCCCGCTACATGCAGGTGCTTTCGGATGCGCTCTGCAAGAAGATGTCGGGGAAGATCATCAACATCCACCACTCGTTCCTGCCGAGCTTCAAGGGCGCCAACCCTTACAAGCAGGCCTATGAGCGCGGCGTCAAGCTGATCGGCGCGACGGCGCATTACGTCACCGCCGATCTCGACGAGGGACCGATCATCGAGCAGGACATTGCCCGCATCACCCATGCGCAAAGCGCCGAGGATTATGTCTCGATCGGCCGCGACGTCGAAAGCCAGGTGCTGGCCCGCGCCGTGCACGCCCATATCCACCACCGCTGCTTCATCAACGGCAACCGCGTCGTGGTCTTCCCGCCGAGCCCGGGAAGTTATGCGTCGGAGCGGATGGGGTGATTAGCTCATGAGACCACGTCGTCCAGGCTGCAGTTTACCGCAAGCCCCCGGCTCGTGGGCCTGACCGGACCGATCAGACAACGGGCGTGGAACTGCGCGTCGAGCGACCTTGCGCCTATCTACGTTGGCAGCAGTCTTGGCCGGATCGGACTGCTACCGGCTACCTCATACCGAAGCGGACTCAACGCGCGACATCATAGCGGCGTTTTGCGAGGCTGAGCGTTGCAAGGCTGACGACGCGACGGCATCCCATTGAGAAAGTATATGCTCCGACGAGAATTTCTTTGCGTTGGCTTCTGCATTTACGGCGAGGCGCGTCCTGAGAGCACCGTCGCCCAGAACGTTGGCCAGTGCATCGGCGAGGGCATTTACATCGCCGCTGGAAACGAGAATTCCGTCCTCGCCGTGCTTAACCATGTCCGTAGGCCCCCATTCGCATGCAAAGGAGACGACAGGAACACCCGCGGCCATCGCCTCGAGCAAGGCAATGCCCCATCCCTCGTAGCGTGATGACAATACAAAGACGTCGGCAGTCTCGACCCAAAGCCCTGGCCGTTCCGTCACGCCCGGCAACTCCACCCTATCTCTCAAGCCAAGCGCATCCCGAAGAGCCTCCAACTCTTTCCTGTCATCGCCTTCACCCCATATAACGAGCTTCCATTCGGGGTGTTTGGAGGCAATCTTGGCGAAGGCCTCTAGTAGGAGATCGAAACCTTTTTGCCGCGTCAGGCGACCCACCGCGGTTAAGATATTGTTACCGCGCCGATTTTGCCACCCGATGGGCAAATCGACGGCGTTGGCAATCACCCATCCCCTATGGCGTACCTCCGACGGAAAATAGTCGAGAGCTCCTTTCGTCATGGTCACGAGGCCGAACGCGCGCGGATACAAGCAAAGCTGGAGCCATTTCCAGAGCGGGCCGAAAGGCTGCAGCGCCGGATTATTGCGCTCGGAAACTATTACCGGAAGCGGCAGCCCGATCGTTGCCAACAGCGTCAGAACGTTCGTTCGGGTCAGAAAGCTCAACACGAAATCGGGGCGGGAGCGCCGGATGGCAGAGCGTAGTCGATGTATTCTCTTAATCACCAACCAACCGGCTCTGAGCTGAGAGGCTCTTTGCGACGGCAAGCCGAGACGATCGATGGAGATCCTCGGATCAAAGGCGTAGTAGGGCCTGGCATCAGGCGACTCCAGGGTGATCAACGTCACCGTGCAACCGAGACGGACCCAATGGTTTGCGACGAGGCTCACCACGTGCTCGGTGCCGCCGGCGCCAAGCGCCGGAATGACGATCGTCATCCGCGCGCCGGAAATGCTGGACACGCCGACCACCTGTGTACCCGCGCGCTCATTCAATTCAGACCGCCCCCGCTATGCAGCCATCCGCTGTGAATATCCTCCTCATTCTCGAAAAGCATTGGCGTTCGAGAATCTCTTCAAATCCTAGCATTAATGATGTCGCGGGCTACTTGCCAAATATGCGTAGGTCCGGTCCGATGTTCCACATGGTTATGTTTCTGCAAGTGAACAACTTTCACTTGGTTGAAAAAGCTTGCTGGGCTTGATTTGAGGCGAAAACGCCAGCCGCCGGATCTGGCTAACTCTTTATAGCTAACCAATTCGATCTAGATCTCCAGCCGGAACCAAGCTGCTAAGGCGGAAGCAAGCAAGGCTGGGCAGGAAATCGGGTCCCGCGATCGACACACGCCACCCAAGACCGGTATCTGCAATTTGCAGCGTAGGCATAGACGGCAGGAGCAAGCGCCTGCTGTTGGTCGCCGCGTTCTGATGCGCCATGTTGAAGATGTTCTTGAGTTCCGCATGGGCTGGTCCGGCACTCGGCCGCGCCCAGCTAGCCAGCGATATCGCGGCGGCCAAGCAGCCGCGCCTGGACGCGCTGCAGATGGAGGCGCATGCCATTTGCGGCGGCACTAAGATTACGCTCCTCGATCGCGTCCACGATAGCATCGTGATCGGCAAAGCTGTGGTGATCGGCGGGAGGGCGTGGCAGATCGTCCCGAAGGCGGCCCCACACCACCGTCCGGCGCACGGCGTTAATCGTGTCGAAGACGGCCAGGAGCAGGGCGTTTCTCGATGCTTGGGCGATGGCTCGATGGAGCCGGTTGTCCCAATTCTCATACTGGCGCCATGTCTCCGCCATGCGGGCGCTTGAGGCGCAATGCCTTAGGGTTCGGACGTCTTCCGCTGTGGCGTGAAGCGCCGCCTCCCGGGCCAGCTCTGGCTCGATGACAAGGCGGGCATGCATCACCTCGGCCGGGCTCGTCTGGTTGGCGATGTTGGCGACCGATGAAAGGTCACCCGCCGGCCGAGCCCCAATGAAGGTGCCCTTGCCGACATGACGCCAAAGTTCGCCCTGGTCTTCCAGGATTGCGAGCGCCTTGCGCAGGTCGCCACGCGAAACGCCCAGAATTTCGGCCAATTCGCGCTCCGGCGGAAGCCGCGTTGCCGGCGGAAACTTCCCTTGCGCCAAGTATGCGCGAAGCTGCACGAGCGCGCTTTGTCCGCCGCCTAGATCGGCCTCCGCTGCGGTCGCGGAGTGCAGCCTGTCCTCGGTAAACAGCGTCATATAAATCCCGCTTTCATCCTGATCAACGCCCTCTTATATCGTAACCAATCGCGCTTTGGCAACGGATTGGTTGACACTGATATGTGTTGGGCACACAGTGCTGGGAATGAAATAAACGGGAGGAACCGATGACACTGTGGAGCAGGATAGCGGGCGCCGTCGTTGCCGGCGCTGTCACGGTGATCAGCCTCGGCGGCCTTGAGACTGCCGCGGCGCAGGAAAGGGTTCGCGTCGCGCTCGGTGACGTCGTTTCAGTCGAGACTCTCGCCTTCCTGATCGCGCTCGAGCGCGCCAGGGAAAAGGGCCTCGACTACGAACTGACCTCCTTTGCAGAAGAGGAGTTGGCGATCCAGGCGATCGTCGGCGGTCAGGCGGATGTCGGTATCGGCACACCCTATTCCATCATTCAGAAGACGAAGGTGCCGTTGCGGAACATCTTCCAGGTTTCCACCCTCGTCTTCTTCCCGGTGGTCTCGACCGAGTACAAAACCTGGAAGGATCTTGATGGGCAGCCCTTCACCTTTCACGCCCGCGGAACAGCCACCGAAGCCTATGGAAACGTGATCGCGGCGAGAGAGGGGATCGAATTCGGGCAGCGCTCCTATGTGCCGGGTTCGGAAAACCGGGTCGTCGCCATGCTGAACGGAACCATCAAGGCGACAATCGTCGATCTGTCGAACAAGAACCTGCTTCTCAAGCAGGCACCCGACCGCTTCCACGTTCTTCCCGGCATTGAGGAGAAGGTTTCCGACGAAATCCTGTTCGCAAATGAGAAATGGATAAAGGATCATTCAGAGTCAGCGACCATCCTGACGCAAGAGCTTCTCACGCTCTGGCGGGAAATGAATGCGGATCCAACCGTCGTCGAAAAAGAAAGAGCGGCTAGAAAGCTCCTCTCCGATCAGCCGGCGGAGGTGCTTGCCGAGGTCGACAGCTACTACAAGGAGGGGGTCGAAGCGGGACTTTGGAACCCGGAGGGAGCAAGCGAGAAGATCGCCAAGGATGACTTTGTCTTCTACACTTCTTCGGGACAACTCGAAGGACCGGCCGAGAATCTGAAGATTGAGGAATTCTGGGACTTCGGCCCGATCAAAGCGGCAAAGGCGAAGATCGGTGGCTGAGCATCGCTTGGGGATCGGGGCCGAGCCTCAGGGCTTTCGGTTCTCTCGTGTCGTTCCCTTTCGGGCTTCGGGGAAAGCGCTACGGGACAAACGCCCAAACGCGCTCGCTTCCTTCGCCACACATCACCTCACGCTGAGCTTTCTCTCGGCGGCCGTTCTTAGCGGCGCTTGGGAGTGGGCCGGGCTGGTTCCGATCAGTCCCGCCTTCCCGACCTTTAGCGAAACGATGGCCGCCTTGTGGTCGATAAGCGCGGACGGTTCGCTCGTTGGGGCGTTCGCCGTGACGCTTCAGCCGCTTGCGCTCGGACTGGTAATCTCGGTGGTCCTCGGCGTGGGTCTCGGTGTCGCTATGGGCCTCAGTCCGAAGACCGAATGGCTCGCGTCGCCGATTTTCGTTGTGGCGCAGTCGGCCCCGCTGGCTGCCCTTATCCCCCTGATCGTCTTCGCGTACGGCATCGGCCTTACGTCGAAGACGATCGTCGTCTGTATAATGGCGATGCCGGTCATCGTACTGAATTCCTTTGCCGCGGTCCGCCATACCCCGAAATCACTCATCGAGATGGGCGAATCCTTTCTGGCAACCCGGCGTAAGGTAATCACCCGGATCATTCTGCCGGCGGCAAGCCCCGTCATCTTCGCGGGCCTGCGTCTTGGCTGCGCTTCGGGCTTCATCGGTGCCGTGCTGGCCGAGCTACTGATTACGCCGACTGGCGTCGGTGATCTGATCACCTATAGCCGCTCCATTGCCGATTATCCGACGATGTATGCGGCGATCCTTTCCATCATCGCGTTCTCCGTGCTCTTCATCGAGGTGCTCGGTCGCGTCGAGGTCATGATCTTCAGGCCGGAAAAGCGAGCCGTCTCATGACCGCGCTGGCACATCAGTTCTTTACCGACCCTTCCCCGGTCACTGATTGCGCGGTCAGCGTTCGCAATGTCGGCAAAGTCTATGCGGGCGTGGTCACCGCGCTCGAGAACATCAACGTCGACTTTCCTCGTGGCCAGCTCACTTCCCTGCTGGGACCGTCCGGGTGTGGAAAGACGACGCTGCTCAAGATCATAGCGGGGCTTCTGCCGGCAACCTCAGGCGAAGTGCTTGTCAATGATCGACCCGTAGCCGGTCCCGGGCCGGAACGCGCCTTTGTCTTCCAGGACTTCGCTTTGATGCCTTGGGCAAATGTGCTGCGCAACGTCGCCTTCGGGCTCGAAATGCGTGGGATCGCAAAAAGCGAACGCGAGGAGATCGCCCGAAGCTATATCTCCCAGGTCGGCCTCGCCGGCTTCGAAGCGCGCTATCCGCACGAGCTTTCGGGCGGGATGCGCCAGCGCGTCGGCCTCGCGCGGGCACTGGCAGTGAACGCGGATGTTCTGCTGATGGACGAGCCCTTCTCGGCCGTTGACGAACAGACCCGGCGAAAATTCCAGGAGGATCTTCTTACCCTCATCGCCAGGGAGAAAAGGACCTTTATCTTCGTTACGCATTCCATCGAGGAAGCGGTCTATGTCTCCGACCGGATCGTGCTCCTGTCGGCGCGACCGGGCAGGATCGCCCAGATCATCGAGCCGGCGATTGAGCGTGGCGGCGATCCAGACGCAATCCGGCGCCACCCGGCCTATCTCGACACGGTGGATGCCATCTGGCAGTCGCTGAAGACCTATATCGAGTGAGGCGCGCCATGATCGTCTTCGGGCATAGCATTCCCATGACCGGTTCTCTCCTCCTCTGGGGGCTCCTTTGGGAAATCGTCGGTCAGCTCAAGCTCACGATCCTGCTGCCGCCGCTCTCCCGCGTCGTCTTGCGAGCCCTCGAGATTGTGCCGACGGAGACGTTTCTTTCAGCCTTCGGAGTGACGGCGTCCGCCTTTGTAGCCGGTAACCTGATCGCGATCCTGGTAGGCGTGCCGCTCGGCATCCTGATGGGGAGCTCGGTTGTGGCCGACCGAATTTTTCTGCCTTGGGTCAACCTTTTTCTCTCGGCGCCCCTGACAGCCCTGGTCCCGGTGATCATGGTGCTTTTCGGGCTTGGCCAGACGACGATCATCCTCACGGTCGTCCTCTTTGCCATCTGGATCATCGTGCTCGACACGCGGGCGGGCGTACGCTCGATCTCCCCTTCGCTCATTGAAATGGCTGCAAGCTTCGGCGCCGGCCGTTGGCAGACGTTTCGCCAGATTTACGTTTGGGCGGCGCTCCCGGAGATCCTGGCGGGAATTCGGCTCGGCGTTATCCGCTCGGTGAAGGGCGTCATCATCGGTCAGCTTCTAGTATCGATCGTCGGCTTCGGCGCACTGTTCAGGCTTTATGGCTCGCGGTTTCTCATGGAGCACTTCTGGGCGGTTCTCATCGTTCTCTTCGCGCTGGCCTTTGCGCTTGCCGAGGCCTTCGCCTGGCTTGAGCGTCGTGTCGAGTTCTACGCCGCAACCCGCGGCTGACTCGATCTCAATCTCATGCAAAGAAAGGGTATTTCCTCCATGTCCTACGCCTTCAAGCCTGCCGCGGTGACTGCTCTCCCGATTAGGAATACATTGGACTTATTCCCACTCCGACGTGTCTACTGCGTGGGTCGGAACTATGCCGACCACGCGATAGAGATGGGCCATGACCCTGACCGCGAAGCGCCCTTCTTTTTTCAGAAGAATCCGGACAATCTGGTGCTCGATGGTGAGTTTCCCTATCCGAGCCGGACATCGGACGTGCATCACGAGATCGAGCTCGTCGTTTGTCTCGGCAGGGGCGGCGAGAATATCCCGGTCGACCAGGCACTGTCGCACGTTTACGGCTACGCAATCGGTTTGGACATGACCCGGCGCGATCTGCAAAACGAGGCGAAGAAAATGGGCAGGCCTTGGGAGGTCGCCAAGGCGTTCGAGAAGTCTGCTCCGGTATCGCCGATCGTCAGGGCAAGCGAGATCGGGCATTTGGAAGCGGGCGCTATCTGGTTGAAGGTCAACGGCGAGTTGCGCCAGAGCGGCGATCTGAACCAAATGATCTGGAAGGTGCCGGAGGCGATCTCATATCTCTCAGGGCTCTTTCAGCTGGCCCCGGGCGACATCATCATGACCGGAACACCCGCTGGTGTCGGTCCGGTCAAGCGTGGCGACCGCCTTGAGGGCCATGTCGACGGGTTGAGGGAACTCACAGTAACAGTCGTCTAAGAACATCGTCGCGATATCGCCGCCGTCAACGCCATCCGGCGTGCTGCCGGTGCCGCGTCTGTGCCCGCGGTACCGCGTCGCGATTAAACGGAACCATGCGACGCGCTAACCTGCAATGTCAACGAGCGCAAGAACTGAGGTGCTCCAAAACTCGCCGGACAGCGAAGGCGTCAACGACGACGTTCGCGAGCATGGCCCTGCTTCGTCGGCGATGTCCGTGCCGGCCGCGATCGGTTGCCACTGTTTTCTTGCCCGGGTGGTGCGCGTATGCCCTATTAAGGGTCGCAAAATCTGGAATGCCGAATTGTACCGTCTCGAAGGTTTTCAGCCTTCAGGCTCCTCGCTCAATGTCGATTTATCGACCATCGAGGTCAAAGAAATTCACGCTTCGCACCGGTTTCCCGGAGAAAGGGACTTGGGCGAAAGCTATCGTCCGAACAACATTTTCGTCGCATCATTCATCGAAACGAACGACGAGAAATTCGTATTCGGCCGCACGAACGCAACACGCTAAACGCCGGACGTATTGATCTGATTGGCGGCTCGCTGTCAAAACCGGAACGACCCGTAACGAAGGAAACGACCTCTTCCGCTCGGCGCTCAGCGATATCGAAGAAGAACTCAATGTCGGTGCGGCTGATGTAAAGTCCGGTCACCTGTGCGCTATTTTGAAACGCCCCGATCATGTGTAGGAATGATCTTTCACGTTCGACTGAATATCGACCTCGGTCAGTTTGAGCGCAATTTTTAGAGCTCGTGACAATGACGAGATCACTGAAGCCGTTGCGGTCAGCAGAGATGATTTAAGCAGCTTTCTGGGCTCGCAAGCGAGCTATTTGCCTTTTCTGAGGGAACTTCTTTGAAAACGCACCGAACAGTGACCCCACGTCAATCAGGATTAATCGGCGGATTTCATTGCGAAATTGGGTGTTGGCTGGCGATCCCAGAGGGCGCTTATCGTGACCCTCCGAAAGTCCCAGAAAGAGCCGCTGGATCAGACACTTGAGCTTCTGGTGCCTGGGGTCACTGTTCGGCGCGATTTAGCGAAGCTGTGCCATCAGCCCCTGGAAGTAATGATCTACTTATCCTGCGTAATCGACAGCACGCGAAATCCGCGTTAGGTTGTTCTGTCAAAAACAAAGGGCACTCGTGATTGGCGGGGGCGTCAGGTGTCTCTGATTGTGCGGATTTGGATAGCGCTGATCGGGGTCATCGCAGCGACGCTTGCTGTTCTTTCGATCCTCTGCATTCTGCAGCATGATGCCATCCTTTCCCAGCTGATTCGCCAGCGTATCGCGGTGACGGTGGAGGCAACTGCGCGCCCGTTCCGCTCGGTCGTTGATCTCGGACTTCCGGTCTCAATGATGCGCAATAAGCTGGCGCTCCTCGAACGGGCACGGGCATCCGATGCGGCGATCAGCGACGTCATTCTCTTCAATCCGACCGGAATTGTCATCGAGCAAAGCGGTCGTGGCGAGCTCGAGCGGGTCGCGCAGGAGGTACTCGACGTCCAGGCCAAAGACGTCGCCGGACGGTGGGGCTTTGAGACCGACCGCAACCTGATCAGCGGGACCTCGATCCTGGACGACGACGGGGTGGTGGTCGGGGGAATTCTCGCGGTGTATCCGAAGTCGGAACTGGACGCACGGAGCACCAGCGTCGCGCAGCAGATCATTGTGGGGGCTACGGGGCTTTTCGTGCTCTTCACCGGCATCGCCTATCTGATGGTCCGAGCCCGAGCCGACGCCGTCGGGGGCGGACTGAGGCGCCTCGAAGGCACGCTAGCCGCGATTGGCGGAAGCCCGACCGAAACTCTTGCGGCTGCGAGCAGGCACAACGGCCGGGTTCTCCCCGAACAGATCGCGCTGGCGCTCGCCAAGCTGCAGGAGCAGTTGGACGCCGCTTCGGAGAAGTATCGCCGAGCGCTGCAGGCGCTGGGATCCGAAGAAGTCGAGGCATCGCCCCACGCCTCCGCCGGTCCGCGCGAGACGGTGCTGGTCGGCGTTCCCGAGCGTGCGGCAACCCGCAGCTTTGCCCGCCGCCTCACACCAGTCATTGCCGTTCTTACCCTCGGCAGCGCGCTCACGCTTGGCTATCTTGCCTATCTCAGCATCAGCGATTCCTTCCGCCCGGAGATTGCCCGGCGCACCCAATTGATAGGCTCAATCGCGACCGCCGACATCCAGCGCACGGTCGAGGCGGGCGTTCCGGTCGGGGGTCTGGTTGGAGCGGCAGAGTATTTCGACCATCTGCTGGCTGATTTTCCTGAAATCTCCTACTTCGCCGTGTCGACGGATCGGCCGGTGATCGAGGTCGGCCAGGCCCAGGTTGGTGGTGGTGGTGCCGATCGCACGGTCTTCCCGATCTTGGTTGACGGGGTGCGGATCGGGGAACTCGTGACCGAGACCAACCTTGACTACATCGCTGCCCAGTTCCGCGATGTCGTCCTGGATCTCGGCGTCGTCGTGCTGGTGATCCTGCTGTTCGCATTCGAACTGATCGTGGTGATGATGAGCCGATCGGTGACGGGGCCTCTCGACCGGCTGCAGCACCTCGCCGAACTACAGGCAGCCGGCGACTTCTCAAAGCGGCTGGTCGCAACCGGTCGCAACGTTGTCGAGAGGCTTGGAAACCTGCTTTCCGAACGGGCGGAACGGCTGAACGTGCTGGCTGCGGCACCCACCCTCAGGGGCGCCGATGGTTCGGATAGATCGCAGGTGGTCGCACTCGAACCCGGGTTCCGGATTTCGGGGCGCCGGCCGGCAGTGATGCGGTTCTGCAGCCTGACCGACGTGCGCCTGCCGCTATTCCTGTTTGCAATGGCGGACGAATTGCCTCTTTCTTTCTTTTCACTCTATGCCAGAGCGCAGGCTAACCCTTTCCCCTCGCTCGGCGAGGGGGTGGTGATCGGTCTTCCACTGGCGGCCTATCTCGGCGCCGCCCTTCTGGGTGCACCGCTCGCGCGACCATTCGGCCGACGAATAGGCTATCGCCGACTGTTCATCGCTGCAGCACTGGCGACCTTCTTCGCAAAGTTCGGGCTCTACCTCGCCGGCAACATCGTCGAAGTGATTGTCTGCCATGGGGTCAATGGCCTCGCCTTTGCGCTCGCCTCACTCGCCTGCCAGGACTACGCGCTCGACATGTTGCCGAAGGAGGCAAGATCGCGTTCGATCAGCCTCTTCCGGGCGACCCTTTTCAGCGGCGTCTTCGCGGCGACCGCACTCGGTGGGATTCTCGCCGACCGTTTGGGCCAGCGACCGGTCTTCGTCGTCTGCGCGATCCTGTCCGTCGTCTCGGCCTTGTTGATCTGGCGGATGCTGCCGGTCGGCGGGTCGACGCCACATGCTGAACAAAGCAGCGAGGCGGAGGACAAGCTCTCGTTCAATATCCTGGCGCCGATGCGCAGCCCGATCTTCGCTGCGGTGGCACTCGGCAGCGTGATCCCGCTGGCGATCGTCGACCACGTCTTTATCTCCTACTTGCTGGCGCTGCAGATGGACGCTCTGGGCGCATCGATTTCCGAAATCGCGCGCGTCATGATGTTCTTCTTTCTGGCACTGATACTCGGCGGTTATGCCGAGGTACGGCTGCCCGCCTGGCTCGCCGCGCCGAGCCTGCTGCTTACGACGTGCTCGATCTTGACAGGCGTGAGCTTGCTCATTGCCGGACTATTTCCCTCGGCCTGGTCGACGCTCGCCGCTTCGATCGGTGCCGGCATTGCGCTCGGCCTGGCCGGCGGGCCGCAGACTGCGCTGGTCATGGATGCGGCGGAAGGCCCTCTGGCGCATCTCGGCATGAGCGCCGTGCTCGGAACCATCAGGGTAATCGAACGCGGCGGAGCCATCACCGGGCTGCTGGTGATCGGGTCGATGACCGACACGGCAGGCTACTCTGGCGCTGCGGCGATCATCGGAATGACCGCGCTGGCGGGCGCGGGGCTGTTTGTCATTCTCCGCCTGGCGGGAAGCGAGGCGGCCATTTCAGGGAGGAGTGGATAATGAGCCTTTCGAGACTGTGTCTGGCGGCACTCGCCGCAGCCCTTGGCCTCTTCTCGACCTCGGGCGCCGAGGCGAAGATGAAGATCGGTATGGTCGTCTGGATCGGCTGCGAGGACGTCTGCCGCGGCGTGCGGGATTCGCTTGCGACAAACGGCATCGATGCGGATTTCGTGGTAATGGACGCGGCCCAGGACCAGTCCAGACTGCCCGGCTTTGTCGAGCAGGCGCGGACCGAGAAAATGGACCTTGTGCTGACCTGGGGCACCAAGACGACACTCGGCGTCCTCGGCACATTGGCCGACAGGACAGATCCGAAATACCTGAACGAAATCCCGATCGTCTTCACCGTGGTTGCCGACCCGGTGGGTTCGGGCATCATCGAGAGCTACGAGAAGATCGGGCGCGATAACGTCACGGGCACGCGCAACCGAGTGCCGGAGACGGTCAATATCAAGAGCATACGGCGCTATATGCCGTCGTTCGACCACCTGGGTATGCTCTATGAGGCGGCGACGCCGAATTCGGTGGGTAAGGTTGAAGAGGTTAAAGGCCTGACGGGTGCGCTGAACTTCACCCTCGACGCCGTGCCACTGGACATGCTGGCGGATGGCAGCCCGGACCCGGAGTCGATCGAGCCCGGAATCGCAGCGCTGAAATCAAAGGGAGTGCAGTTCATCTACCTCGGCTCCAGCGCTTTTCTCGAGAAAGAAAGCGACCACTTCACCGGAGCGGCCCTTGCCGCGGGCATTCCAGTGCTCACGCCTTACGAACATATGGTTTCGGACTCGCAGGCGCTGATGTCTGTCGCCGCGCGCGACTACGACGTGGGCAAGCTCGCCGGTGAGCAGGTACGTCGAATCCTTGTGGAAGGCCGGCGCGCTGGCGACATCCCCGTGCTGGCGATGGAGGAATTCGCCTATCTCGTGAACATGAAGGTCGCCAAGGCCCTGAACCTTTACCCCCCTGTCGAGTTCCTGCAGTTCGTGGAGAAGGTCGAGTAACTCCGTCCTTCAGGTGAGGCCGAGGAGTACCCGCCATTTTGGGCAACGGATTGCTGCCGGATTTCGGAATGAAACCGGGGAGCGGAAGTCGGCAATGGGGCCGACTTGCACCATCGGGTGTCCGAACCTGTACTTCTGGAACGGGTCGATTCTTCGCGTCTTCGCAGATGGGTGGTTTTACGACTTTGCAGAGCGACCGGGCGACGTCCGGAATCGATTCGTGCAGCAAATAATCCGCTGGCAGGGGATCGATTGGGCGATGCGTCAGCCGAACGGATATGGAAGGCGGTCGTAGGCAGCCGGGGATGGAATTATTACTGCTTTGAAAAAAGGCGAGCATATATTGTTGGCTGAGTGTTGGTCGAATCACGCCGACCGTGGGCAGCGAAGCCGAGCCACGCGGTCGAGGTCGGGCCTTACAAGGAGCCAGAGCGATGCCGTGCGCGGCGCTGGGTTTCCGCGTCCATTCTGGCTGGGCGGCGCTGGTTGCCGTCGCCGGCTCGCCTGACACGCCGGTGATCGCGGACCGACGCCGAATCGAGATCGCGGATCCGGCGGTTCCTGGCTCCAGGCAGCCCTACCATGCGGCCGAGGGGCTGCCTCTCGAGAAGGCGCGGAGCATCATCCAGCATTGCGAGCATTCGTCCGAGCGGTTCGCCCAAAGGGCGCTGCGCACCGCGATCGACCGCCTGAGGCAAAGTGGTTACGTGGTCGTCGGTTGCGGCGTGCTCGTCGGATCGGGACGGCCCCTGCCGGGGCTCGAAGCGACCCTGGCATCGCATACGCTGATCCACGCCGCCGAAGGCGAGTTCTTCCGCAATGCAGTGCGCGCCGCCGCTACGGCGTGCGGCCTGACGGTTACTGGCATCAGGGAGTCTGAGCTCGTGGCACGCGCCGCCATCGACCTGGGCTCATCTGAAGCTGACCTGTTGCGCCGCCTCGCCGATTTGGGCCGCTCGGTCGGCCCGCCGTGGCAACAGGATCAGAAGTATGCCGCACTCGTTGCCTGGTTGGCGCTCGTATCCGGCCTGCCGCGGCCAGCGGCCAGAACGTGATGACTTTTCCTGGACGGCATCTCGCTCGCGGCCCCTATTTCCCGAAAGAGTGGGTTGCCTTGTCACCGCTGATGCGTCGCGAATGGCCGCTTTTTGGGGCGATTCAGTCCTAAGGCCCGAAGGGGTGAACTGCCGCAATGGGTCGAAGGGAGCCGTTCTTCACGAGCCCTGTGCACGGCTTGTTGCGAGGATGTTCACGTTCTGGGCTAAGAAGATCGCAGAGTGTATCACCTGGAACACTCGGTGGAGCCTGGCCGGGTCCGCGATCGTATGGAAACCTTGAGCACGCGTCGCAATCGCGAGTTGGAGTTTCTGCTCGATATCATCAAGTAGCTGATGGGGCTCACCGCTCAACGATTATGAGGCGGGCGAACCAATGGTCTTCCGAAACACAAGCATCGTGGACAGATCGGTGTCAATCGGCGTGGAATATTCGCCCCTTATCGGCATCCAAGATTTACACGCCGGAACACATCCCGCCGCAGTCGGATCTGGTCGATGTCGTTCGGCTCAAGAGTGTAGAGCCGGGTGGTCATCGCGCTCGATCGGGATCGCCAGCAGTTGTTCCCGCTCGGCTTCGCTCAGCAGTTCGTGCTTGCGCATTGGCGGTCCTCCGAGCTTCCATCAAAGGCTTCACACGTTCATGGACAGACTGGAATAAAGAGACATATTCTGTGGATGGAATCGAAGCCGTGCGGCACGCTTAATCTCGGTTGTCCACAGAACGGCCGTTTCGGAGACAGGAGTATGGGGGCCGTTCTCGGCTATGCCCGGGTTTCGACCGGCGATCAGGACGTCACCGGCCAGACCCTGCGTCTTGAGCAGGCTGGAACCATCAGGGTCTTCACGGACGTCAAATCCGGAAAGAGCATGGACCGGCCAGGTCTCGCTGAACTACTAGACTATGCCCGCGCCGGCGACACCCTCGCGGTCGTGCGGCTCGACCGACTCGGGCGGTCACTTGCGGAGTTGTTGGAAACGGTGAAGATGCTGCGGGAGCGACAGATCGACCTTCTTAGTCTTGAGGAGAAGATCGATACTTCTTCGGCTGCCGGCGAGCTTGTCTTCCACGTGTTCGGAGCCATTGCACATTTCGAGCGGCGGCTGATCTCAGAGCGAACGAAGGACGGCATCGCCGCCGCACGGGCGCTGGGCAAACGGCCTGGTCGTCGGCCGCCTGACCTGCAGAAGGTAGAAGCGGCGATGAAGCTGATCAAGGCCAATGTGTCGCCGACCGAAGCTGCAAAGCAATTGGGGCTCGGCCGCTCCACGGTTTATCGGGAAATGCGTAGGCTAGGTTTGGGCCGTTCTGGCTAGTCCTCCTTTCCGGCAGGCCGGCCCAGCGAGACTCCGGCTCGGCCGTCGGAGAAGCGTCGGTAGCCGAAGCGTCTCTTCACGGTGGATATTTCTGCGCTTGAAGGGAACGGATGTCGGCTGCCTCGCAGGGCTGCGCGAAAGCCCTACGACAAATCACTATGGCGCTGAGTTCGTTGGTACACAAAATGGTTCCTACTGCCGGCTCCAAGCTGAAAGCAATCGAGTGACACATGCCTCAGACGCCGCTTATCGCCACTATCGTTGCCGGAATCGGGCTCTCTTTCGTGCTCGGCACGCTGGCGAACAGGCTTCGCTTGTCGCCGCTGGTTGGCTATCTCCTCGCTGGCGTCTTGATCGGTCCGTTTACCCCAGGCTTCGTCGCGGACCAGGCTCTGACACGCCAGCTCGCGGAACTCGGCGTGATTCTGCTGCTGTTCGGCATCGGTCTTCAATTCTCACTCGCCGACCTCCTACCGGTCAGATCAATCGCTTTCGTCGGCGCTGTCTGCCAGATGACGATTGTCACGGCGCTTGGGCTCGGGTTGGCCCAGATCATCGGCTGGCCCGCGAGATCGGGAGTTGTTTTCGGGCTTGCGCTGTCGGTCGCGAGCACGGTCGTTGTCCTCCGAACGCTGCAAGAAAAGCGCCTGCTCTCAACAGAACAAGCCCGCATCGCTCTCGGGTGGCTCATCGTGCAGGATCTTGCGGTGATCCTAACGCTCATCCTGCTACCGGCCTTTGCTGCTGTCGGAGGAGGAGAGAGCGACGGAACAATCACGAACGACAACGATATGTTTGTCGTTCTCGAAGCGGACGCCATTGCAGGTGCCCTCGCATTTACCCTCGGCAAGTTCGCTGCCTTTTTCGCCGTCATGTTGGTCGTCGGCCGGCGCGTGGTTCCGTGGGTGCTTCACTACGTTGCCCATACCGGTTCGCGCGAGCTTTTCCGGCTGGCCGTCCTAGCAATAGCGCTTGGCGTCGCCTTCGGCGCTGCCACGCTTTTTGACGTCTCGTTCGCCCTTGGTGCATTCTTCGCAGGACTAATATTGGCGGAATCGCAGCTCAGCCAACGGGCTGCCCAGGAGACGCTGCCACTCCGAGACGCATTCGCTGTCTTGTTCTTCGTTTCGGTGGGCATGTTGTTTGATCCCATGATCCTTCTGCGAGAACCGCTGCTCGTGGGCACGGTTCTGGGCATCATTGTCGTTGGCAACGCCGCGACGGTAGCGGGCGTGGCACTCATTTTCCGCCGTTCCGTTCAAGTGGCACTCATGTTGGGCGCCAGCCTCTCACAAATCGGCGAGTTTTCCTTCATCCTGGCAGGCCTTGGGGTTGAACATGGACTTCTGCCCGAAGCCGGCCGTGACCTCATTCTTGCCGGTGCGATACTGTCCATACTCGTGAACCCGTTGGCGTTCGCGGCCTGCGATCGGCTGACGTCTCGGATCGAAGTGAGGGAACAAGCCAGGACCGCACCGCGAATGGATGCGCCTGAGCACACCCAACAGCCGGTCACCAAACTAACGGGGCACGCCGTGCTGGTTGGTCATGGGCGAGTCGGAAGTCTGGTGGCCGAGACGTTGGAAAAAGCGGATGTACCGTATCTCGTGATCGAGGAACGGCAGGCGACGGTCGATCAATTGCGCACTCGTAAGATCGAAGTGATCGCCGGCAATGCCGCTGAGCCGGGGCTGCTTGAGGTCGCCAACATTGCCGCAGCCCGATGGCTGATCAGCGCTATTCCGAATCCGTTCGAGAGCGGCAATCTAATCGAACAGGCGCATGCGGTTTGCCCGGCACTTGAGATCATCGCCCGCGCCCACTCCGATGCCGAGGTGACCTACCTCAAGAAGTGCGGCGCCAGCGTGATCATCATGGGCGAACGGGAGATCGCCCGCGGCATGTCCGAGCACATTCTGAGCAAGATTCGGACGGCAACGGAAGACGAAACCTCGGCGAGGAGTGTGGCTGAGCCGGGCCGGCACCCGGAAGCTGGCGGATAGGTATAGACCCCGACCGGCTTTCGTTGCACCTTACTGATGACGCCTACCCCCTCATAGGCTCGTCGCCGCGGCGTCGGGTTCCTGTGACCTTCTTCTTCCAGCCTTTCGCTATAATATGGAGCGGCCCGTATCACGCGAGGTAAGAACCAGAATTTCCATGGCAGCGTCCCACTACAGGGCCTAGTCCTGCGCGAAGCGAAGCTCGCAGGCGGGTGGGAAGCGGTCCCTCAATGCGATGAGCACGAATGACCGCGATGCGGACTAGGCAGACGAAGAATGGAGCCCGGCGCCCCTGCAATGGGCGCCGGCCTCACCACACTCGAACTCCGAAAATCTCCGAAACGTGTTGCGGCCGAGCGCTACAAGAGCGATAATTAGTACCCGAACGGAATGACGCAGACGGCTTCGCTTGCCGCGGGGCTGGTAGCGGCCCGGGACGGTCAAATCAGGGAATTCGCCATGCACAATGTCTCTCGGCGAAATGCCGTTCGCCTTGTTCTGGCGGTCGCAGCTGCCCTGTTTGCGACCTCGATGCCCACTTTTGCCACGGAAGCGGTTCCGCTGGCGATCAAGGGTTATGACCCGGTCGCCTATTTCACCACCGGAAGCCCCACGCGCGGGCTGCCGGAGATCGAGTATGAATGGGACGAGCAGCGCTATCTCTTCGCGAATGCCGAGCATCGCGAGCTTTTTAAGGCCGATCCTGTTCGCTACGCGCCGCAGTTCGGAAACTATTGTGCGATGGCGCTGGCCGAGGGCGAGCTAACCGAGGCCAACCCAGAGAACTGGCTGATCAGCGACGGCAAGCTTTATATTTTCGGCAAGCCGGCCCCGATGGGACCCGCGCTCTTCCAGCAGGGCCTTGCTGCGAACATCGCGAAGGCCAACGAGAACCGCGCGCTAATTCACTCACATTAGCGGTTCATTCTCTCGGCCGGTGGCAGGTCGCCAGAGACGGGGTAGAGGCCGGCCTTGCGGAATCCGTCGCGCAGATGTTCGAGATCGCCAGAGCTTAGAAACTTGTTTCCAAACTCCTGCGGATCGAAGGTTGGGTCGATGCGGCGTATCATCGTCACGACACGCGCGGCGTCCTCCGCTCGATCGTCTTGCGCATAGGCGGCCGCCAGCAGGATACGGCTGAAGTTCGCGCCTGCGGTTGTTCGAAGACTAAGTTCCGCCTGTTCGATCGCCGCGTCGTAACGCCGTTTCAGATAGTAGGCCAGGCTCAGCGCAAAGCGATCGATCGCATTGAGATCGGGGTCGATACGCTGCGCCTGCTCCAAGGCCTCGATCGCCGCATCCGTCTGTCCTAGCCACAACAGGATGGTGCCGCGCCCGGCGAGGCCGTGAGCATCGTTCGGATTGATCGCAATGGCGCGCTCGATCTCAACCTCTGCCTGGTTGTATCTCTGACGAAAGAGGTGGATGTGGGCGAGAGTGATGCGCGCGCGCACGTCGGAATCGTCAAGTCTCAGCGCCTTGATTGCCAATTCCTCGGCACGGCTCAGGAAAGCGGTTGGCGACTCCGCCCAGCCCATCGAGCTGGCAAGGTGATAGGTTTCGGCGAGTGCCGCATAGGCCGCAGCGTAGTTCGGGTCAAGCTCGATGGCGCGTTTGAGCAGGCTGCGCGCCTCCACATTGTTTGCCCGCGTCGGGCGCTGCAATGCCGGCCTAGCGCGGAGCACGTAGTCATAGGCTGCGAGATTTTCGGTTGGCTTTGCGAACACTCGATTTTGTTCGATCTGCGTCACACGTATCGCTAGGACTCTGACAATGTCAGTGACAATGATGTCCTGCAGCGCAAACACGTCCGCCAGCGCCTCCTCGAAGCGTGCAGACCAAAGCACTCGTCCCTGCCTTGTGTCGACGAGTTGCGCGATGACCCGTACACGGTCGCCGGTCTGGCGGACGCTGCCTTCTACCAGATAGCTAACAGCGAGACCGCGGCCAATATCCTCGGGGCTTGCAGGCTTTCCCTTGTAGGGGGCTACAGCGTTCCACGACATCACGGTCAGCGCGGAGAACCGACCCAGTGCGTTGATGATATCCTGCGTCAATCCATCCACGAAATACTCACGAGCCGAATCGTCGCTGTGGTTCAGGAACGGGAGAATGGCGATCGCGGGTTTCATGCCGACTTCAGCACTTTTTGTGAATTGATCGCCAAGGCGCAGATTGCTGAGAAATTTCCACTCGGAGCCAAAACCGGTCCACAGCGCGCCTACAGTAAGCAAAATCATCAGAGCCAGAGCGGCGAACAATCCACGGCGCCGGCGGGTGCGCGCTGGAGCGGCCGTGGCGTCGAGCCGCACGCGAAATACGCGCACCGGCCGAGCGATGTTCTTCAGCTTCTGTTCGCCGATATCCTCAAAGGCAATGTCAAGCCTGCCTTGCGCGTCTTCCTGCACGCGGCCCGACACGCAGATGCCGCCAGGCTCCGCGAGACCCTCCAAGCGAGCCGCCACGTTGACGCCGTCCCCGAAAATGTCGTCACCCTCGATGATGATGTCACCGACATTAATGCCGACGCGGAACTCGATACGTTGTCCTGCCGGCGCGGCGACATTTCGTTCCGCCATGCCGCGCTGGATCTCGACGGCGCAGCGCACGGCCTCGACCACACTCGCGAACTCGACCAGCATCCCATCGCCGGTGGTCTTGACAATCCGCCCGTGGTGTTCGTTGATCTTTCGGTCGACCAGAGCATGCCGAAGCGCCTTAAGCTGGGCGAGCGTACCTTCCTCGTCGTTGCCCATTAGCCGGCTGTAGCCGGCGATGTCGGCCGCTAGAATAGCCGTAAGTCGCCGCTCTACATGCTCGGTTGACAATCCGACTCTCCCCGTGCGCTTCGGCCACCTTTTTCCGATAGCTCTGGGCTAAGCACTACGGAACCTCGGGCTCCGTAGTGCTTAGCCCCAAGGAGCCCCCAATCGAAGGCGAGCGTCGCGCCCACCGCTGGCGGTGGAACCGCGAACGTTATGACCTGCTCGGCCACACCCTCACCGATCTTTTGGCCCGCAACCACATCGGAGCGAAAATGGACCCCGGCCCACATGCGCGCCTCGGCCGCCTGCTTGGCCGTCACGCTCCATCAGCGCGGAGTAGCCCACCAGATCGGCAGCAAGAATGGCAGCAAGCTTGCGATCCACGACGGCGTTCGTTAAGACCACCTATGCCCGAGGAATGCACCATAGCAGAAGTCGGAGGCATTGTATCGCCGCAAGGCCCTTTGCTGTGCATGCACCGGAAGGTCTGGAATGGGCTCAATTGAGACGTTCATCGCCTGCACCGCAGATGACCGCTTGGGGTCGAGGGCAGCCGTTCTTCACGAGCCTCATGCGCGGCTCGTCGCTAGGTTGTTCCCGTTCTGTGCTCCCAAGATCGCATTGGGAACGTGTCCTTGGGGCGGGCCACCTAACGTTCGAGGAAACATGGTCTGACAGGCAACATCGCCTATAGCTGTGACGGCGCCTTCTCGCTGGTAACGCTTGTCTCGGCCGGCAACCGCATCGGCTTTGCCCCGAGAAGGGACGAAGGGTGCTGGAACTCCGCCGTTCGTCTCTACCGCCTGCCACAAGAGGTAGCGGGTATGGATAGAAGCTGGAAATTTCTGCAGGCTGAGACTATCGGAAAACAACAGCAATTGGCGCTCTCTTGCCGGACTCTCGTATCCCTTTGCCCCTTAGAGAAACCAACTTCCCAGCTACATCGGGAAGCTGTCAGGCCAACTCAAGGTGAGAATCGTTCGCGCCTTGCGCGATCAACGGCGCGGGAGACTTCCATTGCAGGTGGGAAGCGTTAAGTCGGCGCGCCACGACATCGTGGTTGAGCCACTGGACGGGACCCGAGGGATCTGAGGACTCGCCAAAAATCAGCTGCCCCGTCGCCTCGACCACGAGTGCACTCAGGAGGTCGCTGATCATCGCCTTGCTGTCCCGGTGCATCTGCGTGATCTCGTTGGACGTGCCGATGGTCAGATCGGACTGTGCCTGGCTGTTTGCCATCGGCCACGCCGAGAAATCGTAAAACGGACGCATGACCTCGTTGGCCTGCATATCGGTAATTTTCTGGAAAACATCCTCCATCGTGAAGCCGTCTGCCAGAAGCTGCTGGCATGCCTGCCATTGGTCCTCTGCCCACTGGCCACCGTTCTCTTTCTTCAAGGCGAGAAGCAGCGGTATCAGGGGAAGTTCGATACCCGTAAATACGTCGGACGAATTGGTTCGGATTTCGGGACAGTTATAGACGGTTGCCTTGACGCCCGCTGCCCAGGCTTCTTGCGCGATGCGTTCGAGCCGCATCTTGGCGTAACCCTGGGTGTAGTTGGTGTAGGTCTGCCAGCGATAACTCTCGTCAATCAGGACTGCGGTTCCATGGTAACCGTAAGCCGTATACCGGGCCTGACCACCCGACACCTCCACGCGCTCACGGATCGCTGCGCTGAAGTCGATAAGATGTTGGAAGGTGATTGCGGAGACTTCATCGAAGTTCCGCAGGATGAGCTTGCCCATGTCGCTGTCGAGCAGGGCCTGCGACGACATGTGGCGGGGACCGCGTCCCTTGTAGATTCGGTTGGCAACGACCAGGAAAACCTTAGCCTTCGGGATGCCGCCGGCCATTGTATGGGCGAAGAAGACATTGCGGCCGTCGGCAATCATTCCGTCGAGAACGGCCATGACCTGCGAAAGCGAATTCGTGAACCGTGCGGTGGCGACGTCCCGGCACTGTTTGATGTAGTCCCAATCGAGCGTGTCATGTTCCCAGCTCTCCAGCGTCATGGCAGCGAGGAGATCCGTCGGAGTGGGGCCTCCTGCCGGAGCGTCGAGATCGAAGCCAGCCATAAGAGGTATGTTGATAATCCTGCCGCCTAATCGGGCCTCGGCGGCAGAGAGTTCCTCGGCGTCCAGAGGCCGCAGTGCGTTGTTCTCGTCGCGCCGCCCGACCGTGATTCCCACGATCTCCATTCCAGCCCGCCGGGCTTCTTCGAGCAAGCCAGTCGCATATCCGCGCCCGAATAGTTCGCCGAAGAGGACGAAAACATCACCTTTACGAAAGACCTTGTTTTCGGCGATGCGGTTCAATGAGACCGGGTTTTCCATGCAATCAGCTCTTTGGTCCGTTAGTCGTCGATCGATGGCTCACACGAGCTTGGATAATCCACATGACCGTAATGACCCGTAATAGGAAGTCATTTTAAGTGACTGTTCATTTTAAAGCGTGAAGTCCCCAAAGGATTTCTGAACCGGATAAAGCAGACCTGAGACCATACCCTTTCACTGGTGTCGCTGGCTTCCGCCAGTCTTGGCATTGGGCTCGGAATGGACGCTCGGTCTGTCTAACCGCAGTTTCGATCGGTGAGGGGTGTCGACTTCCGGATCGGGCTTGGCGCCGCCCGCCACCACGCGCCTACCGATCGCACGCGCGCGGACTGATTTCCCGTTCTCTGCTAAAAAGATGGTGTATCGTGCGGAACTTGGGGCGCGACGAACCACCGGCATTGGCTTGGGGCTTTCTTAGCTCCTTGGGTAGTGATATAAAAACTCGGACCATAGATTCTACGATCCGAGTTTTTGTATCAATGTCTGGCTCCGTCACTCAACGTCAAATCGCCCGAACAGTGCTAGCTGAGCGCGGCATAGTACGTCTGGCGGAACTCAGGAACGCAGGCGTCACCGCAGCCACTGTAAGCCGTATGGAACGGGATGGAGAGGTGCTCCGGCTTGCCCGCGGTCTCTATCAACTTCCTGATGCGGAGCTCGCTGCCAACCATAGCCTGGCGGAGGTTGCCAAGCGCGTTCCGAGAGCCGTTATCTGCCTCGTCTCGGCCCTCGCGTTCCACGGCCTGACCGATCAACTGCCGAGACACGTGTGGCTTGCCATAGGTCGCAAGGATTGGGCTCCGAAGCCGGACGGCACCCCTATTCGCATCGTGCGCTTCACTGAAAGCCTGCTCAACGAAGGTATCGAAACCCACACCGTCGAAGGCGTTCCTATAAAGATTTTCGGAGTTGCCAAGACAGTTGCCGATTGTTTTCGCTATCGTAACAAAATCGGCCTTTCGGTGGCGATAGAGGGGCTTCAGGAGGCGCTCCGGCAACGAAGGGCAACTCCTGGCGAAATTGCCGTTCAGGCCGGCCGCGGTGGCGTTGGCACGGTAATCCGGCCGTATCTAGAGGCGCTGACCGCCAATGGGTAAAGAAATCAGAAACGTCGGCGCCTCGGTCCGCGCCCGCCTGTTGCAACTGGCCAAGGCAAGTGGGCAAAGCTTTGATCTGGTTCTGACGCGTTTCGCCCTTGAACGGTTGCTGTTCCGGCTCAGCCAGTCGGCCCATGCCGGTCGCTTCGTGCTGAAGGGCGCCATGCCGATGATGAGCTGGTTTGACGATCCGCACCGCGGCACGCGCGACCTCGACCTTTTAGGCTTTGGTAACCCCGACCCGGACCCAATGCTGGAGACCTTTCAAGAAATTCTGGCGCAACAGGCTGATGACGGGGTCAGTTTCGACACCGGTACCTTGCGTGTAGATCGCATCCGCGAAGAACTGGGATATGGCGGGCTAAGGCTGCGGGTGGTTGCCTCGATCAGTGGCGCTCGGATCAACCTGACGATCGACATCGGCTTTGGCGATGCGCTCGAGCCCGGGGCGGAGATGCTGGACTATCCTTCCATGCTGGATTTCCCGGCGCCCCGGCTCCGAGCCTATGCGCGAGACGGTCATTGCGGAGAAGTTCCAGGCGATGCTCATGCTGGGGCGTGCAAATAGCCGGATGAAGGATTTCTACGACATTTGGATTCTGAGCAGGTCCTTTGATTTCAGCGATGACCGGCTGGCGCGCGCAATCGCCGCCACCTTCGAGCGGCGCGAGACGCCGATCCCCACCGACCTACCAGATGCCATGACAGACGCCTTTGCACGGGACGATCAAAAGCAGCGGCAATGGCGTGCTTTCGTTGAAGGCGTTGCACACAATACGGGAAATCTGACGGACATTATTCCGGAGATTGCGACATTCCTGATGCCGCATGCGGTTGCGGCCGCGAGGCTGAGCAAATGAAGCAGTTCGATTTGTTTGTTGCGGACGAGGCAGCACCCGTTAAGGCGGATGGTTCTTCGGTGAAGAAGCGCCACCCTCGGAGTGGATTGAGCGAGGACGATATGGTGCGGCAACTCCAGGAGTCTGGCAGCTATCGCATCCTGAGAAAGCTCGAGCCTCGTCCCGTTGCGACGATCGCATGCCCCGAATTTCCGCTAAGGGGCGTGATCCTCGATACCGAGACCACCGGCCTCAACCATCGCAAGGACGAGATCATCGAGATCGGCGCGGTGGCGTTCACGTTCGATGCGGCCGGCACCATCGGCGATGTCATCGGCGTTTATGGTGGCTTGCAGCAACCGAGCGCTCCAATTCCTTCCGAGATCACGCGCCTGACCGGCATCACAGACGAAATGGTGGCGGGCCAGATGATCGACCTCCGTCAGCTGCGCGCCATCATTGAACCTGCCGATCTGATCATTGCACATAATGCCGGCTTCGATCGGCCGTTCTGTGAGGCCTTCTCGCCCATCTTCGCGGGAAAGGCATGGGCTTGCTCGGTCTCGGAGATCGACTGGGCCTCCCGCGGCTTCGAAGGCACCAAGCTTGGTTACCTGATCGGGCAGGCGGGTTATTTCCATGAGGGCCATAGGGCCGTCGACGACTGCTTTGCCCTGCTCGAAGTTCTCGATAAGGTGAGGGGAGAGCCGGGGCGGCCGCCGTTTGCGGAGCTCTATGAAGCAAGCCGGCGATCTCGTGTCCGCGTCTTCGCGGAAAACAGCCCATTCGACATGAAGGATCACCTCAAGGCGCGCGGTTATCGTTGGTCGGACGGCAGCGATGGCCGCCCTAAGTCCTGGTGGGTCGAGATTGCTGAAGAGGCACTCGACGACGAGCTTCGGTATCTCCGCGCGGAAATTTATCAATGGGATGAAGCCGATCCGCCGAGCAAACGCCTGACTGCATTTGATCGCTTCAAAGCCTGACTAGGCGCTTTGCAATTTGAGACCTACCTTTCCGACGTAACAGTGTGTTTCTGCGGTTCGGTTCCGTTCGAGGCGACCGTTACATCGGATTGACGTTCCCCCAGGCTGCAAGCGCACGTTTCAAGAGTTCTTTTGACCCCGTCGTGTACGAGGAAGTCAGCTAAACGCAGTCATGATGAATAGGATTGGGAGAGGTGCTCAGAAATACCGAGCTATCGCATGGCACTTCCGAAGATATTGATATTCCATCGCAAGGATGGTTGTGGATAGCTCAACTGGATTTCTCCACTCGCTGCGTATCATCTTCGCAACATGGCGGAGCGAGTTCTTAAATCCCTGACCCGTCGAGCTCTCGCTCGTCTTCGCCTTCCCAGGGTGAGGGCATCGAGGTGCGATCGAGATTGGCCGAGGGCATCGGCATCCAGCACTTCAATTCGGGCTCGGCGTATTCGATGATGCGGCCGGGCGAGGAGTCAGAGGCGCGCCAACCTTCTGCACCGAACTGATCGCCATTCGACCAATATGCGAGGTCAACTTCTGCCGCCCCCTGTTCAGACGGGCGGATCGTAACGAGGATCCGACGGCCGTCTTTCGGCGCGCTTGCCATGTGGCGCCAGGGGTCTGGCTCGACCATCATTTTCCTCCTGTCTTGCTGCAGGTTGCAAGTGTCGCCTCGCCATCGAAAACGGTCAACTCAAACTTTGCACAACCCATCGTCTATCGATTGACGGTCCGGTCAGGATGGACGCCCCGAATTGAGGCGTACCATCGCTCCTCAACCGGCATTTCGTAGCGTCGGTCCGCCGTGCTCAGCACTTCAAATGCAACAGCAGCAAACCGGTCGATGTGCGCGGGCGAGGGGAGGTGTTCTACGATCGCGCGGTGGGGATCCTCGGCGACATCGGACTGTCGGCTGAGGCGGTCCGATCCGTCGCCGGGAGGATTGGAACCGTCTACCCGGCGACAACGGGCGTGCTGCTGGCGTTTCTCGCCCGGGTGCCCATTCGAGGCGCTGGGTCACGGTTTTCAGATCGATGCCGCACAGTTATAAAGGGACAGCGGCCTCATTACGGCCGATGATTGCCCCTTTCCCCGTGCGGCGCTTAACCTCCTTCGAAAGAAGGCGCTAATTTAAAGATAGGCGATCGCGCTGCGCTGCGTTAGAATCGCCCCGGGCCGCCGATCTGCCAGTCCGGAGATGGCGCATTCTTTGGCAATTCGATGAAACAGAGACTAGCCGCAATCCTGGCTGCCGATATGGCAGGTTATAGCCGACTGATGGAGGCCGACGAAGCAGGCACCATCGCCCGCCTCAGAACGCACCGAATAGAACTGATCGATCCCGCCATTGCCAAGAACGAGGGCCGGATCATCAAGACGACGGGTGACGGCATGCTTGTGGAATTCCAGAGTGTGACCGACGCGGTGAAATGCGCCGTGGAGATCCAACAGCGCATGAAGCGACGCAATTCGGACGTGCCTCAGGATCGGCGGATCGAATTCAGGATCGGCATCAACCTCGGTGATATCATTTTCGACGACGACGACATCTTCGGCGATGGCGTGAATATCGCCGCCCGCATCCAACAATTGGCTGATGTGGGCGGCATCTGCGTCACCGCTGCGGTGGCGACGCAGATTGCCGACCGTCTCGAAGTCCCCATCGAGGATCTGGGCGAGAAGATGCTGAAGAACATCAGCCGTCCTGCACATCTTTTTCGTATCGGACTCGAGGGCTCCGTCTTGCCGGACTCAACGGAGAAGAAGGACGCGAAGCGCGCCGTTTCCAAGCCCGCGATCGTTGTTCTGCCGTTCGACAACATGAGCGGCGACCCCGAGCAGGAATTTTTCGCCGACGGCTTGACCGAGGATATCATCACCGAGCTGTCCCGCCGCCACGAGCTCTTCGTCATTTCGCGCAATTCCAGTTTCGTCTACAAGAACCAAGCTGTGAACGTGCGCGAAGTGGCCGAGAAGCTGGGTGCCCAGTACCTGGTAGAAGGCAGTGTCCGAAAGATCGGCGACAGGGTGCGGGTGACGGTCCAGCTCATCGACGCGGTCAACGATGCTCATGTCTGGGCCGATAAATACGACCGAAGACTGGACGACATCTTCGCTATTCAGGATGAGGTCACGGCGGCGATAGCAGCCACTTTGCCAGGTCGTCTTGAGGCCTCGCAGCGGGACCAGCTCGCCCGCATAAAGCCGGCGAACATGGCCGCCTACGAGTGCGCTCTCACAGCCAAGGTGCTGCATCACCGGGGCACCGTCGCGGACAACGAGCAAGCGCAGGCGCTGATAGACAGGGCACTAGCACTCGACCCTGGTTATGCGCATGCCCACGCTTGGCGGGCCTGCATCCTCGGGCAAGCGTGGGTGCACGGCTGGTGCGAGGACAAGGACGCGGTATGGGCCGAAATCATTGCCGAGCTTGAACGGGCGCTGGCGATCGATGAAAATGACGCCGACGTGCATCGCATTCTCGCCGCCGTGAACGTGAACAACAACGAGCTGACGACGGCGCGTTATCACCAGGAGCGTGCCCTTTCGATTAATCCAAACTACGACTTGGTGGTGGTCCAGCAGGGCGAACTGCTGACGTGGCTTGGTCGGCCGGAAGAAGGGGGCGAGTGGATCCGCAAGGCTATGCGGCTCAATCCCCACCACCCGGAACGGTTCTGGAGCCATCTCGGCAAGGCGCATTTCACCGCGCGGCAGTACGCGGAAGCGATCGAGGCATTCATGCATCTTTCGGTGATGGACCACGTCCAGCACGCTTTCGTCGCCGCCTGCTACGGGTGGCTCGGCGACAACACTGCTGCTTCTGCGCACATGAACAAGGTCAGGGCGCTCGCGCCCGACTTCGGCATCGAATCCTTCCTTGCAACGTTACACTACGCTCAGGAATCCGACACGCAACACATCCGGGAGGGCCTTGTCAAAGCGGGCGCGGACGACGGCTTGCCAGCAGCGAACGACATCGCGGCGCAATAGAGCCTTCTCGCCGTCGCCATGGGAACCGTCTCATCCTTCTGTCGAAACCTTCAAGATCTGAAGGCAGACGTCCGAGAAAGGTTCGATCCCCGTGCGCAAGGCGTAGCTGCCGCGCCCGGAGTAGAATCATCGCTCCATTCGGAAGTTGCGACAAAGTCGTTGCAGCAGAGCAAGTGTTCAGGTGCTCAATTTACTACCTCCGCAGCTCTCAAGGACCGCTTGGGCGTCCTGAAGATCGAGCGTCCCGTGGCCCTTCCCTATAAACATTGAGCACAATGTCGGCGTCGGAGCGCCGGCTACCCGCTCGCTCGCTTAGGCGATGTCGCGTGCTCTCTTTGCCAGGTGGTTGGCGAGCCGGGTTGCCTCTTCGGCAACTCCAGGTATGGTGCCCGACTTTCGCGTCGATGCGAAATCAAGGCCGGTGAAATAAAGGCCGGGGATGATCCCGATCCCGTCTCTGTGGACCGGTTGGCCGGCTGCGTCGAGCGCACCGTTGATATGCACCCATCGGAAATTACCTTTGAAGCCGGTGCACCATATCACCGATCGAATGCCGATCGTCGCCCAGTCGATTGAGCGGATCGGTGGATCAGGTAGTCTTGCGGCAATCGTCTCGGCAGGGTCTTCCTCTGGTGGTGGGGCGTCAAGACCGGCACTCGCGATGTACCGATCAAGAAAGCGCTTGACCTCGGCTGAGCTGTCGTCGGCAAAGCGAATATGCTCCCTCACCTCATCGCCGAACTGAAGAGTGCCATTTTCGACGCCTGTAAAGCGCCCAAGCAATACGACACCCTGAGCACTCAGCGATTGCAGACTGATTGTGTGAGTGGCACCAAGCAAGGCCCGCGGCGGCAATTTCCCTGAGGGTAGAATGAGGGTTTCGCGCTGCACGTCCAGAAAACCGGAGAGGGTCATCCAATTAAAAATGTCGCCGCCGCGATAACAGCGCACAAGACGGCCCGCGCGGCTGGTCGCCAGAAAGACCGATCGCCCGGCCAGCACTAGATCCTCTGCAATCTGGCCTCCCGACTGGCCGCTGCCAACCACCAGCACCGCACCGCGCTCAAGTTCGGCCGCATTGCGGTAGGCGGAGCAATCGAGTTGCGGGAGTGCCAGTGGCAATTCCGCTGACCAATGCGGCCGCATCGGACAATTCAGACTGCCGGTAGCAACGACGACGTTGCGGGACCGAAGGGTGCAAGCCGGCGTTGCCACCTGAAATAGCCCGTTGTCTCTCGTCATTTCGAGTACCGGAGTCTCCGTTCGCACCGGCAGCTTGTGCCGTGCAGCGTAACTTTCGAGATAGGCGACAAATTCATGCTGCGTGCTAGCACCCCAAGGATCTGGCCCATCAAAGGAATCGCCGGGCAGCATCGAGCGTATCTTCGGCGAATTCAGCCGAAACGAGTCCCAGCGCTGCGTCCGCCATGTCTCACCGATCCGGCTGCGCTCAAGCACCAGGTGATCGAGAGATAGTTGTTTCAGGACCTGGCTGACGCCGAGTCCGGCAGAGCCAGCACCTATTACAACGGCATCAAGGATCCCACTCATATCTCTCCCATCTCAAGCTCTGCATTACGGACAGCTCGGAAACTCAGCCCTTCGCTGATGCCGTCTCAGTTTTCGATAAGGCCTCGCCGGCGGCTGTCGAGGATCGGGCTAAGCAGATATTGGAACAGGCTCTGCTCGCCGTCCATGAGCATGACCTCGGCCGGCATGCCAGGAATGAGGTGCACGTCCTCGAGCTTTGATAGATCTGCCGGAGCGACCGCCACTTTTGCAAGGAAATAGGTCACGCCCGTTCGTTCATCGGCGATCGCATCGGCTGAGATCGAGCGCAGCCGGCCGTGAATGAGCGGCAGGCTCCGCTGCCGATAGGCCGTGAGGATCACGCGGGCGGACATGCCGGGTCTGACGCGTTCGATGTCGGTCGGTCGGACCCGGGCGTCGATGACCACTCCGCTGTCGTTCGGAACGAGGTCGAGCAGCGCCTGTCCCGGCTCTATCACGCCGCTCTCCGTCGTCACGTGGAGGTTCATCACCGTGCCAGCCACCGGTGCGCGAATGACTGTGCGCTCGAGTATGTCCTCGCGCGACGGCAGCTGGCTTTTGAGCTCCGCCAGGATCCGGCGCATCTCAGCGAGCTCCGAACCGAGCTTTTCCTGGCGCTCCTCGGCGATCGTAAGCAGCTGCAGATCGGTTTCGCCCATGGCTTGTGCGTTCTCGGCGATCTTCGCCCGATTGGCTGCCTTTGCGGCTGCGATATCGGCCCGATGACGCTTGAGCGCCAGTATTCGCGGCTTGCGCTCCAAATGCTTCTCGAAAAGATCCTGCGCGGCCGAGATTTCTTCGTCGATCAATGCGATCTGATCGACTTCGGCGGCGATCACCTCCCGCAGGCCGGCATTCTGCTCCTCGAGCTGGCGGACGCGCGCCTGGAGGATCTGGATGCGACCGCGATGTGCCGCTTGCCGGCTGGCGAACAATTGCCGCTGCCCCTCCATCAATCGCTGCAGGTCCGCGGAGCTGCTGCGAAGGAGAAACTCGGGGAAGCTGATTTCGGCAGCGTCGGTGCGCTCGGCCTCGAGCCGAGCCTCGGTCGCCAGAACGTGCAGAAGTCGCTCCCGAATTTCCGCGTCCTGAGACTTGGCCTTCGTGTCATCGAGAGTAATCAGCGGATCTCCGGCGCTGACCATGTCACCCTCCCGGACATGGATCGACCGAACGATCCCGCCTTCGAGGTGCTGAATGGTCTTGCGGTACCCGTCGGGGCTGACGACGCCGGGGGCGAGCGCTGCGCTCGCCAACGGGGCGAGCACGGACCAGCCGCCGAGCACCAGAAGGAACAGCGTGACGGCCAGGAGCCCCAGACGTCGCGGCATCCTGGTGGCCGCCGCGAGCGGATCCGGCGACGTCTCGGCGCTGGGCCGCTTGCCGGGGCGCAGCATTCGCGCGAGGGCGAGGAAAGCGATTGCCGCAGTCGCCAGTATGATGACTGCAATGGCCGTTTCGCTCAATGCGATGCCGGCAAGCGCCAACTGATCATGGATGGCGGCGATCGCCACGGCGTAACCGGCCTGCAGCCTGTCAATGGCGCGGGACAGCTGCATTTCGATGTCGCCAACAGCAATCCCAACCAGTTCCAGCTTATCGAACATGTTTCATTCCCCCGCTTTAAGGCGGTTCTCGCGGCCAGGGATTTGCGATGGCTCCTCGAGACGAGGCGCGTGCAACGGCCTCGCGGCCGTTGATCCGGCCGGCTGGACCGGCCGCACCATCTTCTCGCGCGGACCGAAGGCTGCGACGGTGCCGTTGTGAAGTGCCAGGACCTTGTCGGCGCACGTCAGCACCGAAGCGCGGTGGGTGACGATCAGGACCGTCGTTCGAAGCTGCTTGAGTGTAGTCAGCACTTCGATCAGGGCGCGGTCCCCGGCCTCGTCCATGTTCGCGTTCGGCTCATCCAACACGACGAAGGACGGATCGCCGTACAGGGCGCGCGCAAGTCCGAGGCGCTGCCGCTGGCCGAGCGAGATCCGCTGCGAGTGCAGGGCGATCTCGGTTTCGTAGCCGTCTGGCAATGAGAGGATCAGTTCGTGCACGCCGGCGACCTCAGTTGCCCGGATCAGCGCGTTGCTGTCCACTTCGCGAAAGCGTGCGATGTTCTGGGCAACCGTGCCCGGCAAGAGCTCGACCTGCTGCGGCAAATAGCCGATATGCGGGCCGAGATCCTCCGGATCCCAGTCGAAAACGTCGGCCGCGTCGAGGCGCACATGGCCCTTGGTCGGTTTCCAGGCGCCGACCGCGAGGCGGCAGAGGGTCGACTTGCCGGCGCCCGATGGGCCGACCACGGCACAGTTCTCGCCCGGGTTAATCGCGAAGCTAATGGCGCTGAGGACCGGCTCCTGACAGCCGGGAGGGAGATAGAACACGTTTTCGAAGACAAGCCCGCCTTTGGGGCGGGGGAGGGCGACGCGGTCGCGCGCATCGCGTGACGTGCCGGCGAAGAGCTCCTTCAAGTTCGCATGCGCGCTCCGCGCTGCGACGAAGGCACGCCAGGCGCCGGTCGCCCGTTCGATCGGGGCGAGCGCCCGGCCCATGACGATCGAGCCGGCAATCATGGCGCCCGCGGTTATCTCGCCGAGGATGACGAAATAGGCGCCGGCAGCCAGGATGGCAATTTGCAGGATCAGCCGGAGGCTGCGCGAAATCGAAAGGATCGTGGTCGTCCGATCGGCCAATAGCTGCTGCTCGGCCACCACCTCGGCCTGGCGGCGGCGCCAGCGGTCGAAGACTGCCCGTGCCATGCCGAGAGGCGAGATCGTCTCGCCGGCATCGACATAGCGCATGGCGTTCTCCTGGTGGGTCTTGATGACGCCTGCGACGCGCTTCTGCCTGTCCCGTGTCAGTGCGTCGTTCGCCAGGGCGAGCCCCATTAGGACGAAGGCACCGGCCGTGGCAACCACGCCCAGTGCCGGGTGCAGGGCCCAGATGAAGGCGAGGAAGATTACGCTCCAGGGCATGTCGAGAAAGGCGAGCACGGCATCGCCCGCATAAAAGGTCCGCAGATCGGCCACATCACGGGTGCCGGCGCGCCCCTCCTTTCCCGCGAGCCGCACGTCCATGGCGCGCCTCAGCATCGGCACGTTGAGCTCGGCGTCGAGCCAGCCGGCGGCGCGGCCGAGGACCACGCGCCTTGCCTGCTCGAGCGCACCGTAGATCACGACGGCGAAGATCGCGATCAGCGTCAGCCACAGCAGCGTGTCCAGCGACCCGCTCGAGAGCACCCGGTCATAGACCTGCAGCATGTAGATGCTGGCGACGAGGAGCAGCAGGTTGAGAAGGCAGCTCAGCACGATCAGCAGCGGGAACTGCCGACGTATGGCGCCCATGACGTCCGCGAGACGGGTCGTGCTGGTGTCCGGTGGCATCGATTACCTTCCGTGAACTGGAGACCTTTGGGAAGGGTGCGAGCCCGCCCTCCGGGGCGGGCTCGCTATTGTGTCAGACGACCGTGGCGTCGAGATCGATCGAGAACGGGTCCGAACTGCTGTCGCCATCACCGTCGAACAGCTTGGCGGTGAAGTCGAGGTGGAGCGGCTCCGGATTAAACGTCACCGACGTGGTGAACTCGATGGTTGGGACCTTGATCGTACCTGTGCCCATCAGGAGCTGTACCGCGTCGATTTCGTTCGGCCCAGTGGGATCGCCCACCGTGAAGGAGACCAGGCCTTTGCCGGCGGCCGTGAGGTCTCCCGCGAGGACCTTGACCGGAGCACTGACCGTCCCATCGGTGAAGTAGATCCGGTAGAAAAGCTCCTCGGTCGCCGGGGTGTAACCACCGTTCGTCTGGTCGTTGATGATCACCTTCACGCTGCTGACGTCAACGTGCGGGTCGACAACGAAACTTTCGTCGATCTTGCCGCCTTGCGTCGTGGCACCGTCGATTCCGGCGTTGGCGTTGCCCTCGAACAGGTTGTCGGCGAGCCCGATCCCCGCCGTGCTGACATTCATCGCCGCCGGGCTGAGGAAGGGTGCGGTGCCTTGAATTGTCGCCTCGCTGTCGTCGAGGAAGTCAGCAATTGCGTCTTTCGCGGGAGTGCCGTTGGTCGTCGGAGCAAGGGCATTGACGGCGAAGAACACGATGTCGGTGCTGTTGACCGTCAGCGTCCGCACCGGGTCCGGCCCGCCTGCGTCAAGGCTTCCGTTCGCGGTCGAGAACGTGGTAACCGAACAGGGCGGTGTCGTGACCTCGATCGCATAACTGTCGTTGACCGGATCGAAAGTCAGCGTGAAGTCCACGGTCTCGTCGGTGCCGTCGCCGTTGAAGTCGTCCGTGATCGACCCGTCGAAGGTGAAGGCGCCGGTCTTTGTGAGCGCGGTGTCGACGGTAACGGGACCATCGTCGTCGATCTCGTAGCCATCAAAGTTCACGCTCAGCGACGCGAACCCGTCGCTGCCGGGATCGTTGTCATTCCAGGTTCCCTGAGCGCCCACGGCGTATGACCCGCTGGAGTTCTCGACCGTGACGGTCGGCCCGTCGTCCTCGAACTTGATCGTCAGCGGATTGGCCGCTGTTGCGCTGTCGGTGTCGCCGTCGCCGTCAGTGACGTGCTGCACCGCGAACAGATTGGCGGTGGCCGCCAAAGTCAGCGCGTCGTCATGCTGCGCCACGGTGCTGCCGTCGTCCGTGTGCTCGAGTGTCGCGCTGCTGCGGGTGACCGTCACTTCGCCGGTCGTGCCGTCGATCGAGACGGTGAAGGCGAGGATGCCACCCGAGCCGCCCTTGCGGCCCTCCCACACGGTATCACTGACCTTGACCAGCAGGATCTCGTCGGCAGCCGCGGACTCGCCGGTGAGCCACAGCCCTGTCTGCGCACCGTTGGTGCCCGAAAGCGTGTAGCTCACGCTGCCCTGGCCGTCGGCTCCGAAGTCCGGGGCCTCGAACAGCGCGGCAATCGTCGCGGCTGCGATCGTCGCCGAGTTCACGCCGTCGCGGCTAAGCGGCGACTCGTCGACCGTCGCGGTCGGTCCTGCGACGTTCTTCGCTACCGCATCCGGCCCGTCATCCTCGAACTTGATGGCCAGCGGATTGGCGGCCGTGGCGCTGTCGGTGTCGCCATCGCCGTCGGTGATGTGCTGCACCACGAACAGGTTGGCGGTGGCCGCCATCGTCAGCGCGTCGTCATGCGCCGCCGCGGTGCTGCCATCGGTCGTGTGCTCGAGCGTCGCGGTGCTGCGGGTGACGGTCACTTCGCCGGTCGAACCATTGATCGAGACCGTGAAGGCGAGGGTGCCGACCCCGCCGCCCTTGCGGCCCTCCCACACGGTATCGCTGACCTTGACCAGCAGGATCTCGTCGGCCGGTGCCGACTCGCCGGTCAGCCACAGCCCGGTCTGCGCGCCGTCGATGCCTGACAGCGTGTAGCTCACGCTGCCCTGGCCGTCGGCGCCGAAATCCGGGGTCTCGAACAGCGCTGCGATCGTCGCCGCCGTGATCGTGACCGAGTTCACGCCGTCGCCGTTCGGCGCCGCCGGCGATTCGTCGAGCGTCGCCGTCGGCCCCGCGACGTTCTTCGCCGCGGCATCCGGCCCGTCATCCTCGAACTTGATGGTCAACGGGTTGGTTGCGGTAGCACTGTCGGTATCGCCATCGCCGTCGGTGAGGTGCTGCACCACGAACAAGTTGGCGGTGGTCGCCATCGTCAGCGCGTCGTCGTGCGCCGCCGCGGTGCTACCGTCGACGGTGTGCTCGAGCGTCGCGCTGCTGCGGGTAACGGTCACTTCGCCGGTCGAACCATTGATCGAGACCGTGAAGGCGAGGATGCCGGTCCCGCCGCCCTTGCGGCCCTCCCACACGGTATCACTGACCTTGACCAGCAGGATCTCGTCGGCCGGTGCCGACTCGCCGGTGAGCCACAGCCCGGTCTGCGCGCCAGCGGCGCCCGACAGCGTGTAGCTCACGCTGCCCTCGCCGTCCTCGCCGAAATCCGGGGTCTCGAACAGGGCAGCGATCGTCGCCGCCGAGATCGTGACCGAGTTCACGCCGTCGCCGTTCGGCGCCAGCGGCGACTCGTCGAGCGTCGCCGTCGGTCCCGCAACATCCTTCGCCACCGCGTCCGGCCCGTCATCCTCGAACCGGACCTTCGAGCCGATCTCTTCGACGTCACTCGCGACCTGCGTGATTTTGAAGCCGCCGAGATCGAAGGACACGTTGCTACCCTGGCCTGAGGCCGGCTGATCGTTGCGGACCAGCACCCGATTGTGTTCGTCAGTGGTTGTGTACCGGATGACATCGTCATCCTTTACGCCGGTGATCGTGGCTGTGTGGCCGGAGATCGTCACGGCCACGCCCAGGGTGCCGGTGATGTCGACCCCTGCGCGGATAACGCTCACCGACTCGATACCGACCCCAGTGTCGCCGTTCACGAGCGCGTTGTTGTCGATGTAGTTGTTGCCGGTTCCGTCTGCCGTGAGAAAGGCCTGGATCTCCACCGTCGCGCTCGTGTTGACATTGGCGGGGGTCATTTGCGAGATGGTGATTTCTGCACCCAGGACGTCTTGGGCATAGCCTGAGAAAGCGATGTTAGATTCGAGGTTTGCCTCGGTCGGTGTAAGCCCAGGAACGAGGAAGTCGGAATTGGCCCCCGTGACGAAGGTGACGACCATCGCCTTTTGGGCCTTGATCTGCTGACCTTCGGTGCCGAGCGTGGTAGCACCGCCGCCCTGGCCTGTATTGACGGTGTCGCCGTCATTCGACACGTTCTGGCCGGCCGACTGGTTGGCCGGATCCTCGCCGGTGACAAGGATCGCCAGCGACGTGTTTCCGAACATCATGAAGAGGTTCTGGCCCGAAGGCGCGCTTGCGAAGGAGAATTCGGTCTCTCCGATGGCGGAGACGAACAGCTTGTTCGTCAGGTCGAGGAAGTCGTCATGATCAGCAACACTGCTGCCATCGGTGTTGTGCGCCAGCGTGTAGCCGTCTGCGATCACGGTCCACATCTTGGCGCCGGTGGTGCTGCCGGCTGTCTTGACTTCTTCGAGATAGATCGAGAACGCGATGGGATCGTCGCCGCTGTTCCCGGCCACGCCGTACACGATGTTGTTGTTGGTCGGATCGGTGAAGAGAAAGACTTCCGTGACAGTCCCGTCGTCAGCCACCGCGAACAAACCGCTGCTGAAGGTGGAGGTCGCGCCAGTCTCGTAATCCGTGAACGCGACTCCATTGGCGCCGGTAAGCGCGAAGTCGCTGGACGCGGTGGCGCCGCTGACGGTCAGGATGTTACTGCCGGTGTTGGCGCCGTTGTAGCCGCTGAGCGCCGCCTCATCCACCGTCAGGCCGTAGGTGGTGATCAACCGGCTCGAAAATGCCGTCGGCAGGCTGCTCGCCAAAATATCATTATCGTCGGCGTCGCCCGCAGGGGACGGCGGGGACGGTGTAGCGGTCGCGTTTTGCAAACCATCGGTTTCATCGAGAACGACAAACGCGCCAGTAGGCGTGAGCGTGATAGCCATGGTCCTTCTCCCTTATAAAGAGCGGCCTCAACGGTCGTCAGTGGTTTAGGTCCTCCCGCTGGATCGCTGGAGTGGCCGGGGCGCACCTGCTGTCATGTTTCGTGGAAAGAGGCGGAGGCAGGCTGCTGGCCGCAAATCTTTGCAGCCCAGCAATCGAATAGCTGTGGTGATTGAAATAATCCGCTGATGGCACTTTTCGTGGCTGCCATTGCCAAATTGCCTTGCGCGGATCCGCGCAAGGCACCCCCCCTTGGATGAGGTCGTCAGCCATCTCTCGGAATAGGAGCGCACCCCGACTCTCTATACCTACTCCCAGTTGGGTAGATGGCGGCGGCGTCGTCGGAGTATGGAGCGCCCGCTTTTCGCTTTATTCAAGCTACCCTTACGGGCTAGGATAGTTCCCACCTAATTCCTTCGGAGTAGGTGGCCCCTTCCGTGGAGAGATGAATTTCCTGCCGCTCGATTATAAGAGCTTGACGTGTGCTCGTTGCCGAAGATTTCGAAGCGATGGATTTCTACAGCCTCAACGAGCTCAACCTCGTCCTCTAGACGGCCAGCGACTTCCCGGGCCTGAGCGTCGCCGTGAACGTTTCCCTTTTACGACTCTTGTGGAAGCGTTGCAGCGCAAGGGGCGCAAAGTTTCGGTCGTCTCAACCATCTCGACCCAACCGCCCATGATTGCGGATGAATTGCGCCGTCAGGCGGACCACTTCATTGATCTTATCACCCTGCGCGATGAAATCGACCGCCGTCCGTCAGAACCTGCCCCGCATGCGACCGAATCAGCCAGAGAAGACGCGGTTCTAAGTCCGAAGCGCAGACGGGCGTGAAGCAGTCGCGAGTCATATGTAGCCCGCGCTTAAAAGCGGCACAAAAAGCTCAGCCCCTCTCAATTGGTTCCTAAAGGCGGTTTTGTTTTCCCTGCTTCCCCAGCGTTATTTTCCTCATCATCCAACTGTTGCAGGAGATCGACGAACTTCAGGGGCAGCGGCTGGACTTGGAACACGGGCAGAGATCGGAGGAAATCGATGTTGCGGGCGGATGTCATTATCCGCCGGATACGCCTCGCCAAATTTATGTGGCGCTTCGTCATATCGCCCGTCCAAAGGGACGAAACATCGTAGGTAGAGTATGGTTCCTCCAGAGCACAAAAAAGGCCAGGAGTCCCCCGTAGTGTAGGTGATTTCCTGCCGTTCCTCATCATCCATCGTGGAACCGCTGAAACCTTCTCCACCCGCCGCCCAAAGGGACTACTGTGATTGTTGACCGCCACATTTCCCGGGCTCTTTTGGTGCTATCTTGAGGCACGCTATCTCAGAGAGAGGATCAATCCATGTGGCTCGAATTGCACGACAGCAATGGACCGATTTTCATCAACATGGACACTGTTACGCACTTCCATCGGGTAGAGGGCAAGCGGCGCACCACTCTCGTCACCTTCGCGCCCAATAACGGGACCTGCGTGATGTTCCAGGTTAACGAGACACCTGACGAGATCATGGACAAGATCAGCGAATATTAACGCAGATTGACCAGATCCGGCCGGGCACGCGTGACCAAGGATTAGGGGGCGCCGCCCGATCGGGCTACTGAAGCCCCGTGTAGCCTTTTTTCGTCGTCTATGGCTCGATCGATCGCCTCGATGCTCATCTGAAATTCAATCACGCCCTTTGCAGTTGCCACGATCTCCCCTGGCTCTTTATTACTGGCAACCGCGCGTCGACGCTCGACCAATTCCTGACGCAGTCTCAGCAGGTTATCGATGTGTTCCTTGCTTCTCGCCACGTCATCTCTCCCACCACACCTTATAATCGCATAGATTGGCATCTCGCGCGCAGTAGGCAATAAAAAAGACCGGGCTGTACCCGACCCTTCTGTCGCCACCCCGTGCCGCTGGCAGTACATCCGTGGTCAACGGCACAAGGAGGCGTATGCCTCCAATGCAGGCGCTGATTGAAATTTCCAAATCGGAAATCAAAAGGGCGCCGGCCTCAACGCTTCCCTACGGCCGTAAAACGCTCAGGGAAGGCTTTTCCGATGTCTCTATGCCGGCGCGATGCGGGGCGGTCGAAATCTGGTTCCTACGCGGGTTTTGTTGATTGCGTCCGGCCTGCGCCGACTTCGTCAGGCTTTAGCGCTGCGGTGGCGCAGCGCCCCTTACGACTTTCGGTACCTTCTGCGACAACTCGTCGAGCGTTGCCATAACTCGGTTTACCTGGGAGAGGGTAGCGGTCATTTCAGGACCGTATCTTGTGACGAGATATTCCCTGTTCGAGGTCAGGGTCTCCAAGTGTTCGGTCGTACGCTTGCGCAGGATCAAGCCGGCATCAATCGCCCTTCGAGCGCGCTCGTCAATCTTGTGCTGAAGGCCACGGATGGCCTTGGGGTCATGTCCTTTGGTGAGTAGAAACGCATTCAGGTAGAGCTCAATCGAGTGCAGGGCCAGAAGCCGGCGTGGAGTGTGCGATAGCGGTTTGCCCCGAGGGGAGCGTTCCCCAAGCAAAATCGCGGCTGCTCGGTAATGCGATGCCAGATCGAGAATATCGTGAACGCTAGCTGTATCCCCAGGGTACACTGCATCCAAAACAAGAACCTCCCATTGGTTCCAACGTATTGGTGCAGGATGGCAGGATGCTTGCGGGAGTCAATATCGCCCAAAGGGACGAACTAAAGCGGAAGCCGCCGCCATCGGAGCAGATGCGATTATCGCGGTCCGCCTTTACTACAGCGAAGTATCTGCAGGCGGGTCTGGAGGCGGGATACTGTTCGTTGCTGCAAGCGGAACTGCCGTCAAACTAACGGGGTAATCTTTGCCAAGGCAGAGACCCGATAGCCATGTCGCATTCCGTGTCGCGTGGAGTCGCCGTTCTTGGAGCCGGCATGAGCAATCTGTTCAATCTTTGTGAAGGACTGGCGGCGATTGTGGCCCCATCCTCAGGCGATTCGCCTGGGCAACAATGGAGACAGCATGACCGTTCTGCAGTTCCCGTCCGATCGGCGCACAGGTGATGTCAAACGATGCGCAGAAGCCCTTCAACGGCTCCATGGAGAGGCGGCAAATCATTTCTGGCGGTCAGAGATGGTTAGCTTCGCCGCAGCGCACAGGAGGCTGGGCGTTGTCGAGGAAGAGATATCGCGCCAAGCCGGCCTATTCATGCACGCGGTCCAGATGGATCTGCAGGTGGCGTTCGCCAACGAAGAGAACAACGCATCCGCTTAGGCCGATCCGGGCGCGATTAGAAATCATCCCCGGTGGTCATCTCCTAAACATGCACTCCATGTCGCGTGGAGCCGCCGTGTCTTCACGGTAGTCGTTGAAATTCAACGAAATTCATTTGCAACATGGCGCGACATGTAAAAGGCCGTCTGGCCAAGCTGGCGTTGCCTTAACTTCTTGATTTTGCTTTTGAAAATGGCTGGCTGAGGGAGCCTGATTCCCACATCCTTTCAAAGGCTTAGCGAAATTGCCTTTGAATTCCCGATGGTTTTCCGATCGCGGCGACCGTGGATGCCACCTTTGTGCCCTGGCTTTGGGCCCCAGTCAGCACGTGCGTAGAGCGGCAATAATTTCCGCTTCTAGGCCCTAAACGCGCCTTCGCTGGCCGCTCAGCACCAGCAGTAGTGGGTGGGGAGCGGTCGTTCGCGTCGTTGATCAGAACGAGTAGGGTGCACCAATTGACTGACGTTCGAGCCGCTTCTCCACTTCGGACATTCACATGATCGTCGCCCACAGAGGGAGCCGTGGGCCGCCCGCGTGCAAGATCGGCTCCGAAAGAACCCGAAGCGGGGTGCGTTTTATCAGCGCCACCTTCCCATCCAGGAATCTGCCCATGGCCGAAAGCTGGGGGCGCATTTTCGATTTGTCCAGACGCTTTGTATTGTTCGCCACAATATGCAGGCGTAGAATTTTTTGGACTGCTCCCGGCGGTTCACTGGGGGCAGCCACCTCAGACGGGAGATTTGCCATGAAAATCGCGCAGGCATTCATGATTGGTACTGCTGCGCTGGCGGCCAGCCTATTCGTGGTTCCAGCCCAAGCGGGAGAAAAGCACGTTCTCTTTTCGCCGGACAATATCCAATGGGGGCCAGCTCCGCCGGTCCTTCCGAAGGGCGCCCAGGCGGCGGTACTCTTTGGTGATCCGACCAAGGAAGGTCAGTTCGCGCTCCGCATCAAAGTACCAGCCGGTTATCACGTCCCTCCGCACTCGCATCCAGTGGATGAAAATGTCACCGTAATCTCTGGCACGTTCAAACTCGGCATGGGAGAAACCGCTGATCAAAGCAAGGCCGAGGCTTTGCCTGCAGGCAGCTTCATTTCGCTGCCTCCTGGAATGAACCACTACGTCTATACGGACGAAGAAACGGTGGTTCAGATCAACACCATGGGTCCATGGGCTCTCGATTACGTCAATCCGCAGGACGATCCACGCAAAAAGATGTGACGGGTCTTTGCGCCCTCCTATAAAGCTGAGTGGGCGGCGAAAGCCGCCCTTTTCCTCTTCTCTTTCGATCGGGCCGGGCGGAAACAACTGAAAGCTTGGGCGACGGCAGCCCGATCCACCCGCCCTCCCTTGATAGATGTCAGGCCGTCTTAAGCTCACAAGGGATTGACGCAAAACCCGTTACAGAAGATCGCATAATTTATCAACGGGAACCGCTACATGGTTGGGCTGGTGTTCGTGCGATATCCCCGTGCGGTGAACATGGTCATTATTCTCCGCGAAAAATGCGGAGAATTTACTTGCGGCTGCGGAGATTAATAGTCATATTCACCGCAAAGGACGCGGAGAATGTTGAGCTATATTCACAACCTGAACGGCTGGCCGAGATTTAGCTGGAGCAACGATGCTCTGGCAGGGCCGTTAGCGGCGGTCCGACATCAGCAAGGGCGCCTACTCGGTCGGATGGAAGCGCTGGGCTTTGATTTTCGCGCTGAAGCAGTCCTGTACACGCTAACTGAAGACGTTGTGAAGTCCAGTGAGATCGAGGGCGAGTTCCTCGACAAGGAGCAGGTCCGCTCCTCGATCGCCCGCCGGCTCGGCCTTGACATTGGTGCGCTCGCTGCTGCCGACCGCCATGTCGAGGGCGTCGTTGAGATGATGCTGGATGCCACCCAGAACTATGAGGCTCCGCTTTCCGATGAGCGGCTGTTTGCTTGGCATGCGGCGCTATTCCCGACCGGCCGCAGCGGTATGACCAAAATCATTGTGGGTGCTTGGCGAGACGAAAGTTCTGGACCAATGCAGGTGGTCTCTGGGCCGATGGGACGAGAGACGGTCCATTTCGAGGCGCCTGCAGCCGAACGACTTCCAGAAGAGATGGCTGCATTTCTTTCTTGGTTCAACGGGCGAGCGTCGCACGACCCAGTCCTGAAAGCAGCGATCGCGCATTTGTGGTTTGTCACCATACATCCTTTTCAGGACGGCAATGGCCGCATTGCGCGCGCCATTGCCGATATGGCGCTCGCCAGGTCGGAAGGCACCTCGCAGCGCTTCTACAGTATGTCCGCGCAGATTCGGCAGGAGAGGAAGGACTACTACACCATCCTCGAGACGACACAGAAGGGCGATCTCGATATCACCGGCTGGCTACTATGGTTTCTCGGCTGCCTCAATCGCGCCTTTGACGGTGCCGAAGAAATTCTCGCCAATGTGCTCCGCAAGGCGCGGTTCTGGGAAGCGCACGCCGGCCAGCCGCTCAGTGAGCGCCAGCGCAAGGTCGTCAACCGCCTTCTCGAGGGCTTTGAGGGCAAATTAACGTCGTCCAAGTGGGCCAAGCTAACGCAGACCTCACCGGACACCGCCCTGCGCGACATCAATGACCTCGTGACACGCGGAATTCTCATTCGGGAAGCAAGCGGAGGGCGGAGTACCAGCTACTCTCTGGCTGATGTCGAAGAGATTCCTAGCTAACCTTCGGTGTCGGTCAAGAAGCCCTTGGTTCGATTCCGCTCAAGGCGAGGGATACGCAGTCGACTTCCCAAAACGCGGCGGTTATCGGCCGGTCTACCGATCGTCTGAAATGGGGGCGAATTTACCCGTTGCCGCAGAGGTCTCAGGAGGGTCAAAAAAAGACCTTAGAGCGTCGGACACGCTGCGCTGTCCCAATTGAATCCCCAAGGATTTCTGGACCGCAAAGCTTTCATTATCCTGAGGCGAGTGTTGACGCAACATTTTCACCGAACGCCAGCGCTCGGACCTTTTGACTTCCCTCCAAAGAAGCATCGCTCCTCAGGCACTGTAACCTTGTTGACGACGATCTGAGCTAGTCCATTTTGGGTAGAAATGAACGGCGCGATAACTATCGGAACTGGGCGATAATGACAATGGCGTACGATGGTTGTATTGGTAAACATAATTAGCGTCAAGTATTAAGTGGCGTTGTTAGCTGAGGTACTTAGTTTCAATAACTATCAATATTTTGCCTGCCACTAGAACTCCATCGAAATGAAGGACTTTTCATGGAGTATTTTTCTCAGGCTAATCGTAACACACTCAGGTAGCGACGCAGAACCGGCAAAATATAGGGAGTGGCAAGGAGGGATAAATGTACCGCACGAGCTCGACCCTGAGCAATTTTGAAGATAACAAAAAGGTATTGCCGAAGAAAAGCAAGATTGTAATGCTCGCTAAGATCGACCTGTTCGCCGAATGTTTGACGCAGGCGATTAGCGCGCGTTTTCAGGATCAGGATGTCGTTAGCCTTTCCGATGCCGACGGTCTCCTGGACGGCAATCTTATCGACGTAAGCCTGGTCATGCTCTACCGCCTGCCGGCGGCAGCATTTCCATCGATCATGAGGACGATCCGCGAGTTCCATCCGAAGGCCGCGATCGGCCTGATGGTGCAGGATTCGGACGAGCTCGACTCGTCGATCGCGGGAGTTGTCGACGAAGGGTTGGTTCACGGCGTGCTGCCCCTAAATCTCAATCTCGACGTATGCCTTACCGCCATCGATCTCTTGATGAAGGGCGGCGAGCATTTTCCCGCCGCGTTGCTTCGGCGTCTGGCGCCGAGAGGGCTTGGAGGGGGCGGCCTTGTCGCGCAAAACCAGGCGTCTTCGGAAGCCATCGATCTGGAACGCAAGATCGACTTTGGCCAAGGCCTCCTGACGATGCGCGAGATCCAGATTCTCGATCTCATCTGCTTGGGCACGCAGAACAAGATCATCGCCGACCGTCTCAGGCTTTCCGAAAACACCGTCAAGGTGCATGTCCGCAACATCTACAAGAAGATGAACGTGCGCAACCGGACGGAGGCGGCGTCGCGCTACTTCCGGAGCGACGCTGATCTCGCCTCGCTCCGCGCACCATCACGCTGACACAACTGACCGAAGTGTCGGCTTGAATGTCGTGGCGCCGCGCGACTACGGCGACGCGCCTTGTCGGTCGACCGTAAACAAAAGGCGGACTTAAACGGCGAATACTTTAGGCCTGTATTCTTTGAATTTAATGCGCCTGGTAAATTCAATGCCGTTACGTTGCTGTGCCCGGTTCTCACGTTAAATGCCAAGACCCATCGTGAATCTGAATTTATCTGCACATTCTCAAACTTTGTGTACAGCTAACAACCTCTGAAATCGTTGACAGGCGTTCTCACGATTAACTGCAAAGCGACACAAGACCGATAACCTGATCTAGTCGGATCGATCAACTGGACAAATTGCCTGCTTCTGTCACGATCAAACCGCCAACATTATTGGCGTCAACTCGAGTCCGCTCCGACTTCGGCGGGGTCTCTTTTGCGTGGTCACCCAGTCTTCAAACACTCGCTCAGGCGGGCAGGGTCCCACGCCTGGCTGGTAGAGCGTGACCGTCTTCGTTCGGCCCGGCCGTCAGGTCAGCTTGAGATCGACGGCGGGATGCAGTTTCTTGAGGTTTGGTAGAGACTTCGACTACCCCAGTGATTACTCAGCCAAGTGCTGTCGAGGCGATGGCTAGAGCGAGAGCGGAGCGCAACGAGCGCTGACAGACTTCCTGATACCCAGTTGCCGCAACGGTCTTCGATAGATCACGGAAGCGGCGTAATGCCAATCAGCCATTCGTGCAGCCGCCATACGAACAGCACATAAAGCAAGACGCCTGCGATCGCAGCCATGATGTCCCACTTTGCCGGCCCCGGCGCCGGGACGTCATCACCCCGGCGTTTGACCGAGATGCGATCCGCAACCGCCCAGGAAAGGAACGCACCGAAAAGCAAAAGCGAGGCGAGATCGCCATTGGCGAGCAGATGCGCAAGTGCCCAGATCTTCACCGATACGAGCATTGGGTGCTTCAGAACAGGCTTCAGGCGACCGGCCGGCAAGACAAATACTGCGAGGCTGATGAAGGCGAAAAGCATCAACGCAAGTGCGATATGCTCAGCCAGTCCGGGGGCTCGTAAAGGACAGGAGCATCCTGCCTGGCAATGGCAAACCCCCAGACGATCAGCGCGAGACCGATCAGCGCGGTGAGCGAATAGAACCCTCTCCAGGGTCCGTCCCCCATAGCTGCAATGCGCCGATTGCGCCAATCGGGCGCAAAAATACGAACCGAGTGCACGCCCAGAAAGATCAGTAGGCCGAGAATCAAGACAAACATCGTCGTCTCCGCAGGCTGGCCGAGCCGCGCGTCGGATTTGGTCCCATTCCAGGAAAGGTGTGCAACGGTCGTCCGTCCGGAGTTTTGTCTATTCAAACGATTAGAGCGGTTCGCTGTTTCGATGAAACAACGAACCGCTCGGATCGGCAAGCGTCGATCCGTTGCCTCTGCTATCGCGCTGACAAAGTCAGATGGCCGTTGCGGGCAAGCCCGGGAGCAGCTTGTCCAGGGTGATCGGAAATTCGTGCACCCGGACACCGCTTGCGTTGTAGACGGCGTTGGCTATTGCCGCGCCTGAGCCGCAGACGCCGAGTTCGCCGAGCCCCTTGGCGCCGAGCGGATTGGCCTTCTCGTCGTATTCCTCGAGAAAGACGACCTCCATCTCCGCAACGTCGCCGTTGACGGGGACATGATACTCGGCGAGATCGTGGTTGACGAAATGGCCGTAGCGGGGATCGAGCACGGTTTCCTCCATCAGCGCAGCCCCAATGCCCCAGGTCATTCCGCCGAGGATCTGCGAGCGTGCGGTCCTGGCGTTGAGGATGCGGCCCGCACCGATCACCGACAACATGCGGCGCATGCGGATCTCCCCCGTGTCGCTGTCGACTGCGACTTCCGCGAAGTGCGCTCCATAAGAGTGCTGGGAGTAGGCCCTGTAGCCTTCCGTGTCGCGGGCGGCGGCGACCGAACCGGTGGCCTCGAGGCCGTCCGGGGCAATTCTGCCGATGAGATCGGCCAGGCTGACGGAACGGTCGACGACCCGGACCTCTCCGCCGACGAAGACCGGTTCAGCGCCATTCGCGCCACGGAGCGGTGAGCGGTCACTGGACCGTGCCGCCTCCATGATCCTCTCCTTGAGGGCGTTGCACGCGTGGTGCAGTGCGGAACCCGCGCTCGCCGCTCCCCAGGAGCCGCCGGAGCCGGCCGTGCGGGGGAAGCGGCTGTCGCCGAGCTCGACCTTGACCGCGGCGATCGGCACGCCGAGGCTTTCTGCGGCAACCTGGGTGAGGATGGTGTAGGTGCCGGTTCCGATATCGGTCATGTCGAGGTGAGCCGTGACCCGGCCGTTCGCATCGATCGCGACCCTCGCCGTCGTCGCGCCGATATAATTCGGCCGAATGGCGGCCGCCATGCCGTAACCGATAAGCTTGCGGCCTTCGCGGATGCGGCCGGGGGTCGGGTTGCGGCGTTCCCAGCCGAAGCGCCGTGCACCTTCCTGCATGCAGGCGACGAGGTTGCGGGTTGAAAACGGAACGCCACGCTCCGGGTCCTCGGTCGGCTCGTTGCGGATCCTGAGCTCGATCGGATCGAGGCCGAGCCGCTCGGCGAGCTCATCCACGGCACATTCGAAGGCGAGCATGCCTGGCGCTTCGCCCGGCGAGCGCATCCATTCTCCGCGATTGAGATCGACCGGGACGAGGCGGTGGCGGGTCAACCGGTTCGGCGCGGCATAGAGCGAGCGGGCAAAGACCGCGGTCTGCTCACAGTATTCTTCTAAGCCGGATGTTGCGGACCAAACATCGTGACCCATCGAAGTCAGCCGCCCGTCGCGGTCCGCGCCAAGGCGCACCTGCTGGACCATCTCTGCCCGGTGACCGGCATTGGCAAACATCTGCTGCCGCGTTAGCGCGACCTTGACCGGACGGCTGAGCACCCTTGCGGCGAGCGCGGCGAGCACACTGTCCGCATGGACGATCAGCTTCGAGCCGAAGCCGCCGCCGATGAACGGGCTGACGATGCGTACACGCTCCGGCGGAATGTCGAGCGTGCTGGCGAGGCCGGCCCGGAAGTTGGCAAGCGTTTGCGCGGAGGTGTAGATCGTCACTTCATCGCCCGACCAGACGGCAAGCGTTGCATGCGGCTCCATCGGGTTGTGGTGCTCGTAGGGCGTCCGGTAGGTCGCATCGACCTTGACTGGAGCAGCGGCGAAGGCGCCATCGAAGTCCCCGATTGCGCTGTCGGTTTCGAAACCGGCATTGGTGCGCCGGGGCGCGTAGGCGTCGGCGAGGCGCGCCGGCAAATCGAAGACGCCCCGCTCCTCTTCATAGCGCACCCTGATGAGCCCCGCGGCCGCGCGCGCCGCCTCGAAGGTTTCCGCCACGACGAGCGCAACCGGCTCATCGTAGAAGCGAACGCGGTCACTATTGAGCATGGGCCTGGCGCGGGCGAAGACCTCCGGTACCGTCGGCGTGACCGCCGGGCCGAATTCCGGCTGGGCCGGCGCGTTCTGGTGGGTCATGACATGAAGGACGCCCGGGGCCCGCGCGGCTTCCGCGCCGTCGATCTCGACGATACGACCCTTGGCGATGGCGGCGCCGAGGATGTAGCCGTACGCGGCCTCATTCATCACATGCTCATAGGCGTAGGTGGCACGGCCGGTGACTTTGAGCGGTCCGTCGACGCGCGCGATCGGCTGACCGACAAGGCCAGTGCCGGTCTCGGGGGAACGGTGTTTTGTGGTCTCGGGCATCATCGCACCTCATACACCTTCGACAGCCGCGGCGAGCGTTTGCCGGATCGTGCGTTTTGCCAGCGGGATCTTGAAATCGTTGCCGCCACGCCCGACCGCTCCGACGAGCGCGCTTTCGGCGGCCTCGGTAAAGGCGGCGTCGGCGGCGGCCGCCCCGGCAAGCATGTACTCCGCTTCCATCGGGCGCCAGGGCTTCGGTGCAACGCCGCCGATCGCGACGCGCGCGCTCTGCATGCGGCCGCCGCTCTTTTCGACAACGATCGCGACCGAGACAAGCGCAAAGGCATAGGAAGCGCGGTCGCGCACCTTGCGGTAGAGCTGCCGGCCGGGAGGCGGGGGCGGCAGGATCACGGCGGTGATCATCTCGCCGTGGCCGAGTTCCGTCTCGACATGCGGCGTCGCGGCCGGCAAGCGGTGAAGGTCCGCGATGGGGATCGTGCGGATCGTGCCCTCGGGCAAGGTGGTTTCGACCTCAGCGTCGAGTGCGGCCATGGCCACGGCCATGTCCGAGGGATGCACCGCGATACAGGCCTCACTGGCACCGAGCACGGCATGCATCCGGTTGAAGCCCTTGAGGGCCGCGCAACCCGAACCCGGCTCGCGCTTGTTGCAGGGCATGTTGCGGTCATAGAAATAGGGGCAGCGCGTGCGCTGCAGGAGATTGCCGGCGGTGGACGCCTTGTTGCGGATCTGGCCAGAAGCGCCCGAAAGAAGCGCTTGGCTGAGCATCGGATAGCGTGATCGCACCCGCGGGTCGGCGGCGAGATCGCTGTTGCGGACCTGTGCCCCGATCCGAAGGCCGCCCTCCGGTGTCTCCTCGATCCGGTCGAGCGGCAGCTGGCTGATATCGATGAGGTGTTTCGGCCGCTCGATCTCCAGCTTCATCAAGTCGAGAAGATTGGTGCCGCCGCTGATGAACTTCGCTTCGGGCCGGGCCGCCACGGCGGCTGCCGCCGCCTTCACGCTGCTGGCGCGCTCGTAGGTAAAGGGTTGCATGCTCACACCTCTTTTGCTGCGTCGCGGATCGCGGCGACGATGTTGGGATAGGCAGCACAACGGCAGATATTGCCGCTCATACGCTCGCGGATCTCTGCGTCGCTAAGGGCATCGGGCCTGGCCGCCACGTCGGTACTTGCATGGCTCGGCCAGCCGGCCCGGATCTCCTCAAGCATTCCCACCGCCGAACAGATCTGCCCCGGTGTGCAATAGCCGCACTGGAAGCCGTCATGGGCGACGAAGGCCGCCTGGACCGGGTGCAGCTGGTCGCCGTCGGCCAGCCCCTCGATCGTCGTGATCTCGTCGCCTTCGTGCTGGGCTGCAAGCGAGAGGCAGGAATTGATCCGTCGGCCGTTCACGAGAACGGTGCACGCACCACACTGGCCATGGTCACAGCCCTTTTTGGAGCCGGTGAGGCCCAGATGGTTTCGCAGGGCATCAAGCAGGGTCGTGCGCGGGTCGAGCTCCAGGGCATGCTCCGTAGCGTTGATCGTCAAGGTCATCGGTATTCTCGATATCGGCGTCGTGACGCGCTCGGTCTCCGTCGCGGCGCCCGCGTCCTGAGCCCTGACGGGCAAGCCGGATGCCAGGAAGAGGCAGGTCGCCGCTCCGCCTTCCAAAACCGCCCGGCGCGTAATCCTGAAGTCCGTTTCAGCCATGAATGATCTCCCAGTCGCAACGGCGTGATCCCGGAAGGGGCTTCCACCCTCTGGCGAGCCGGCGACTTGCTTTCTTCGACATCTGGGACTTGGGAGCGCGGGGGATCGCCTTCTGTCAGGAAACCGAAGGCACTGTCAGGATTCCGGAGAAAACTGCAGCCGATAGGCACGCGGGGTGATGCCCTTGAGGCGACGGAACGTTGCAGTGAAGTGGCTCTGGCTAGAGAAGCCGAGGCGGAATGCAATGGCGCCTATTGCTATGCTGGTATCGCTGAGGAACAGCTCCGCCCGCCTTACGCGTTCTTCGAGGATATAGGCATAGGGCGGACGGCCGGTCGTCTCCTTGAAGCGACGTGCGAAGGTGTCGACCGGCATGCCGGCAATGGCTGCCACCTCGCTCAGCGAGATATCGGAGGCCATGTGGGCGTCGATGTAATCGCGGACGCGCTCAAACGTCCGGCGGCCAAGACGGCCGTGGCTCGTAGTCGGGAACTGGTTCCCCTTCAAGCTGGCCATGCGCAAGCCGACGAGGACAACCAGATGCTCGACATAGACGGTGTCCGGCAAGTGGCCGAGTGACATCTCGGTGCAAAGCGATCTCAAAAGCGTGCCGATGACCGGGTCGCTCCTGTTCACCAGAACTGGGATGTCGCGCAGGCCTTCCAATCCCGGGAGCGAAAGTTCGGGGTCAATCCACAGGGCGGAATACGAGAGGTCTACGTCGCGATAGAAACCGACGCGCTCTGCGCCAGCGGGAACAAAAGTGAGAACACCGGGCCGGTCCTGTCCCTCATAAAGTGCCTTACCTTCGGTGCGTATCGATGTCCGGGACGTGCTCCCCCCGTCTGTCAGCACGACCAGATGGTGCGGTGCCGTCCAGCGGAGTTCTGCTTCCTGACAAACCCAGCGACGACTGTCGAATACGACCGAAGAGCCCATCCAGGACGCAGTTTGCAACGGTACTGTTTCGTCTTGCCGGGCGCGGATACGTCCGTCGCCAAGCAATGGCCTGAATGACATCGCTGCACTCCGTTGGTTCGCTTCTGGCACTCTGGCGGGCTGCGCCATGGCAGCATCGTGCGTCGGAGCAGTCTGTCATCGACACACGCTAGGAGTCATAGGAACAACGGTTCGGCCAAAACAGCCACGAATCGTTCAAGAATGTTCAATGATCTGTGACCGTTTCGGGCTTGTGACCGCTTTGTCGCTCCACCAGCGGAAATGCCGAGCGCTATCTGCGAGCGGTTGCTATAGGTCGAGAATTCACCTCTCTCACGATCGCCGCGCGCGGATGATGATGAGATTGGGGGGCAAGCATGATCGGGTCATCGGCTGGCGGCCGATGGCGCAACTTTCCGATCGACAATTCTCGGTCGAGAGCAGCTTCAAATCAGGCGCAAACCAAACATCAAAAGCAGTGCATCAGCCCGCTGATGGAAAAATCGCTCAAGCCTCCAGGGTGCCCCTTGTTGCGTCGCCCCTGCCAAGCCGTAGGGTGCTCTGATCATCGAAGAAGTGGACATCAGCGGAAGCGAAGGCGAGGCCGATCTGGTCACCGGGTGCAAGGCTGATGCGCTCGCGAAGCAACATCGCCAGTTGCGCTCCGCCAAGCTCCACCAGAAGGTGTGTTTCGTCGCCCGTCGGTTCCACGATCAGCACCTTGGCGGAGGGGCCAGTGGCGCCGATTTGCAACTTGTTTGGCCTTATTCCCGCGACGGCCGGTCCTCTATGAGCCAGATTGGCGGCAGGAATAATGAAGCCGCCGGGCGCTCGGAACGTACCGTCGACGACGTCGCCCCGGATGAAGTTCATCGAAGGACTGCCGATGAAGCTCGCGACAAAGAGATTGCGAGGATTATCGAAAAGCTCCAGCGGCGTCCCGATCTGCTCGACATTGCCATCGCGCATCACGACGATGCGGTCGGCCATCGTCATGGCTTCGATCTGGTCATGCGTCACATAGATGCTGGTGGTGCGCAGGCGCTGGTGCAGACCTTTGATCTCGGCACGCATCTGCACTCGGAGCTTTGCGTCGAGATTTGAGAGGGGTTCGTCGAACAGGAAAACTTCCGGGCGGCGGACGATGGCCCGACCCATGGCGACGCGCTGGCGCTGGCCGCCCGAGAGCTGGCCGGGATAACGCTCGAGCAGACCCTCCAGGCCAAGCATGGTAGCCGCTTCGCCTACCTTCTTCTTCTGCTCGTCCTTCGGGAGCCGGGCGAGGCGAAGTGCAAAGGCCATGTTCTGCGCAACGGTCATGTGCGGGTAGAGCGCATAGTTCTGGAAGACCATCGATATGTTGCGGTCCTTCGGAGCGACCTCGTTGACGATATCCCCTCCGATCACGACCGCTCCGTCGGAGATTTCCTCAAGGCCCGCGATCATGCGCAGAAGGGTGGACTTGCCGCAGCCCGAGGGGCCCACCAACGCGACGAACTCGCCGTCGGCGATCTCTGCCGAGACACCATGGACGACTTCCAGCGCACCATAACGCTTGACCACATTCCTGATTTCGACGCTGGCCATATCAGCCTCCCGCTTTCTTCATTGCCGCTTCCATGTTGTGGAACGGGCGGCGATAGGCCGGCACCCGGTCCGCGACATCGGGGAACTTGCCGAAGGGCTTATGCGGCTCTGCCTGGTACCAGAAGGCGACGGAGGAGATATCGTCGGCGCGGCGGTTGGCGTGACCATGTTCGATCGTCACCCGAATGCTCTTGTGGAAGATAGCGGGGTCCTCGATATGCCAGCGGTAGAGCGTGACCGGCTCGGTCCAGTTGGGGCCGCCGGCCGCGATGATGCCGTGGTAGGGCGCGCTATAGTCCTGCGTCGGGCACCAGGCGGTGTTGAAATAATCTTCCGTGCCCGTACCGTGCAGGGTCGGCGGCCAGGCATCATTGGCACCTGGTTCGGACTCCGGCCGCGGTTCGATCAACGTCGCTTTCGGACCGATGCGCGGATCGGGCTTGCGAACCGTATCCGGCACCGACAACCCCTGCTCGCCGTCGATGAAGATCATGTCGTCGCCTTCGCCGTACCAATCCCAGACTTCGGAACGACGCCGCGAATAGACACTATAGAGTACGCCGACGTAATGGCCGCGCCCCTCTGCTTCGAGGATCGTGTAATTCTGCCGACCGTCGACGTTCTCGCCGCCAAAGAGGAACTGTTCGTTGGTCAGACCGACTTCGCTCATGCCCGCCGGCCGTGCCTGGCGGTAATGGGCGTGGAAACGGCCCATGTCATCCTCGAGAACATCGTGAAGCTCGAGATCGATGTAGTAGTAGAAGAGCAGGTCGTGTTCCGCCTCGTTGGTGACGGTGAACTTCATGTGCGAGCCGAAGGGCATGGGGAAGTAGCAGTTGAAGGCCTTGCCATCCTCCGGGCTCGCCTGCATCGGCAGGCTGGCATAGTTGGCGGTGCGGGCATGGCCCATACCGAAGAAGTCGCCGATAGGCGCCTCGATGCTTGGCTCCGTCTCCCCGTCCCAGTAGGCTCTGAGAACGATCTTGCGCAGGAAATCCTCGCTCTCGCATGCGAGCGTCGCCCAGATATGAGTGATGATGCCGGCGCCTTCGTGTTCGCCGATCACCACCGTCTTGCCGGGTTCGATGTGCAGCCTGTCGTCATTGCCGCCGGTGCGGTCATGGCTGGAGAAGCGGCGCGTTTTCGCATTGCGCAGCTTCGCGAGACCGCGAAGGGGCGAGAGGCCGGCATTGGTCATTCGAATTGCTCCTGTGTAAATCGCTCGCAGCTTACTTGAGGCCGCTGGTCTTGAGGGAATCCATGATCTGCCTCTGGAAGATCACGAAGAGTATGAGGGTCGGGATGGCGACGATCGTGGAAGCGGCCATCATGTAGTTCCAGGACGCGGAGTACTGGCTCTTGAAATTCGCAATCCCGAGTTGGACGACCCAGAGATTGGGGTCCGAGGTGATGGTGAGCGGCCACAGGAAGGAATTCCAGTTGGCCAGGAAGAACAGGATCGCCAACGCCGACATGATCGGGCGGCTGAGCGGGAGGATGACGCTCCAGTAGATGCGCCAGTAACCCGCTCCGTCGATGCGCGCCGCCTCCTCGATCTCTTTCGGCAGCGACAGATAGTACTGCCTGAGAAGGAAGATGCCGAAGGCATTGAAGATCGCCGGAATGATCAGTCCCACGTATGAGTTGAGCATGCCCATCGCTTTGACGATGACGAAGAGCGGTACGATGATCACCGGCAGCGAGACGAGAAATGTCGAGAAGATCGACAGAAACAGTACCTCGCGGCCCGGAAATCTCAGTCGCGCCAGCGCGTAGCCGGCCATGGTGTGGAAGAACAGCGCCACGATCGTCACTGTGGCCGACACGAGGAAGCTGTTGACCATGTAGCGGATGAACGGAACGCCGGTCAGAACATGGATGAAATTGTCGAGCGTCGGCGCCTGCGGGATGAGGTTCGAAGAGAACGACTCCGCCGGAGGCTTGAAGGCGATCGACACCATCCAGAGGAGCGGAAAGAGCGTCATGACCGCGAGGATGGCCGTCACCACCATCCAGAGGCCCCGGACCAGCGTGACCTGTGATCTGGAGAAATAGGGCTGGGGGCGCTTACTGCTCATGATTGAAACGTCCTCCCCGGGTCAGCGCAAAGAAAACTGCCGTCACGAGCATGAGCGCCACGACCAGGATGGAGGCCATGGCAGCTGCGTAGCCGAAGGCGCCGAAACCGAAAGCCTGCTGGTAGATGTAGACGATCAGCACCGACGTGGCGTTGGCCGGCCCGCCCTTGGTCATGACGTAGATGATGTCGAAGGCCTGTGCGCCCGCGACGGCCGCAACCATGGACACCATGACCACGAAAAAACTCGTCGGTTTGAGAAGCGGCAGCGTGATGAACCAGAAGCGGGCGATAGCGCCGGCTCCGTCGATCATCGCCGCTTCGTAATATTGGCGGGGAATGTCCTGCAGACCGCCCAGGAAGATCAGCATGTAGAACCCCATCAGGAACCAGACGCTGACCAGGACGATGGTGATGAGCGCGAAGTTGGGATCGCCGAGGAAAGAGAAGCCGCCGATGTCGAGCGCGGCGGTCAGTCTGCTGATCACGCCGATCTTGTCGACCACCATGAATTGCCAGACGAGCGCGACGACGACGAGGCTGACCATGTGCGGTGCAAAGAACATCGAGCGCATGACGGCGTTGAAGCGGTCGGTGCGCTGCACGAGAAGGGCAAGGCCCAGTCCGCATACGTAGAGCAGCGGGACCAGCATGATGGCGTAGAGCGCGGTGACCCTCGCTCCCTTCCAGAACAGCGGGTCGTTCCACATGCGGAGGTAATTTTTTGCGCCGACGAAGGAATAACCGCCGAACCCGTTTACCTCGAAGACGCTGAGCACGAGGGATAGTGCCATCGGCACGCCGAGAAAGACGAGCAGTCCCAGTGCATCGGGCAACACGAAGAGGTAGCCCGCGATCCACTCGCGATGCTTGGCGGAAAGGCGGGTTCGGCCGGCGTGCCTGCGCCGCGCGGCCGTTTCGGCAATCGTTGTCATAACGTCATGTCCAGCTTGCTGAGGCGGCCGCATGGTGTGCGGCCGCCGGTTTGGCCGTCAAAGGATCGGCGCGCCTTGATAGCTCGAAAGGAACGCGTCGAGCTGCTGAGAGGCGGACGTCGCGGTGGCTTGCGGATCGGCGCCACCCAACTGCGTCTGCTGGATCGCATCGGAGATGATCTTGTAGACCTCCGGCGGAACGCGCGGCTCCGCCCGGGTTCCCGGATGGATCTCCTCGGCGAATTTGCCGATCATACCTGTCGAGAACGCCCCGCCGCCAGCCTTCAGCGCGCTGTTGCGCGGCGGCATGTCGGATTTACCCTTGGTGCACCAGGTGGCGACCCGGTCGACAGAGCCCTGATCCATGGAGGCGAGGGCCCAGGCGCAGAATTCGCCCGCCGCGTCGGAGTTGCGGCCCTTGGCATTGGCGACGAATGCCCATCCGCCACCCACGGTCACATATTTGCCGTTCGACGGCGTGGGCAACCGGAAGACGCCATACTGGAAATCCTTGGCATTGCTCTGAAGCTGTGAAATGCCCCAGATGCCGACGTTTTGCATGGCGACATAGCCGGATGCGAGGTTGGCAATGGTATCGTGTCCGCCCGCACCCATGATCTGGCGAGGCGCCGCGCCACTGTTGATCGCATCCTGCCAGAATTTGAGCGCTTGCACCGTTGCCGGCGAATCGAAGCTGCTCTTGCCCTCAGGGGTCTGGAATTCGCCGCCGCCCTGCCAGAGGAAGGGATACCACGTGAAGTTCTGGTAGTATCCCGGCTGGGTCTCGAACATCACCCCAAAGCGCTCGGGAGTCGTGAGCTTCTTGGCGACCTCCAGCAACGCCTCCCATGTCTTGGGAACGTCGTTCTCGTTGAGGCCAGCCTCCTCGAAGGCCTTGACCGAATAGTACATGGCCATCGGCTCGACTTCCATCGGGATGCCGAAGATCTTGCCGTCCACCATGCGGTTGGCGATGACGCTTTCGGGAAAGTCCGCCTTGGCCGCTTCATCGATGAAGGGGGTTAGATCCTTGAGGACGCCGCCATTGTAGTAGCGCAGGAAGTCGCCCGGCGAAATGATGAAGATGTCGGGCCCTTCGCCGGAGGCAAAGGCGGTTGCCAGTTTCGGACCGCTGATATACTCGGAGTTCGGAATGAACTCGAGTTCGATCTTCTGCGGATGGCTATCGTTCCAATCCGCGACCGTCTTTTCGAACCATTCAACCTGGCTCGCCACCGGTCCGCCGGGCGCGTAGAACTGCCAGAATTTCAGCGGCGTTTCCTGTGCCCGTACGGCCAGGCGGTTGATGTAGGGAAATCCGCCGAGGCCGACGATGCCTCCAGCTACCGCCGCACCGCCCTTTAGCAGGCCGCGGCGGGTCAGCGTCGGAAAAGCCTTCTCTTTGTCACTCATTACTTCCTCCCGGTTTTTGCTGGTAAACGCCCCCGGCTCCTCTCCGGAGGGCGGCTTCGCCTTACGCCGTATCGAAGGCGTGAAGGATGCAGGGGATCACCTCTGAGCGAGGCGGCCCTGAGTACTCGCCCGACAAGCGTTCGAGCAGCATGGCGGTGGCTCGGTGGGCAAGCAGCGAAGGGGCGTTGCCGACACGCGCTATCCGCGGCCGCACATATTCGAGCTGTGGCTGATCACCGAAAACGGCAATCGCCACGTCTTCGGGAATGCGGACGCCGCGATCATGGAATTCAGCGATCGCTCCCATCGCCATGAGATAATTGCCGAAAAAAATGACTGAAGGCAGGCGATCGCCATGGGTCGCTAGCAGCCATTGGACGGCTTCCTGGCCTGACGGACTAAGATAGGTGCCTTCGCGCCGCAGCTCGGCGAGCGGTTCCACGCCGTGATCGCGCAGTCCCTGCTCGAAACCCGCCGCTCTTGCCATGGCCTCGGCAAAAAAAGACGGGCCCGTGACATGGGCGATGCGCTTGTGGCCTTTCTTGGCGAGGTAAGCGCCCATCTGGTGGCCGCCGCCGAAATCGTCGATCTTGACGCTGTCGACGGCTGCATTTGGCAGGTCGCCGATGAAGACGGTGGGGACGTCTATGCCGATCAATGTGTCGTGCATGCCATGCAGGGCAAAATCGCCGACGATCAACCCGTCGATCCGGCGGTTGCGTATGTGTTTCAGATATTGGCGGCTGTGCTCCTGCGAGTGGCCGCCGGGAACGTCGGTGTTGAAGATCAGAAGATCCAGCCCCGTAGCATCGAGATCCGATTGCGCCGCTTTTACGAGTTCCGGATAGAAGGGGTTGCGGATGTCCGGGATCAGCATTGCCACCAGGTTGGTCCGCCCCGTGCGCAGGCTCTGTGCCTGGGGGTTCGGTACGTAACCTAGCTCGGCTATCGCCGCTTCCACCCTCCGACGCATTTCCGCTGAAACGCGGTCTGCATGATTCAACACATGAGAGACCGTGGTCAGAGATACGCCCGCTCGTTTCGCGACTTTGGCAATCGTTGTCATGTTTTATTGAATACGCGATCGCAAATCGTTTTGCAAATCGTTTTGCAAATCGATTTGCAACATGCCGAGCATGAAGCCGACTGAGATCGGCGATCGCCAAGGATCGATTCAGCGCGCCGCGCCGATCGGTGGAGATCCGCTATGGCGCAGTCGGCGATACTGTCGTCCGTGAGGGCAAGACGCATCCTGGATGCGGGCAGACCGCACTTCCGCTATACGGGCAAAGACGCGGCAACCGCCCCGTCAAGGATGTCGGAACAGGAAGCGGCCAGCTCAACCACTGAGGGGAACCGGCCGCATGATCGCCCGTCGCCAGAGGAGGAGAGCGCGAGGACAATGAGCAAACGCCGTACGTCTTCGTTTTATCTCTTGCTTCATTAGACTTTAGTAGCATACCCTGGCGTCCAACGCTTTGGGAGGAGCAAGATGACGGAGCGAGTAGAAGCGGATAAGCTTCCGAACCACACCGCCACAAAGGTTTGGTCTGTCCACGAGTTTTGCCGACGGCATCGCTTGTGCGATGAAGAAGAACGGCGACTAACTCTCCTCTTTGGCGCGTTCGCCACATCCCGGGAGCTACTGCACAATGCCAGGCGGGCGCCGAAGTGGCGGTGACGTAGCGGAACGCCCGTGCGAAATGGATCCCGCATTCATCTCTCGCGCGGGCTCGGTGCCAAATGAACATGCGCACCGAAAAAGAAACCCCGGCTCTGCCGTCAAATTTCTGATCTTGGATACAAGTGTTGCAAATGCATCCGGCGATATCCGGAGACGCTTACGCCACGGGAGAGTGACGCCCGTGAAGCTGGGCCAAAATCCGCAGGCCGGCTTTGTGTTCAGAAGAAAAGCCTGCCGCAGAGGGCGACCGGCGAGATCGGGACGCGTTACCCCGCGATGCGTGGGAGGAAGTCGCATCGACTGTGAAATGTATAGATCAGGTTTGCATAAAAATAAAGCAATTTCGCAAATGCCTATTCTATCGGCGCTGAACGTGAAGCTCCCGCCAGTTGCTCGGCCGCTCCTGTTTTCATGGTGCACATGCCTAGCCGCGCTCAGTTGCACCCCCACCGGCACCGCACCGCGCTCGAGCGCAAGAGTCGAATTCCACAGGCTGGTTGCAATTGGCAACCTAAGGCGACACCGACTTCTACATCGCGGCGGTGTCGCCAAGCTCCGTCTTCCAGTTGCCGACGATCGGGTCTCCGGCATGGGCGACGGTGGTGGCGAGCGCGAGCGTGGCGGCAATGAAGAGGATGCGTTTCAAAGGAAGCTCCATCGGTTGCGACCGCAAGGGTCCGGCGTTTTGACGTGACGTCCTGAACCTATACGGACTCGGCGTCGGACACCCGTAACATCTCGTATGCTCTGTGTGGGGCAGGTTGGGGCGACGTGCCTCGCATCGGGAAAAAGGCGTCCCGGCGAAAGCCGCCACCTCGGTGTTACTGTAACTTACACCCCAAAACCGGAGCGTTGGCGCATGATGCGCTGCCGACGGAAGGCTGCCAGGCCGCCGTGGCGCGGCAAGGCATGGGAGCCATATACATGGGATACGACGTCGCTTTCGCGAAACGCTGCTTTCCCGCCCGAGCCAGTCTGATCGACGAACTCGCCGCCGTAACGGGAAACGTCCGCGATCTCTGTTATGACCTCGCCACCGCGGAGGCAGACCCAGTCGCCTATGCGGTCCTCCTTGCTGCCCGCCGCGGCTTCCGTTCTGTTCTGGATTATGTTTCCCGTCTTCTACAGCGTGATGTGTTTCGGCGTGCAATTTTTCAGTGCCGATTGACACTCCTGGACGCCGCGCACTTCAAGACCTGGTTCGGTTCCAAGATTCGCTAGTCTGTGCTCAAGCCGAACCATCGTACTCCCGCCAGTTCGCTGGTGACATCTCCATGTGCTATGAGGTCCATCGCCGACCGAAGGGGGCTACATGAGCGACGACAACATTATCAAGTTTGAAAGACGAAAACCCAAGCAGGAGCCAAGGAGGGTCAGTCCAAGGCAGCGGAAAGCGCTCACCTGGGTCGCGGTGATTGCGGGGTTGGCCGTGGTGTGGGCGTATTACCAGTTCATCGCGCCACCTAACCTGCCGTGAAAGACCATGCGCGGGATGGCGAGGGCAGGGATAAGTGTCCAGCGATCTACGTAGCGCTTCTCCGTACTGATGGCGTTTCCGCCGTCCCTTAGCTATCCTGCTTCGCGTTATGGAGCGCCACCTAGCCGTCATCCTCGCTGCCGATGTTGTCGGCTACAGCCGCCTCATGGAGCTCGATGAGGAGCGTACGCATGCGGCCTTCCTCACCTGCCAAGCTGTTATCGCGGAGCGGATCGAAAGGCACCGCGGCCGGGTTTTCTCAGGGTCAGGGGACAGCGTGCTGGCGGAGTTCGCCAGTCCGGTCGAGGCGATGCGGGCCGCAATCGAAATTCAGACCGACCTAGCTGAGCGCTCTCTCGATCTGCCGGAAAACCACCACATGGAATTTCGGATAGGCATCAACTTCGGTGACGTGATAGCCGACGGCGGCAACCTTTTCGGCGACGGCGTGAACATTGCCGTGCGTCTCGAGGCCTTGGCCGAGCCCGGGGGAATTTGCCTATCCAATGGCGTTTACGAGCACGTCGAACGACAGCTGCCTCTGCCATACGTGGACATGGGACCTCAAGCGCTAAAGAACATGGCCAGGCCCATACATGCGTTTCGCGTGTCCATCCCACGGACATCCGCGAACGTACTCTCCATTACCGCGATCCATACCTTCGCGACCAATTGGCTGGCACCGCGTCTCGGGGCATTCCGGACCGCCCATCGCGATATTGAATTGAGGCTGGAAGCCATGAGCCGCGTGGTCGATCTCACGCGCGAGCCGTTTGACGTCGGTATTCGCGCGGGCAACGGTCGGTGGCCCGGTCTGATGGCCCACGAGCTGATGGCGGAGGAGTTCGCTCCATTCTGTAGTCCAGACTTCCTGGCGCGCGCGGGCAACATCTCCGCACCTTCCGATCTCCTTGATCTGCCGTTGATAAGGGATGATGACTGGTGGCGAGCGTGGTTCAAAGCTGCCGGCGTTGCGGTTCCGGAGCCGTTAAGCTCTTCGTCGGTCTATTTCAACACGTAGATAGTGGTCAGCCAGGCCGCGATCGCGGGACAAGGCGTTGCGTTGCTTACGCCGGCGTTCTTCGCGCCGGACATCAAGGCCGGACGATTGGTGCAACTTTTCAATGTCGTCGCCCGCACCGGGTCCAGCCTCTGGCTTGTCTATCTGGAAGAACGAAAACACTCCCGCAAAATTCGCGTATTCAGGGATTGGCTCCTGGAAGAAATCCGACATTAGGTAGCAAGAACCGCCAGACCCAATTCGCTTCCCGGGTCGCAGCCACCGCGCGAAACCTCAGAAGGCTGGCAAAGCTCGGACCTACGATTATTAGGAGGCGCTTATGTTCCCTTCAACTTGGAGGAGGGTCTGCGCAAAGCGGGCTTCCCGACATAACTGCTCGCAGTACTGTTGGCGCTATGCGGTCGCGTTTGCTGCCGCCCTTGGCGTTGCCAGAAGTATTTATTCACCGTTATATTTGCGGGATGGAAATCCGTCGAGCGTCCGATCTAGATCAAGATGCCATTTGGCGGATCATTGGCCCCGTCATAAGGGCGGGAGAGACGTACGCACTAGACCGCAATTTGAGTAGGGATGAAGCGCTCGCTTACTGGCTCGGTAAGGATCGCGAGACATTTGTAGCCGAAGAGAATGGAGCGGTCGTTGGTACGTATTATATCAGGGCAAACCAGGCTGGTGGCGGAAGCCATGTTTGCAATTGTGGGTACATGACTGATCCGGCTGCCGTCGGGCGTGGTGTGGCGAGAGAGATGCATGCGCATTCGCTCAACCGCGCAAGAGAACGGGGTTTCCGTGCCATGCAGTTCAATTTTGTGATTAGTACAAATGAACGCGCTGTGCGTTTATGGAGATCGCTCGGATTTGAGGAAGTGGGACACCTTCCTGGTGCATTCCTGCATCCTGCAAAGGGCTATGTCGACGCCTTGGTCATGTACCGAACGCTCTGACTCTACCTTTACATCGACAGAGGTGCGGGAGCACATACCGGACGTCAGACACGGAGCGGCTTCACCAGTGCCCAAATCGTCCACCTAAATTCACTGCACCTGCGAGAACGTGAAGGCCCTGTCGCCATGGACCCAGATGAACTCGTTCCCCTTGGGGCTCAGTCCTCCGGGGTTTCGTAGCACCATACCGCATAGGCTCGCGGTTTTGCGCCACAGGAAGCAGACCTCGTCCCCCTGGAATCGGACCTCCACGTCGGCCATGCGACCACCGCCGATGGAGGCCCAGCCTCCCGATAGCGTGCCTGTGCCCTCAGTTGAAATGATCGCCTCGTGTTCCTCGCCAGAGTCCAACATGCGTCCGCGCAGCCGATGTCCAAAGAACAGCAAACGGACCTCGTCGGCGGTCAATCTGTTCCTGTCGCTGAAGTCGCTGTCCAGCACGGTCTCGGGCACTCCGGCCAGGCGGAGTCCCTGATAGAGCCGATCGCTGTCCTCCGGCCTCGCGAGGTCGAGCGGAGGGCAAGTTGAGATGGTCGCCGCAATTCCACCACGCCCGACCCGCAGCGCGTTGAAGCGGGCGACTGCGGCTTCGGCTTCCGGTCGGAGACCGAGGTGTCCGGAGGCAGCGGCGAGCAGAAGAAAGGCACCCTCATCTTCGGGATTGAGCTTGGTGCTGCTCTCGGCAGCCGCTGCTGACGCCTCGAAATTCTGCAGGCCGAACTCCGTCAATCCGAGGACGTGCATGAAGAACGAGGGATAGTGCGGATCGAGCCGGATTGCGGTGCGGATATAGGGCATGGCCTCCGCCGGGCGGCCGGCGGAGGTGAGGACGAATGCCATCAGCGCGTAGCTCCAGGAGTCTCCCGGTTCGAGCGTAATAGCTTCCTTGAGTTCGGCGAGTGCTTGGGCGTGCTGCCAGTCGGCTTCGGAGAGAAGTCCGGCGACCTGATGCGCCAACGCCGTCTTGTGCTTCTGCGCGGCCCGGAGATACTGCGTTGCCTTGGTTCTGGCTTCGAACCGAGAGATACCCAGACGGTAATGCCAACGCCATACGTAAATGCGTGCGTACACCATGGCTGCCGCGGCATAGGCGCGTCCGTATTCCGGATCGAGCGCGATCGCCTGCTCGAAATAGGGCACCGCCTTGGCGAAGTCTTCTGGCGTCGTGCGTCGGTGATGCTCCCAGCCGCGCAGGAACGCATCGAACGCAGCCGGGACCGTCGTTTCCTTGCGCCCGAAGTCCATCTGTTCGTCCGGCGTCAACCGAAGTGCCAGCGCATCGGCAATACCGCGCGCCACTTCGTCTTGCAGGGCAAAGGCATCGGCGAGCGTGCCGTCGAACTTTCCGGCCCAGACGTGTCCTCCGCTGAGCGAGTCGATGAGCTGGGCATTGATGCGGAGTTGCTCTCCGGCGCGTTGTACGCTGCCTTCGAGGACATATCTGACACCGAGCTCCTCGGAGACCTGCCTGGGCGCAACCGCCTTGCCCTTGTAGGTGAACGTCGAGTTGCGCGCGATGACGAACAAACCGGATAGCTGGGCCAGTTCGGTGACAAGGCCGTCGGTCATGCCGTCGGCGAAATATTCCTGCCTGGGGTCGTCGCTGACGTTGGCAAACGGAAGCACCGCGATCGACGGCTTGTCCGGCGGGATCAGGTCCGGGCGATGGGCTGCGGCTGGTACCACGGCCGGCTCCCACGGCCGCCACCAAGAAACACCACCGACAGTGATGCCGAGCGCCACAGCGGACGCTGTGAGCGTTGACCAGCGCCGTGTGCGATGTCCGAGGGCGGTTTTGCTGTCGGCCGTACGAGTTTCATCCAGCAAGAGGCGGTAGGTCCGCACCGGCTTGTCGATATGCTTGAGGCGCTGTTCGCCGAGAAAGACAAGACCGACGTCGAGGTGCTTCCCAAGGTGATCGTAAGCCGTGCCCGAGATGACGATCCCACCGGGCTTGGCCAGGCTCTGCAGGCGCTCGGCGATGATGACGCCATCACCCTGGATGTCGTCGTCCTCGACGATAACGTCGCCGAGATTGATGCCGATACGGAATTCCAGCCTGTGCCCCTCGACGCCGCGACTCTCAGACTTCGCGCGCTGCACCTCCACCGCACAGCGAACCGCCTCGACGACACTGTGGAACTCGACCAGCAGGCCGTCGCCCATGGTTTTGATCAAGCGCCCACCGTGCGCGGCGATCCTTGGTTCGAATACGCTGTGCAGATCGGCCTGGAAGCACGCGCGAGTGCCTTCCTCGTCGGCTTGGCTGAGCAGGCCATAGCCGGAGACGTCGGCAATCATGACGGCGGCAAGCCTGCGCTCCATTTGCCCTTCCGAATGGACGAGGTCATTCGGCCGACATTCTATCGCAATACCTACCATTGCTAAAACAAGGTCTCGTTCGCGGCAGGCGTGACCCGGGCGCACGCGGTCACGCCTTCGGATGCGTGACTTTCGCCAAGTGCATTCAGGACGTGCGGTGGCGTGTATGGGTTGCGGTGTCTGCCGCCCTTCGACGTGGTAGGATACGCGGCTATTCCACACTTCCGGAATACGCCGCCGCATGCAACGCGGTGAAGCCGCGGTCATTGCGGGCTTCGATGTCTGCGCTGGCCTCGATCAACACGGCGGCGATCCTGGCCTGGCCGGAAAGCGCAGCTTCGATCAGGGCTGTCTCGCGACTCTCGTCGCGGCTATTGACATCGACGCCTTGAGACAAGAGCTGGCTGATCACGTCGAGATCGCCCTCCCGCGCGGCGTCGTGTAAAGGTCCTGCGTTGACTGCGCTCGCCGTAATCCCAAGACAAAGAATGACCGCAACCAGTGGAACGATGCTGAAGAGATGTTTGCGGTCTTTTGCGAAGGGGGGGTCGGCACAACTGCATTTCATGACAAGGAGCGTCTCGCACGTTCCTCTCCGAAATCTGGGCAAGCAACTCCAAGTCTTGCTGCGTGTGCGACCAGAGTGGCAGGCATAATGACACCTCCGCAGACGCGGCTGTCAGTTCTCGCTTGGAAACGGGCATCATCCAGCCCCTGCGTTGCGCACGTGGACGGATTAGAGGAAAGTCTACCGCATTTGCTACGCTGACGCCATGGTAGCCCGGTCGGCACCTGAAAGTTGCCGACTCTTCAATCGTCATTGCATGTGGACGCCCCGGTGTCCTCTGCGCAACGGAAATCCAACGCAAGATGCGCGAGCGGAACGCCGATGTACCCTCGCGTCGGTGCCGCTTGAGGTGGTATCTTGAAGGAGCGCAACAAGGGGATGCGTGGAGGGTCGCTTGTGGCCGTGCAACGCCTACTACAGAGAAAAAGGGAGGAAAGACATGTCGGCCAAAATTCTGCAAATCAACTACAAGCTCAACGGGCCGAGGGCCGAGTATGAGCAAGAAAACCTGCCCTATGCTCAACCCATCGCGGACATACCTGGCCTGCGCTGGAAGGTCTGGATTATAAATGAGGCACAAAGCGAAGCCGGCGGGGTCTACCTGTTCGAAGATGACGCCGCAGTGCAAGCCTTCGTGGACGGGCCAATTATTGCGGAGATGAAAGGCGACCCGACGTTGAGCATCAAGGCGTTTGACGTGATCGCGGAACTTACGACCATCACACGTGGCCCGGTAAAGTAGTATTCTCGTATCAGGGTGCTGCCGAAACGCTCCGCCATCCACAGGCGGGTGGACCGGGCGCAAAACGCAATCTCGCCGCACTCGCGCAACTGGGGAGAACTGCGGAAGCGCGCGGCCCGGGGAGGGAATTCCTTTCGGAATTTCCGAATTTTTCGGCCCGGCAGTGGGGAGGGACGCCGTTCCGCAACGATGCAGACCGCCAGCATTTCATCGATGGCTACGTCAAGGCAGGTCTGCCAGAGTGAGGCACTGGTTGGACGTAAGAGGCTGCTCACCTGATCTCCTCTGTATTGTTTTGTTTGATGGCGTGCGGTCAGTCGAACTTCACCAGGTTGAGCGCGGCGAGCGGGCCGCCGGGGAACTGCACGAGCCTGCCGCCGACGGCGACGGGACCGAGGTCGATGCCTGCGAAGCCGAGCCTGCCGATCAGCGCTCCCACTTCCGCCTTAGCCATAGCATCGTCGCCCGAGTAGAACAGGATGCGGTTGCCGCCTTCGGCTCTGGGATCACCCGAGATCAGATGCGGTTGCAGGTGGTTGAACGCCTTGACGACGCGCGCGCCGGGGACGAGTTCCGTGAATATGTCCGTCGAGAGACGGCCGCTCAGTTCCGCCGGCTGGAACAGCGGCGTTTCAATCGGGTTGTTGGCGTCGACGACGATGCGGCCATTCCAGTCGGGGAGGCCTGCAAGAGCCTTCGGAAGTTGCGACCACGGCACGGCGACGAGGACGATGTCGGCGCTGGCGGCATCGGCGATGGTTCCCGCCTTGAGGTGCGGAGAGAGTTCCTTGACGAGCTCCCCGAGCGTTTCCGGGCCGCGGCTGTTCGCGATCGTCGCGCCGATGCTGTTCTTCGCGAGTGCTCGGGCGAACGCAGAACCGATCTGCCCGGCTCCAATGATACCGATGGACATTGTCTTGAACCTTCTTGAGTGATGGTATTTCGAGGTCAGGCAGTGAAGCCGCCGTCGGCGACGATGTCGGCTCCGGTGACGAAGGCCGCCTCGGGGCTCGCGAGATAGGCGACGACGCTCGCGATCTCGTAGTCCCTGCCGTAGCGGCCGATAGCCATGCCGGGACCGACGACCTTCGAAACCGGGCCGCCGTCCGGATTCATGTCGGTGTCGGTCGGGCCGGGATGCACGGTGTTGACGGTGATGCCCTTGGGGCCGAGGTCGCGGACGAGGCTGCGGTTGAAACCCGCGACAGCGCCCTTCGTCAGGGTATAGAGCGACGCCGTCGGGAAGGCAGCGTAACGGAACATCGACGAGCCGATGTGAATGATCCTGCCGCCGGGCTTCATCTTGCGCGCCGCTTCCTGCGTGGCGACGAAGACGCCTGTCACGTTCACGGCGATCATCCGTTCGTAGTCCTCGAACTTGATCTCCTCGATCGGGCCACCGAGGGCGATCCCGGCATTGTTGACCAGAATGTCAAGCGAGCCGAAGGTTTCCTCGACTTTGGCGACGGCGGCGCGAACGGCTGCGGGATCGCCCGCGTCGGCGTGAATGGCGATGGCGCGACCGCCCGCTTCCTCGATCTCCTTGACGACCGCGGCCGCCTTGTCCGGTGAGGCGCTGTAGGTGATGGCGACGGCCGCGCCATCGGCCGCGAGCCGCCTGGCGATGGCCGCGCCGATGGAACGCGAGCCGCCTGTGACCAGTGCCGTCTTGCCGGAGAGTTTTTCGTTCACCTTTGTCATTGCGACAACTCCAAGGTTTCGTGTTTCGATGGAGTGAATATCGCTCGCGGATTGCCTTGTGATTAGTCGGTAATGGCTTTATTGAATTTCAACAGTTCCTTGAAGGTGAGAGTTTGGAGACCCTGGCAAACCTGGAATCCTTCGTCCGCAGCGCGGAACTCGGCGGCTTCTCTACCGCAGCGCGGCGGCTCTCGATGACGCCCGCCGCGGTAAGCCGCAACGTCGCGGTCCTCGAGAACAATCTGGGCGTCCGACTTTTCCACCGAAGCACCCGGAGCCTGACATTGACCGAGGCGGGCGAGCGGTTCCTCCATTCAATCCGGGACAACCTGGCGGCGCTGCAGAGTGCCATCGCCGATGTTTCGGCCGAGCAATCCGCACCATCGGGCACGCTGAAGGTGAGCATGAGTCCGACGTTCGGGATCGGCTACATCCTGCCGCTGCTGCCCGAATTCGCGGAGCGTTATCCGCTGATCCGGCCCGAGTGGATGTTCGAGAACAGGCAGGTCGATCTCATTGCCGAAGGGTACGATGCGGCGATCGGAGGTGGCTTCGAGCTGACATCCGGTGTGATCGCGCGAACGCTCGCGCCGGCTCACATCATCGCCGTGGCTTCGCCCTCCTACATGGAAGGAAAGGTGCCGCCGCACGATCCTGGAGGCATGGCGGTACTAGACGGCATCGTCATGCGGTCGCTGCGCACGGGGAAGATTCGCCAGTGGCAGATGCGGAACGCATCCGGCGAGGAGCAGGCCGTCATCTTCAACGAGCGGGTGGTGGTCAACGACCCGGCGGCGATGTGCAAGGCGGCCCGTCTTGGACTCGGCGTCACGATGATCGCCAAGCCTGACGCGCTGCCCTATCTGGAGCGCGGCGAACTCGTCCGGCTGGTCCCCAGCTGGTACGCGGACGCAGGCCCGATCTCCATCTACTACGCGAGCAGAACCCTGCTGCCATCTAAGACACGGGCCTTCGTGGACTTCGTTGTCGAGGTCTTCCAGCGCGAGAGATGGCCCGAGCGCTTCGCTGGAAGCCTCGGTTAACCGAGGCCACTCGCGAACGAGCGCGTCTCGATTCTCAATGCGCGCCTGGGCTGCAAGCTTTCTGATGCCCAAACCCGTTCACTCCTTTGAGCCTGGCCATCAATAGGTCGGTTGTCCGAACCCACCGCCCCTTTCGATGCGACAGCAGCGGCAAAACGCCTACAGCCGCTCCAGGTTCAACAGCTCGGGACTGCCGCGCCAAGCCTTCGCGCGTTCTGCGGCAGCCTTGCTTTGGGCAGGCGCATTGCCTCTGGCTTTGGCCGCCTGCTCGAGGCCGTAGAGCGCCCAGGCGCTGCCTCGGGCGCGATCAAGTGCGGCATTGAACTCCCTCTCGGCTTCTTCCGGCTGGCCGTCTTTCAAGAGCGCCGCGCCGAGCGACTGCCTAACCGGGTAGTACCAGAAAGGCGGTTCCATGTAGGGGATGGTCTCCTCGGCCTCAGCAGCCTTGCGCCAAAGGTCTATGGCGGCGGTGTTGTCGCCCTCGGCCTGCGCGACGCGCGCCAGAACGACGCCTTGGGCCACCTCGAGAACTGGCCGGACGGGAACACCCCAGGCGTCCAGGTCAGACCAGTTGGTCTCTTGTGCAATGCGCTGAATGGCGTCGGCCTCCCTGCGCGCGCCAGCGGTGTCTGTCCCGGCCAAGGCGACCCCTCTCGCGTAGTGCCATATGGCCTTAACGTAGGGTGGCGCGCCAGCGGGCTCGGGCAAGGCCAGAATCTTCTCCACATCGGCATACTGCGCCCAGGCGAAGTACGGGGCCGCCTTGACGGGCTGCACGAGGGGTATCTCGGCGGCGATCTCGTTACTCAGCCATTTGTCGAGCTTGTCGGCCTCGGCGAGTACGGCCTGCCTATCGCCGATCAACTGCGCCGACACCAGCACGAAGTGCACATTATGGGCGTAGTAGCCGATCGGATACACGCCCATCGCGGTTGTCTGCGAGATATACGCCTCGTCGACCTTGGAGGCTGTTTTGTTGATGGCGAATGAGTCGACGTAGCGGCCGAGGCGATAGTAGATGTGGCTGGGCATGTGGACGATGTGCCCGGCTCCCGGCATCAGGGCGGCGAGCCGATCGGCGTAAGGCTCGGCGCGCTCGGGCCGGTCCGATGCCTCCACGAGATGGATGTAGAGGTGGATCGCCCAGGGGTGGTCAGGGGCCTTGGCGAGGACAGCTTCCAAGCGCTTCTGGACATCGGCCGTCCGTCCTTTGGGCTCTTTGCCGCCCGGCTCCCAATAATCCCAGGGCTGGGTGTCCATTCCCGCTTCGGCGGCCAGCGCAGCCAGTTCGAGATCGTCCGGATACTTGTCCGACAGGGCAGCCGTTGCGTCCGCGAAGGCAGCGTCGAGCTCGGTCCGTTCCGCCGCTGGATCGTCCGAGTAGCGGGTGGCCACCGCCTCGATCAAATCCCTTTCCTTCTCGCTCGCTCCGGAGGCGAGGCTCTGCGCCTTCTTGAGCGCAGCGATAGCTGGCGCTGTTGCCGTCGGGTCCATGGGCACGTTGATATTCGGTCCGAGCACTAGCGCCTCACCGAGGAAGCACATGGCGCAATTCGGATCAAGGCGTTGCGCCATGCGGAAAGCGCGTCTCGCTTCCGCATGGTTGAAATTGACGGCCATCCTGAGACCCTGGTCGAAGTAGCTCTGCGCATCCTTGCTTATGGTGGTGACCCGAGAGGTCAGCGAACCGAGATCGGTCCAGAGAGGCGGGTCTGCCTCCTCGTATGCCCTGATCGCCTCTTGGACTTGGGTAGGAATGGCGGCGACAAGACAATGCGGGGCTGCAGAAATTTCCACGGGAGTGTTGGTTTCAGTCACCCCAAGAGCGCCCGCCGCGGCACCAGCACCCAGGCCAACGAAGACAAGCGCAGGCACCCCTGCAGATTGCAGGAGATCATGAATCTTCATTGAAGCCTCCTCGCATCCTGATACCAGGCAAATCTCTCCCAAGATTGCGCGACCAATATCTGCTCGGAAGGACTGCCCGGCAAATCAATTCCCGAAACAGCGCATCGAGGCGTTCTCTCGATGGTAACCGAATTCTGCTACCGCTTGTGTTCCCCGACGAGTGCGTACCCCGAGTGGGCTCCGCTTTCGACCCATTGGAAACGTTCCGGAGAGGCCTTGCCCGCCTACGTCAAGACCAAAGTTCGTGTGCGCCCATGCCCAATAGCGAACATCTCAGGAAGCAGGCCAAGCTTTACGTGCGATGGCACCGCGAACGGTATTTTCCCGTCGCGGCAACCATCAGGCGATTCCTGCCCCGTTTTCGGGACTCCTTGGCACGTGGGGCGAACTACCGTCTCTTGCGTCGAAGTTCTTCCTGGGTCCGCCATTCCTTGACAAGCTGACGGCGGTAGCGGGAGTAGCGATCGTCCAAGAAGGAGACGTTCGCGATGGATCTGCACGGAAAAGACGATAGTCCTGACGCAACTCGCACCATCCGACAATAAACCGCCGCGACTCGACGAAGCCGAGCATGATCGGCCAGATGGTCCGCTCCGACCCAGCCCCGTTTTGGTCCGTATATGTAATTCGCATTTTGCGTTGCTCGCGCATCGCTCGTCGGACCCGCGCCAAATCCAGCCCCGACGTTTCCTCACGTTTGCGACCGAGATCGCCGCATCCTCGGGCGCGGGCAAAACCAGGTTGCCCTGCCGCGCCATCGTGCGCCACGACGACAGGTGGTTCGGCTTCAGCCCATAACGCTCCGCCACCTTGTTCACCGTCACGCCCGGCCGCAAACTCTCCGACACGATCCGCGCCTTGACCTCCTCCGGCCATTGCCGATGACGTTCACCCGTAGCTTTGGCGGTTGTGAGAACCTCCAACGTAGTCTCCATGGAGGAACTCCCTTCGTTCTTCCATGGAAAGCCGATCACAGATCACGCCAGACAGGGCAACGTGGGGGCTAAACACCGGTTACGTTGCGGTGAACGCGTCTGACCACCGAGCTTCTCGATTAACCGATCCGTCAGCGCCTCCAGACCGTCGGCCTTGTAACGGTTGAAGATCTTGTAGCCGGACTTGCGCGAGATGCCGAACTCCCGGCACACATCGCTCAGGCCTTCGCCCTCCAGCATCCGGGCGACAAAGCGCAGACGTTCCTCCATCACCGAAGTCTCTCTCCACGGCATCAACACCTCCGCCAAAGCGGAAAGTGTTACCCATGTCTCCGGTACAAAACGTCACCTATCTCTCAGGTCTGGCATTTCTAAACAATTGATTTTTCTTTGCGATTTCGCCTCTAATACTCATCATGTTCAAAGTGAGGGGGTAGGATGTTCACGTTCAGTTTCTCCGCCGCCCGTCGCAAGGCGTTTCTTGTCGGCATTACGGGTGTAATGGTTCGCCATAGAATCGCTTCTCCAGCCGAACCGCGCCTTGAGTTCGCTGTTGCTGTTGCCGCTCTCGGCAGCAATTGTGCGCGGGTCTTGCGCAGGCCGTGCGCGCGACCGTCAATACCCGCCTCCGAGCAAACCTCGGGGCGCAACGATCACCAAGCGCAAGACCTCCAGCGGCTCGAGGACAGCGACCGTCAGTAGCCGCGCCGCTTGAATCCACCCGCGCCGCCCCTATATTAATTGATAGGCGACGTTCGAAGCGGTTCCCTTGGATGGAACAGGGCGAGTAAGCCCCAAGCTAAATGAAGAATACGTCGCGATCGGAGCTGCAGGGACCGACACCCTCTGCAGCTCTATTCATCTCTGTAGGACACCTGCAAGCGTCTCCAGCTTCACAGCGAGTGTAGCCGCGTATCCTCTTGTTTGGGAAAGATGACCTTTTCCTTGGACATCCCGTCGCTTAGTGATGCGTTACCCAGCCTGGTCCAGTTGGGTTCGGGAACCTTCACTGTCGCCTACCCAATCTGACTCGATCACGGCCGCTGTCGAGGTTCAGGCCGCACAGACGCCAGCGCGGTCTGAGGTGACGTCGCGCAATCCGGTCTTCAGCATTGAGTTGATCGGATGAGATCAAGCAGCGCTTTAAGCGCCGAAGTCAGCGGCATCACTGCATCACTTCAACACTCGATCATTCTTGCATCTATGGAGTGAAATGTAAGCGGTGTTTTGCGCCCACCTTCCGGATCACGTCGTGATTGACGATGTTGAGCCCGAACGAGGGCTTGGACATATGTCGATTTCACAGCTTACGCTTAAATCTAGCGATGAAGAGCCGGCGCGCCGGTTCGAGGTTTTCACGGGCAGCGGCCGACGGCGCGAGTGGAGCGACGAGCGCAAGGCGCAGATCGTCGCCGAGAGTTATGAGCCGGGTGTGAAGGTCTGTGCCGTGGCTCGGCGTCATGGATTGACCCCGCAGCAATTGTTCACCTGGCGTCGGCTCGCCCGCAAGCCGCTCGAAGCTGTGCCGGTCGTCGAGGACGTTCCGATGTTTGCGCCAGCGGTCCTGGATGTGCCTACGAAGCCTGTGGCGAAAGAGCCGGCGCGTGCATCGAGAAAGAAGTCGAGCAGCGGCGTAATCGAATTGGAGATCGGCGGCGCGATCGTCAGGATCGCATCCGGCGCGGACGCCGCTACGATTGCCGCCGTCATTCAGGCGGTAAAGGCACAGTCGTGATTGGGCCGTCGGGAGCGGTAAAGGTCATGGTCGCCACCCGGCCTGTCGACTTTCGCAAAGGTGCGGAGGGCCTGGCGGCGTTGGTCAAGGCAGAGATGGGTGCTGACCCGTTCTCCGGCACGATCTACGTGTTCCGAGCCAAGCGGACCGACCGGATCAAGCTGGTCTTCTGGGACGGCAGCGGGATGTGCCTGGTGTCCAAGCGGCTTGAGGATGGCGAGTTCCACTGGCCCAAAATGCAGGGCGGTGCGATGCGCCTGACGGCCGCCCAGTTCTCGGCATTGTTCGAGGGGCTGGATTGGAAGCGCGTTCATGCGCTGGTCGAGGCGCGGGTTCCAGAGAAGGCGGGATAGCCGCCGCGACCAATTGAATCAGGCTCACCCACGCCCTCGTTTTGGTCGCCGGAATATGCTGTTGTCGCTCCATGACGATGACCGCCGATGAGCTTCCCGACGACCTGAACGCGCTCAAAGCCATGGTGCTTTCGCGCGAGGCGGAGAACGCTCGGCTGCGCCAGATCATCAAGGAATTGCAGCGCCATCGCTTCGGCCGTCGCGCAGAGACGCTTCCAGAAGATCAGCTTCTCCTGGGGCTCGAAGAAGCTGAACAGGTCGAGGCAGACGGTCTGGAAGGTGAGGAGCAGGCATCGAGCGATCTGCGCCGGGAGCGGACTGCCAAACGGCGGACAAACCGCGGCGCTCTTCCCGCCCATCTGCCGCGCATCGATGTGGTCATCGATATCGAGAGCCATGACTGTCCCTGCTGCGGCAATGACCTACACCGGATCGGCGAAGACGTCAGCGAGAAACTCGACATCGTGCCGGCGCAGTTCCGTGTTCTCGTGGTGCGCCGTCCCAAATATGCCTGCCGTGCTTGTGAGGAAGTCATCGTCCAGGCTCCGGCTCCCGCGCGGCTGATCGAGGGCGGCATTCCGACCGAAGCGACCGTTGCCCAGGTGCTCGTTTCCAAATACGCCGATCACCTGCCTCTTTACAGGCAGGCGCAAATCTACAAGCGCCAGGGGATCGACCTGGACCGCTCGACGCTCGCCGACTGGGTCGGTCGAGCCGCCTGGCATCTGCGCCCGGTTCACCAGAAGCTTCTCGAGCACCTGAAGGCCTCGTCCAAGCTCTTCGCCGACGAGACGACCGCCCCGGTGCTCGATCCGGGTCGGGGAAAGACAAAGACCGGGCAGCTTTGGGCATACGCTCGCGACGACAGGCCATGGCAGGGAGCCGACCCGCCCGGTGTCGTCTATGTCTATGCGCCCGATCGCAAGAGCGAACGGCCGATGGCGCATCTCAATGGCTTCGTCGGCATTCTGCAGGTCGACGGATACGTTGGCTATCGAGCGCTCGCCGCCGGCAACAGTGTGTCTTTGGCATTCTGCTGGAGCCACGTGCGTCGGCGCTTCTATGAACTGGCGGCGGCCGGTCCCGCGCCCATTGCCAGCGAAGCGCTCAGGCGCATCGCCGAACTCTACAAGATCGAGGACGATATCCGCGGTCTCACCCACGAGGAACGTCGCGCCGTTCGGCAGGACAAGAGCCGTCCGATCATCGACAGCCTCGCACCATGGCTGACCGAACAGCTCGCTCTCATCAGCCAGAAGACAAAGCTCGCCGAAGCCATCCGGTACACGCTCTCGCGCTGGGACGGCCTCACCCGCTTCATCGACGACGGCCGCACCGAGATCGATTCCAACACCGTCGAACGCTCTATCAGGCCGATCGCCCTCAATCGGAAGAATGCATTGTTCGCGGGCTCCGATGCCGGCGCGCTGAGCATTGGGCGATCATCGCTTCCCTGATCGAAACCGCCAAGCTCAATGATGTTGAGCCGCTGAGCTACCTTACCGGTGCGCTAACCAAGATTGTGAATGGTCATCCGAACAGCCAGCTTGATGACCTACTGCCATGGGCCTACGCCGCAAGCAAAAGGCCCGCAGCCGTGCGGCATCCCGCCTTGACGGCTGATGCAGATGATTTTCTGACCGGCTAGTCCGGCCGATCATCGCAAAACGCCCAGCAGGGTCTCACGGGGCGACCCGCCTTCTGCATCATGGATTACGAGGGAAACCGTCTCGAAGAGAACTTCGATCATGACGTCATTGAAGGATATCAGCCAAAGTCGTGGATTTAGGACCTTCCACTCGGTTGTTTCCTCCCCGCCTATAACTTCATTGAACACCCATGGATGGACCGGATACCTGCACCCTTTCAGCCCTTCAACGTTCATCGGCGTTATTCGAAAATCGATAACGTCCCGAAATTTGAGCACCACGTTGCCACTTCCCGACTGGGGAGAGGCTTCATAGCAGACGTAGGCGTCCTTACCATCGTAGAGCACTGAGGGGTTGGCGACTGTCCCTAACTCTGGAAATGCCTCTCGGGGCCTTAAGACTTGCATGATTTGATCGCTGCCTGCTTCGGTTGATCAAGGCACCGTTCCGATCATTTAGCCACTTTGTCAACACAGCTAGTCATGAGCCTGATCACCATGGGCCGTGGTCCAAGAACACCGCTTACAGTGAAATTCCGGAATTGCAGGGATGAATTTGGAGACCTCGTCCGGCATTTGTGGAGTGATGCTTGCGTTTCGCGCTGATGGCAAACGCGCCACGCCCACGAGCAAGCCCATCGGTTGCGTATGATCAAGTGTGAGGACGTTATTTGATTTTGTTTCGCAATCGCTGGGTCGCATTGGGAATGGAGGATGTTGCGCGTGGTGGTGCCGCCGCTGCTTCATCGTGGACAAACGAGGCGATGTCGTTGAGAAGCATGAGCTCGATGGCGGCGTATGCGGGATCGCCTGAGAGGTTCACGGTTTCCCGCGGGTCGGTGTGGAGGTCGAATAACTCTCGTTGGCTTGAGCCGTCGCTGGTGTAGAGAGTAAGCTTGAAGCGCTGGTCTCGCGCCATGGTCGCCTGCATCGATGGATCCCAAAAACTGCCGGTGTCGTTTACGCCGGAGTTGCGGTAAGCGCAGATTGCGCTGTTGCGCCTCGTTGCGTTCCGCGATGCCATGGCAACGAGATCCTCGCTTTGCGGGCATGATTGCGTGCTGAGTCCGGCTGCCGCGAGACAGGTGGCAGCAACGTCGCGGCCCTGTGCAAGCGCGGTGCATCGGGTGCCGGCCGCGATGCGGTTTGGCCATCGCAGTAGCAATGGTACCCCGACCGTAGGCTCGTAGAGTGCCACTCCCTTGACGAAGAGCCCATGGTCGCCAAGTTGGTCGCCGTGATCGGACATGAAGATGACAAGCGTGTCGTTCGTTAGCCCCGCATCGTCCAGCGCCCTTAGAACGCGACCGATCTGCTCATCGAGGAACGCAATCGAGACGGCATAGCCGATGCGGATCTTGCGGATTTCTTCTGGCGAGAAATCCGTAAAGCGCCCGAGATAGGAACCTTGCCGCTCCCGCTGGACGCATTCAGGTTGCACCGCGCGCGAGGGGATCGGATCTGGAATCTTCGCTGCATCTATTCGATTCCTGAACGTGGATGGGTAATCCTCATAGGGATCATGGGGATCGAAAAGGCTCATCAGGCAGAAGAACGGCTGCCGTTCTGCTTTCATCGACTGAATGAAAGCGATGGTGCGATCGGCCGCCCACTTGCTCATGTGGACGGCTTCCGGGTGGTGAAGCTCGCCGCGGCCGTTGCGCTGAAGGGCAGCGAGGAAGTCCGGTGCGGTTTCGCGAAGCCAAGCGGTATAGCCGTTGAACGGGCTCTGCATCGCGACCGACGGTTCCAGGCACCATTCATAGATATCAAAACCGTCGTGCGGGTGCCGCTCGTGCTCTTCCTTAAGACGGCTGCTGACGTGGAGTTTGCCAAAAAGCGCGGTTCGGTACCCGGCTTCCTGTCGCAGTCGTTCCGTGAAAAGCACTTCGTCCGGGGGCAGATTGTCATGCACCCGCTCAACCCCGTGGAGCGGCACAGGCTTGCCTGTAAGAATGCTGGCGCGCGAAGGGGTGCAGACGGGGTTGTCGACGGTGCAGTACTCAAAGACCGCTCCGGCATTGCCCAACTGGTCGAGGTTAGGCGTGGGAATCCAGTCGCAGCCGTAGACGCCAAGCGTATCCCGACGTTGCTGGTCTGTCATGATCATCAAAATGTTCGGCGGCGTCATGATACTTACCTCCACGATTACAGCATGATTTCGGGGAGGGCGGCTTTTGCTTTCTCCCGCAGTCCCGATACGATCTGGGGACCGAGCCAGCGATACGGCCGGCGCAACCGGGTACCGATGTCGGCCCATCCCCCGATTGCGGCAAGCAGCTTGTCCAGTGCAGCATTCGAATAACCGTGCACTTTGGCGAGAGGTGTGATGTGGACTTCGAGGAAAGTGCGCAGGCGTTGCTCCACCTCGAGCGCCTGCTCGATGTCGCTGGCCATCGATGCGGTCCAGAGCTGTGCTCCCGATGGGTTCAGGCAGGCGACGTTAGAGAATGCCCCGACCGCGACGTCTTGTTTAACACCCGTCGCAAGGTGGTGCCCGGGGACATAGATTCCCCACGCGCCGAGGTGCTGACGGGCTTGCTCGTACCAGCTCAGATCTCCGTCTGCGAGCTTGACGCCGACGACCTCGGGCACCCGTGTGAGGATCGCGGCCAGTTCGGCCGGAGCAAAGACGCGCTTTGCATGCGGCGGCTGGTAGAGAACCAGCGGTGTCGAACCGGCCGCCTCCGCAGCCATTCCAAGGAAATCCGTCGCCTCCGCGGTTGTAACCGGCCACCAGTCCGGAAGGATCACCTGGATTGCCTCCGGTTCGAGTCTTGCCGCCCGGCGCACGCGTTCCACGGATATCCGGGGATCCGGTTGGCAGGCGCCGATGATGAAAGGCATCGCCGCAGCCTTACAGCGATCTGCCAGCAGTTGCTGAATGGAGTCGAACTCCTCCTCTGTCTGATTGTGGAATTCACCGGCAGTGCCATTGGAGTAGATACCGTCCACGCCGGCTGCGATCAGGTGATCAATTTCGTCCGCGAGGCGCGCGAGATCGATCGAATCGTCGTCATTTATCGGCAAGAGCAGCGTCGCCCAATTTCCGCGAATGCGGCCCCAGCGACCATCTCGTCGTTCGAACTTTGCGGCTGCCACGCCTCACCTCCCTTTGCGGCCTCGGGATTCAGCTGAGCTTCCGGCAGCGCCGACGGCAGAATCCACTCGCTACTCATTTATCGACTTGCAAGATATCCTACAAGTCGATATACCTCAACTGTGTTGGAGGTCGAACTGACAGGGAGCAATTCTTGGCCAAGCCGATAAAACCATTGGCACGTCCGCCGCTTCTGCATGTCAGCGTGCAGGAGAGCCTGCGCAGCTATATCGAGGATAATAACCTTGCGGCTGGCGCGGCCCTGCCGCCGGAGACTTTCCTGGCGCAGCAATTGGGGGTCGGACGCAACTCGGTGCGCGAGGCGATCAAGGCGCTGGAATCGGTCGGCATCCTCGAGACGCGACGTGGCATCGGGGTCTTCGTCAAGGAATTCTCATTTGCGCCATTGCTGGACAATCTTGCCTATGGTCTGCAGCCTTCGCTGCGCGACGTCGAGGAGTTGCAGGAGATCCGTCGCGTATTGGAAACCGGCCTTATCGACAGAACCATCGAGATGATCGGCGAGGAGGATATTGCCGAGCTTCGGAATGTTGCCGATCGCATGCGCCAGCGCGCCGAGCGCGGCGAGAGCTTTGCCGAGGAAGACCAGCAATTTCACCAGCTTCTGTTCCGCTGCCAGAACAACAAGATGCTGAGCACGCTGATCGATATCTTCTGGTCTGCTTTCTACAAGGCTTCCGGCATCGCAAATCTGACCAACCCGAATCCTCTGGCCACCTGGCGCGATCACCACGAGATTGCCGAAGCCGTCGCGGCCAGAGATGTCGAGGCTGCGCGCAGACGTCTTGGCGAACACTATTCCGGGATCAGGAGGGTGATCGCGATGAACCGGCCCGAGGAGGGGGTCGAGCCGGTCCAGCAGTAAACTGAATACAAGAGGAGGAGAGCATGCATCGACGGAATTTCGGCCGCCTTCTGGCGGCGGCAGCCTTTGCTTTTGCCAGCGCCACGGCGATGGTATCCACGCCGGCTCTGGCGCAGGAGGAAAAGACCATTGTCGGCGGCTTCGACGTAGGCCCGGGCGGGTTCCCGGGCAACTTCAACCCGCAGACCGCGACCGCCGGCTTTACCTGGCTCAATACATATTTCGAGCCGCTGGTCATCTACGCATCCGATCTATCAAAGCTCGTCGGCGCGCTCGCATCCGAGTTCACCGTGAGCGACGACAGTCTTTCCTATACCTTCAAGCTGGTCGACACGAAGTGGCATGACGGAGAGCCCTTCACCTCGGCGGACGTCAAGTTCACACTGGAACTCGCCAAGAACGCCGACAGCGGCAGTATATTCGCCGCGCGGCTCGCGGACATCGCGTCGATCGAGACTCCTGACGAGCACACGGCAGTCGTCAAGCTCAACAAGCCCAACTCGGCCTTCCTGTCCGTCTTGGCGCAGGTCATGATGCTGCCGGAGCATGCGCTGTCGTCCATCGACATCAAGGAAATCGCCAAGAGCCCGTGGTGGTCGACAAAGCCGGTCGGCACAGGTCCGTTCAAGTTCGTGAAGTACGTCAGCGATCAGTATGTCGAGATGGCTGCCTATGACGACTATCGGGGCGGCAAGCCGAAGGTGGATCGCTTGATCAACCGGTATTTCGCCAACCCCGCTGCAGCCGTCTCGGCACTCTCGGCGGGAGAGATCCAGTTCACCTTCACCGAGCCTGATGACGCCAAGACCTTCAAGGACAATGACAACTTCCGGATCATCGAAGGCGACTCCTATGTCGTGAACTATATCGGCTTCAATCACAGGGCCGGAATTTGGAACGACCTTCGCGTGCGGCAGGCGGTCATGCACGCCATCGATCGAAACGCGATCATCTCAAGCCTGTTTGGCGGTGCGGCAAAGCTCGCCAACTGCGGCTATGTCGCGCCGCGGCTCGTTCCGAACGGCCTCGACGACTATGCCTACGACCCGCAGAAGGCGAAGGAGCTGCTTGAGGAGGCGGGCTGGGACAAGATCAACGGCGACAGGCCGATCCCGTGGCTTACCTACTATAACACGCCGCAGGTAGCCAACGTCATGGCGGCGATCCAGGCCATGCTCGCGCAGGTTGGCATCAACGTGGTGCCGCGCGCCCTCGATGTCCCGAGCTACAACGGCATCGTCCGAAGTGAGAAGTGGCCGGAGTTCCCGCTGGTCTATGCCGGCCTGCAGAACGGACCCAACCCGGCTTCGCTCAACGTCGGGCTCAACGCCGCGCAGATACCGCCCGCCGGCAACAACATCATGCGTGTCGAGATGCCTCGGCTCACCGAGGCATTGAACACGGCGATGGCGGAAACCGATCCGGCCAAGGCGGACACCAAGTGGCAGCAGGTCTGCAAGGAAATGAACGCTGAGCTTCCCTGGAGCCCGATGTGGGTCGCGAGCCGCTACGGGGTCGCGTCCAGCAAGCTCAAGGACTTCATCTGGACGCCCGCTCCGGGCGGCGGTCCATTCGTCTCCCACCCCGAGAAGTGGGATATCGCTCCGTAATGGGGGCTGGGGCGAGGGGCGGTCGGACGGTCAAGTCCGGCCGCATCCCCTGCTGCATGTTTCCTTAAATCGTAGCCGATTTAAGGACAAAAACATGCAGCAATTCAAAGTGCTACAGCGTCCTTTACGCGTCTGATAAGACGCGCGGCGCTGTAGGGACCCTGTTGGTGAAACATGCTGCAATATGTCCTCCGCCGCACGGTCGTCGGCCTGCTCATGCTCCTGGCTCTGACCGTACTCATCTTCACGCTGCTGCGGCTCACGCCCGGCGACCCTATCGATGCCTACATCAACCCGTCGGTCCCGATGTCAGCCTCGGACCTTGTGGCGCTGCGCACGCGCCTCGGCCTCGATCTGCCGCTGCCGGTGCAGTATTTCGCTTGGCTTGGTGCGGCCTTGACGGGAGACTTCGGCTATTCGATTCAGCGTGGCGGCGAACCGGTGCTGCCGCTCGTCCTCGGTCGCATCGGACCGACGATCCTGCTGATGTTCAGCGGGCTTGCCATCTCCGTCGTCGTGGGAATCGCAGCCGGCATTCTTGCCGCGGTCCGGCGCAACCAGTTCGCCGATCTCTCGCTGTCAACGGCGGCCTTCGTCGGCATTTCGAGCCCGGCCTTCCTGACTGCCCTGTTGGGGTTGTATGTGTTTGCGGTCGTCTTGCGGTGGGTGCCGGCCGGCGGCATGCTGACACCGGGTGCTCCCTTTTCCGTCGGTGACCTGCTGGCGCATCTCATCCTGCCGGCGGCCCTGCTATCGATCGGCCATGGCGCGCTGATCATGCGCTACATGCGCTCCTCCCTGCTCGAGGTGCTGTCGCAGGATTATGTGCGGACGGCGCGCGCCAAAGGCGTTCGCGAGTTCTGGGTTATCGTTAAACATGCCGTGCGCAATGCCCTGCTGCCGGTGATCACGGTGATTGGATCCACGATCGGTATAGCCATCGGCGGCGCCATCTTTATAGAGAGCGTGTTCGACTGGCCGGGAATGGGCCTGTTGATGATCAACGCTGTGGTCCGGCGCGACTATCCGGTCATCATGTGTGCGACGCTGCTCACCGGCGCCTGCGTCATCCTCGTTAACCTGCTGACCGACATCGCTTACGCCGCTGTCGATCCGCGCATCAAGGTGTCGTAGGATGACCAGCCTGGCAAAGACGCGTTCGGCCGGCCCCATCCGTCGCGCGATGTCGCGCTTTCTTAACAATGGTGCGGCCGTGGCCGGTTCGGCAATCCTGATTCCGATCCTGCTGCTCACCCTAACCTATGATCTGTGGTGGCCTTACAAGCCCAATGACATCGACCTCTTGGCGATGAACCAGGGGCCGTCGTCAGCCCACTGGCTTGGAAGCGACGGCGTGGGGCGGGATATCATGGCGCGGCTCATGCAGGGCGGCCGGATCTCGCTGCTCGTGGCGACAGCGTCAATGGCGATTTCCACGTTCATCGGCTTCTTCATCGGCGCCGTCGCCGGCTTCGGAGGGCGGCTCGTTGACGGTGCTACAATGCGGTTCGTGGACCTTGCCATGACCTTGCCGCCGATCATTTTCCTCCTGGTCCTCGCCTCGATCGTCGGTAGCGGCATCATGCCGACGATCCTCGTGATTTCGCTGCTGTCGTGGCCGGTGCTCTCGCGCATGGTCCGGGCCCGGCTCTTAGAGCTGCGCGAGCGGGATTTCGTCGTGGCATCGCGCGGTATGGGCGCCGGCCTGTGGCACCTGCTGGTTCGCCATGCCCTGCCCAATACGATCGATATTCTCGTGGTCTATGCCACCCTGCAGGTGGCGAGCGGTATCCTGCTGGAGGCAGGCCTTTCCTTCCTCGGCCTCGGTGTCACGCCACCGGAAGCGAGCTGGGGCAACATGTTGAACGCCGCCCGCGCGACGCATGTCCTCGAAAATTATCCCTGGCAATGGATGTTCCCCGGTGCGGCGCTCGTCGTGACCGTCCTTGCCATCAACTTCGTGGGCGATGGGCTTCGCGATGCCTTCGACCCGCGCTCCGAACTCAAGTGAAAGGTCTGAAATGCCTCTCTTTACCGGCGTCATCCCTCCTGTCGTCACCCCGCTCACCACGACCTTCGAAGTGGATTATCCTTCGTTCACGCGTGTCATCGACCATCTCATCGACGGTGGCGTGCACGGCCTGTTCGTGCTCGGCTCGACCAGCGAGGTCGTGTTCCACGACGAAGCCACAAGGCGGCGCATCATCGAACACGCACTCGAGCAGGTGCGCGGTCGCGTGCCGATCCTGGTCGGCGTGATCGACCCCACGACAGAGCGCGTGATTGCCCATGCACGGGCGGCGCAGTCGGCAGGTGCCGACGCGGTCGTCGTGACCGCCCCTTTCTACACGCGTACCAATCAGTCCGAGACCATCGACCACTTCCGCTACATAAGGCAGGCGGTCGACATACCGGTGATCGCCTACGACATACCGATCTGCGTCGGCACAAAGCTCGAGCGCAAAACCACCGTTACCCTCGCGCGCGAAGGCACCGTTGTCGGTCTCAAGGATTCAAGCGGTGACGATGGCAATCTTCGCTACGTCATGGCCGACACTGCCGATCTCGCCGACTTCTTCGTCATGACCGGATCCGAAATCGTCGCCGACAGCGTCGTGAACATGGGCGCGCATGGCATCGTGCCCGGCCTCGGCAATGTCGATCCACACGGCTATGTGCGCCTGTGGAATTTGTGCCAGGCGGGCGATTTCGCGGCCGCACGCCAGGAACAGGAGAGGCTTTGCCGGCTTTTCGAGATGGTCTGGGTCAGCCTGCCGCGGACCAGTGCAGGTTCTGCAGGTGTGGGTGCCTTCAAGACCGCCATGCGCCGGCTCGGCGTCATCGACACCAACGTCATGGCCCGCCCGCAACGATCCCTCAATGACGAAGAGGCAGCGACCATCGATCGCATCCTGCGTCAAACCGGCCTCTTGGACTGATGATGAGCAGAGAGCCGATCCTCGAGATTTCGGGACTGACCACGGTTTTTCATATCGCCGATCGCGAGATCGTCGCCGTCCGCGACCTCAATCTCACCGTGGCGACGGGAGAAACCGTGGCACTCGTCGGCGAGTCCGGCTCTGGAAAATCGGTGACGAGCCTGTCGATCATGGGTCTCCTGCCGCGTGGCGTCGGCCGTATCGCCGCGGGAACGCTTCGCCTTAGACGCAAGACGGGCGAGGTCGTTGAACTGCAGAGCATCGGCGGCGAGGCGTTGCGCCGGGTCCGAGGCAACGATATCGGGATGGTCTTTCAGGAACCACTGACCAGCCTCAATCCGGTCTATACTGTCGGTGAGCAGATTGCAGAGCCGATCCGCATTCACCTCGGCAAGTCCCGCCGCGAGGCTCTGGCCGATGCCATCCAGCGGCTGGAGGATGTCGGCATTCCCGATCCGCGCCGGCGTGCCGGACAATATCCGCACGAATTGTCGGGCGGCATGCGGCAGCGGGCAACCATCGCCATGGCTCTGGCATGCAACCCGACGCTGCTGATCGCCGACGAGCCGACAACGGCCCTCGATGTCACCATCCAGGCGCAGATCCTTGACCTGCTCGGCCATCTGCAACGGGAACGCGGCATGGGCATGCTGTTCGTCACCCACAACCTCGGGGTCGTTGCGGAGATCGCCGATCGCGTGGCAGTCATGTATGCCGGCTCGGTCGTCGAGACGGGTAGCGTGGCGCGGGTCTTCGCCCATCCGCGCCACCCCTACACCAAGGGACTGATGCGCTCTGTGCCGCGGCTTGGAACAGCCACGCGTCTCAAGGAGGCGGGTACGCCGCTGCCGACCATCGCCGGATCGGTTCCAAGTCTCATGAACCTGCCTGAGGGCTGTCCGTTCGCGCCGCGCTGCCCCTATCGGATCGAGGCCTGCTCTGAGGCTTACCCGCCGCTCGTCGAAACCAGCGACGGCCAGTTCAGTCGCTGCATTCGCTGGCAGGAGATCTGAACGATGTCAGATGAATTGCTCCTTGAGGTCAGCGGGCTGACCAAAGATTTCGCCCCGGTGGCATTCGGGCGCGGACCGGTCGTCCGTGCCGTACAGGACGTCTCGTTCAACATCAAACGCGGGGAGGTTGTTGGCCTTGTCGGGGAGTCGGGCAGCGGCAAGACGACCATCGGCCGCATGGTCGCGCAGTTGGTCCCGCCGACCTCCGGCAGCATTCGTTTCGACGGTGTCGAAACGACGAGCCTTAGCCGCCGCGAACTTCGCCACTTGCATGCGCGCGTCCAGTATATCTTCCAGGATCCCTTTGCGAGCCTCTCGCCGCGCATGACCATCGGTGAAATTCTCACGGAAGGGCTGGATATCCAGCGTATCGGCAGCAAATCCGAGCGGATCGCGAAGGCCGCCAAGGCCCTTGCGTCGGTGGACCTGCCGCCCGACGCGATCTCCCGCTATGCGCACGAGTTTTCCGGCGGGCAGCGCCAGCGCATCGGCATCGCACGGGCGCTGACGCTTGCGCCCGAGCTGATCGTTGCCGACGAACCGGTATCGGCGCTCGACGTCTCGATCCAGGCGCAGATCGTCAACCTCCTGCGCGACCTGCAGATGCGCCTGGGCCTTACCATGCTGTTCATCGCGCATGATCTTGCGGTGGTCGAATATGTCGCCGATACCGTCATCGTGCTCTATCTCGGGCGGATCATGGAAATGGCGCCCAGCCGGAAGCTCTATGCCAGCCCGCAGCATCCCTATACGCGCGCGCTTCTCTCGGCCGTTCCGTCACCCGATCCTTCGCAACGGCCCAACCGGCAGATCCTTAAGGGTGACATACCAAGCCCGGCGAATCCTCCCAGCGGCTGCGTCTTCCGCACCCGCTGCCCGGTCGCGATCGAGGCGTGCGCCAGCATAGTACCGCCCCTGCGAGAAACGGCGAAAGGACACTTCAAGGCCTGCATCCGTGACGACCTCGACTGATCCAAAAGAAATAGGGAGGCATCTCAACCATGAAGAACCTGCTCTTCATCGGCGTCGATCAGCTTCGATGGGACTGCCTCGGGCCGTGCAAGGCGGTGCCGGTTAAGACCCCGAACCTCGATCGTTTGATCGAGAACGGCGTGAGCTTCGATCGGGCCTATTGCACCTCGCCGCTCTGTACGCCGTCGCGCGCCTCGATGCTTACCGGCGATTATGCCTTCACCCACGGCATGGGCACCAATTGCGACATGTATCATGCGCTCGCCCGCGAGCTGACGCGGCCGGAGCGCTTGCTGCACAATGATCTTCGTCGCGCCGGCTATCGCTGTGGCTTTGTCGGCAAATGGCACGTTGGCGTGGAGAAAGGCCCGGGTGACTACGGTTTCGAGGGCGACGCACCGGCCGGCTACGGCAATATCGTCAAGACCAAGGCTTTTCAGGATTATCTCTCGTCGACCGGTTTGAGCTACAGCATCGAACCCGAGCTTTACTTCAACCCCGACCAGCAGACCATGGCGGCGGGCCGATGGCGCGGCCCGCAGGCGTCTACGCCCTGCCATTTCCTGACTGACCAGATCATCGGCATGCTGCAGGGGCTGGCAGGTGGAAGCGCACCTTTCTTCGCCACGGTGCAATATTGGGATCCGCATGGGCCACACCTGATCTCGGACGAATTCTACGGCGTCACCGACCGTACGAAGATTACGCCCTGGAACAATTTCTCGGACGATCTTTCAGGCAAGCCGCGGCGCGTTAAGCGCGAGCGGGATGATTTCTATCGCAACCATCCGAGGACCGAGGAGGAGCTCGTCGCGTATATCGGCTACTACTGCGATCATGTGGCCATGCTTGACTGCGAGATCGGCCGGCTGCTTGACTATGTCGATCAGAGCGGCCTGGCAGAAAATACGCTTGTGGTCTTCACGTCGGACCATGGCGACATGACCGGCGCGCACGGCGGGCTCATCGACAAAGGCTTGCCCTATAGCGAAGCCATGCGGGTGCCGCTGATCTTCAGCCATCCATCGTTGCAGAGCGGCAGGCGGGACGCACTGGCGCTCAATATGGACATCCTGCCGACGGCCTTATCCTTGCTTGGCGTCAGTTACGCGCCCAGGCAGGCGGAGGATCTCTCAGCGCAGGTACTTGGGACAAGCCAGCAGGGCAGGGACTATCTGCTTGCCGAGTATCACGGCCTGCGCTTCCTTTATTCCCAGCGCATACTCGTGTCGCGCGACAACTTCAAATACATCTTCTCGCCGGGCGACATGGATGAACTCTACGATCTCGACAGCGATCCGGGCGAGATGCGCAACCTCGCAGCCGAGGCCGACTATGCGGATGTACTCTCACGCATGCGATCCGCATTGATCGACGAGACGGCCAGGTACCTGGACCCGCTCCGCGATTGCGTCGCGAAATTCAATGGCCAATGGCGGACGCATTCGGGCCAGTTCGATGTCACCAGCGCCTATCTGACCGAGGCCGCTCCCCGCGGCGGGCAACGGACCTGCCCGGATTGAGGTGACCAGAGAGATGGCCGGGTACACGCCTTCGCGTTAAGAAAATACCGGCGAGGAAATCCGCACGTCCGGCGGAAACTTCCGTGCAAAACGCTGCCGGAATGGTTCTCATCCCTGCAGACCCGTTCCGCTTGGGCCACGACAAGGCCGGCGCCAACCCTTATAGGCAGGCCTGCGAGCGCGGCGTGAAGCGGATCGCCGCGACGACGCATCATGTTATGTCGCCGCCAATCCCGACGAGGGTCCGATCATCGAGCAGGACATCGCCGGCATCACCCTTGCGGAAACCGCCGAGGACCATGTCTCGAACGGCTGCGACGTCGGAAATGGGCGTGCATGGCGCGGGCCAGCACGTGGTTTTTGAAAATCACAACAAGGCGGCGGGTATCCGGTTTGTTCTTCAACCGCAGAAAGAGATGCGCGCGACCGGCCGGTATGGCAGACACGCCCTCCGGAGTACGCTTCGACAAGAAATCCGCCAGGTGCGCAAAGATAGTGCATGTGCCCCGTTTGGTGACAATTCGCATTTTTCCTTGATGTCCATGCTTACATTCATCCGCGGCAGTTGAGCTGCCTCTATCATTCTAAGGCTGGAGATGGGTGAGACACTCTCGTGACCCACCAGCCACCAAGGGGTCCCAGCCCCTCAACATATTCGACGCGGCCTGCCCTACGTTTCGTTTCGCAGCGTCCTTCGGGAAATCGTGAAGACAGTCATGCCGCCGAAGAAGACCAGGGCAGAGCACACGGCGAGGTAGGGGAGGTCCAGACCTATCGCTCTATACTCTGGGTAGAAGCCAGTGCGGAAAAGCATAATCACGTGGCAAAGGGGATTGCTCAGAAGAACGTCCCTGTACGGATGAGGCATGTCGTCTGGTAGGAAGAACACACCACACAAGAGGAACATTGGTCTCGTGAGAATACCGTATATTTGCTCATAAAGGGCGTATTTTACGAACATGACGCTGTTGAACAATCCGACGCCAAGCGCCAGTGATCCTGCGTATAGTTCAGCTTCGAGCAATCTCGGCCAATTGAGTTCAGGGCTATGCGGTAATGTTAAAAATATCGCGGCAAATACAATTACTGAGACAAGTGTCGTCGTCAGCGTCTGCAAGATGTATCGCGCAGTGATCGCATCGATCGGCGCCACGTTCGGGTAGCTGAGTAGAGGCTTGTTGGCCCGCACGGCTGAGCTCAGATACATGACCTTTGCCTGATACATCTGGTATCCAAGATAGCCTGTAGCGAAGAAAAGAACAAAACTGGTGCCTAGTGCGGGGGTATGCGCAATGGCACCGAAGATGACCGTCATCATCGCGATGTAGCCAATAGGCTCCAGCAGGGCCCAGAGATATCCGCCAGGCTTGCTGCCGAACTTTGTAGACATTTCGCGAACGATCATCGCGGAGACTACGCGAAGATGGGTCTTGGCCACTGTCATCGTCTTTGCACTCCGGATGGTTTCGCGCCTGTTTACCCTTAACATCCCGCTGCGTGCAAGCCTCGGCATTATCCTCGGCAATAAAGGTGATCTATGAACAAAACTGCGTCCGTCGGCGCGGCGGTCCTGCTTCAAATCCGGGCGGAAAGTCGAGCAAGGCGAACTCGTGTCGACGGTCGAACTGCGCATTCCAAAGCTCAGGAAGGGCTCCTACTTCCCGTCGTTCCTGGAGCCGTGGCGGGATGGCCGAGAAGGCGTTGACCGCGGTCATCCAGGAAGCCTACGTGCGGTGCATCTCGACCCGCTCGGCCGACGACCTGGTGAAGGCCATGGGCAGAGCGGTATCCCCAAGAGCCAGGTCAGCCGGCTGTGCGAGGGGCTAAGCAGGCTGTGCCCCGAGACTTTTGCTCATGGCCTCCGAAACTCCCTCAACTCCGTGCGATAGGATGTGGTTCAGGCAGTCGGCAAAGACGGCGGGGGGCATCGGCGCATGTCCTTCGCCCCAACGCCTGAAATAGAAGTCAATGCCGTGATGGCTGGCATCTCGCGGGCCTCCCCATCCGCCTAGCGCCTTCAGAAGCGGGTAGGCGTGCCGCTCAAGGTGGTGGGTGTCGTCGTTGTTCTGGAAGTAGACCGCGCGCCTGAGAGGGTTTATTGCCAAGTGCGGTGGAAGCGACACGATCCGATCGCCGAGGGGCGAGCGCATGTCTTCACCTTCGGACCAGCCGAAGCAGCTTGAAAGATAGGTCTGAACGTGCCGGATGTAGTATCGCAGGACGTCAGTCTGCGGGTTCACCACCATGACCGTGCTCGGGATCACGGAGCCGTAGTAGAGGGCAGCAAATCCGCCAGCGCTGCCACCGGCCAGGACAATGTCTGTAGCGTCTAGCTGCGAGGCTACATGGTTGATGATCTGCGGCATAATTTGCTGCGTGTTGATGTCTCGTGTCCCGACATGCCAGCCTATGCTAACATCCTCGCCGAATTGATGGGCGATATCATCGATCAGCAGAACGTTAGAATTCAGCACATCGGATATTTTGACGCCATGAAAGAATGGTGCGCGCCTATCTGGCGCGCGTGTCGCCGCGGCGCTGAAGATAACGACCAGCCTGTGTGTTTCTGTCTTTCTTTTAACGCGCAGGTAGAGGTTAGCTTCGCCGTAGGGGATGAAGGAAACTCCATCGGGTACGGGTGAGGTCAGGAAGTCTGCAAGGCTCATTCTCCGCCGCTCTCCGGGGCCGTGGTCAAGGTGACCTCAATCCAGTTGTATCCGTCTTCGAATCCATCATGGCTGCGGACTGATATTTGACTGGGGCCATGCTGCTCGATCACCTTGAGGCTGCTTCTTTCGAAATCGCATCGCTCTCGGCGAGGTCGTCAATGAATTCAACGTGCTTGCCATGCCGATTTCTCCAAAGACTATCGTTTCGTGATTATGCCTTCCCAGAAGGTCGTCCGATACTTGCGCTTCAGCGTGGTCCAGTCTGCAGACTTGACGTCCTGTCGAAGCTCGAAGAAATATGCCTGAAGGGCGCGATCGATAAAGAGCGCCTGATGGCCTTCGTACCTCTGCTTCTCTCGTTCTGCCGTTATCTCTCTTATCCCCTGGCCGAGCTTGCGGCGGGTCCAGGCATCATCCACATCTTGGATGGCGTCGAACAACTCGACATTGAACCCGTATTTCTCGAAGAGGGCGGCGAAATACTCCCAGCGTCGGTAGTAGACGTGGAAGGGGGTTTTTACGAAGTGAGACCAGTAGTCCGGCGCCAGAAGGGAGATACCGAAAACCTTCTTGTGGCCCTCTGATAGCACGAAGCGAGGTGCCAAACCGTTCGGCACAGCAAAGAACAGCTTGCCGCCCGGGGCCATCAGGGAGGAGATGTTTTCCAGAAGGCCAGCGGTGTCAAAAATGTGCTCGAACACATCGTTGACGATCACAAGGTCAAACGGGCCGTGTGGCTGGAGACGACTGCGCGCTGCGCGCGTCGAGGCGTCGCAGAGATACAGTGTTGGGGAGCATTCTCCTCTCGCGTTTTCCTCTGCAAGCTTCAGCCACTTTTCGTCAATGTCGATGCCGACAGCCGTAGCGCCGGCATGCATCATCTCGATCGTGTTGCCGCCGTAGGCGCAGCCGACATCGAGAACCTTTGCGCCTTTGATCTTGATGCCGTGGTTTGATAGGCGCTCGACCAAGGATCGGCCGCGTTCCCGGTTGGTGATCGCGAACTTGTACCGCTCTCTATGATCCGCCAGCAGGATTTCCTTGTTTGGCAACCCCACCTTGGCGGCATAACCGTCTAGAAATTGCTCGTAACTCATACGCTCTACCTCCGCAGTGTGTCGGTGTTTAATGAACGACAACTGTGAAGGCAATCCCGCCCATTAAGTGTCTAAGTCAGCAGCCGCCTTGATCGTCGCCAGGCAGAGCGCCGTCGCAGCGTTGAATGCTTTTGCAGGCTCACCGTCTCCAACCTGTGCCTGTGCGTATCCATTATGAAAGCTGAACCCACCAGCGCCGTTGGGGAATGCGATATCAAAAAGAGATTTGGCGGCATCAAGGTTTGATGTGAATGGTGGGACGATCCCGACCGCTTCGCCGTTTCGATCATACCAAGTAACCTTGATTTGCGCCGGCGTTGCGCCTCCAGCCGGGAGCGTTACCGTCTCTCGACGATACTTGAACAACAAGGCAATGGCCTGATCGATAGGCCGACTCGGCTCTTTCAGCGCTGCCAACTCTTCAATGATTTCCTGCCGCGTCATCTATCCTGACCGTTCGTCAATCTCAGGGGCGGCGACCCTAGCCCATCGCAGACTTCAAACACAACAACAAGGTGAAACACATGGTCCAGGAAACTCTTCACATCGCCTTCGAACAATGAAAATTTTGGACGTCGGGGGCCAGCGTTTTCCCAAAGTGATTGACATCGCAGAATACAGGTGACCCGCCCAGTAGCTGTCGCTCCGGCTCATCTGGTGAGCGTGTAAAGTCGATAGAACCGGCCCAAGTTCGACTGCAACGCGTAGGGCTCATCTTCGATTTGCCAACCTGGGAGATGCTGACGGGTGAGTCGATGATAGTCCCATGAATAGGAGTATGGCGTTGTGTCGATCAGTTCGCCAGTGGTGATGTTGACGTTTCGCTCCACTTTGCCTTCTTCGCCGAGCCATGGCTCGAGGAGCAAAAGCTTTCGCCGAGTGATCCGTGCGAGTTCCGTTAGTATCTCGCCTGGCGTGGCCACGTGGTCGATAACAGATACGGTGAAGGTGACGTCGAATGTCAGATCTGGAAAGATCTTCAGCAATCTCTCATCACCCGCTGCCAGTCGCAGCCCAGATTGCTCACCGTGACGTACTGCGGCTGCATTGACGTCTACTCCACAGGCGAACACAGACGAGTTTCTTTCTCGAATGGCAGCAAGATTTTTGCCGGCGTTACAACCGAACTCAAAAACGCTGCTCGGTGAAAAGGAGAGAATGCGGCTCGCCATGAAGGTCGACCAAGGTTTCGGCCGTGCATAACCCGCGAAATTATCAAGGCCCGACCAATAATCGCGCGCAGCTTCTTGCTCCGGCAGCGGATCTTGAACTTTGCTGATCTCGAAATCGGCCACTCATATCTCCTTCATTGGGTCGCAACGCTATGGTTTGCCCGGAATCGGGCGCGCAATACAAATTTCATTCGGCGCTTCTGTCTTAAGCGCATTGTTCCTTGCCTAATTCGACGATCTTTCTGGCGATATATTGATAGTAGGGCGCAGTGTAGTGGAAAGGCGACTCGCCCCATATATGCTTTGGATCTCCTAACAATTGACCGTCATATCGAATGAAATTTTCCTTCGGAAGGAACCTCCTCAAACTGTTGTAATATTGGCTGAGTCGTTCGTTATTCCGGCGGATATTCACTAGGTCGTCGTACAACTTTGTCCCGTCGTCCGCGGCGTGGCGTTCAGCCCAGTATGCTTCATTGACGAGGACTCTGGTTTTCCCTCCACAAAGTCGACCGAGAATAAGTTCAGCACACTGCGAGAAATACTTGCCGAAGTCCTCGTCGCGCCTGAAAAGCCTACCTTTCCGCCTGATCTCGGCCCCCAGGCGTTCCTTGGCGATTCGTGCGGAAAGAGTCACAAGCGTGCCGGAATACTCATAAACTTGGAATCGTTCGTCGATTAGATCGATGACGACAATGTCGGGGTTGCTTTGGATCAGGCTCTCAATACCCGTCTTTTCCAGATCATGCCTGATCATCCGTCGTTCAAACGCTCCGATAGAATCGGGAAGTTCTTCCTCAATCCGATATGGCTTTTTTTGTGCCGCACTTACGACGGAGGAACGAGCGATATACGATACGAGTTCAATTGATGGCGGCAGATGCGCGACAACGTCGCGCGTAACGCAACTTCCAAAAATGGCTAGCTTCAAGGCGGACCTCACAACGCAACAGCGAGCTAATCAAGATGATGCCGGCGTGTTGTCGCCATAGCTCATGCATGCACCTCAGCAATCTGAAGGTGTTTAATCATTGGAAGATTTGGAACGCAATCCTTCGTTCCTCGTGCGTTTCGCCTGATCCACAAAACCCGCCACCGCGGGAATCACGTGTCGGAGCCTATTAGGTGTGGCTGACAGTTGTTATTCGAGGCTGCGCTGACGTCTTGCTCCAGGCTCGACGCTCAGCCGTCACTGTCCTCAGAAGATTGGATTCTTAAGGCTGCAATGCACAGCGCAATGGCTGGGTTGGCGCCAGAGCAATACGGCCCGTCGCCAAGTTTTGCGTAGCCTCCGCTATCGTCCCAACTGACACCGCCAGCATTTCCAGGCGCAGTAGTCTGAGCAAATGAGTGTGCGTCTTCAAGCGAGGCAGTGTACAGTGGTACGCGACCGGGATCTTGGCCACCGGGGAGTAGCCAGAGAACGCGCCTAGTTTGTTCCCCAGAATTTGGGTCCCTGACGTTTTCGACCTTCCGCTTGTAGCCAAGCAAGATCGCCAAAGCTAGGTCTAACGCGCGGCTTGGTTCCTTCGCCTCCTCAAGGTCCTTGATAAGATCGACAATGGCCATCAGTTTTTCTTTTGCAGTTCGGCTTGGCGCTCGCGCTGAGTGGACAGGATGCCAACATAGGCAATTAGCTGCTCGTCCAACAAGAGGGAAAACACATGCCCCAATGATGAAACCGAGCCGGACCACCCAGAGAGGAGAAAACATTCGACACTTGGGAGGACCACTTTCGCCGCGGCTATGCCCCCCAGCAAGGAATTCGAGTACTAAGTCATTCTACTTCAGACGGAATCGGAAAGGTCTTTCACCACGTCACCACGAAACCTCAATGGAGGATGAATATTTGGTCGTCGGGCGCCACGTTCAGGCGAACGACGGTTCAGCAAACAAGTTCTCCTTAGGTTTCGGCTTGCGCCGAAGACGGCGGCGCTGCGGGTAGATCCGGCAGAATCCGCTTTAGCGCATGCTGCCTTAGGCCGCTATTTTCTCCGCGCGCATTCTGGCAAGGACTTCTAACGCGTGCTCGAGCTCGATCGGCTTCTTGGTGACCGGGTCGAGATATTTGGCGTAGAGGATATAGGCTGCCGCAAAGACCTCATCGATGGAGAGCTTCCGGTTGCGGCGTGGGCTCGGCTGGCGATCGTCTGTAAGCCCCCAACCGGAATAGAAAGGGCATCCGACTGTCGTCACTTTGATTCCGCGCAATAGAGCCTCGAAACCCGAGAGCGAGGTGATGGTATAGACGTGATCGACGGTTTCAAGCGAGTCAGCGAGACTGATATCCTGTGTAAGGATCATCGCGATGTCGCGAACAAGCTCGGGGTTGGACTTCGCTTTGGCCGTGCCCCTCAATACTTCTGGATGCGGCTTGTATATGATCTGAGCGTCGGGATTTTCGGACGACGCCAGCCGAACGATATCGTTGTTCGTCACTCTTCTTGCGCAGCCATAGGTGATCGATGCATCGCGCTCCACCTGGCCGATAACGAGCACGCGCTGTCGGGTCTTCTTACCGTAAACCGAGGCGATATCGAGTGAATTACCGGAATTGTACTTGCTGAGCCGGCTCGCGAGCAGCTGCTCCCGGGCAGCCCTTGCTCGGTTCATTAACGCTCGATCGCCCTCGAAATCGTAGGTCTTTAGAATGTCTTCGAGGTCGGTCGGGCCGTTGGCGTTGAAATACATGTCCTGCGCGTCAAAGGCCAGCGAAAGCGGCGGCACCTTCAACGCGCCGAGCGCTATAGATCGGAGAAAGCCGTCCTCGACATAGCCGAAGGGGATGCTGTGGCGGGCGCAGAATTCCTTCAGCCTTGGCGGCCCGTTATATTGCCAGGCCAATACCCCGGCGCGTGGATCGCGAAGGAGCCGACGCTTCCAATAGAGATCGAATTCGAATGGCAAAAGACGGGGACGCGAAGGAATCACGTGCGCATCTGGAAACCAGTCACGTATGTAGGCTTTCCATCGACTGAAGCCGAACAGGAAAAGCGGAGGTCGTTCAGCATTCTGAGCGTAAACGATCCTCGGCTTCCGGTGGTTCAAAGCCATTTCCATGCTCCAATCCCGGGCCTTTCTCAGATCGCTTCCTTCTTGCGCGGATTAACTGTCACAGGATCATCCATTTTCTAAAGCCCAACCACTTTTCTTACGTCGTCCAACCGTTGGGACCAGGTGTGTTCTGCGAGCACATAACGTGCTCCTGCCTCCGCACGCTCCAAGTCCCGGGGCGAGGGGCCTCCCTTCAATCTGGCGAACAAATCTGTGGCCTCGGCAAAATCTCTGACAACGTGGCAGTATTCCGAGAAGTATCGATCGACAGCTACAGTTGGATTTGTCACTGCAATTCCACCACAAGCGAGAATCTCGACCAAGCGGCGTGAATACATTGACGGGGAGTCCTCAATTGTGTTCACGTTAAGTGAAATTAGATGGTCTCTGTATACCTGAGCTGTCTCTGAATGCGGAATTGACGCTCGAACCTCTATTCCTTCAAACTCAGGATATCGATAGTTCGCGGAATTGCGCTCGGAGTTCCGATCATAGACGACGGTCTTAACCCCGGCTGCTGCGCAAGCGGAAAACATTAGGTCCTGCCAATTGCGCCTGGCCTCGTGTATTTTTCGACTGTAGCTTCCGACGAAATTTGCCTTGTTGAATTTGAAGTCAAATCCGCGAAAATAATGGGTAGCTGTCTGTACGGGAAACATTAATGTGTTTACCGTAGTCCCGTTGCGGATTACTTTTTTGTATCTGGCTATGCAGTTCTCATCCACAGTAAATATGTGGTCAAACAATTGTGCGCTATCGATAAATCTATCAAAATGGACGCCATCTTCTTTGTTCCAGAAGACAGTCGGTATTCCGCGATCGCGGGCATACGACACGACCTTCTCTAGCTTTTTGTTGTTACTGTGCCCCCCTGGATACGATGCAACCTTATATTTCCACCGGCGTCTATGTCCCTCCCAAGCGGATTCAACGAACAACAAGTCCGGCTTCTGCAGGCGGAGCACCCATTTATAGTTCAGCGGCGTTAACGTCAGTGTGCGGCACTCCTTTGATAAGCATGCCGCTGTAAGGCTGTCAGAGATTAGCGCAATGGTTAACTCACTTGTTCGCATTCACGGATTCCGATTTCTTACGCATTTCGGACCAGGTGGGCTGACCTGTCGACAAGGTCTGCCCGCCTAGAGGTGCCGGTACGAGGCTGGGGCGAAGCGGGCACTCAAAAGAGTGGAGAGCATTAAACTCTCTGTATCAGCGCAATCTCACGCTTCACAGTCATCTCATAACCCGATTGGGATCGAACGCGAAGCGAAGCCGCATTGGAGAGCTTGGTGAACTCGGCGGGATTCGAGTACAGCCGCTCGATAGCATCGGCCATTGCGACATAGTCTTCCGCTGGTACCACGACCCCGCAGCTTTCATCAACGAACTCTGGGATGCATGCCACATTGGTTGTGATTGGCACCAGGCCTGAGGACATTGCTTCATCGCGTGACACGCCTTGGGCATCCATCCGTGTCGGGGTTAAAAAGATCCCGAAATCCTTGTGAATCTCTGCAATCTCCGCCTGTGTTAGGAATCGGCGCTCGATCCTTACATTTCCGAACGATTTTAGTGGAGCCGTCGTCTGTTCGAACAAGTCGCCGTCGCCATAGAGACAGAAAGTAAGGTTGTCAAATATGTCACGCTTTGAAAGCTCGAGTATGGCAGATACGGTCAGATCATTTGCGTATTTCCTACTCGCATATGGTCTGATTGATAAGATCTTCCCTCTATCGGCCTCATCTTTCTGTTCATATTCGAACATATCTGAGTCGATGAAATTGTGTACGATATGATATCTTGATTTATCCAGCTGCACCCCAATATCTGATTGGACCTCGTTCAGAAAATACTCTGAAACAAACACAAAATTTACATTGTGACTTGATTCGGAAAATACTCGCTGCCACAGCGCTTTGCGCTTGTCGCTCAATCGTTTCTGTCGTGCGACCTCTTGATCATCCATCCGCTCGAATTCGAAGGTCCGCCGCTGCCATACCTGAATTTCGGCGCCGTGGACCCATATGGTGATCTTTATGCGATCAAGGTAGTCTTTCAGAATACTCCACATGTGTTCGTCCAACAAATGTACCAGCACGTGCTTGACCTGCCCTGCCGCCAAAGTGGATCGAAGCAGTCCTGCGTCTCCTGTTGCGACGTCGATACCTTCGAACTCACAATAGCCAAAGGCCTCTTTGCTGATGCGAAATACTTCAGAAACCAACCCGTCTTTTTTGTAAGCGCGAAGGCGGCTGTGGAGGAAGCCGTAGCGATATAGGTCGTCATAGGCAGGATACTGCTTGGACAGGACTAGGTACGGCGAGCGAACGGCAAGTGCTGCAGGCCGTTCTATCTGGTTCCCGAGCACGACCGCCTCGATCTTTGCCTCACCCGCTGCCTGCACCCGCAAGCCAAATCGAACTGCCGTACAATTCTCTGGAATAGCGAGTGAATGGCGACCGCCGGCCTTATTTATCTGATGTGAAATTTTCGCGCCATTTTCGTCCCTAAACTCGAAAACGGTCCTCAAATCGAGATCGCCCCTGAAAACCAGTTCAAACTGGCTGTTCAGCACGAGGTTTAGCTCGTGTCTGTCAAATTCTCGGCCGCAGTAAAGATAGACGTGTTTGTCATTTGCGAGCTTGGAGCGCAAATGGAGTTGGCCGCCTTCCAGTCGCAAGTCTACTCCACTTGTAGCCTTAAGCATGCCATGCAGTTGCACAGCGCTTAGCTGCGGCAGCTCGTTAGATTTTGGTGAAGTTGAACTGCCGGCCACCGACGGATTCTCCGCGATTGGCATTATTTGATCCGCTAATGAGGCGCCCTTGTCGGCAATCGTCAGGTCTTCAACGTCCGACCTGATGGATTCAGGTAAGCGAGCGCCACCTTCAATGTAATGGAATTCATCAGTCGCTAGCATTTCCTGAAGCTGAACCATCGCGCCGCCGGGATCAGCAACCGCTGAACCAATCCAGTCTTCAGTGATGGCGGACGCTCGAACCAGCGCAGATCGAACAAACAATCTGTCTGTCTTACGATATTGGCGTTCGTCTTCGTGAAGGGTCAGGCCGCCATTTTTCGCTTGATAGCGGCTCACTTTCCCAAATGCCTTCGCGGAAGAATATCTTTGAGCTAATTGCAGATCTGTGAGGTATTCAGTGCCATAATAATCTTCAGGATGGAGGAAGCCGACAAGATCATCGCTGTTTGTGGCTTGAATATATTCAATGCAGGCTGCCTCGTTCGTGCATTCGACAACGCCGTCTACGTGGTCCGGCACACCGCCAGAATAGCGCTTCAATAGGACCAAGCGCTTATTGGGGTATCGCTGACGATTGAAGCTCTGCACCAACGATGCATATTCTTCCGGCGTCTCAGCAACTGAGAACAGGACAATCAGTGGTCGCGCCGACGATTGCGTGTCTCCGCTTAGCTTTGACCTTATATAGAACAACCGGTCGGCATATGTGTGCTCGGTCATGACCTTGCGCAGGCCGAGCAAGCGGAACTTGCGGTACCCAACTTCATCTTCGCAGATCGATTCGAGGCGTCGATGGAGTTCGGCGGCATCATCCGACGAAACTACCAGATCGCCGAACAGTAGTCTTACGCCGCGAGAAAAATTGGACGCAACAACAGTATTTGATGCGAGCAGCTCAAAAACACGTCGGGCAAACATGGTTTGCGACTGCTTTATAGTGTTCATATTGATGCCGTATCGATAGCCCTTATAGGCCTTATCAATCTCGGCAAAGGGCAACTTTCCCAATATCATTGGGGCGTATTGCTCAGGGAATGCATAATGTGGATGGGGATTGTCGAAGTTTCTGTCATAGATTTCGACAGGGCGCAGCGACCCGACAGCATCAATCAGGGCTGCGAAATCGCGTTGCCGCTCGGGATATCTTAAATAATAGGAGCCAGCGAAATTAAAAGCGTCTTTGCGATCGTATAACTCTATTGGGTTGTGAATCAAAGGCTGTGCCGCGAACGGAAGCAAATACACTCGTTCATGACCAACAGCCTCTTTGTATTTTGGAATGCAGTCAATGTCCGTTGTGAAGACATAGTCAACGCATTTTGCGATAAATACAAAGGTACTGAAGTGAACTGGATCTTCCTTGTTCCAGAAGAGGGACGGTATTTTTCTTTGTCTGCACCAGTCAATAAGTTCCAGCACCTCAGGGTCGGCGTTACTGATCTTCCCCTGCCAAAGACCATCCAGGCCCTTCCAGGCGGACTCGATGAACAGCAAATCGGCATCAAATTCTGTAAGCTGTTGCCGCCAGTTTTGCGGATCAAGCTGCAGCAGCGTGCATTCCGGCTCGTAGGAATGGACTGTAAATTCATCCATAATGCCGGCAACCCGCAACCTGCGCTTGTTGTCGACATTTAGCTTACAGGGAGGCGTCGCTAGCGCGCTAACTAGAACCCGCTCTTTTTTTTTTGCCCCTGTCTCCACTTCTTTCAACTTGGCCGCACGACGACGTTTTCCCTCTTTGTGAATACGTACAGCCTCCTTCGGAAACTGTACCAAACCCGACCACGAGTTTGTTGCGCGTATTAGGGCTGCGCCAAGTTGGTACGACAGCGTGTTTTTGGAGTTGGTTGCACGGGTCTCTGCAGCCAATCTTTGTTGTTCTGAACGGGTCAACAATTGCTGAGAACGTCGCAGGTCGGCCTCCAACTTGCCGATTCTCTCCTTGTCTGATTTATTTTCGGCAATGGTGCCTCGAAGTCGGGCAAGCTCGTTCGCCAGCTTCTCCTGCTCGGACAAAAGCTCTCGTTCTCGTCCTTCTTTCTTCTTGATGTTCTCTTCAAGCTTCAGCTTTTCAGCGGAGACAATTTTCATTGTCTCCGTGGTCTTCCTGATGCTCTCTTCAAGCTTGAGCTTTTCAGCGGTGACAACTTTCACCGTCTCTGTGGTCTTCTTTACTCTGTCTTCTAAGCGCGACACTTCATCTTTTTTGCCGGCCAATTCGTCACGAATAGCCCGCTCTACAAGAAAGAACGACTGTTCAAGTTGCTTCACCTCCTCGCTTGGAACGGAATCTCGGCCATTCTGAAGCGACCTATTTTCCGGTTTGACTGCAACCAGTCCGATCCAAGTACCAAGAAACTCCAACGCAATAACGTTAAAGTTGCGCGTTAAAAGATCGTGTATTTCCGTGAGATAGAACGTGCGCTTGTGATCGATAAAGTCATTTATCCCGAACGGTACCGTGACAATAATGTGACCGTTTGGCTTGAGGAACTTTGTCGCGGCATCAAGCATATCTTGCGGCCGAACTAAGTGCTCAAGCACCTCTGAAATCACAACCGTATCGAAAGGTTGATGTTCCTTCGGATCGACAGTGAGAAAATCAGCTTCAATAAATTTGACTCTCTCCCGTGTTGTTTCTGATTCGTTTGAGAGGTGTTCTTGAGCTTGTTCGATCACCTTTTTAGAGCTGTCGATACCCAGTACCACTCTTCCTTCTCGCCCGAGAAGGATGGGTACAATTCCGGAGCTGCAACCGATATCAAGGATCCTTTTTCCCTCGACCACACTACAGATCCAATGGATTCTCTTTTGCGTGCTGCGCATGAAATTGCGCCCAAGCTCTCCGTAGTATGCTTCCCACACCCGATCATGAGTAAGATCCTTGATCGACATGCGGTTACCTCCAGATCCCGCGAGTATCAACTAGCAACGCACCATCCCGCAGTACTGGCACTCGTTCTTTGAATCCCTTATGGTCAACAAGCATTACAACAACGTCCGCAATTTCGAGAGCTTCAGTTTGGGTCGAAAGCCGCGCCCCGCGCTTGGCAAGTTCCGCCGGTAGAGCGTCGATATTGGGTTCAACCACGTATATCTGCTCAGGATACTTATCCGCGAGGCGAAGCGCGATTTCGAGTGCGGGACTTTCACGAAGATCGTCGATATCTGGCTTGAACGACAGGCCCATGCACGCGATTTTGACCGAACTGGGGTGACGTCCGGTCTTGGCGACGACGGCGGCCACTGCAGTGTCAACCTTTGCCTCAACCCAATGGGGTTTGCTATCGTTCACTAACCTGGCGGTTCGGATCAGCCGAGATTCCTCGGGCGTCTTATTGACAATGAACCACGGATCCACCGCGATGCAATGACCGCCAACGCCGGGTCCCGGCTGCAGTATGTTTACGCGCGGGTGCCTGTTTGCAAGCTTGATTAGTTCCCAGACGTCAATATCTAATTTGTCGCAAATGAGAGACAGCTCGTTAGCAAACGCTATTGACACGTCGCGCGACGCGTTTTCGGTCAGCTTGCACATTTCCGCTGTGCGCGCGTCGGTCACGATGCATTCGCCTTGGACGAATACTTTATAGAGTGCTACCGCGGCTTCGGAGCATTTTCCTGTAAGGCCGCCAATTACCCGGTCATTTTCAACAAGCTCGCGGAGGACATGGCCGGGCAGGACTCTTTCCGGACAATGGGCGATACGTATATCTGACTCTTCACCCATGTCTTGCGGGAAACTAAGATCGGGCCGCTCCGCGGCCAGCCAAGCCGCCATCTGTTCAGTTGCGCCAACTGGAGAAGTTGACTCCAAAATTACAAGATCCCCCTTTTTCAAGACAGGGGCGATGGATTTAGAAGCGGCTTCGATGAAGCTTAGATCCGGTTCGTGACCGTCCCGAAACGGTGTAGGAACGGCAAGAAGGAAAGCCTCTGCGGGTTCTGGGATTGTTGTTGCCCGTAGGTAGCCTTCGGTGACGGCGGCATGTACCACCATATCCAACTCCGGCTCGACAATGTGGATTTTCCCCTGGTTAATTATGTCGACGGTTTCTTGGTTGACGTCAACGCCAATGACTTTAACGCCTCGTGCGGCAAATGCTGCGGCCGATGGTAACCCAATGTAGCCGAGGCCAATAATGGATATAGTTTTATTGATGAAGTGCTGCGGCATTATATTCCCTCTTTACTTGCAGAACGCGTCCTGAATCGCAGAAAGTATGCGAATGCAGGCCTGCCCATCGCCATAAGGATTGTGAGCAAACGCCATCTGATCGTAGGCCGATTTATCGTTCATCAATTGGCTCACGCCGGCCGCGATTTGAGCCGCGTCGGTTCCTACGAGCTTTACCGTCCCTGCCTTCACTGCTTCCGGACGCTCGGTCGTTTCGCGCATGACAAGTACCGGCTTGCCTAGGGAAGGCGCCTCCTCCTGAATACCCCCGGAATCTGTGAGAATGATGTGCGCTCGCGTCATCAGATACACAAATGGCAGATATTCCAGAGGTTCGATTAAGTGAACATTTGGAAGCCCGTTGAGGATGCGCCCCACTGGCTCACGAACATTTGGATTGAGGTGCACGGGGTATACAAAGTCGTCAGAAGGAAATTCTTTGCTTAGTTGCTGTATGGCAGAACAGATGCGCTCGAAGCCTCCTCCGAAATTCTCGCGGCGATGGCCGGTGATCAGCACAAGTCGGTCGCCGCGTAGGAAAGAGAAACGTTCTGCTAGATCGGATGCCAGTCGCGTGTCGGTCTCCAGCCTGCGTCGAACCTGAAGTAGCGCGTCGATGACCGTATTGCCGGTAACGTGTATTTCGTCGTTGGAAACTCCTTCTCGTAATAGGTTCAAACGCGATTCTTCCGTCGGAGCAAAGTGCAGTTTCGTCAACGCGCCCGTCAATTTCCTATTAGCTTCCTCCGGCCAAGGGGAATAGATATTTCCTGTCCGCAGCCCCGCTTCCACATGGCCCACTGGAATTTGGTGGTAGTAAGAGGCCAAAGTGGTCGCTAGTGTCGTCGATGTGTCCCCGTGGACCAGTACCATATCCGGTGAAAAACCCTTGAGAATTGGCTCAATACGCACCAGAATCTCGCTGGTGATCCCCGAAAGGGTTTGACCAGGCTTCATGATATCCAGATCATAGTTGGGCTCGATCTCGAACAGTTCCAAAACTTGGTCGAGCATCTGGCGGTGTTGAGCGGTCACGCAGACCCGAGCGTCTATTGTGTGCTGTTCCCTCAGCACTCTAACCAAAGGAGCCATTTTGATGGCTTCAGGCCGAGTTCCAAAGACTGTCAAAATTTTCATGCCGGCTATCTCGCAATCACTTCGTTGCTTAAATCGATGATACCCATGAGGGAACGCGTCGGGCGCATCAGTATCCAAATGAATTAGCCTGGGCAACAGCTAGTGGTGCAGAGTCACGGAAATTGAGCTTCTCCGAGGTCCAAGATGTGCCGCCCTTTCACCGAAGGAGGCCGTGGAATAGCCTGCGCAGGGCATCGCAACTCCTACGCGTTTGCAAGACAGAATGCTCGGGCTAAGCGCCGACGCGGCGTTGACATGTCTGCAGCGCGTCCTGACAAAGGCGACAACTAATGGCGAAGCCTAGAGTCGCCGACTGGTCGTCATGCCCGATCTCTGATGTTGTAATAGCTCATCACGCCGATCCCCCAAGCAAAGAGCAATCCAAGGGTCACCAGAAACGCATTCAGCAGACGGCTCGGATATTGCGCCAGTTCTGAAAGCGTCGGCTCGATGAAGAGTGCGAGATAGCGCTGACGGTTGTTTGCCTCGATTCGTGCCTTCTCAAGAGATGCAAGTGCGGCCGTGTAAGCACGCTCGGCGAATTCGCGCTCGGTCTCCAGTTCTTCGAACTGGGCGATGCGGCCGGCGACGTCCGGGGAGTTGTGGTCCCCCGTGGCAGATGTCCTTTCGCCAGTCCCCAGTCTCTGGCGTTCGACGGTGAGCTGCTGCTCAAGGCTTTCTATGCGCGTTTTCAGCACACGAATTCGCGGCGTGTCCTCGCTCATCTGGCTTTTCGCGGTGGCAAGATCGGCGTTAAGTTGCGTCAATTGCTGTTCCAGCGAGCCAATCAGCTGCACTGCGAGCTTCGCCCCTTCTTCCGGGCTGATCTCTTGTGATTTATCGCGATATTCACGGAGCGCCACGCGCGCCTTTGAAAGCCGCGCCTCTCCCGCCAACACCTCGTCCTGTGCGGCGCGCAGCACGTCGTTGCGCGCCGAAAGTGAGAGACTGTTCACGAGACTATCGCTCTGATCGACAATGAACTGAGCGATCTCCTGAGATTGGCGCGGATCGAAAGCCTTGACGGTCACCTCCATGATGCTGGAAGCGTGGTCGAAGTTGACGTTCACCATGCTGCGCCAATAGGCCAGCTTATCTTCGATCGGCAGATCGGAGCCGATGCCATAGAAATAGTCGAGCCCACGGGTGGCATAGACATCCTCGAGCTTGAACTTCCGATCGGCGGCAGCGACCATGCGTTCGCTCAGGATGTAATCCATGAGAATGTAGCTGTCCGAGACTGTACTGCCGCCCGAGGCTTGTGTGAACATGCCGAGAATATCGCTCGAAACACCACCCTCAATGCTGCGCACGGCAAAGGACGTTGAGCTATGATACTGGTCGGCGGCGATGAAGGCCATGTAGAGTGAAGCGAGCGTTGCAGGCAGGGCGACGAGGCCAAGAAAAGAGGCCCCGATAACCGTGTGGCGTAGTGCTCTCTTCTTCAGCCAGCCCGGTTTCCTATCAGGCTCTCCGGCCGGTGCGATTTTATCTTGGCGCTCCCTAAACGGAATGACAGGCGCGCTCTCACGCCCCAACAACCCCTCGAGAATGGCGATCCCCTTTCTTTTCGCATCGCCTTTGGCGGTCGGGGTATTCTCGTCGGCGTGCGCGGTTTTTAGCCTGTTCACCGCCGCGTCCTTGCTGACCGCCATTTAATTCCCTTTCATATTTTGGTCGTGTGCGCGGATCGCGTCCTCGACATCTTCATAATAGGTAAGCTTGCCTTTTTCCAGCACGACGCCGCAATCGCAATAATCGCGGATCGTGCCGGTGCTGTGCGAAACCATAATCAGGTCGGAATCCTGAAGTTTCGTCTGGAAAACAGCCTGGCACTTTTTCTTAAAATTTGAGTCACCAACAGCGGTGATCTCATCCACGAGATAATAATCGAAGTTGACGCCCATGCTCAAGCCGAAGGCGAGTCGCGCCTTCATGCCGGAGGAATAGGTGCCAACCGGCGCCTTGAAGAAGGGGCCGAGTTCGGCGAAATCCTCTACATAGTCGATGAGCTGCTCGGTATCGACGCCATAGATACGCGCGACGAAGCGCACATTCTGCTCGCCAGTCATCGCGCCCTGGAAGCTGCCTGCGAAGCCCAGCGGCCAGGAGATCTTGCCGCGGCGAATGATTCGACCCTTGTCAAGCTTGATGACGCCGGCGATGAGCCGGAGCAGGGTTGATTTTCCGGCGCCATTGCGGCCGAGTAGGCCGACACTCCTGCCCCGGTTGAGGGTCAGCGAGGCGTCCTCGATGATCGGCTTCTTGATGCCCTTCGTGCGGGCATATTTGGTCGCCTGCTCGAACCGGATCATTCGTTTCTCAGCGTCTTTCTAGAAAGGGTGAACACAAGCATTCCGGCAAACAATGTCAGAAATGCGAATCCAGAGAGGTATTCCATATCGAGACCGATTGCTCGGTACTGCAAACAAAAGCCTTGGCGGAAGCCCATGTGCATCAGAGGGTTGAGCAGCACGAGATCATGGTAGGGCGCGGGGATCGAATCAGGCGGGGCGCCGACAACACGCAAGTGGGTGGAAACATAGCTCACGTCAGTCACCCGAGCGGATAAAGAAGGCGGCCGACCATGCGGAGCCTTCGGTCCGACAGGCTCCGGAAGAAACGGATGGGATCGGCCCTAAAATCTTCGACATCGCGGTCATTGCCGACGCGGCGGATGACGGGCGCAATGACAGCGGTCAACAGGTGGCGCCATCCGAGAACGCCATACGGTCCCCAAGGGCGCCATTCCGGGCCCGAGGACGCCATTTCCCCTTCTGCGAGTTCCGCCATGATCGCCGCAACCGTTGTTTCGAATGACGTCTGCTTTCCCGTTTCCGGATCGGAGTAACGAGGATAAATGAGATAGGCGCCGGCGAAAAGCGCCTCGACGCTCAAGGCCCTCCTGCGGCGTGCGTTCGGCTGTCGGTCATCAGTCAGCCCCCAGCCTGAATAGAAGGGGCAGCCGAGCGTGGTGACCTTGATTCCGCGCAACAGCGCCTCGAAGCCGGCAAGCGACGTGATCGTGTAGACATGGTCGACTGTGCGCAGCGCCTCCGCCAGAGGCAGCTTTTCGGTCACGATCTGGCAGAGATGCGCGACTTCGGCCGGGTCGGACTGCGCCGGGCGTACTCGGCTCAAGACGTCCGGGTGCGGCTTGTAAAGGATTTGCGCGTCCGGCTGCTCGCGCGCGGCCACGCGCACGAGGTCGTTGTTGTTGAGACGCGCGAGGCAGCCATAGCGAATCGACGCATCATCCTCGACCTGGCCTACCACGAGCACACGCTTGCGAGTTTTCGTGCCGTAGACCTGCTCGGCGCTCCGCCGCGATCCGTCGTTATATTTGCTGATGCCCCGGTCCAGGAGAAACTGGATGCCTGCCTTGGCGCGCGCCATCAGCGACGCGTCCCCGTCGAAATCATAAGTCTTTAGGATCAGTTCGAGGTCGGAGGCCTGCCGGCAATCGAAATAGGGCGCGCGCCGATCCAAGGCCAGCGAGAACGGCGCGGTTCGGCTAGCGCTTGGGCGGGTCGAACGGATGAAACCGTCCTCGACGAACCACAAGGGAATGTCATGGGCCTTTGCGACATTGATCAGACGGTCGGGCGCGTCCCCCCAGACAAGAAATTCGCAAGCCTTCGTCGCCAAAATGCGTGGCGTCCATACGTGTTCAAAATCCCGATCGCTGACGCTGGGCGGCACAAACTGAAAAAGTCGCTCGGGAAAGTAGCTTCGCAGAATCGGTCGTTTCCACTCGCTAACCTGGAACGCGAACGTCGCGATCCGATGTGCGTTCGACGCGGCGTCGCCCTGCTGCGGGTCCTCGGTGAAGAAAGAGTACGCCAAGTCGTCACACGCCCATTTGGTTAACGGATAGGGACACGTTGTGGTTGACTGAGGCACGACACGCCGTCCCGTTCGGCAGTGCCCCACCGCTTGCTGACGCGGAGCCCCTCAGACCGGCCTCGAGACGTTCTGCAAGGTTTTTGTTCGCGCGTGCAAGCATTGAACGGTTAGGCAAATACATCATTGTCGGCCTAGCGCCAAGCCTCAGTGCACTGGCGGCTGTTCTTAGCCGCGACCGCCTCCGCGCAAATGATCATCATCCGCCCGTCACCGCATTCGCCCCGATATCGTTCGTGAAATCGTCGTTGCGGATGAGGGCTTCAGAGCCGCCCTCGAGCTTGTTGTTGCGGACTATGTTGCGCTGGGCGAAGTCAAGATTGCTGGCGCTGCTGCCGAAGGGGGAAGCCGGCTCGTCGGAGCAGTAGCTGCGGTTGCCGTTGCGGGAGTTCAGCCAGACAGCCGGCTGGGTTAGGAAAGCCGGTCCATAGCGGAATGTGTTGCCGGTGATCTGATTGAACTGGGGTTTCTGATGGCGGATGACACCACCTTCTCCGCAGTTGCGATAGACGAATATTCCGCCGTTTTCGGGGCGTTCGAAAGTGTTGTTGGCAATCCTGTTGTTCGCCGAGCCGTCGATCGCGATCAGTTCCCGGTTTTCGGTGGTGATTGCGAAGACATTGTTGCTGATCGTGTTGTTGGCGGATTCCGCGTCGAGATAAACGGCGACGGACGTCGACTTACCGTCAATTCGTGAGTCGACGAGGGCTGCCCCGGTCACCCCGGGTCCGATGTAGAGGGGTATGCCTTCAGGCGCATTGAAAGTCACATTTTCCAGCCGAACGTTCTTCGGGGCCGAGGCTTGTGCGAAGGCCGTGTGGTTGGCGTTCAGCGACGACGCTTTCATGATCTCGCCATTGGCGTTTTCGCCGAGCCCATAAATGCGGGCGAAGCCGTTGATCCTGCAGTTGCGGATCGTGACGTTGGATGGCGCGGACCAGGCTCCGGAGCCGTTTTTGCTGGACCGGACGGCGACCGCTGTTTTCTGCTTCCGGGATGTGCCTGCGCTGACATCGATGGTCCCTCCACCGCAATCCAGTACCGATCCAGAGGCGGCAGCGCCTTCGAAGACGAGGGGATGCGTGATGACGTCTGCTGATGAAAGGCGGATGCTGCAGTCGAGCGAAACGGCATTCGTGCCGGGGGCCTTCAGCTTGGCATGCACGTCAGCGCCGCAGGCGGGCCTTGGATCCGTCTTATCCGTGGCCGGCGCAGGAGCGGGTGGAACGGCCGGCTGCTCGGAGACGGGCTGCTGCTCGATCGGAGGTCTGGGCGGCTCGCTGAAGGCAGCGTCCGCCACCATCGCCAGATCGCTTTGGCAACTCGCCAGGATGAGGCTTGCCAGGAATAGGCTTATGGTCTTTGTGGGATACATCATCAGCTCCAGTCGTGGGTCCGTGTGAAACGGAATCAGCGTTTTCGCCTGGCCGGTCCGAATCGCGCGATCATGTGTGCCCTTTTCTGCCATCTTCGGAAGACAATTGGCAACGATCCGCGATGAAAGCCAAGGGCGGCCGAGCCGTGATGATGGGGAGGGTTGGGTTCCCGAGCGCGAGATAATCGGCGCTGAGGTGCGCCTAATCGAAACTCAGTGAAGAGGGTAGATCCTGCGATCGCAGGACGACAGAGAGATTGGACACGCGACGCACACGGTTGAATACCGACCTGCACAGGCATTGCCGAGTTCGATGGGCGGGACCTGCTGAGATACTTGTCAACGAGGGTAGGGCGCCGATTGCACTGGGCCTCTAATGAGACTGACCAGGAGGCGAGCCCACTACCTGTGAGAGCGGGCAGGGCGACCGGAAGGAGTCGATCTCAAGCACTAATTCCAGGTGGCGGAGGTAACTCAGCCAAACAATGCAACTGAGCCGGAGGTACTGAGGAATGCGTCGGTGCCTAGCGAATCTGACGCAGCGGCAGGCGGCGGTACGATATTCGTCGATACGCCCCTGGAAGAATGCGCACGCCGCGGTCCGAAAGGCCTTTATGAAAAGGCGCTCGCCGGCAAGATTGCGAATTTCACCGGCATTTCGTCACCCTATGAGGCGCCCGAACATCCCGAACTGCATCTTCACACGGTCGGCCACGAGCCAATCTCGCTGGCGCTCAAGATCGAGGAATATCTCGACCAGATGACGGAGGAGAAATGACGTCCTTGTGCGAGGTGCTTGAACGCATCGCGGTCGATGCCGGCGAGGCGATCCTTGGCGTCTACGACGCCGGTCCCAATGTTTGCTACAAGGACGATCAGTCGCCCGTCACCGAGGCGGACTTCGCAGATCCGCATTTCATCGCTTGGGCGGACATGTCTTCGCTTATCCCGTACTGAGGCAATCGAGGAGCCCAGCGCTTAATTGATCCTGCTCGCCTGCGCTAATTCAGCCAACCGCTCCTTACAGGCCGCCTCAACGGCACGGTGCAGATGTTCGGCGCGCTCTAACAGCCAGACAAGCGCTTCCTCTGTGATCTCGAAGTGCTTGGAGTAGCGCGCTTTCACATACGCCTCGTTGAGGATGTTGTACCAAGCGGTATAGCGGTGCTGATCGCGCGGCCATGCTTCGACCAGCCGGCGGTCCTGGTCTTCGGCGAGTCCGCGCAGGAATTTCAGATTGTGCGATGGCGGGCTGTAGTTGGCAATGGTGAGCAGCAGGCAGGAATAGGCCGTCTCAACCGCTTGGTGTAGCACAAACGCTGCCAGAGGCAGATTAGCCTTGTTCAAATAGAAGCGGCTGCCATCAGCGAAATCCTTCGCATTTGCAAAATGTCTCTCGAAATGCTCACTCGCCACCCGGAGGGCATCGGTGGGAGACAGCCGCTTCGGCTCGGCTAGCGGCCGGTCGTCGAGTTCGTAGAGGATGACGCCTTCGCGCAGGATATCGACGAAGAAATACTGCCCGTCGGCAAGGAAGTTGTTCACTTCCCGGGCGCCATGGACTATCAACCCCACCGGCGTCGAGACGCCCTTGTCCCACATTAGCCGGTCGGTCGCCTTGTCCCAGTATTGCGGTTCGGCAAGCTTCTTCGAATTGACGATGACGAGGATATCGTAGTCCGAGCGATAGCCTTTCATCGTATGCGGCTCGTCGACGAAGGTGCCGCGGGCATAGGAGCCGAACAGGATGATTTTCAGGATCCGTCCGCGCTTCTTGAAGCCCGCTGAGGTTCCTTCGAGCGCATCGGCGAACTCCTCGTGAATGATCTCCACGACGCGGGCAAGTTCGCGCTGCTTTTTCTCCGGTAGATGTTCCAGGCTCGATCTCATGCTCCAACCGATAGGGCAAAGATGACTCGTCGTCTACTGCCGGAGTTCATGGGTTTCGGCATCGATTTCGTTTGCCGCAAGGGCCCGCACTCGGCTCAACAATGCTTTCGATAGGGCGATCGCAGTCCCGAGGGCGAGGAGAGAAGAGGGCACGACAGGAGGCGCAGAGTTTTCCGAGCGGAGCACCTTGCCGGGGGCAGTTCTCTAATTGCGGGGCCTCGATCAACTGGTTTCTTCCAGCGCGCGCTCGCCGCTCGATGCTTCTGAGGTGACATGGCGTCCCTGACACACGGCGAAGTTGATATTCTGGCTGAGGGTCTATTATGCTTGCGCGTCACGGTGATTGCCACCGCTGCAACGATCTTCGCGACAATAGGAATCAAGCAATGTCATCGATTTCATGGGTAGAAATAGTTCAGCACAATACCGCTCATTACAGCGAGCTCGTTGCTGGCATTGATCCTTCGCTGTTGGATATTCCTTCCTTCTTCGAGCAAGACAACGGCATTCCGTGGATTAGCCGCTTCGTCGATTTCGTCTTAGATACCATCGAGGGACAGGTTGGATTCGTAAAGTTTCAAAGCGCTTATTTCGAAGCGTGCGGTCTTTTGGGTCTCACGGCGCTCTCCATGGGTATGAAGCGCGCCAAGGCCGCCGGTATCGGAGTGATCCTGGATGCCAAAAGGGGCGATATCGGAGCAACCGCTGCCGCGTATGCTCACGCCTATCTGACACCGACCTCCGAGGGCGGAAACGGAGACTTCGAAGCGGACTGCCTGACAGTAAACCCGCTAATGGGTCCAGATACGCTCGAACCCTTTGTTTCAACCGCAAAGCGCTACGGCAAAGGCCTTTTTGTTCTCTGCCGGACATCCAATCCCGGCGCAGGCTGGCTTCAGGACAAGATGACGGGGAACCGACTGATCTCCGATCATGTTGCCGATCTCATCGGGGGGCTTGCCCGAGGCGAAGAAGGTTTGAACCCGATTGGGGCCGTTATCGGAGCAACGGTTCCGCACGAAGGAAGACGGCTGCGGATGCTGCTCCCGCGCTCCATCATCCTTGCTCCGGGCCTTGGTGCGCAAGGCGGTGACGCCAGCAGCATACATGCCCTTCGTGGAACACAGCAGGGCGACCTTTTAATTCCGGTCTCGCGCGGTCTCACTCGCGTCGAAGATCGAGGAATTTCTGCCGCAGCCTATCGCGATCTTGTCTTGGAACGGATCTCTGCTTTCAAGGGTGCGATCGCCCATTCCCCGACTTCTCCGGCCGCAGTTGGCTAACAGCGGTCTACCTGCTTCTCACGATCTGCCCCTGCCGGCTTCACTGTTCTCTCCGTGGTCGAGACGGGTGCTCGCCACACCATGGCATCGGATGCTGTGGTTCCCAATGTCGGTCGCGCGGTCCTGTTTCAGAAGGCTCGCAACTGCCCCCGCGGGATTACCACGGCTTCGTCCCGGCAAGGGACAGGGCTACCATAAGGTGACGGATCTGGTGATCGATCGAGACGTCCCTAATGAGACCTGTGCGCGGGTATGTCTTCCAATTGAATTTGCAGTAATTTTCTCCGGATGGAAGGAAAATGTTCGGTTGCGGGCATCGCCACGTCCGCCTTGAGAAGGCGGCCGGTCGGATGACGTGTTGTTTCGCGGCCTATCCGGCGGCAACGATCTTCAAACTTCGGTTCATGTTGTAGGCGATGGCGGTGAGGCGGATCTGCATGGCGGCCTTGGCAAGCCCGCGCCATCGCATGCGTCGAAGACCATAGCTTCGCTTCCAGGTGCCGAAGATCTTCTCGATCCGGCCACGGATGCGATGGATAGGCGGCTTTAATCTGCTGGCGACAATCGCATCAGACGGCCAGTTACTTCGATCGTTGGTTGTTTCGTCACCTATGTCGCCTGCGGAGTGCGCTCGGCGTGACTAGCGTCAATCAAGATAGGTGGCTTGCACGCTTGGATTAGAGCCCGCTATCCGATTGCCGCTATCGTTCTGCTGCATGAATCGAGGCAATGGCTGCACGGCACGACGGGTCAGTGGCTCTCTTCAAAGTGATGATCCGGTTTCTTGCGAGAAGGGTCGAACATTGCGACCAAGGCGACCAAGACGAACCAAAATATTTCGAGGCAGTCTTTGAAACTGTGCAAAGAATCCTCCTAGGTCCAGGTATTCGACCGCATCCCAGTATTGTTGCTCTGACCGATGCTGGCTGCTGGCGTCTCTTAATGCAGTTCATTCGATGCATGATCACGAACGTGGAGCTATCCATCGTCTTTTCCTTCTCTTGGGTCGGCTGCGCTACGTCTGACGCACAGGTTCTTGCCCGGATGTGACGCGGAGGTGATTACGGATCGCAGTTTTTCGGTCGAAGATCCTGAGCCGCGCAGCGAATATCGCACTTGTTGAGCCGACCTCTGATCGAGCCCGCCCTCAGGGCACGCTTCTGCCGGTCCGATCCCTGGGCGCTTCTGGCCTCTACCAATTCAAAATTATTGAAGGATCTCGACGGTAACGGGCTGGTTAGCAAGCTTCTCGAGTGTCCCGAGCGACGCCTTATAGGTCCCGATATGAAGCGTCTGATCTGAGTAGCCGATCCCGGCCGTATTGTAGTAGAAGCCGAGATTTCCCCACGGAACGAAATAGATGAGATCCCCGTCTTCGGGGTCAGATCCGGGCGAGCCCCTGTGCTTGAGTTTTCGGGGAAGATAGCTGATCTTTTCCCGACCGGCGAATTCTTCGAGCTTCAGCGTGAGCGGGAGCATTGAAAGAAAGTCGCGGACTGCTGGGTTGTCTTCGCCCACTGTTACGTCGACCGATGTTGCGCCGCCGGTAAACCTCAACACCGTACCGACGACAGTGGACGTACTCCGATCCCTTGTTTGGGCAAGGGAGACGGGAGCCAAAGCAGCGAAAAAGGCCGCGAATAGGAGCGCAGTCATTTGACGATGGAGGCTCGGCATTCTTTCTTGCTCTCAACTCTTGGTGCCGGGCGTTCTTCCCGGTGCGACGTGTTCGGGCCTCAGCGGGCACTTTGTTTCCTGCTCAAGCCGTTCGATGCCGACCAGTATAGATGGTCGAAAGACATCTGATTACCTCTGATAGTTCGCTTGCCGTCATGGGTCTATTTCATAAGTGCCTTGCGGTAGTGGCCAGAAGGGAAAGCGGGGCCGAGACTACTGCCGTCCGAACCATCCATCCAAACTCCGGCAAGGCTGTTTTGAGGCGCGCCAGTTCGTACGTCGGAGCGGGCGACTGATCGATCCACTCCATAAGCGCATACGCTTTTCCGGCTCTAATCGAGCGATCAAATCGAAGGTAAAGTCTCCTCCAGCTTGGTCGTTGACCGCCAACAACCTCCACCAAACCGCACAATCGCACGAGAGGATCGATGAGAACGCTTTTTGAGCCAGCGCTGCAGCTTCGGAGAACAACGTTGCGAAGTGTGGCACTTCTCTCTGGTCGCGTCCGACGGCACCTGGCAGGTGAAAAGGTCGGCCCTTCTGGCTCATCGGAGGCGCTCGGCGATGCTATCGACCGGGAAGAAAAAGAGGGGCTCGCCTACATGTTCTGGGGCCGGCTGGTTGCGCTCGGAACGCTCGCCGTGGGCGCGCTTCTTGCCGTGCCGCTCGATCGTTCAGGCCTGTATGTGATTGCCATCGTGGCTTTCGGGCTGCTCAATGCACTCTCCTTTGGCCTGGCGCGCAGCAGCCGCTATGCGACAGTGGCGACATGGTTGTTCGTCGTCATCGATGCTGCGGTCTTGACTTACATTTTTGTGACGCCGTCGCCGTTTGCCGTCGAAGGCTGGACCTCCCAGCTCAATCTTCGCCTGCCGAATTTCCTGTATCTCGGGGTGTTCCTCGTGAGCATGGCGCTCAGCTACTCGCCAGCACTGGTTGTTTGGAGCGGAGCGGTCACCATCGTCGTCTGGAACATCGCCTACTGCTGGGTCGCCACGCGGCCCAGTTCGATCGCATATGGAAGCGATCTGCTGAATGGGGGGGTGAGTGACGCAGACATCATTGCGCTGGTGCTCGATCCGCGCTCAGTCAGTCTGATCAATCTCTCCTATCAGACCATGTTCCTGGTGCTCGTCACGGTAATCCTTGCGATTTCCGTTTGGCGCTCGCGCAGGCTGGTGCGCAGGCAGGTTGCAGCAGAAGCGCAGCGCAGTGCCTTGTCACGCTACTTTTCGCCAAACATCGTGCGCGAGCTGTCGAGCGTGTCGAGCGGCTTCGGGGAGCCCTCGCTCCAGACTGCCGCAATCCTGTTTGCCGACATGGTGGACTTCACCAAGATATCGGAGCAGCTTCCACCAGAGGATCTCGTGAAACTGCTGAAGGAGTTCCACGCGCGCCTCGCGACGGTTGCATTCGCCCATGGCGGGACCGTGGACAAATATATCGGCGACGAGATCATGGTGCACTTCGGCACCCCACGTCCCCGGCCGGATGACGCCGCGCGAGCGCTTTCATGCGCCCGCGAGATGCTGGAGCAGATCCGGCTCTGGAACGAGCAGCGCGTCACCACCGGCGAATCTGCGATTGAGGTTGGCATCGGCGTTCACTACGGCGAGGTAATCGTCGGAAACATCGGGGACGAGCGCCGTCTGGAATACACGGTGTTGGGCGACACCGTGAACGTTGCAAGCCGGCTCGAACGGCTGACGCGCAAGATCGGCACGTCACTCGCAGTCAGCGAAGATCTGCTCGCCGCGGCACGAGCTCAAAGCTCGAACCCTGCGTCCGTTGTCGAGGGACTGCAGCCAGATCAGGTACGCTGGGTGCGCGGGCGCCGCCGCCCGATCGCCGTCTGGTATCTTCCTCGGACCGAGCAGCAGGCAAGGCGAAAGGGGACGAAGCGGCGTCAGCCCCCAGTCCCTGGCAAGATGGAGCAAGTGGGTCGAAACACACTTGTGACCGCAACTACGATCTTTGATGTCGCAATGCGTCCACCACCACCTTGAATGCCGGCGAGTTCTGATGCCGGCTTGGATAGTAGATATAGTAACCAGGAAACGGCGGAGACCAGTCAGAAAGAAGCGCGACCAGACGTCCGGCCTCGATATGCTCGGAAGCCAGATCTTCCGGCAAATAGGCTATGCCGTGACCTGCCAGGGCGGCGTCTACCATGGGATAAGAAGTGTTGAACGTGAGTTGCCCGTCCACCCTGACGCGAAGTTCCTGCCCGTTCTTCTCAAATTCCCAGGTATAGAGCCCCCCGCCGGTTGCCTGGCGCATATTGATGCAGTCGTGCTGCATTAAATCTTGCGGATGCTGGGGAGCCGACCGACCGGCAAGATACTCTCGCGAGGCCACCGCCAACATTCGCCAGTCTGGTCCAATTCTGACCGCGATCATGTCTTTCTCGATGCTCTCGCCCAGCCGAACGCCGGCGTCGAAGCCATCCTCGACGATGTTGCGCAGGCCATTGTCCCGGCTCAGCTCGATCTTGATGTCGGGATATTTCGACAGTATCGGCTTTAGCTTAGGCCAAACGATGGTTTCCAAAGCATGATCAGACAGCGTGATCCTGATTGTGCCCGACGGCATGTCCCGCAAGGCCGTAAGCGCTGCCAGATCGCTCCTGATGGCGGATATCCTCGGCGACAACGAATGAAACACGCGATCACCGGCTTCGGTCAGCGCAACGCTTCGAGTGGTCCGCGTCAGCAGTCTCAGCCCCATTCGGGTTTCGAGCCGCTTGATCGTGTGACTTAGCGTCGACTGGGTTATACCAAGTTTGGCGGCCGCTTTCGTGAAGTTGCGCTCCTCGGCAACTGCGAGGAACCATAAGAGGTCGTTGAAGTCTTCTCTGGCCATCGATGCTCACTTGGTCCGCATTAGCTGATTTATGGTTTACATCGATAAATGTAAGTGAAACACGGCAACTAATCCATAGCCGTGTCCTTTGGTAGCGTGTGCGGTGAGACAGTTCGGCTCTGTTTTGAGGCCGTCACGCGCAACCCGAGGAGACCACTATGGAACTCACCATCAATGGGACAAAACATCAGGTCGACATCGAGCCCGATACGCCGCTGCTTTGGGTTCTCCGAGACGAGCTCGGAATGACGGGCACGAAATATGGTTGCGGGCTCGCCCAATGCGGCGCCTGCACGGTGCTTGTCGATGGGCAGGCGACGCGGTCTTGCGTCACACCTGTAGAAAGCGTCGCCGGCACCGAGATCATGACGATCGAAGCAGTTGCCGATGATCCGGTCGGTCAAAAGGTCGTCGAGGCCTGGGTCTCCAACCAGGTTGCCCAATGCGGCTACTGCCAGTCCGGCCAGGTCATGGCGGCAACCGCTCTCCTGAAGCAAACGCCCAAACCCAATGACGAGGACATTGCAGGCGCGATGGTCAACCTCTGTCGCTGTGGCACCTACAATTCGATCGCCGCGGCCGTCCGCGACGCCGCTCAAGCTTAATCGGAGTGCACCGTGAACGACATGACACCAATTGCTCCCGAAGTTTTGGCCAGCGAGAACGGCAAGCCTTTCAAGGTATCCCGTCGCGGCTTTCTTGGCGCATCGCTGGGCGCGCTTGTTCTTGGGGTTACGCTTCCGGCGGGCCGGACCCGCGCGCTAGCGGCCGCCCCAGAATCTGTCACACCAGGCTCCCGCGTTGCCGCATTCCTGGAGATCCGGCCCGATAGCAGCGTTTTTTTCCGCAGTGCCTTCATCGAAGGGGGGCAGGGGATCTTTACTGCCATGGCGCAGATCGTCGGCGAGGAGCTTGACGTTGATCCTACGAATTTCGTCGTGGAGGGAGCGCCTCCCGGTCCCGATTATCTCCTGACCGGGGGTGGACGTTTCACGGGCGGCAGCATGTCCGTCCGCATGAGCTACGACACAATGCGTAAGCTCGGTGCTTCCGCACGTCATATGCTGCTGCAGGCGGCGGCGGAAAAGTTTGGCGTGCCAGTATCCGAGCTTTCGACCGAACCGGGTAAAGTCATCCACGCGGCCTCAAGTCGCACTATCCCTTACGGCGAGATAGCCGACGCCGCCGCCGGACTGCCATTGCCCGCGGATGTCCCCCTGCGTGATCGGGCGAACTTCCGATGGATCGGCAAGCCGTTCGCACGGCTTGACGCGCGTGACAAATCGACGGGCAAAGCGAAATACTCGATCGATCAGAAGATCGACGGGATGCTCTACGCAGCCGTCCAGCACAGCCCGCGGCTTGGCGGCGAGCCAGAGTCAATGCAGAACGAAGCTGACGTACGTGGCATGCCCGGCTTCCACTCCATCCACAGACTTCCGGGCGCAGTTGCCGTGGTCGCGACCAGTTGGTGGCGCGCTCGACGCGCTGTCGAGACCTTGCAGGTCACCTGGACCGACACCGCTTCCACGGCTTCGCACCCGATGCCGGCCGATTTCTCGTCAGAAGCCCATATGGCAAAGTTGAAGGCCACGTCGGGCGACGGTGTAGCCTTTGAAACAGAAGGAGATGCGACCGGCGCACTTGCAGGTGCAACGCGTGTGGTCGAGGCGGTCTACGATGCCCCCTATCTGGTGCACGGACAGCTCGAACCGCCATCGGCGCTCGCACGCTGGAACGAGGATGAGTCACTCGAGCTCTGGCTTCCCAACCAGGCTCCGGAGATGTTCCAGGGCGATGCCGCGAAGGTCGCAGGCATTCCTCCGGAAAAAGTCATCATTCACTCGCCGATGCTGGGGGGCTTCTTCGGGCGGCATTTTCTCTATCAGACAGCGAATCCGTATCCGCAGGCTATCCAGCTTGCGAAGGCGGTAGGGCGTCCGATCAAGCTCCTTTGGAGCCGTGAGGAGGAATTCCTGCGTGACGCGCTTAGGCCGATGGCGGCGGTCCGTTTCCGTGGCGGACTTGATGCCAGCGGCACGCCGGTGGCACTCTCAGCGGTCGCGGTCGGAGAAGGACCCACGGGCCGCTGGTTTGGTCGCCAGCCCGATAAAGTCGACAGCTCCGCCGTCGAGGGTATCGCCGGCAAAGTCTATGCGATCCCGAACCGGCGTGTCGGCCAGATCCACGTGGATGATCCCGCCATCATCGGCTTCTGGCGTTCCGTCGGTCACTCGATGAACGACTTCTTCTACGAGACGTTCCTCGATGAGTTGGCAGATGCAGGCCAGCAGGACCCTTACGAGTTGCGCCATCGTCTCCTGGCCGGCAGTCCGCGTCACAGGACGCTTCTGGAGGCTGTCGCCGATCTCGCCGGCGGGTGGAAGCGCGGCCCGTTTGTTGCCGAAGACGGCACCCGGCGGGCGAGAGGGGTTGCCATGGCTTCACCCTTTGGCAGCGAGGTTGCGACGATCGCCGAAGTATCGCTGCGGGAAGGTGACATTGCCGTTCACGATGTGTGGGTGGCGATCGATCCGGGCAGCATCGTCAATCCCGCAATCATCGAAGCTCAGATGAATTCGGCCGTCGCTCTCGGGCTTTCGTCGGCCCTCCTTGAGGAAGTGGTCTACGTCGACGGCATGCCGCAAGCGCGTAACTACGACGGCTATCAGATCCTGACGCCGGATCGCATGCCGCGTGTCCATGTCCGGATCGTAGAAAGCGGTGCGCCCATGGGCGGTATCGGCGAACCGGGCCTGCCCGGTGTTCCACCGGCGGTGGCCAACGCTCTGTCCGTGCTCGCCGGCAAGCGCATCCGCAGCCTGCCCCTGTCCAAACTCGAACTCAAGGAAGTCGACGGTTGAAGACGCTCATCCTTGCCTCATTGGCTTCTCTCATAGTGACAGCCATCGCTGCGCCTGCCCATTCCCAAGCAACGGATGCCGCGCCAGGCGAGCGGCTATTTCAGCAGCGCTGCGGCGCCTGCCATCAACTTGCCACCACTCGAAACGGCGTTGGACCTCATCTGCAGGGTGTGATCGGCCGGTCGGCAGGAAGTATCGAGGGCTTCAAGTATTCTCCCGCCCTCAAAGGAGCCGGCGTGACCTGGACGCCGGAAACCTTGGAGACGTTCCTGACAAGCCCGGGCGCGATGGTGCGCGGAACGCGCATGACGCAGCGCTTCAACAACGCGGAGGAGCGGCGCGCGATTATCGAGTTCCTCGGCTCGCACTAGGGCTTGGAAAACGAACTGGCGTGGTGGCGACGTCGTTGCGCGATGTCGCCACCTGCCGACTTCGATCTGTCTCAGATTTATGCGCCACTTCGATTAATGCAAGCGAACCGCGGCGGGTAATTCGATTGCCTCCAGAGTGCTAGTCAGTTGGGACGGGAGAAAACCCCCTGAGCTGAAGGGCGAACATCATGACACAGGTGACCTACGAGAAAAGTTTGACGAGCCCGGTCGCTGCCTGGGGTGCCGTTTTTTCGATGGCGCTGTGCGTCGCGGTTCTAATCGCCTCCGAGTTCATGCCGGTCAGCCTTCTGACGCCGATCGCACGCGATCTGGTAATGACCGAGGGTCAGGCCGGACAGGCAATTTCGATCTCGGGACTGTTCGCCGTGACAACGAGCCTGTTCATCGCAGGGATCACACGGAGCGTTGATCGCAAGATTGTCCTTTCATCGTTTTCGTTTCTGCTGGTCGCCTCGGGCCTGATCGTAGCGTTTGCCCCCAACTACACGATCCTGATGATCGGTCGTGCGCTGCTTGGTGTCGCGATTGGGGGCTTCTGGTCGATGTCTACCGCAATTGTCATGCGCCTCCTGCCGCAAAGCGCCGTGCCGAAGGGCCTTGCGATGCTGAATGCCGGAAACGCGATTGCGGCGACAATATCCGCGCCGCTGGGCAGCTTTCTGGGTGACTACATCGGATGGCGCGGCGCGTTCTTTTTCGTGGTGCCTTTGGCGCTGATAGCGCTTGTCTGGCAATGGCTGAGCATGCCCTCGCTACCGCCGCGCCAGAGAACCGCATCCGGCAATGTTTTCCGCCTGCTCAAGCGCAGGCAGGTCGCAATGGGCATGACCGCAATCCTGTTGCTGTTCATGGGGCAGTTCGCCCTCTTCACCTATCTCAGACCCTTTCTCGAGTCTGTCTCAGGCTACTCGGTTTCCGCCTTGTCGATGGTGCTTCTCCTGATGGGGCTCGCCGGTGTCGCCGGGACTTGGACCATCAGTTCACTGCTTGCCACGCGTCTTTACTCGATCGTGGTTGTCATTCCCCTTGTCATGGCGGCGATAGCTGCAGTGCTCGTGGCATTCGCTTCGACGAAGATCGCCGTCGCTGGCCTTCTAATAGCATGGGGCTTTTTTGGCACGGCCGCGCCTGTCGGATGGAGAACCTGGCTGAGCAGAGTTCTGCACGATGACGCAGAAGCGGGCGGGGGCCTCCAGGTGGCTGTCATCCAGTTTGCCATTACCGCTGGAGCGGCGGCTGGTGGTTTCTTGTTCGACTGGAGCGGGTGGTGGAGCTCGTTCGCCTTGGCCGCCGTTCTTCTGGTCGGATCGTCGGCGGCCGCCTGGACGGCGTGGATTGATTGGCACCGTTCGAAATGAAGCGGCCGGCCCCCTCGATTACGCGCCGAACTTTGCTCGACGGAAGCGTCGTCGCCGCAGCTCTGCCGGTTCTCGCGTGGGCCAATAAGGAGACGAGTATGAAGGTACGCCTCGGTTTCGCCGGTCACAACGTGACGGCCACACTCTATGACAATCCGTCTGCCCGCGACTTCGCCTCGATGCTGCCACTGGATCTGACGTTCTCGGACTTCCCGAACGAAAAGATTGCTTACTTGCCGCGCAAGCTCAATCTGGAAGCAAGAGGGCCGTTTCCCAACGAGGCCCCAGGCGACCTCTGCTACTACATCCCATGGGGCAATCTCGCCTTCTTCTACGGAAATTACGTCTCCACCAGAGACCTCATTCGGCTCGGTCGCATTGATGGCGGCGTCGAGCCGCTGCTGACGCGCGGCGAATTTCCGCTTCACATAGAGCGTCTGTCCTGACACCATCGAAAGGGAGTGAAACATGCTGGCTACGGTTCTGCACGGCAAAGGCGATATCCGTTGCGAGGAGGTCGCCGAACCAAGAATTCAAAAACCCACCGACGCCATCATCAAGTTGGCGGCGTCTTGCGTTTGCGGCTCCGATCTCTGGCCCTACCGTGGGCTCCAGCCGATGAGTGGGCCGGCCCATATGGGGCATGAGTATTGCGGCGTCGTCGTCGAAGTCGGCGACGAGGTCAAGACTGTGAAACCTGGCCAGTTCGTCGTGGGATCATTCTGCATCTCCGACAATACCTGCCCGCATTGCCGCTTCGGTTTCCCGTCTTCCTGCGAACAGCGGGAGTTTATGTCCGGTGCGCAGGCGCCGTTTGCCCGAATTCCACTTGCTGACGGTACTCTGGTCGCAACTCCGGAGATGCCGTCCGATGACCTCATTCCGAGCCTTCTGGCCGTTTCGGATGTCCTTGGTACCGGCTGGTATGCGGCTGATGCGGCACGAGTCCAGCCTGGCTCGACGGCGGTCGTCGTCGGTGACGGTGCGGTCGGCCTGATGGGCGTGCTTTCCGCCAAGCAAATGGGAGCCGAGAAGATCATCGCCATGAGCCGCCACAAAAGCCGCCAGGATCTCGCGCTTGAATTCGGAGCCACACATATCGTCTCGGAACGAGGCGACGAAGGCGTGGCCCGGATCAAGGAACTGACGGGCGGAGTGGGCGCCGAATCCGTTCTTGAATGCGTAGGAACGCAAGAAGCCATGACGCAGGCGATGAACTGCGCTCGTCCCGGCGGGCATATCGGCTTTGTCGGGGTTCCGCATGGCGTTCAGATCGACGGACAGAACTTGTTCTTTGCCCAGAAGAGCCTGATGGGCGGACCAGCTCCCGTCCGCCGCTACCTCCCCTACCTCATGGATCTGGTGCTGAACCGTGAGATCAATCCGGGAAAGGTCTTCGATCTCGAGGTTCCCCTCGCTGACGTCGCCGAAGGTTATCGCGCGATGGACGAGCGCCGCGCGATCAAGACACTGCTGAGGGTTTAATGTCGTCTAGCGATGCGCGGTGGCCTCGTTGCCGCGTATCGCCTTAGCCGGCCCGATCCAGAGCGGCGGAACCCAGAGACGTCCAATGAGGCAATCGCGTGAACGACCGCGACAGCAACAATCAGGGGATTGGCCTTGAAGAATGAGTTTGGACTCGAAGTCTTGCCCGCTCCAACAAGGGCGTTTGACGCCGATGACCCGGCGGAACTCCTTGCATTCGCTGTCGAGAGCTTCAGGCGTGGCCCTGTGGCCATCGGGACACTTGTCGGCATCCGGGGCGGGGCAGCACGCGCGCTCGGCTCACACGTCATCATCGCGGACGACGGCCGCTTCGCTGGCTATGTATCCGGAGGGTGCGTTGAAGCAGCGGTGGCCTTTGAAGCTCTGCAGGCGATGAGGGAAGGACGCGACCGCACCGTCAGCTTTGGCGACGGGTCGCCATTCATGGATATCGTTTTGCCCTGCGGGGGTGGGATAACCGTCGCCATTCACATTCTGCGGGAGATCGACAACCTCGAACTGGTGCTCGATCACCTGAAACGACGCCAGCGAGCGGCTCTGCGCTATTCGCCGAGTAAGCAATCCTTGGTTCCTGTGGTGGCTCCTCGACGGGCGGGCTGGCTCGGAGAAGACTTCATATCGGTTTATCGACCGCAAACCCGGGTAGTCATTTCGGGACAGACCCTTGAGGCGCAAAGCGTCGCCAGACTGGCAGAAGTTGCCGGCTATGACGTCGTGCTCTTGCCGATCAATAGGGCAGACAGGATCGCCAGACAGGAGATAGACGCGTTTTCAGCCGTCGTCGTATTGCATCACGACCTTGAGAAGGAAATGCTGGTTCTGCCAATCGCCATGGAGAGCCCGGCTTTCTACATAGGCGCGCTCGGAAGCACCAGAACTCACGGTAGACGGATCGAACGATTGGCGGCGCTCGGTCACCGAGTGACCGGCTTTTCTCGGCTCAAGGCGCCGATCGGCATGTTTGGCCCCGCGCGGGATTCCTCCTCGCTGGCGCTTTCGGTCCTTGCCGACATTGCGGCGACACGCCTGGCAACGTTTGAATGAGACGGAAATCTCGATGAATGATCGTTTGAACGGCCAGCAGAGTAGTTACGTCAAGGATGCCAGGCCCACACCCTTGGTAGACCCGTTTGGTCGGCCAGTTACCTACTTGCGAGTGTCGGTCACGGATCGATGCGATTTCCGCTGCACCTACTGCATGGCGGAAAACATGACCTTTCTGCCGAAGAAGGATCTGCTGACCCTTGAGGCACTCGCCCGTCTTTGCTCGGCTTTCATTGCGAAGGGTGTGACAAAAATTCGCCTGACCGGTGGGGAGCCGCTGGTACGCAAGAACATCATGTCGCTCGTGCGAGAACTCGGGAAGCAGGTGGGAACCGGGCTCGAAGAACTGACCCTGACGACGAATGGCTCTCAGCTTGTCCGCTTTGCCTCCGAACTCTATGAGTGCGGCGTTCGTCGCATCAATGTTTCTCTCGATACCCTCGATCCGGACACGTTTCGCAGGATTACGCGCTGGGGCGACTACTCCAGGGTAATGGAGGGGCTCGACGCCGCACAAGAGGCAGGCCTGAAGGTCAAGCTGAACACGGTCGCGCTAAAGGGCGTGAACGATCTTGAGATCCCCGATATCCTCCGGTTCGCCCATGGTCGAGGCATGGATCTGACGCTGATAGAGACGATGCCGCTGGGCGACATCGATGAGGATCGTACTGATCGCTATCTGCCGCTGACACAAGTCCGTGCCGCGCTGGAAAATCAATTTACACTGAGGGACATCCCGTACGAAACGGGCGGACCGGCGCGCTACATCGAAGTCGCCGAAACCAAAGGCCGTCTGGGTCTGATTACCCCGCTGACCCACAATTTCTGCGAAAGCTGCAACCGCGTGCGAGTTACGTGTACCGGCACGCTGTACATGTGCCTCGGACAGAACGATGCCGCCGAGTTGGGTGCGGTTCTCCGTGCCGAGGACGACGCGATCCTCAATGCTGCGATCGACGACGCGATCGCACGCAAACCGAAGGGACATGACTTCGTCATTGATCGCAGTCGCAGTGTGCTGACGGTTCCCCGCCACATGAATGTCACGGGCGGTTGACGGTTCTTCGCAGGAAGGCTGGCAGCAGACTGGCGTTCTGATCGCGCGCCCGTCAGCCTTCAGCCCCATTTGCGATCTGACAGCGGAGAAAAGCGATAGCCATCACCGACGCGTTCGACATAGCCGAGACCTGGAAACGGGAAGTGGTAGAAGAATGCCGGCATTGAGCGCAACGCTAGATACTCCAGCATTCTAACGCGCGTTTCGACGCCCGCGTCAGGATCCGTATCGAATAGCATTTTCATGCGAGGGTGGGCGAGCTGACACTGGTGATGAACGATATCGCCAACGACAAAGAGAAAGTCATTACCAGAACCAATCACAAAGCTCGTATGTCCAACCGTGTGGCCCGGTGTGTGCATTGCAGTGACGTTTGGAAACGTCTCCTGGTCGTCGACGTGAAACTCCAATCGATCGAGGTTGGGCACGAGATTGCGACGAGCCACCAGTGCCGAATGCTCCCCGCGCGTGCCAAGCCGTTCGTCGGCAAGCCAAAATTCAACGTCGGACGCATGAAGATGAATTGCGGCATTGCGGAAGTTTCTGTGCCCGGCCGGGGCCATTATTCCCCCAACATGATCGAGATGAGCATGCGTAGGAATAATTGCGTCGATCCGATCCAGCTCAAAACCCGCGGAAACGAGCCCCGCATGCAGCGGATTCGAACCGGTATCTCGAAACGGCGCGCCGGTTTCAAAAATGGCGACCCGGCCTTGGCTCCTTACCGCGAGAACGTTCTGTTCGACGACAATCCTGCCCTCGCTGCTGAGTTCGTAAACCTCTCCATGATCGCAATGCGCCGCGTCAAAAGCCTTATCCGGCTCACCGATGTCGAGCGGACCGGCCGAAACGACATACAATTCCACGTCTCCAACCTTGCCGGTGTCCCGCGACACCATGAGGGGAGGGGGCATCTCAGTCGCAGTCTGCCGATGACGCACTTGACCTCCTGTTCAAGTTCGAGAATCCCACAAACTTCCATGCTCCCAGAAGAAGTGCTCGAAAACCATGCTCGAGGCAAATCGAGCATATAAGCTCGTCTTATCGCCTGATGTCGGCGCACACAGGAAAGGCGACCGGCGCTGAATGCGCGCACCCGGATATAATATTATGCTATATAGTTGGAATGGCAGAAACTTTTACACAAGCGCTTGATAAGTAACAGTCTTTTCCGCGGCACAATTTTCATTCTCATTGCACATGCCGGCGACCACTCGAAACCCTGCGTTGACAAAGGCTGGCCTCAACCGAATACCCTTCGTCCTGGCGAGCGCATCGGGAGACGCTCCGCAAGAAAGATCGCCGGCCGATTTGGTCGGTCATACACGGAGCCGACCCCAAGCGACGCTCCAGCATGCAGTGGAGGAAATGGAATGAAACGATTTGAAGGCCGTACTGTGATCGTGACCGGTGCAGGCAGCGGTATCGGTGCTGCATGTGTTCGGCGTCTGCACGTCGAGGGGGCAGACGTGGTGGCAGTCGACGTCACCCAGGAAGCGGTCGACAAGATCGTGTCTGAATTTGGCGGCAGCGATCGCATCTCAGGTGCCGTGCTCGATGTCCGCGATCAGGCTGCAGCCCAAACTCTGGCAACCGACACGCGCGCGCGGCTCGGCAGGCTGAATGGGTTGATCAATTGTGCCGGGATCACTGGCGTTGCGAGCGTACTGGATGTCGAGCCGGAGAAGCTCGAACGCGTCATGGCGGTCAACCTGGGAGGCACCGTCAACATGTGCCAAGCCTTCGTACGTGCCGTGCGCGACGACACCGGCCCGCGCGCCATCGTAAACATTTCGTCCGGGGCGGGCGTGATGGGGGTCCCCAATCGCCTGCCATATGTGGCTTCCAAGTTTGCCGTTTCGGGTATCACGAAGTCGATGTCGCCAGAACTGGGGCCGCTCGGCATTCGGGTCAACGCAGTGGCGCCGGGAATGACCAAGACGCCTCTGGTCGAGTACATGTTGCAGGACCCGGCGGCCGTGGCGCGTATCAACGCAGCACATCCGATCGGCCGCATGGGCGAGCCGGAGGAGATTGCAGCGGTGATCGTGTTCCTCCTGACCGACGATGCCAGTTTCATGACCGGCGCCGTCGTTTCGGTGGACGGCGGCCAGACGGCCTGCCTGTAGTAGACAAACGCAGCTTTGCCGGTTGGGTGCCAGGCACATCCATCCGGCAGCGGGCCAGGATCTGATCCTGGCCAGATAGCCTCAATCCACATCGAGCAATGCCCTGCGGGCACGGCTGTCCGGTGAACGACATCGGACCGGCTGATGCTGTCCGTGCGCCCGGTCTTTCGGCACTGCAATGTCTTCCGAGGAGGAGACGATGGAAGAGAAACGAGCGAACGAAAGCGTCCGGGAACACGCAGCGCCGCCGCTTATCTCAGCACGTGACCTGTCGAAGAGTTTCGGCAATCACCGGGTACTGCGTGATGTCAGCGTTGATATCCACGCAGGCGAAATTGTGGTTCTGCTCGGCCCCAACGGGGCAGGCAAGTCGACCTTCCTGAACGTCATCGGCGGTACCCTGCAGCCAAGTTCCGGAACAATGGCTGTCGATGGAAATCCCATCGACTTCGAAAAGTACGTTGGAGCGAGCGCGCGAAGTCGGGGGATTCAACGTGTGTTCCAGGAACTCTCGACCTTTTCCAATCTCACTGTCGCTGAAAACCTAGCTCTTACCTCTGGCGGCGGCAGCCAAGGATCGCGACGCGACATGGCCAGACGGGCACGGGAGCGGCTGCAGGTTTTCCCGGGGAATAGGATCGACGTTGGCGCCGAGGTCGCGGGATTGTCGATTGCCGAACGCCAGATGATCGAGATCGCGCGGGCGATGACTGAGCCGGGCACGCGTCTTGTCATCCTCGATGAACCGACCTCTGCGCTTTCGTCCCGCGAGGCGGATCAACTGGCAGATCTTGTCACCCGCAAGGCGGCAGAGGGCGTATCGATCATCTACGTCACCCACAAGCTGGAGGAAGCGATACGCCTGGCGCACCGCGTCGTTGTCCTGCGTGACGGAAAGCTGCACTTCGACGGCGACGGTCGAAACCTGACCCATGACGAGTTGCTGTCGATGCTGGGTGCGACGGTGGAGCAGGGCGTGCCGGTCTGCCGGCGGTCGAGCGACGCGAACTCGCAAGACCTTCTGGCCGTCCGAGCACTGACGTCATCCCGTCTCCATGATGTCGCCATAAGGGTAGGCGCCGGCGAGATTGTCGGGATTGCCGGCCTGGAAGGTGCCGGCCAGCGAGAGCTGTTGCAGGCGATTTTCTCCGCTCGCAAACGAAATACGGGTGCCATCTCTTCGAGCACCGACATCGCTTATGTCAGCGGCGACCGGAAGCGTGAAGGGTTGCTTCCATTATGGACCGTGCAGGACAACGTCGCCATCTCCGCCGCCCCAAGGCTGTCTTCTGCTGGATTGGTCGACTTTGCGGCACTGAAAACGGCTGCTCAAACATGGCTGTCTGAACTCGGACTGGCGCACCGTGCGCAGTCTCCGATTACAAGCCTCAGCGGCGGCAACCAACAGCGAGCGCTTCTCGGACGAGCGCTCGTGAGCGAGGCGCCGCTTCTGCTTTTGGACGATCCCACCCGCGGCGTCGACGCAAGCGCAAAGGCTTCCATCTATGAAATCCTCGACAAGCTCAAGGAGAAGGGTCGAAGCGCCATCCTCTATTCGACAGAGGTCGCCGAGTTCCAAAAATGCGACCGTGTCTATGTCATGGCGCGCGGCCATATCGTGGCTGAGTTCGACGGGACGGAAGCGACCGAGGAACGTATCGTCCAAGCCTCGTTTCTCCGCCCCGGCGCCCATCCGTCAGCGAACTCGGCCACGGGGGGCGCCGAACCCGACGACCCTCCCGCCAAGGCATCTCTGGCGCAGCTCCTCGCGTGGCGCTCGCTTCCCGCGGCCATTTTGATGCTCACGATGTTTGCCCTCGCCATCTGGCAGCAGCCGAACGCTTTCAGCACATTCGGGCTGGAGCTTCTCCTTCAGGCGTCGCTGCCGCTGGCTTTCGCGGTCATGGCGCAGATGCTGTTTCTTCTTGGCGGCGACATCGATCTCGGTTTGGGTTTCGCCATCGGCCTCGTTAATGTTCTCGCAGCGACCTATTTGGTGGATGCGCCGGCGATCGGCGTCTGTGCGCTTGGGTTGGTTATCGGCGGATATGTGACGTTGGCACTGATCGTCGAGCTTCTTGGCGTGTCGTCAGTGGTTGCCACCCTGGGCGCTTCGTTCGTATGGCTCGGCACTGGCCTCATTATCCGTGAAACCCCAGGTGGCCAATCGCCTGCGTGGTTGACCGCGCTTGCAAACACTAAGCTGTGGCCGCTTCCGCTGGGCTGTTACGTGTTGGTTGCTGTCGCATTGATTGGCCTCTGGATTTGCCGGGGGTGGGGGTACAGCATCCGACTTCGCGCACTCGGCCACAATCGGCGCATCTTTGTCTCATTGGGTTTCTCGGCGTTGGCTGGACGCATCACGATCTATGCGTTGGCGGGCATGTTTGCGGTGCTTTCGGGTCTTCTGCTGACGGCAACGACCGGTGCTGGAAACGTCCATGTTGCATCAAGCTTCACCTTGGCGACCGTCGCAGCAGTGGTTGTCGGCGGCGCAAGTTTCTCCGGCGGGATCGTCTCTCCGATCGGTGCGGTGATGGCCGTCATCGGTATTTCGCTAGTCGCAACCAATCTGACCTTTCTCGGGATTAGCTCCGAATACTCCACCGCCATCGGTGGTCTGATCTTGATCCTTGCCCTCAGTTTCCGTTCGCTCACGAGGTCGATCGAGCCATGACCACACAAACGACGTCTTCCAGTACCGAAACGCCCATTTCGAAAGCCAGCGCCTCGCAGGGGAACTGGCGCAATGTCCTCAATCGCTCGTGGATCGGAGCGCTGATCGCAGCCTTCATCCTTTGGCTGGTCGCCGGCTATGCCACGGGAACGCTATCCCTTTCGTTCCTTCTCGCGAACGCGACGATTGCGGGCTTCCTGGCGCTCGCAGGCACAGCCCAAATGATCGTTATTGCAAGCGGCCCGGGGAATTTCGACCTTTCGCTGCCGTTCGTCATCACCTTTGGCGCCTACGTCATGTCGGCCGGCATCGCCGGAGACGATAACATTGTCGGCTCCTTGGCACTTACGCTGCTGGTTGGAGCTCTGGCGGGAGCGGTCAACGCGGCCTTGATCGTCCGACTACGCATTCCCGCGATCGTTGCGACACTCGCTTCCGGCTACATCATCTACAGCTTCATCGTCGCGATCCAGAGTGGGGGCTTCAGCCGCATAGGAGGGCTTTTCGAAGCTTCACTACGAATGCGTGTCTGGGGGATTTCCGGAGCGCTGGCGGTTTCGATCGTCACGCTGCTCGTGGTGACAATCCTACTTTCGCGCACGGTGTTTGGCCTCCAGCTTCACGCGCTTGGACAGAATGGGGAGGCGGCACGCTTGGCGGGCGTCAGGAGGGGCTGGCTGGTCCTGGGCGCGTTTGTTTTATCAGGTGTGCTGGCGGCTTGGCTGGGGGTTTTGCTGACGACGTACCAAGGTGGCGTCTCTGCAGACGTTGGCCGCAGCTACTTGCTGGGATCGGTCGCAGCAGTTGTCGTCGGAGGAACCCGGATCACCGGCGGAGTGACATCTGTGCTGGGGACAGCCATCGGGGCACTGGTGCTCACACTCGCCCAATCCGACCTGATCCTTCTGCAATTCAGCATCGGTGCGCAATACGTCATCCAAGGCCTGATCGTCCTGGTGACGGTGTGCCTCGTGGCCATTCGTTCGCCCGAGCGCAGGTAATTCGAAGATCAACCAAATAGTCATTGAGGAGGAGAAGATGACGAAGAATGTTATGAAAAAGCGGTCCGTTCTGGCCGGGGGAGTGCTGCTTGTGGCCACGCTTGCCGGAGCAACGGCGCAGGCCGAAGACAAATTCACCATCGGTGTCGCAATGCCGTTCCAGGGCAATAGCTGGCAAAAGGGATTTCTCGCCGCGGCCCAGTGGGCGGCGGACGAGCTCAGCGCAAAGGGGAAGAAAGTCGAGCTCGCGGTCGTGGATGCCGCCGGCGACCCGCAGACGCAGATTCAACAGATCAACAACATGACGCTTCAAGGCGTCGACTTCATCATTCTCGAGCCCCTGTCCGATACAGCCTTGAACGGAGCGATCGACAATGCGGTCAGCGCGGGGATACCCGTTCTCACGACGGCTCTCGGCTCGGTCACGAATGCGAAGGCGATAGATCTTCAGTTCGACTACAATGAACTTGGTCAGAAATATGTCAGCTACATCGCTGAGCGGACGGGAGGCAAGGGCAACGCCTTGAACATCCGCGGACTTGCGGGAAACGCCGCGGAACAGGCAATCCAGGACGCATATGTTCGCGCACTGGCCAAATACCCGGACATCAAGATTGTTTCAGAAGTCTACGGCGACTGGAACCAGTCGGTCGCACAGCAACGCGTTGCGGCCATTCTCCCAACCCTGCCGAAGGTCGACATCATCTTTTCTCAAGGCGTTGCAGCATTTGGCGCTGGGCAGGCGTTCCTGGCGGACGGTCGCGACGTGCCGTTGCAGGTTTATGGCTTTGACGGAACGGACGTAAACCTCCTGATCGACCTCAATGCAAAGACCGGCTACGAATCCGTGGCCATCAACGTCGATCCCGGCATTGGCAGCCTGGCCGTGAACGTTGCCTATGCCAAGTTGAGCGGAGTCGACGTCCCGATGAAAATGGTCGCACCCATCCCCACCATTGATCTGCAGGAGCTCAAGACGAGCTACAAGGGGATGGCCGACAGTGACATCGTGTGGGTGAAGTATGCCTACGACTGGACCTTGAAGAACGTTGTCGGTGCCAAGTAGCCCACGGTGGCCCGACTGCGGTCGGGCCACATCATCTTCCAAGCGTTAGCGCGACCGATGCGTATCCACCCGTGAGAATTGGAAAGCAGGAATGTCCGAGCATTACGAAATCGTGGAGAAAGTCTTTGGCGAGATGGTCGCACCGATCTGTCCGCCCGAAGAGTTGTTCAGCCAGGGCCTTTTCACCGAGGGGCCAGCCTACTTCCCCGCCGGACGATACCTGTTATTCACCGACATTCCGAACGACCGCATCTTGCGACTGGACGAAACGGACGGATCGATCAGCGTTTTCCGCCAGGATTGCGGTCATCCCAACGGCCAGACGATCGATCTTCAGGGCCGCCTGCTGAGTTGCGAGCACCGCTATCGGCGAATAAGCCGAACGGAGCATGACGGCACGATCACAACGATTGCCGACCGCTGGCGTGGAAAAAAACTGAACTCGCCAAATGACGCGGTCGTCACTTCTGATGGCGCCGTTTGGTTCACGGACCCGACTTACGGGATCCTTCACGACCTCGACGGCATCAAGGCGGATCCCGAAATCGGCGGCTGTCATGTCTATCGCGTCGATCCGGCGACAGGTGAGGTCGAGGCAAAGATCACCGACATGGTGATGCCCAACGGTCTGGCCTTCTCGAAAGACGGAAAAACGCTCTACGTTGTCGACAGCGGCAAAAGCCATTTCGAAGACGGTCCGGCGCATCTGCGCACATTCAAAGTCGGCGCGGACAACCGCCTCAGCGGCGGCGAAGTTCTTACCGACTGCCCAGTCGGCATTTTCGACGGCTTGCGACTTGATAGCGACGACAATATCTGGATCACCGCGGGAGACGGTGTCCATTGCTACAACAACAGCGGAGCCTTGCTCGGTAAAATCAAGCTCGGAAAGATTGCGGCAAACCTCACCTTCGCAGGGCCGCGCCGCAATCTCATGTACATCTGCGCCATGAATGGGCTCTATCGTGTCCGATTGAAGGTCAATGGCCGTCCGCGATAAAGGCGGGCGCTGGTGGCCGAGAGAGCGCATGGCGCCAACCGCAATCGGACCTGCAGGAAGGATGGGGCCCACAAACCAGAACGGGGACGATGCCGATGCAAGACCTTATGCTCAAGATCGACCCCAAAAAGCTGCTCTATCTTGCGACGATCATCGAACACGGAAGTCTCAAAAGAGCCGCCCGTGCCTTGAACGTTACCCAGCCGGCGCTCTCCGGCTCGATGAGCCGGCTCGAAAGCGAGCTTGGCATTCGCGCTTTTGAACGAACCCCCAAGGGTGTCTTCCCTACGGCGCTGGGCGAGATCCTCTATTGCCACGCACGCCTCATTCGCGATGAAATCGGATTGGCGGAGCGTGCCCTGCTCAACGCTTGGGGAGGAGCCCCTGCCGCTGTCCGATTGGGAAGCCTGCCGAGCCTGGCAACCGCAGTCATGCCGCTCGCGCTGCAAAAATGGGGACAAGCTCATCCTGACCGTGAACTGCAGATCGTGGAAAGCCCGCAGATCGATCTGCTGGTCGGCCTTTTGCGACGGGAGTTCGACTTCGTGATTGGCTTCACGGAATGCTACGACCTCGAGGAGGGCTTGCGTCAACGTGTGCTGTTTCGCGATAAGCTCCTGGTCATCGCGCGAAAAGGGCACCCGCTTGAAGGAAAACCGGATGTCGATTGGCCTACTCTTGTCAGCTTTCCGTGGGTGTTTCCCACCGCGCGCCGCCCGCACGCCGTTCTCGGCGCGGCGTTGAAAGCCGAAAACATACCGCCGCCGGAAAACATAACAGTGTGCGGCTCCGTTATCCTATTGAAGGCCGTAGTTGCGAACAGCGATCACTTGGCGGTGCTGCCGGTGCATGCGGTCAATGAGGAGCTTGTCGAAGGTCGGTTGTGCAATATTCCGATAGATGCGGCAGCGCTGGACCGAAACATCGCCCTCTATTTCAGGGAAGGGCATCAGATGGACGAAGCCAGCCGGGACTTGATCGCGATCATCGAGAAGGTCGGGCAGGAGATCTGTCAGAGAGGCTTGGCCACACCGTCCTCCGACCTCAGCGCCGCAGAAATACCAGGCAACCGGTAGCGGGTGTCGAAACCGTTGCGTTGGCGCGCCACGAAATATGGGCTGCCCGACCGGGCAGCCCATATTGTTATTCGCCGAGCATGATTCCGAGATCACGGATCAGCGGTTGCCAAACAGCCTTGTCGTCATGCCAGCGCTTTTCAAAGGACTCGGGATCGCTTGCCGGCATGCCCAAGCCCAGTTGCTCGTAACGCGATTTCACAGCGGGATCCTGAAGCGCGATTGTGAGCGCGTCGCTCAGGCGAGTGACGGCCTCGTCAGGGGTGTCATGCGGCACAACCAGTGCCTGCCAAGCGACAGCCGAGAAACCGGGAAGAGCCTTTTCCCCGAAAGTCGGCACATCGGGAAGTGCGGAGAGGCGAGATGCGGAGAAAATTGCAAGTGGGCGCAGGTCCCCTGAACGGATCATCTCACGTGCGGTTGTGTAATCGATGACGATGCTTGGAACGACGCCGGCGAGTGCATCGTTCAACGCAGGCGCCATGCCGCGGTAGGCAACATGCTCGAGCTTCACGCCGGCTTCGCGTGCCATCCTCTCCATTGCAAGATGGAGGGGTGTTCCAATCCCCGGGCTCGCGTAAGCGATTGGGTTTGACGCGGTCTTGGCCTGGCTCAGGAATTCCTCGACGGTCTTGTACGGCTGATCCTTCCCGACCGCGAGCAGGAAGTTCACTTCAGCGTAGACGCCAACCGGCCGAAAATCCTTATCCGGATCATATTGTAGCGTGCGATAGGCTACTGGATTGATCACGAGCGTGCCGTTGTCGACCGACATGACTGTCAGACCGTCCGGTTTCGATTTGGCCAGGGCGGCCGCTGCGATGGAGCTGCCGGCGCCCGGACGGTTGTCAACGATAATCGTCTGCTCGAGCTTTTTGGAAATTGGTGCCGCAAGAAGACGCGCAATGGCATCCGTCGAGCCGCCAGGCGGATACCCGACAAGCCAGCGAATCTGTCCGTCCGCCGCGAAGCTTTGTGAACTGGTTAGCGCGATCGCCCCAAGGGCCACCGCCGCTGCGAGCAGTCGTCGTCTTGTGATCTGTGGTAAGTTCATTTGTTCCTCCCTGAGAACAGTCGTTGACGGAAGATCCGCCAGAGACGTCCTTGAGCTCCTCTTCTCACCCAAGGACGATAGATGGTTGCTACCGCGAGACAAGGTCGCCGGGGCGGCCTATATAACTTCACGTTATATGGCAGGGTCGCAATGCGACCGGTTTGCGTCCTGCAATTACTCGCACCCTTGCGGGGCACGAGCGCTCGTACGAGCGGGCCGGTTGGTCCGCTCGTTAAGTTGCCAAGTAAGCAACGTGATCCTGCGTTTCGGCGAATTGCTGAAGAACTCGACGCTATGCGAAGGCGTTGCTCAGTGATCCGATGCCGGAGATCGTTATCTCGACGCGATCGCCGGCTTTAAGGAACCGGGGTGGCGTAAATCCAATCCCGACGCCCGCCGGCGTGCCGGTGGCGATGACATCGCCAGGCTGCAAAGTCAGGCCCGCGGAGATAGCCGCAATCAATTGGGGGATCTTGAAGATCAGATTGCTGGTGTTTGCCTTCTGCCGGAGTTCACCGTTCACCTTGCACTCGATGTCGAGGTTCGCGCCGTCGATTTCATCGGCGGTAACGATCCATGGGCCCATCGGACAAAACGTGTCGAGACCTTTACCGGCAAGCCACTGTTTATGGTTGCGCTGACGGTCGCGGGCGGTGACATCGTTTACGATCGTGTATCCCCAGACGTGCTGCATCGCGTCAGCTTCCGCGATGTTGCGACCGGGCTGGCCGATAACGATGGCCAGTTCCGCCTCATAGTCGACGGCTTGCGTTGCTTCCGGGTGCATTTCGACGACATCATCCGGACCGGTAACGGTGCTGGGCGGCTTCGAGAAAATGGCGGGATATGCATCGATCTCCTGCCCCTTGACGGCGCCCGCCTCGAAGCCGCTGCCCGCAAACTCCTTTGCATGTTCGTAGTAATTCTTGCCCACGCAGAAGATATTCCGCTCAGGCACAATCGGAGCCATGAGCTTGACGTCGGAAAGAGGCAGCCCCGGCCTTGATCCTGTTTTAAAGGTAGATCCCGACGCGCTAAAGCGGATCAGATCCGCCATGCTAGTCAAGTGGGAATCGAGCGGGTGAATGGTACCGGAAGCGTCGTCCACGACGCCGAGCAGTATCTTTCCGTTCTTGGAGAATCTGGCGACTTTCATTTCAGGCCCTTTTTAAGACGATAGGCTCAATGCCGACCTGAATGTCTCAGGACGGCATTCGGAGCGTATTTGGGTTTCAGAACTGCGGAAGGCGAATGGCCAGGAGCAGCGCGTCTTCCGTTGCGGTGATCTCAGCGGGTGCGTCGGTCGGCAGGAGCTCGATGCCGGTCTGCGGGCCGTAGCTCTTTCTGTCCACGGTGATCTGACCTTCACTGAGGAACAGAACCTCGATCGCCGTCCGGGTTCCCGTGTTGAATGTCGCGCCCGCTTCAATCTTGATGAAGCCAAGCCGCATTTCACGTTCGGTGAAAACGCCCAGTGTCTTTGTCGAGACTCCTGGAGTTTCCGACTTCGCCCACGGGCTCGCTTCCGGGTACATCATCACGACGTCGTCGTAGCGAGGCTCGGCGAACTCGAGCTTCTTGCCTGTGGCCTCTTCAACGCACGCGGCCGAACCGTCCTTGTTGTGCTTGTTTCCGTGTTCGTCATACCAAGTGAACACGCCGTTCTTGAACTCGCCCTTTTTTTTGAGCGCTTCATTGGCCGCTTCGCGCCGGGCGACACTGAGAAAGCCTTCGCCACTGGCGCCGCCGAATTGAATGACCATCATTTCAAGCCCTTCGGGCCGATCCTGAGGGCCATAGTGCACGCTTTCCGGGAAGTAGGCCACGGTGCCCTCCTTCATGACCTTGTGAGGCGAAACCGGGTAGCTGCCCTTCAGGACGTACCGGACCTGGTCGAAGTTGTGACGATGGCGCGGCGTCCCCCAGCCCCCCGAGCCGGTGCGCCCGACGTTCAACAGGTAGTTGTTCGGAGAGTCGTCATCGCCCATCAGCAGAAACTTCTGGTCCAGCTTGCCGTCCCGCATGCTGCCGACGCTTCCGCCCTCGGCCTTGGCTGCTTCTGAGATGCGCATATCATCCTCCTCGGTTCGCGAAATCAGGTTCCTCTAGTTTTAAGAGACGCGGCCCGCGGCGGGAATATGCCGATTTCCGAGGGTATAACTTAACTTATCACCCTGCGGCGCCAGCCATTTATGCTGGTTGATTCCACATCCCGGCCGTTTCAAATTTAGTCGGCATCGAAAAGATGATCGCGCTGCTCTGTAGCGCTTGGGAACATCTTAAAATTGCAATGAACGGCGGATGGGAGGCATTCGGCGTTAGAACGGAGATCCCTCAATGTCAGAGCCAAGTGAAAGCTCCGCAAACCCGCTGCTTGCCAAAATGGCGGCCGGAAATCTCACAGTTGGTATGATCGTGCGTCTCATACGAGGCGTGGAAATAGTAGCCATCGCCAAGACAGCAGGGTTCGACTGCCTATTTTTGGATCAGGAGCACAACAGCTTTTCGCTGGAGACAATCGGCCAAATCTGCATCGCGAGCAATCTGGCGGGTATCACGCCGCTCGTACGCGTCGTCGATATCGGTCACGCGTCGATCGCCCGAGCCCTCGAATGCGGCGCCATGGGCGTTATCGTGCCCCAGGTTGAATCCGCCAAAGATGCGGCCGCCGTGATTCAGGCGGCCAAGTTCCCCCCGCTCGGCCATCGCTCGATCGCGCCGTGCCTGCCGTTGCTGGAATTCCGCCCGACGCCGGCAATCGAAGCCATGCGACGCATCAATGCAGCCACCATGGTCGTGATCATGGTGGAGTCTTTGGCCGCGTTGGATGCGATCGACGAGATCGCCGCGGTCGACGGTGTCGATATGCTTCTCGTGGGCGCCAACGATCTGTGCAACGCGCTCGGCCTGCCGGGACAGATCGAACATCCGACAGTTCGCGCCGCTTTCGCGCGTGTCGCAGATGCCTGCAAGGCAAACGGAATCTTCCTCGGTGTCGGCGGGCTTGGCGCAAATCCCGAGCTTGCCAAGGAAATGATCTCACTAGGTGCCCGCTACGCGACGGCGGGAGCCGACGTAACCTTCTTCACCAATGCGGCCATCGCGCACGCAAGGAAATTCCAATGACCAAAATCACTGACGAGCTTGAACCACAAGCCGCTCTCGCCTTCACCCAAACCGACGACGCTTTCGTTCACACGCCTCAGGACTCCGGAGTTCCCGGTTGGGCTCGTGATTTCAGCGTCGCCAATCGCGTCGTCCTCATTACCGGTGCGGGGCAGGGGATCGGGCGAGAACTCGCCCGGCAGTTCGCGGCCGCCGGTGCCACGCCCGTCGTCGCAGATCTCAATCTCGCAAATGCCCAGCAAGTCCGAGACGAGATCATTGCAAGCGGAGGAAATGCCAGTGCCCTGCAAGTTGATATCGCGGACGCTGCGTCCGTCGAGGCCCTCGTGAAGTCTGTCATGGCCGAACATGGTCGGATCGACGTCTTGATCAACAACGCCGCAGTGTTCGCCACGCTCGAAAAGCGCCACTTCGAAATGATCCCGTTGGACGAATGGGACCGCGTCATCCGTGTCAACGTGACCGGCCCCTTCTTGTGCGCTCGCGCGGTAGCCCCATTGATGCGAGCGGCCGGCTGGGGAAGGATCATCAATGTTTCATCCGACGCGGTTCCAAAGGGTGTCCGGAACTACCTGCACTACGTAACCTCGAAATCCGCAATCATCGGAATGACCAATGCGATGGCGCGTGAGTTGGGTCCGGACGGCATAAATGTCAACTGCATTCGGCCGGGCCCTGTTGCTACCGAAGTCGAGCGCGCCGTCAATCCGACCCTTGACCTCAGGCGTCTGCAATTGTCGCAGCAATGTATTCAAAGAGGGATGGTTCACACCGACCTCGTCGGCTTGATGATTTTCCTAGCAACTCCTGCCGCCGGGTTCATCACCGGTCAGACGATTGCCTGCGATGGCGGCTACACCCACAGCAGCTAAGGACACACAGACCATGCGCGAATACACCAGGCTTTTCATCGACGGAGAGTGGGTTCAGCCCTCTATATCAAGGACGGTGGAACTGTCGGATCCCACGACCAACACTCCTTTCGCGAGGGTCGCGATGGGTGGAGCGGAGGACGTGGACCGAGCCGTCGCGGCTGCACGACGCGCCTTCGCAACTTATTCCGAGACGTCGATTGCCGACCGCCTCGACCTGTTTGACCGGATCATTGCTGCATACGAACCGAGAATAGACGAACTCTCCGCCGTTATCGCAGAAGAGATGGGTTGTCCGGTCAGTGCCCGTGTTCAGGTCATGGGTCCGCTCATGCACTTCCGGCAGGCGCGCAAGGTTCTCCAGGAGTACCATTTTGAATCCCGGATCGGCGACACGATTATTCGGCGTGAGCCGATCGGTGTCTGTGGCCTCGTTTCGCCTTGGAACTGGCCAATCCAGACGTTGACCGTGAAGATCGCATACGCCCTCGCGGCCGGCTGCACGGTGGTTTGCAAGCCGAGCCAAGTCACGCCGATAAGCGCCATTTTGCTGACGGAGATTCTAGAAGCGGCAAAAGTGCCGAAGGGCGTCGTCAATCTCGTCATAGGGGAGGGGGCGACGGTTGGCGAGGCTATTGCCGCCCACCCGGAGGTCGATTTGATTTCGTTCACCGGCTCGACGGGAGCCGGCGCGCGGGTCGGCGCCGTCGCGGCACAAACGATCAAGCGGGTATCGTTGGAACTCGGCGGAAAGTCCGCAAACATCGTTCTGCCAGATGCGGACATCGCGGCCGCTTCGCGGTGGAATGTCCAGCGATGCTTTTTCAACACCGGCCAATCCTGCCATGCGCCAAGCCGCCTTTTCATTCCCCGCAACAAGCTTGACGAAGCCGTCGCGGCGATGTGCGACGAGGTCAGCAAGATCCGGATCGGTGATCCCCGCGATCCGGCGACGACCATGGGGCCTATGGTAAACCGCGCTCAATTCAACAGCGTTCAGCGGTACATCGAGATCGGCATCGAAGAGGGCGCCACCGTTGTTTGCGGAGGCCCCGGACTGCCTGCGGGCGTCAACCGGGGTGCGTTCGTGCGACCCACGATCTTCACGGACGTGACACCCGCGATGACAATTGCAAGGGAAGAGATTTTCGGGCCGGTTCTCGCAGTCATCGCCTACGATGACGAAGAGGAGGCCATTGCGATCGCCAATAATGGTCCGTTCGGATTGGCCGGATACGTCTTCTCCGGGGACCCTGACAAAGGCTACACGGTTGGAAACCGACTGCGCGCGGGGCGCGTTTTCTATAACGGCGCAGCAGGCGACCCAGCTTCGCCGATGGGAGGATACAAGCAGTCCGGCAATGGTCGGGAAATGGGCATTTTCGGGCTGGAGGAATATCTCGAGATAAAGGCGGTTTTTGGTTTCAAGGAGCGGGCAGAAGGTTTGCTGCCTCTGGCTTCGTAACTTCATTTTCCGGCGGCGCATTGTTCTCGATCGCCGCCCTTTCCCGCTCTCGATTGGACAACTCCTGGCCAACGGAACCAACGAGCGAGACGAGTTCGCGGCTCGGCTCGTCGAGCTGGTATCCCTCGCGGAAAAAGACAGCAATGTTTCGATCGAGTGCGGAGTCGCTCACATCCAGTCGGCAGAGGCGTCCCTCATCCAGATCGACGCGCACCGCATGGGCCGGGAGCACCGCCAAATGGTCGCCATTGACCACGAGGGATTTCAGTAGCGTGACCGAGCCGCAGACGGTCATTTGTTCGGGTGGTGCGACGTTGGCCTTTTTTAGTGCCGCGTCAAGGATCACATGCGATCGCCTAGCGGTCGGGCAGACCCACGGGTAGGTTACGAGGACCTCCCACTGCAGATTACGTTCGCTGGCCAACGGGTGCCCCGCACGCGCAATGACACAGAGCTTGTCGCGGAAAAGCACGCGTTGGCGAAGCCCGTTTTCGAGGTCATAGCACTCGGTAAAACCAAAGACGAAATCGAATTCCCTACGCAGTAGACCGGTAAGCAAGTCGATTTGCGGAACCTCGACAACCTCAAGCTCCCGCTCCCGATAGATATCGCGCCATCGACTAAGAGCGATAGGCATAACAGAGCTGGCCAGGCTGGGAAGGCTGCCCACTCGAATGATCGCCGGATTTCCACCTTGCGCGCTTAGCAATGCACGAGCGGCAAGACCTATCTCATCCCGGATCAAGCGCGCATGGCAATAGAGGACCTCGCCGGTGGCTGTCGGTACAACACCTGTCGGGCCCCGTTCGAGCACTCGCATTCCAAGTTCTTCTTCAAGCCGGTTCATGGACGTGGTGAGAGCAGGCTGCGACATGTCCAGTGCTTTGGCAGCACTTTTGAGGCTGCCGTGCTCGATGATCGTCGCCAGATAGAGAATTTTCTTGGGATCGATCCTCATAGCGCTCGTCAATCGCGCCTCCTCAATTTCAGTTGGAGCAGACTTCTACCGCAGTCTCGATGAACTCGCCGAGTGTAGTGTCATCTTACGCGCAAAGCCATCATGCAGGAAGTTGGTATAAGACGATGTTATACCATTTGTCTGTTGGCCGCGGTCTTATGTGGCGCCAGGCCGGCGCGTCGAATAGACTTTGATCAATAAATGCCGTGTGGAGGCGGCGCTTGTCAAAGGGAGGATATCGTGATCATCAACCGTAGAAACTTTCTCATCGCTGCCTCGGCGGGAGCGGCGTCGAGCTTACCGGTCGCGCGATCGGTGTTCGCGCAGGACCCTTATCCGAGCCGCCCCGTCAGCTTCATCATCGGGAATCCGCCGGGTGGCGATGATGACACGCTGAGCCGCTTTATAGCAGACCAGATCCGCGCGGACCTGGGCCAGACGATCATCGTCGACAACCGCGGCGGCGGCGCAACGACCGTAGCAGGCAACCTCGTTGCCTCGTCCGACCCTGATGGTTATCGAATTCTTTGCCTGACGACATCGGGTATCGTACAGACGGTGCTACGCGACAATCTCCCTTATAATCTCGAAAGTTTCGCCCCGATCGTTGGCATCGGTGGCTATCCCATGGCGCTGGTCGTCTCCGGACAGTCGGACATTAAGACCATGGACGACTTGATCAAGGTTGCGAAATCTCCCGACGGGATCACGTTCGGTAGCGCTGGTGCCGGAACCCTTGCGCACCTCACGGCCGTGCGCTTCCTGAAGGAGATCGGCGGCAATGGCGTCCACGTATCCTACAGAAACAACCCGGAAGGCCTGCAGGCGCTGGGCGGCGGCTTCATTCAGATGATGTTCCCCTCGGCACGCGAAGCGGCGACGCTTTCGGCAAACGGTCTGCTCCGCGTCCTGGCCGTAACGTCTCCAGAGCGTACGTCAAACCTCCCGGACACTGCGACCATGCGCGAGCTCGGTCACCCCGATATCGACAGCATGCTTTGGTATGGCTACATGGCCCCGAAAGGCACCTCGGACGCGGTCGTTAAGCGTTTGTCAGACGCTATCGCAAGGGGCGTCCAAAGCGATGCGTTTCACCAAAAATTCGGGCCGCTCGCGTTCCAGGAGCAACTGCTAACAGGCGGGGAGCTGCGCGACTTCATGGCGACGCAGGCCCAGCGTTGGCAAACTGTGATCACAGAAAACAACGTCAAGTTCACCGACTGACCTCATCAACGTCGGGCCTTCGGATAAGCGCCGCGCATGCCCGCGGGTCCGACACTTAATGGCTTGAGTGCGAAAGCCTCAGAAGGATGTTCAATGAGACACTACCAAATGTTTGTCGCCGGCGACTTTGTCGATCCGGCGGACGGCGAATTTTTGGAAACAGTTGATCCCTATCGAGGGGAAGTGTGGGCAAGAATTCCCCGCGCGAAATCTCTCGATGTCGACGGAGCCGTGCGTAGTGCTCAAGAAACAATGACGACAGGGCCCTGGTCGTCGTTTACTGCGACTCAACGTGGCAAGTGCCTAAACGCGATTGCGGACCTGGTGGAGAAGAATCGGGATCGCCTGGCGGAGATCGAGACCCGTGACAACGGGAAGCTTCTGCGCGAAACACGGGGTCAACTCGGTGCCATTGCGGAATGCTGGCGCTATTATGGAGGTCTGGCCGACAAGATCGAAGGGCACTCAATTCCGATCGAGAAGCCCGACGCGCTCGCCTTTACGACCCGTGAGCCCATTGGCGTGGTGGCGGCCCTGACGGCGTGGAACTCTCCTTTGTGGTTTGCAGCCATCAAGTGTGCGCCGGCGATGGCCGCGGGATGCGCCGTGGTGGTCAAGCCCTCGGAATTTGCTTCGGCAAGTACGCTGGAGTTTGCCGCCTTGGTAAAAGAGGCAGGTTTGCCCCCAGGGGTTTTCAACGTGGTCACCGGGCTTGGGCAGGAAGCGGGATCCGCTTTGGTCGAGCACCCTCACGTGGCGAAAATCACCTTCACCGGCTCCGATGTAACTGGCGCAAAGGTTTATGAGACGGCAGCGCGAACGATGAAGCGCGTCTCGCTTGAACTTGGCGGCAAGTCGCCCAACATCGTGTTTGCCGACGCGAACATGGAGCTTGCCGCCGCTGGCGCCGTGTCGGGAATCTTTGGCGCCTCCGGTCAAATGTGCACCGCAGGCTCCCGCTTGCTGGTGCAGAGATCCATCCTTGAGGAATTTACCGGTCGCCTGCTGGAACTCGCGCGCAACATCCGTCTAGGCGATCCTATGGATCCTGAGACGGATGTAGGACCGATTGCAACCCCTCCCCAGTTTCAAAAGGTCTTGGACTACTTGGATATCGCGCGAGCCGATGGCGCGCGGTGCATCTTGGGAGGAAAATCGGCGCAAGGGCCCGGTCTTATCGGTGGCCAGTTCGTGGAGCCTACGGTTCTCGCTGACGTCACGAACCAGATGCGCATCGCACAGGAGGAGGTGTTCGGACCAATCCTCTCGATTATCGCATTCGACACTGAAGAAGAGGCGATCCGGATAGCCAACGAAGTCGACTACGGCCTGGTCGCCGGCGTTTGGACTACCAACATGGGTCGGGCAGTTCGAATGTCGAAGGCGCTGCATGTCGGGACTGTATGGGTCAACACTTACCGTGCCTACAGCTACATGGTGCCGTTCGGCGGTATGAAACGATCTGGCCTCGGCCGGGAAAGCGGCATCGAGGCCGTAAACGAGTATCTCGAAACCAAGAGCGTGATTATCTCGGTCGCGGAGGAGGCGCCCGGCAATCCGTTCATCATGCGATAGATGGAGTGGCCGACCAAACGCTTCTTTCGAATGCCCGACGGCAGGGAGGCCGTATTATGACTGAACCAAACTCGGCCGGCGTAGTTCGGCGGCTAACGGGCCGCCGGATCATCGTCACAGGCGCCGCCTCAGGCATCGGCAGAGCGACTGCGGAGCTATTCGCGGCAGAGGGTGCGGTTGTCGCATGCCTGGATCGCGATGCTGCTGCGGCTGAAGTTGCAAACGCGATCGGCGGCTATCCCGTTGCGGCAGACATCACCGACGAAGGTGACGTCGCAAGGGCGACCAACCTCATTCAAGACCGCCTCAAGGGTATAGACGGCCTCGTGAATGCTGCAGGCATCATGGCGACTGGTTCTGTAGAGGACATGCCGGTCGCACTCTGGCGCAAGATCATTGACGTCAACCTGATCGGGACATACCTCGTCACGAAGAGCTGTGTGCCCTTGCTGCGGCGAAACGAGAGCAGCACGATCGTCAACATCGCCTCGGCGCAGGGCCTGTTGCCAAATGTCGCGGACCACACTGCGTACGCTGCGTCGAAAGGCGGGGTGGTAAACCTCAGCCGCGCTCTCGCTGCCGAGCTTTCCCCACAAATCAGAGTGAATGCTGTCTGTCCCGGGATGGTCGACACACCGATGGCGGTCGGCAACGGAGGAAAGGCAGCAAATTACGCGATGAAACGCGTCGCTCGGCCTGACGAGATCGCAAGCGCTATTCTGTTCCTTACGAGTGAGGACTCTTCGTATGTCACCGGAGCTGCCCTTGCGGTCGATGGCGGGCGATCTTTTCACTGAGCTGACAGCCGACAGGTGAGGCAAGACAATGAGCAAACAAGTCAACGCCAAAGATATCGCGAGCGGAGCTATCCTACTGCTGCTGACCGCGATCGGCATGTACATCAATCTTGACTATCCGCTGGGTACCGCCAGCCGAATGGGACCCGGCTACATGCCGTTTGTCGTGCTTGTGGCACTTGGCGTGTTGGGCATGGGCGTCCTTCTTGCTGGTCTTTATGGCACCCCGCAACGACTGGAAAAATGGGCTTGGCGCGAAGTGGGTTTGATCCTGGCGGCGCTATCGATCTTTGGAGGGATGCTCGAGGGTATCGGTCTGGCCGCGTCAACCGTGGCGCTGGTCGTGATCAGCGGATTGGCTGACCGCACCCAGACACCGAAGGGTATAGCGGCGCTGGCGATCGTTCTCGTCGCAATCTGCTGGCTAGTCTTTACCTGGGGACTGCAGATCAGCGTGCCCTTCCTTCCTCCGTTTCTGACCAATTCCTGAGGCCCGGACACATGTTTGACAATCTCGCGCTCGGGCTCTCAGTAGCCTTCACCTTCCAAAACTTGGCGTTCTCTTTCGTCGGTTGCATCATCGGCACGGCGATTGGCGTTCTGCCTGGGGTCGGACCAGTGGCGACAATCTCATTGCTGCTTCCGCTGACATTTGGGCTCGATCCGATCACTGCGATGATCATGCTTGCCGGTATCTACTATGGCGCGCAGTACGGCGGATCGACATCGGCGATCCTGTTGAACCTGCCCGGTGAGGTAACCGCGGTAGTCACAACGCTCGAGGGACACAAGATGGCCCGCGCGGGTAGAGCTGGAGCAGCTCTCACGGTGGCCGCGCTCGGATCCTTCTTTGCAGGAACCGTGGCCACTCTGGTCGTTGCGGGCGCAGGCCCGCTCCTGACGTCCGTCGCCATGGCTTTCGGCCCTGCCGAATACTTTTCACTCATCTTGCTCGGACTGATTGCCGCGACCGTCCTGGCTCACGGCAATATTCTCAAATCCCTCGCGATGATCGTTCTGGGCGTCCTGTTCGGGCTTGTGGGAACTGACCTGCAAAGTGGCCAGATCCGTTTCACTCTCGGCTTTCCGCAACTGTTCGAAGGTGTTGGTTTCGTGCCGTTGGCAATGGGTCTCTTCGGCATTGCCGAAATCATCCGAAACCTCGAGTGTCCGGAAAACCGTTCCGGAACGGTATCGCGCGTTGGTAAACTCTGGCTGACGAAAAAAGAGTTCTCCCGGTCTGTGCCTTCCGTTCTACGCGGCACTGCGTTGGGGTCTTTGCTCGGTGTTCTGCCAGGAGGCGGTCTCGCGCTCTCAACCTTCGCATCGTACATGCTGGAGCGCAAAGTCGCGAAACATCGGGAGGAGTTCGGCAGCGGCGCGATCGAAGGTGTGGCTGGCCCTGAAAGCGCCAACAACGCGGCGTCCCAAACGTCATTCATTCCTATGCTCACACTCGGGATACCGGCAAATGCGGTCATGGCATTGATGATCGGCGCGCTCATGATTCAGGGGATCCAGCCCGGCCCGCGGATGATCGACGAGCAACCGACGCTCTTCTGGGGACTGATCGCGAGCATGTGGATTGGCAACCTAATGTTGCTGATAATCAACCTTCCCCTGGTCGGCGTTTGGGTCTCTTTGCTGAAGGTACCTTACAAGTACCTCTACCCCGCGATCCTGGTCTTCTGCGGTATCGGGGCGTATTCCGTCAACAACTCGGCCTTCGATATCTATCAAACAGTGATTTTCGGCCTGATCGGCTATGCTCTCATCAAGCTTGAGTTCGAACCGGCTCCGTTATTGATCGGCTTCGTTCTGGGGCCGATGCTGGAAGAATACCTCAAGCGAGCAATGGTCCTTTCGCGCGGTGACGTCAGCGTCTTCGTCGAACGCCCCGTAAGCGCTGTGTTTCTTGCGCTCGGAACGCTCGCGCTGGCCGCGATGATCGTGCCAAACATCCGGCGGCGAAAGGAAGAGGCCATCGTGGAGTGACAGTGCCACGAGCCTGCAACATGCCAGAGCCGCTAGAGCCCGAACAAGCTCGTGCATGTTCGGGCTCTGGCTTTCGTCCCTCCCCTCGTTGTTTCCCCCGCTGAGGAGCAACGGTTGCCGACGTCCCCCTCGGGGCGTGCGGATGCAATGCAAGTTGAAAGCAATGTTCCCCTACTGGCGGGGCTATTAGGATCAGAGAGAATCTTTGCCGGAGCAGTTGAACCAGCCCCTGGTCGAGGACTGCAATCTCTGCCGACGAAATGAAAATTCCGCAGAGTGCTTTGCCTCTCTCCAGCCCAGTGACACCAGTGCCTTGCTGCCGCACGCACCGGCTGAGGCGGTGCGATTCTGCATTGCCTGGGAAGGTTAATCGCAGCGGGCCGCTCCAAACTTTGATCTTGATACCGACTACATCGACTCTCGGTGAGCTCTACTCGTCGAGGCCCCGCGGTACATCCGGTGCCTGGCAAGGATAATCGCTTTCTTGGCGGCGCGGCAAAAGCAGCAAATTTGCGGGCCGAGGTGTCCGACCGCAAGAACCGCCTGTACGGGGCACTTGATCGTAGGAAGATTGCAGGACGAAGGTTCGGCGCGAGAAGTGAGTAGTTGCCGACGACAATAGGGAATGCACGCAATGAACGTTGCGAGTCGCTCAGCTTTACGGGTCGCCGCCGGTTGAGAGGCTCCCATTCCCACGGAAGGAACTTTTCAAGCCTGGTGTACAGCGTGTCGGCAAATGCGGGCGAGAACATCGGCAGTCCAAGCCTGCGGATTGTGGATTATCACTACAGCCTCGGTTGCCACGCCTCAGCGATGGTGGCGCCGAGAGGATTGACGCTGGGACGTCGATCATGGGGCAAGGCCGGGCACAGGGCTGCCTTACTCGAGGTGTGTGAAACCTCGACGTCCCTGAACCACGCCGCCTCTTCGAAGCGGCATGGGCAGCTTTGCCCTCTGGCTCAGGCGGAGACGGGCTGGTGATCGAAAATGAACTTGCGCCACCGATCGATTGTATATTTCGTGAAGATCCCGTTGAGGAAGAATGGGTCATTTTCGATATAGTCGACCGCATCCTGTCGTTCGTCGGAATCGAGGATAATCAGACCTCCGCTCGGAAAGTCATCGTCATCCGGAAAGAGACCGCCGCTCGCGATGATGCGAGGTGCGTTGCTCTTCACGTAATCGATATGCACCGCGCGTAGTTCCCTTTTTCGTTCGAGGACACCCGGATCGTCGTGGAACATAATAACGTAAGGCATGTGTTCTTTTCTCGCAGCAGTGTCAGAAGGATCTCAACTGACTGCATCGTCGTTTACCTTCCTAACGATTGTGGGGCAATCATCAGACACATTTGATTATAACATAGTGTTATATCCAAAAATGCAGATGTAATGGTGGTTCTTCGCGCCGGCGCAGACCTCTTAAGCTATCACGTTTCAAAGCGTCGGCTTGGCAATACCCCTTGTCGCCGATCCAAGATCGCCGTCGGCGCGACTGTGGAATTTGTGGGGTGAGCAGATTGCCATGACACCTTTTCCTTTCGGAAATTCCAACAGCTCGGCCAGGAGCTTTGTCAATTGGCCCTTGTTGCGGTGCTTTTCTTCCAGAAAAATCCAGTCGAGCTGGAACGGATACTTGCCTGGAATCCTCTCACTTCCGGCGCGTGTGAAGCCCTCGGCTCTCTCAGCGATGGGTGGCTTCGTCAGGATTGCCGAGCCCACAAGGCCATGCCCAAAAGATCGCACAATGTATCGTCTTGAAGAGTATCCATACGAGCAGGACCGCAGGATTTTGGGCGCCGCGCGTGGTAACGTCGGTTCATGGATATCGATGAGGACAAGATCGACGATGCCGTTTTGGCGCTGTTATGGCTGACGCTGCATAACGAGCGTTGTGCCTGGAAGGGTTTCGACTGGGCAACGACGGATCGGCTTCACAAGAAGGGCATGATCGGCGACCCAGTCAACAAGTCGAAGTCATTGATCCTGACCGATGAAGGCTTGGAGCGTTCGGAAGCGTTGTTCCGGGAGCTGTTTACGCGGCCGCCGCAATAGCCGTCCCTTTGTGTGTCTTCCATTGCCAAGGCAGCAGTTCGTGCAGGCGGGAGACAGGAAGATCGGCGATGCGGGCGAACACATCGGCGAGCCACGCTTTTGGGTCGACGTCGTTGAGACGGCAAGTCGTGATGACGGAGAGCATAATGGCGGCTCGATCGGCCCCACGCTGGGAACCGGCGAAGGTCCAGTTGCGGCGCCCGAGTGCAATTCCTCTCAGAGCGCGCTCGGCCGCATTGTTCGTGAGACAAATCCGGCCATCTTCCAGGAAACGGGCAAAACCATCCCAGCGCTTCAGCATGTAATCGATCGGCTCGATCACCTCGGACGATTTGCTGGCCTCACTGTCCGACAGCATGGCCTGCGCATTGGCGGCTTGCGCCACCGCAATGTCCCGCTCGGCGACGACGGTGTCGCGCTCGGCATCGCGGCGGCTGAGCGGCAGGCCGGGGGTTGAGGTTGGAGGCATGGAGACGTTCCGTGGGTTAATCAAAATGTGGCGGTTGGGATCATGCGTGACGGTCCGGCCGTTGTCTGAAGACTTGATGGCATCCCGGGAACCCAATGTGATAGTCCACCATCGCGTGAAGCTGTGTCGCCAAACGCGGAACACCGAATGGACTTGGCCCTCGCGCCTTCAGATCGGCAGATCATGCAGCCGGATCGCCGACATCGCGGTTCATTTGTCTGCGCACGGATCGAGCTGAGGCACCAGAAGTTCACCTCTGCGTCCAGGTCGGCACCCTGATGATGTTCTTCAACCTGTCTACTTTGCAGAGCTTCTGCGCTTAGAGGCGTACGTGCCCCGCAACTGTTCTGAGCGTTGAAGCTGATAAATACGGAAGAAACGCTGTGATCTGCATCGCGGATGGTGGCTGGCGTAAGTCAACGCAAGAGAGCGGCAGGCTATCCGAGGCAGGATTCAGCGTTGCAGGTCAGCCACGGGCGAGCTGTATCGCTGAAGCCAGGGACTTGCGTTCCACTTCTTGCGACACGGTTTTGCGAATGTGGGGACTACTCAGCCTAAAACTGCAACGATACCAAACGCGGTGGAGAAACTGAATGGCGGGGCGTGGTCGTTCTTTGGCCGGCGCCGGTTGCTCAAGCATGTGAGATCGGAAGGGCGAATGCATGGCTGAAGCGAGCCTGGGGCAGACGATCGGACCTGCGATCGTCCTGATGGGGGCGGCCGTTGTCGCGGTGCCCTTGTTTCGGCGGCTCGGCCTCGGTTCGGTTCTGGGCTATTTCGCTGCCGGCGTGCTTGTCGGTCCGTCGATCTTCGGGCTCTTCGCAGATGCCCTGTCCATCCTGCATTTCTCGGAGCTCGGCGTGGTGATGTTCCTGTTCGTCATCGGACTGGAGTTGCGCCCATACAAGCTGTGGGCCATGCGTGGCCAGATCTTCGGACTGGGCCTCGTGCGGCTGCAACCGCAGCCCTTACGCTGACGGGCATGCTGGTCTTTGGCCTTTCCGGCCCTGTGGCCTTCATCGCCGGGGCAGGTTTCGTCCTTTCCTCGACGGCCGTCATCATGTCGGTCCTGCAGGAGCGCGGCGAGATTTCGAGTGCCGAGGGCCAGAAATCGGTCTCCATCCTCCTCTTCGAGGATCTGATGATCGTGCCGCTTCTGGCGGTGGTCGCCTTCCTGTCGCCTCTGTCCCAACGACAGTCGGGGTGGATCGAGGTTTTGCTGGCGCTTGGCGCGTTACTGGTTCTTTTGGGCGTATCAAGATGGGGCCTGAACCCATTTTTCGCCTTGCTGGCGCGTGCGCGAACGCGCGAAGTGATGACGGCGGGCGCGCTGCTGGTGGTACTTGGAGCAGCACTGCTGATGGCCGGCGCTGGTCTTTCCATGGCGATGGGCGCATTCCTCGCCGGGGTGATGCTGTCGAGCTCCAGCTACCGGCACCAGATCGAGGGCGATATCGAGCCGTTTCGTGGCCTGCTGATGGGCCTGTTCTTCATGGCCGTCGGCATGTCGCTCGACCTTTCCGTCGTTGCCGCGGAATGGTGGCTTCTACTGTCCATGCTGGTCGCATTCACCGTCGCAAAAGGCGCCGTGGTCTATACGGTTGCACGTTCATTTGGCAGTTCCGGTCATCAAGCATTGCACCGCACCTCGATGTTCCTGCAGGGCGGCGAATTCGCCTTTGTGCTCTACGCCGCCGCGTCTACAGGCGGCGTGATTGATGCGCGCGAGAACGCACTGTTCACCACCGTCGTGATCTTCTCCATGGCTCTGACGCCTCTTCTCATGATCGTGGCAGACCGGCTGCTGCGAAGCGAGGCATCCATGGAGGGCGTTGAGGCGGCCCGGGATCTCAATGGAAGGGTGCTCATCATCGGTTTCGGCCGCTTCGGACAGATCGCTTCGCAACTGCTGCTTTCCAAGGGAGTCAGGCTCTCCGTGATTGATATGAGTCCCGATCGGATCCGTGAAGCGGGACGGTTCGGGTTCAAGGTCTTTTTCGGCGACGGCACCCGGCTCGATACTCTGCGCCATTCCGGCGCGGGTTCCGCCGAAGCACTGATGATCTGCATCGACGACCCGAAGGCCGCAATGCAGATCGTGGAGCTGGCGCAGCATGAATTCCCGCAGGCAAAGATTCTCGTGCGCAGCTATGATCGCGGCCATGCGGTCGACCTGATCCGCGCCGGCGTGCACTATCAGATTCGCGAGACGGTCGAATCCGCCTACATGATGGGAGCGGAGGGCCTGCGCGCATTGGGTTACGCCGAGCTTGACGTGGAGGAAGCCGCCGAAGATGTCCGTCAACGGGACAACGAGCGACTGTCCGAGCAGGTGCAGGGAGACGCCATGTCCGGCAGCGACCGCCTGCACGTCCGGCACGTTCCTGAGCCGTTGAGCGGAGTAGCAGTGTCGAAATAGACAGCGGCAGGTACTCCATCGCAAGCTTCCCTCATCAAAAAGGAAAAGCACATGAAAGCCGCAGTCTACGACAACCCCGGTCCTCCGGCAGTCTTGAGATATGCCGATGTGCCCGATCCGACTTGCGGGCCAGAGGATGTTCTGATTGCCGTCGAGGCGATTTCGATCGAGGGCGGCGATCTGATCAACCGCCGGTCGACGCCACAGCAAACCCCTTGGATCGTCGGCTACGCGGCTGCCGGGACCGTAATATCGGTTGGTGAAAATGTCCGCGACCGGGCAGTCGGTGAAAAAGTGACTGCCTTCGATATGCATGGGTCACATGCGGAACTCTGGTCCGTTCCCGCCTCACGGACATGGCTTGTCCCGGACGGCGTGGACATATCACAGGCCGCCGCGCTGCCGATTTCCTTCGGCACGGTCTATCACTGTCTGATCACCAAAGGCGGCTTGCATGAAACCGAGACGGTCCTGATTCAGGCTGCCGCCGGCGGAGTTGGTCTGGCGGCCATCCAACTGGCCCGCGACATCGGTGCGACCGTCATCGCCGTGGCCAGCGGCAGTGAGAGACAGGCAGGCCTGAGCGGCCTCGGCGCACCACATGTCATCGATCGCCTGGAGAAGGATGTCGTGGAGGAGGTTCTTCGGCTGACCGGCCGCAAGGGTGCCGACCTCGTCATCGATCCTGTCGGTTCGACCTTGCAGGCCTCGCTATCCGCACTCGCGCCCGAGGGTCGCCTCGTATTCGTCGGGAATGCAGGTGGCGGAAGCCTCAATGTCGACCTCTGGCAACCGATGCAGAACAATCAAACGCTTCACGGCGTCTTCATGGGGCCGCTTTTCGAGAGGCCGGCCGTATACAGGACCGTCAGCCAACTTCTCGAGGCCGTGGCCGAGGGACGCATGGAGGTTGTGATCGATCGCGTGTTTCCGTTGCATGAAGCATCAAAGGCGCATGAGTATGCGCAGACAGCCAAGCCGTTGGGGCGCGTTGTGATGGTGCCCTGATTTCCGAATGATCTGACGATCTCAAGATGCCGTTGCTGATCGCCAGCCGAGGCATCGCGGACGTCGTTGGGAAGAGTGCCGCGATACTACGGGTAAGCTGTTTTCGGCAATGCCGGGCCATGGTCGAAGCACTCGATCAGCATTTCGGTCAGGACCCGGACTTTTCTTGCAGGATGCTGCCCGGGCGGTCTGACGACATATATCCCGATCGGGGTTGGTGGATGGCGTTTCATGACCGGAACCAACTCGCCTGAGGCCAGATAATCTTTTATAAGCTCGTCAGGGAGCGCGGCGATACCCAAACCGGCTACTGCGGCGACAGCGAGAGCAACCCCGTTGTCGGCCTTGAAGCGTCCCTGTGGGCGAACGGTTATCACCTTGTCTCCATCCATCACTTGCCAGGTTTCCGTTCCCTGCATGAGAGCCTGATGGGCGACAAGCTCGTCCGGTGTCTCCGGAGAGCCATGGGCTTTGATATAGTCCGGGCTTGCAACGAAACTCCCATAGAGGGGACCGACGCGTCTTGCGATCAGGCTGGAGTCCTGAAGTGTGCCAACGCGGATCGCACAATCATAGCCTTCCGCGATCAGATCCACGAAGCGATCACTGTAACAGGTCTGGATCTGAAGATGAGGATGGCGGCGTGCCATTTGCGCAATCACCGCTGCGAAATGCGTCGGACCGAAGGAAAGCGGCGCGGCAACCCTGAGGCGGCCGCGGAGCTCACCGGCGGGCACAATTGTTTCCCTGGCCACATCGATCTCGGCGGAAACCCTGGCTGCATAGTCCCGGAACGTTGCGCCGGCCTCGGTCAGGGAAGCCCCGCGGGTGGATCGGGCAAGGAGCTGGACACCAAGCTCCGCTTCGAGCCGCATGAGCCGTCGGCTGACCATCGACTTGGAGATGCCAAGTCGCAGCGCGGCAGCTGAAACGCCTCCGGCATCCGCTACTTCAACAAAAGTCCGCAAGTCCTCAATGTCCACTTTGGCGTTCCCCGTTTTGCGACACAGCTCATCAGGAACGAGCACTACCGCATCACAAACAGGAATGACAAGTTTCGTCCCGCGGTAGCGCCTCGAGGGCGCATGTCTTTTGAGCAAACGCGCTTCAATAAACCGCTAACATAGGATGAAACCATGACCTTTCGTAACGGCCTTGACTCACTTCTCCGCCCCGAAGATTCCGTCCTCGTTCTGATCGATCATCAGCCTTACCAGCTGGCGAACCTGAACAGCCATGATCCTCATATGGTGGTCAACAACACGACCGCGCTGGCGAAGCTGGCAAAAGCCTTCAATGTTCCGACCATTCTCACCAGCGTGATCGCGGCGCGCGGTGGACTTCTCTTTAAGCAGATCACCGACGTGTTCCCTGGCCAGGAAGTCATCGATCGCACCTGGGTGAACACCTGGCAGGACGAGAATGTGGTGAACGTCGTCAAGGCGACCGGCCGCAAGCAGCTGATCATCGCCGGCCTGTGGACCGAGGTCTGCGTCGCCATGCCTGTCATCCAGGCCGCCGGCGAAGGCTGGGACGTGACCGTGATCACCGACGCGTCGGGCGGGATTTCGAAGGAGTCTCACGAAGTTGCCATCCAGCGAATGATCGCGGCCGGCGCAAACGTGATGACCGTGATGGCGCTGGCGGGCGAATGGCAACGCGATTGGGCGCGCACCGAGCATGTCGAGGAGCTGACCGAGATTCTCATCCAGCACTTCGGCGGCAGCGGCATCGCGTATCTTTGGGAGCAGCAGCTTCTCAACACGCCGGTGCCGACCACCCAAAGTGGGCACTAGAACCTAACGGGGATGACGGGGTTCTCGATGAACGTATCGCAAGTGCCCGGACGGTGCGTTGAACCTCGTCGTCCCTTTTTCATGACAGCTCGAAGTATCTGCACCGGCTTGATTGTGCGCATGATGAATTTCCAGCGTCAGTCGCCGGCTTAGGCTGACAAATATTCAAGGACCAAAATGGAAATCGGTATCGACAGTTTTGCAGCCATCCTCTCGGATCCGACCACAGGCAGGCTTCCTTCGGCGACCGAGCGTATGGCCGAACTCGTTGAGGAGGTCGTCGTCGCGGACCGCGTCGGGCTCGATGTCTTCGGCATAGGCGAGCATCATCGCAGGGAGTTTCTCGACTCCGCACCGACTGTCATTCTGGCTGCGGCAGCGGCCCGGACCGGCCGGATCAGATTGACGAGTGCGGTGACGGTTCTGAGTGCCGCCGACCCGGTGCGGGTTTTTCAGGAGTTCGCAACTCTCGATCTGATTTCCAAAGGCCGTGCGGAAGTCGTTGTCGGCCGAGGTTCCTTCGTGGAAGCCTATCCGCTATTCGGTCTGGACACACGCGACTATGACGACCTTTTTGCGGAGAAGCTAGACCTGTTTCTCAAGCTTGGCGAGACGACCAATATTACATGGGAAGGTCGCTTCCGTCCGGCCCTCAAAGGGCAAGGTGTTTTTCCGCGTCCCCATCAACCACAGCTACCATTATGGATCGGGGTCGGCGGCACGCCGCAATCCTTCGCTCGTGCCGGTTCGCTTGGCCTTCCGCTGATGATCGCAATCATCGGCGGGAGCTTCGAGCGCTTCCGCCCGCTTGTCGATCTCTATCGCGAAGCTGGCAAGCGTGCAGGGCACAGCACCGAGACGCTCAAGGTCGGCGTGCATGCAATGGGCTTCGTCGGCGAAACCAGTACGGCAGCGAAGGATGCCTTCTTCCCCGGATGGGCGCATCTGACGACGAAGATCGGTCGCGAACGCGGCTGGTCGCCGCCGACGCGCCAGCAGTTCGAAGGCATGACAGGTCCGCAGGGCGCATTCCTGGTCGGTGACCCGAAGACGGTCGCAGCCAAGATGCTGCAGGCCAGTGAGACGCTTGGCGGCGTTTCGCGCATCACCTTCCAGATGAGCACAGCCTCTCTCGACACGGCAGCGATGAAGACATCGATCGAACTTCTCGGCACTGAAGTCGCACCAATCGTGAGGGCAGCGCGATAGGCATGAACGCCAGGCTGTATTGCAAAGCGGGGAACGCCAATTGGACATCGACGATCTGCGGACATTTGTCGAAGTTGCCGATGCCGGGGGCGTTTCTCCCGCGGCACGTCGACTGGGGATCTCCAAGTCAATGGTCAGTCGGCGCCTCATCCGGCTTGAGGAAGCGCTCGGTATCCAGCTTCTTGCACGAACGACCCGTGGTGCCGGGCTGACGGAAGCCGGGGGCACGTTTCGCGATTATGCAGCAAGGATCTGCGCCGAGATCGACATCGCACGGGAAACGATATTGCCCGACGGTGACCTTCGCGGGCGCCTGCGGGTGGCCGTCCCTCTCACATCAGGCCCGCTGTATTTTGCGCCCGTGCTGGCAGAGATGGCGCGCCACCACCCGCAGCTTCAGATCCATGCCGAGTATAGCGATCGGTTCGTCGATCTGATTGCGAACGGGTTCGATTGCGCAATCCGGGTCGGCGCCCTGCGCGACTCGAACCTGATTGCAAGGCGCGTTGGTCAGATCTACGGCAAGCTGGTGGCGAGCCCGGACTATATCAGGACGCATGGTTCGCCTGAAAAGCCGGACGAAATCGCCGCTCATCAAGCCCTGGTCGGTGCCGAGGCGTGGCGGTTTATGGATGGCGACAAGGTCGTCACTGTGCAGCCGCAGGGTCGCTTCAGTTCCGACAACGGCGCGGCGCTCGCCAGCGCGGCCGCAGCAGGGCTTGGTATAGCGTGGCTTCCCGATTGTGTTACCCATGAATATCTTGCGTCCGGCGCGCTCGTTCCAGTCATGACCCGTTTTCCGCTACCGGTCGGTGGGGTCTACGTCGTGCGGCCACCCAGCCCGCACCCCGCGCGAAAAGTGCGCATCCTCTCCGAGTTCCTGATCGAATCATTCGAAAGAAATCCGCATTTGTAGGATCTGCGTGTTGACACATCGACTGCGCGTTCCGCTTTTTGCGACACAGCTCACCGCGCCGCGCAACTAGTCTTGGGGGCGCTCACCCGTTAGTCACTTGGAGCCATGCAGCGACCCCTGCGCTCTACGCAGGCAGGAGATCGCCAAAGGGATGAGGTGAAGGCGCATGAGTTGGAACCCTGCAATCGAACCGGGCTGTCCTGACGAGGTCGGCATCGACGCGATCGAGACCCTAATCGTTCCTCGGGCCCGTGACCTTGGTGGCTTCGAGGTTCGGCGCGCCCTGCCGGCGCCGAAGCGGCAGATGGTGGGACCGTTCATTTTCTTCGACCAGGCTGGCCCGGCCGAGCTGTTGACCGGCCAGGGCATCGATGTTCGGCCGCACCCCCATATCGGTCTTGGCACGGTCACCTATCTGTATCGCGGTGACTTTCACCACCGTGACAGCACCGGGGCTGACCAGATCATCCGTCCCGGTGAGTTGAACTGGATGGTCGCGGGGCGAGGTGTTTCTCATTCCGAGCGGACATCCGCAGCGGCGCGGACAGGGCCGAACGGCTTGTTCGGGGTACAGACCTGGCTGGCTTTGCCGGAAAGCCACGAAGAAATGGCGCCGATGTTCGAACACCACGGCAAGGAGACGCTGCCGATGATCGAGGATCATGGTGTGTCGGTGAGGCTCATTCTCGGGAACGCCTATGGCAAGTTCGCTCCCGCGACCATGTTTTCCGAAACATTCTATGCCGATGTTAAGCTTGAAGCAGGCGCTCGCCTGCCGATGCCGGACAATCATGAGGACCGGGGCATCTACATTGTCGAAGGCTCGATCTCGATCGCCGGCCGGGAGTTCGAAGCACCCCAGATGATGGTGTTTCGTCCTGGCGACAGGATCACGGTCGCAGCCGGGGAAAAAGGCGCGCGGCTGATGATCTTAGGCGGGGCGACACTTTCCGGCCCACGCTACATCTGGTGGAACTTCGTCGCCTCATCTAGGGAGCGTATCGAGGAAGCCAAGGTTGAATGGCGGGCACAGAACTGGGGCGAGGGGCGCTTCGATCTTCCGGTCGACGACCGGGATGAGCACATTCCGCTTCCAGAGTGATGGGGAGTGCAGAATTAGGATGCCATGTTTACGCAGCGCTGCGAAAAAGGCCGATGCGGTTCTCGGCAATCAGGAGACGATGAAAAGCCCGCCAAAAGCCCGGTATCGCGCAAGACCGTATCGCAAAGCCAGTCACAGAAGGACAAGGATAGCGGCGGATCGGACGGCAAGAAGCCGTCGGATTCCGACGACACGTCCTCCGGCTGGCGGAAGAAACCGAAACCTTCCGGTGCCGAGATCATCCAGCCGCAGCCCCCGTCTTCCGCAAGCGGCGGCGGCGGCAAACCGTCGCTGACCGTCGAGACCCTGTCCGGCTACGGCAAGGCCCGCGACTGGGCGCTCGATCTCAAGGCCGATCTTGCCGACTACAATGCCGGGACTCTTAACTGGTCCGACATGAGCACGAAGCTGCTGCTGTTCGGTCGGCCCGGAACGGGCAAGACCACTTTTGCAAGGGCGCTCTGCAACAACTTGCAGATCCCGCTGGTGGTGACCTCCGTCTCGACCTGGCTGCAGGGCGGGCATCTGAACGACGTGGTCGACAAGATGGTCAAAACTTTCGCGGAAGCCCGGGCGATCGCGCCCTGCATTCTGTTCATCGACGAGATCGACGGGATCGGCAAGCGCCAGCCCGCCGAGCGGGAATATGCGGACTACTGGAACACCATCGTCAACAAGTGCCTTGAGCTGCTGGACGGGGCGGTGAAGAGCGAGGGCGTGATCGTCATCGGCGCGACCAATCGTCCGGACGACATCGACAAGGCCATCAAACGATCAGGCCGTCTGGAGACGCATATCGAGATCCCGAAGCCGGATGTGCCGACCCTTGCCGAGATCCTCGCCCATCATCTCGGTTCCGATCTTGCCACCCTTGTCGCAGATACCCGGCGAAACGGAACAGGCGTAGCGGAACAGACGGATGACGATGCGCCGACTGCGGCGGCTGATGGCGAGCGGCAGGATGAGTGGTCTCCAAATCTCCCGGCAGAACGAGATGGTGAACAAACTGAAAGGAAAGGGGGGCGCTCATGAGCGATGTAGCCAGGACACCGAACGCGTCCGGAGCCGAAGCTGCCGTGTTGCGGCGCCTGGCGACACGGGCCATGGGGCTGACCGGGGCCGATATCGAGCGCATTGTCCGCGAGGCGAGATTGAAGGCGCGCCGCGGCAAGCGGGCCATGCGCTATCAGGATATCGAGGACGGCATCCGCAGCAATCGTCCGCCCGTGCCTATCGACCTCCGCTGGCGGTTTGCGATCCACGAAGCCGGACATGCGGTCGTTCACCATGCTCTCGACCTCGGGCCGATCCGCGGCCTCAATATCGACACCGGACAGGGCGGCTACAATCTGCTCGGCTTCCATCCATCGGGAAACGACACCCCGGAGTGGCACGCAAACATGCTCGCCATGCTGATGGCCGGACGGGCCGCCGAGGCGCTTGTCCTCAAACGCATCTCCGGCGGCTCCGGCGGCACGGACGACAGCGATCTGGCGCGGGCGACCAGAATGGCGTTTGACATCGAGCGGACGCTGGGCTTCGGCGCCGAGCATCCGCTGCTTTATCGGCCGCATCGCAGCCCGGGCGACGTGCTCGACCGCAATCCCGAGTTGGCCGCCCGTGTCCATGACCGGCTGGAGACGGCGTTGAACCAGGCGACAGCGATCCTTAGCGAACGCAAGAGTGCTTTCAACGGCCTGATCAAGGCGCTGTCCGACGCTCAGGCGCTCGACGGCGCGGTCGTCATGCGCATCCTCGATGGCGACGACCGCGAATAGGAACAGTGGCAGAAACCCGCCCAAATGCCCAGGTCGGGACGATGCGTAACACGTCGTCCCGATCGCATCTCAACGTGCAGGCACGTTGAGACAAATTGCGATCATTCGATTCCCCCTTCAACATTTTTGATTCAGAAAGTCTGTCCAAACGAACGGCGTTCGCACCTGAAAGAGTCGATTCAACTTGCCCCGAAGTGCCTGCAAGTCAAAATAAATCGCGCTCATTCGATTCCGAAATCGGCGCCACCGATTTCAAACTCGATAAATCCGATTCAGCCGAAGACGGCTTGCGCCGACGGGTCGGTACCCTGACCATTTTGAGAGAGGATCAAAGGCGGAGGAAGAAGCGATGCCAAGAAATCGGAAACGCAGCGCAGGGGCACTCAGCCTATCAATGAGGCCAGAGGCGGCGACTACCACTGCCGCTGTCGCGTCATTAAGCGCGGCCGCGTCGGCAGGTGGGAAGCGATTGGCGACGCCGGCCAATTCGAAAACGTCGTAGGCAGTCAGTCTGTAGTCGAGTCCGATCGTCCAACCGGCGACGGCGAGGGCGACATTTCAGTTGAGGTGCGACTTCTCATTGCCAGTGCGCGATTTGAGTACAGCGGATTCTCTGTGATCTCAGGACCGAGCCATTTCGGATGCGGGGGATCATCCCAACAGTTGCGCAATTCTATTTCAGCGACGACCAGGCCACTATTTGCCCCGGAATAGACGTCGATATGCCAGAGATGATCAGCATAGCGAACCTGGTATCGAGTCTTCTCGACGATGCCCAACGCGAACTCGAACATCTGCAGCGCGTCGGAATACGGTATTGCATATTCATACTCCTCGCGTCGCATACGGTCTCTGCGGAACTTGGCTGTCAAAGTCGCGCGCTCGGCGTCAATTGTCCTCACGCGCAGCGTACGGTTTTTTGTTGCAATGAGGTAGGCTTGCCGAAGTGCGGAGCCCGCCGAGGCGCTCTTCCGCCAACGATCATCCAAGACCTGAAACTTACGTTCGATCTCTATTGCCATTATTTTGCCTATGCGTGCGCCGCGTCGCGAACCATATTCTGCCTTGCGCAAACGTGCTCTTCATTCATCCGGGACAAGGGGCGTCCTTTTTGACATTTTGTCAGCTATTCCGCCGCAGCCTCGCCTCCCTGGTTTAAGACCGCATTCTTCTTGGCGATTGCATCGCGGGTTGCGGCGGCCGCAGCCGTCGTCGATTGCGTATCGTCGCCCGCGACCTGCACCGTCGGGGAGGCAAACGAGATGCCATTCGTCTTGAAGGCTTCCTTGATCAGGGCCTGCGCCCGCCGCCGGATCTGGGTCTGGTTTCCCGGCTTGGTCTTCATCGCGAAGCTCAACGTCACGCCATAATCGCCGAACTGCTCGACGCCCTTCATCTTCACCGTTTCAATGATCAGCGGCCCCAACTCCGGATCCTCGAGCAGCGTCGCGCCGACACCCTTCACCACCTTCTTCACCTTGGCGACATCGGTGTCGTAGGAAACGTTGATCTTGAACTTGTCGATCACCCAGTCGCGGCTCATGTTCTGCACGGCGCCGAGCGAGCCGAACGGCACGGTGAACACAGGACCGCGGTGGTGGCGCAGCTTGACGGAGCGGATGCTGAAGGATTCGACAGTCCCCATATAGCTGCCGCTCTGGATATATTCGCCGACGCGGAAGGCATCGTCCATCATATAGAAGATGCCGCTGATGACGTCCTTGACCAGCGTCTGCGAGCCGAAGCCGATTGCGACGCCGAAGACGCCCGCACCGGCGATCAGGGGACCGATCGCGATACCAAGGCCGGAAAGAACCATCAGCACCGCGACTATGGCAATGAAGGCGGCCAGGAAGTTTCGCAGGATCGGCAGCAGCGTACGCAGGCGCATATCACGCGCGAGCTGCGCCGGGTCCGCGACGTCAACGCTCGCCTGCTTCAGACGCTGATTGATGAGCTCCTTTGCCAGTTGCCAGATGAGATCTGCCGCGAGCAGGATGACGATGCCCGCAAGCACGCCACGGAAGATGCGGTTGAAGGCATCGTCCTGCATCATCGAACTGCCGTTGAAGCGGAAGACGACAGCGAGCCAGGCAGCCGCGAGCCCAATGATCACCAGCCGGGCGCCCCGCTCGATCACCACATGGCGCAGCACGCGCATGCCGTCGGTCGCCGAGGTGTCGAGCATCGTCCTCGTCGTCGCGCTGGTAAAGCGCAAGAGCGGCGGCAAGCCGAGAACATAGATACCGATCCAGAACAGCACCTTCATGCCCGCAACCCAAAGGAGCCACAGCAGTGCCACGAAGGCGATAATCATCGCATTGCGGAGCATCCGGCGCGCGGCCGTCACCGACTGGCCAGGCCGGCGAAGCACCGTGTCGATCGCCAGACCGAGAATGACGAGCCCGAGAACGGCCGTGACGAGGTCATGAACGTCTACCGGAAATGAAAGTGCCTGCATCAGATCGCCAACGGCCCACACAACGGCGAATGCACAGATGAACAACACGGATCGATTGAACCAGAACTTGGCGTCGTCCGGGGCAAGCGTGGCATGCTCCCCCGCCTGCGGCGTCGCGGCCAACTCGGCTGTCGGCTTGAACACAGCGGACACGACAGCAATCAGCAGGCGGGCGACGATCCAGGCAATGAGCAGCGGCGCGATCGCGGCCTCGAGGCGGGGCGGCCAATCGGAAAGCACGAAAGTGGCAATTGCGGCGATCGCGAAGGCGACAAGCGGTGCGATGTGGATGAAGGCGCCAAGACCGCCTCCGTACTGGGCAGCATTGCGCTCGGCATTACGCCGCAGGAAATAGCGTAGCAAGTATTCGGCGCCATAGCCGACGAGCAACAGGAAGGCGAACCCCCGCAGAATGGGCATCGTTCCCTGGCTCTGCATATCGCTGGCGATGCGATCCTTCGCGGCCCGCCATTCGGGAACCATCCGTGGAACCGCATCCCGCATCCCGCCCAAGTGCTTCCTGATTTCCGCGACCCATTGGGAGGCAAGCCCGGTTGGCGGCGCCGGTGCCGCCGGCGCAGCCGTCTGCTTGGACACCAGCCATTGGCGAACCTCTGGATCGTCGAGCAACTCGATCAGTTGCTGCACCTTGGCCGGAGGCGGCGCGGCCGTCAGTTCTTGGGCGGCCACAGGAGCGGCGAAGCCAAAAACGAGCCGCAGAAGCAAAAGGAGCGAGGCGAGCAATGCGCCACCGTGAACACGCTTGAGCATCGCAATAACCCCGTTATCTTTTCTTTGCACCAGCGCAGGCGATCGGTTCGCTGGGGCCGTGCTTGCCCGGGCGAGAAGAGGGTATGGGCAAAGCGTCCGTAAACCGTCCGAATGGCACCGCGCCGCTCACAGGTCAGCACTCAGTCAGCCACCACGCTCCACTTGTCGTCGGGATCGAAGCGGTCGATGAACGGCACGATCGCCTCGGTGCTCGGACCGAGATCTGCCTCGTAAACGATACCCTGCTGGTTGACGACGAAGGTCTTGACGCCGGTCTCGGCATATTTGACCGGCCAGGCGATCAGGCCGAATCCGGCGATCATATTGCCGTTGATGACATAGTCGTATCTGCCGCCGGCGATGTTGTCGCCTTGCGACGTCAGGATGCGGAAGCGGTAGCCAAAATAGCCCTCACCCGCCTTCGCCTTCTCCAGCGCCGCCTCGCTGATCGCGTCGCCCACCGGGCTCTCGCCATCGCCCTGCTCGGCCGGCCAGTAGAGGCCGTCGGTCTGGCCGGGGGTGCTGATCAGCTTCTGGGCATGTTCGAGGACACCGTCGGCGTCGCGGTCCTGCGAAGCGTAATCCTTCTGCGCCTGGACATAGGCGCGCGCCGCCTCGATCGCCTCGAGCTCGTTCTCGCCGACACGACGGTTGACGATCTCCTCCAGCCCGACATAGGTGTCGAAGGCCCATTTGCCGTCCTCACCTTTGGTGAGCGGAAACGGCAGCGGCCAGAGGCGGTCGCCGATCTCGAGGATCTTGCGTTCGTCAAGGTCGCGCACCACAACGTTGCGGGCCGCCCCCTCGCGAATGAGCGCGAAGGTTTCCATCGCCCCTTCGCCGGTCTTCGCCTTTGCCGCATCGAGGCCTAGCAGCTTTGCCAGCCCGTCGAAGTCGTTGGCGGCCAGCCTCGCCTTGAAGGCCTCCACCGCTTTGGCCGGATCGTCGAAGGCCGGCGGATCTTCGGCCGCGGCGTAGTCGTCGATGCCCGGCGGTTGCTGCGCCTGCTCTGGCTGCTGCGCCTGCGCGACGGCGGCGTCGATACTTGCAAGGCCGCCCGCAAGCGAGAGCGCCGATCCGAGGAGAAGGGTGTGCAAAAGTTTGGTCATGGCCGTTCTCCCTCCGCTCAGCGCCTGCGTCCACCACCGCCACGGCCCCCGCCGCCACGGTGCATCGGCGGCCTGCCGCCGCCGCGACTCATCTGGGGCCGCCCACCGCCGCGATGACCGCCACCCATGCTGTGGCCACCGCGCCGCGAGGAGGCAACCTCGCGCCGGCCGGAATTGACATTGCCGAGGCCCGACGGCTTCTTCGGCCGGTTCTGCGCCTTGGAGGCCATCTTCTTCTTGCCGGCCGGCCGGTTCACCTGCGAGGACTTCTGGCCCTTGGGGCGATTGACGCTCGGCTTTCCGCCTCCAGATTTCGTTTTGGCCACCGCCTGTCCGCCGCCAGGCCGTGCGGCCGGCCGCGCCGCGGCATCCCGTCTCGGTTGGGCCTTCAACCCCTCGAGGGTGCTCTTGCGCACGTCCTTGAGCTGGCCGGCGCCGCCCGGGCGTGCCTGCGGGCGGTCGCGATTGATCGCGGCGGCGCGGTTGCGCAGGTTGTTGTTGCCGTTGGCCTTGAGGTTGTTCTTGATGTTGGTGCGGTCGAACTTCTGGAGCTGGTCGCGGTCGAAGCTGATCTTGCTGCGGTCGACATTCTTCCAGTCGATGTCGTTCCAGTTGACCTTGCCGTCGAAGTCGATGTTGTTGAAGCACTTGTTGCAGTCGACATCGATGTCGCCGTCCCAGCGGCCGCCCCAGACGCCCCAGTCGTCCCAGTCGACAATGGCACCGAAGATCGCGCCGGTGACCGCACCGGCGAAGAAGGCTGCGCCCGGATACCAATAGGCGGGATAGGGCTCTTCGTAATAGCTGATCGGCGCAGGCACGTAGTCCGGCTCGTAGAGCATTTCAGGCGGATATTGCGGCACGTAGATCGTCTCGGGGCTCGCCGACTGGATGACGATATTGTCGCCCTCCTCGACCACCTTGATCTTGTCGTCCGTCTTGATGATGTCCTTGGCGACCGCCTCGTCACGCAATTGCTGGATGGCGATCAGCACGTCCTTCTGCTGATTGGCGATCGCCTCCCCGAAACTCTGCGTCCATTCGAGATCCTCGCTCATCATCTTGACGATCTCGGGATAGTTCAGGAGCGAGATCACGCTGCCGTCCCAGTCATCCTTCGGCTTCAGCTCGGACTTTTTCTTGCGGGCCTCGAGGAACCGCTCGGCCTCGACGATCTGCAGCGGATAAAGCGAGGCGGCCGAGATGAGCGCCACCAGCTCGTCCGGATAGAGTGCAATCCGGGCGACCAGGACTTCGAGCTCGTCGTCGCTGAGCGGCTCGGGTGCGGCCTCAGCCGGCGCAGGCGGTGGAGGTATTTCCTTTTGCTGGGCCAACGCGAGACTACAAGGTGTAAGGAGCGCCAGCGCAACTGCCGCGGCGCGGCAAAGCATGAGGATCTGGTTTTTGTCCATTTTCCTCCCCCGGAAGAGCCTTGCGGCCAAATTCTGGTGCGCGACGCGACGGTCATCGCACCATCGCGCCGGATGGGCTCATGGTTGAACGATGGTCGCGGGCTTCCTGGCGGGTCGCTGTGCTGGGTCAATGCCCTCGTAATAGTCGAATTCCGCAGAAGCTGGTGCCGAGGCGCCCAGTATCGCAAAGAGTGCAATCGCCGCCGTGCGAATTCTCGAGAATTTGCTCATTACTCGAATCCTTCCTTCTCCCTTTTATTACGTGACCGAGGCTGAAGTCGTTGATCGCAGTCAACATGTGAAAAAATCCTCCGCGCCCTTGTGGCGCAGGTGCCTTCAAGGTGAGGCGACAGCCACTCAACCAGTATTTCCTGAACGCCGGTGGGCCGTGCTCCTCGTGGGTTGCTGCGCCCGCCGGGCATGCAGGCCGCGAGCACCTTAGGTCCACTACCCGGTCGGACGCGTCAGCGTGCCGGGAGCTCCAAGGAGGACCAGGCGGCGAAATCGCATTTGTCTCAAATCAATGACATGCCGTCTGCTCATTTCTAAAGTTGCCGATGTAGAGCGGGCGCGTCCCACCGAACGCGCAACACCGTCCACCGCAATGCTGTGCCCGACGAGCTGAAACGCGTGAATGCAACAACTGCATGCGATTTGGAGGGGACATGACGATCGCGCACGAGGGCACCTTCAACCGAGGTGCATTCCGACAGGCTTACCCTCCTGCCCCTCACTGCTCTTGTCGTGGGGTCATCCGTCAGGCATGGCTCGCGCCTCTTATGTACGTCCCTATGAGCAGCCATTCGTCCTCTTGACTTGAAGTGGAGCACGTGATGCCGGAAAACAAAGACCTCGATCCAGGTGCAGCACCGCTCAGCGCCGAGCAGCTTCGCATGCAGATGCTCGAGCGGGAGATGGAGGAGATGGACAAGGAGCGGAAGCTGCGCTCGATGCAGGAGCAGAAGCTCGCCGATTTTGCCGCCGATTTCCTCGAGAAACACGTCTCGGAGCAGGAAATTGCCGTTGTTCGCCGCCTCGTCCAGAACGCGGTCAAGGACGGCAAATTCGAAGCCATGGTCTATAGCTTCCCGTCCTCGCTCTGCACCGACAGCGGCCGTGCGATCAACAGCGCCGATCGCGACTGGCCGCAAACGCTGCAGGGCAAGGCCAAGGAGTTCTACGAGCGCTACCAGACCTTCGGCAAGCCGCAGGGCTACAAGCTGAAGGCGATGATCATCAATTTCCCGGGCGGCATGCCCGGTGATGTCGGCTTCTTCCTCGACTGGTCGCCGGACAAGGCCTGAGGCGCGGCGCGCCGCCGCCGGGTGAGAGCGCTTGCGGCCTGCAGGGTGCCGCAACCGCCTCCCTGCAGGCGACGCGTCAGGCGGTTCGCCAGCAGGGAAATACGACAAGCAGGTATTGCCGTTCAGAAAACGTCCGGCACTATCCGGCGGGTATGGGTATCCACAGCGTAGTCTTCGGGCCGCTTCTGGCGCCTGCCAAGTTCGGGTTCGGCGAACTTCACCCGTTCGTAGGGTATCGAGGCAAGCATGTGCGAGATGCAGTTGATGCGCGCGCGCTTCTTGTCGTTGGACGGCACGATCCACCAAGGGGCAAAGTCGGTGTCCGTCATGCGGATCATCTCATCATAGGCGCGCGTATAGTCCCACCAGCGGCGATAGGATTCAACGTCCATCGGGCTTAGTTTCCACTGGCGCAGCGGGTCGTCGATGCGCTGGCGGAAGCGCTTTTCCTGTTCCTCTTCGCTGACGTCGAGGAAATATTTGAGCAGGAGGATGCCGCTTTCGATCATCGCCGCCTCGAAACGGGGCGCAAGCTCAAGGAAACGCCGCGCTTTCTCCTCGGTGCAGAAGCCCATCACGCGCTCGACGCCGGGCCGATTGTACCAGGAGCGGTCGAATATCACGATCTCGCCGGCCGCCGGCAACTGCTGGATATAGCGCTGCATGTAGATCTGGGTCTTCTCCCGGTCGGTCGGCGCCGGCAGGGCGACGACGCGGAAGACGCGTGGGCTGACGCGCTCGGTGATGCGCTTGATCACGCCGCCCTTGCCGGCCGCGTCGCGCCCCTCGAAGACGATGACGATCCTCGCCCCGCTCTTCTTCACCCAGGCTTGCAGGTGGGCGATCTCCACCTGCAATCGGGCGAGTTCCTTGGCATAGTTGCCGTTCGAGTTGGTCACCGTCTCCTGCAACTCGGCGACTTTCCTGTTCTTTTCCTTGTTCTTGTCCTTGTTTTTATTCTTTGCCTTATCCTTTTTGCCGTTCTTGCCGTTCTTGACCATGCTGCTCTCCCATCTGGCTGCTTCTTTTCAACCGTTGCGATATCGGCGCCGCGGAGGACGGCACTACGGCGCGGCTGTTTCCGCAGCGCTTTTCTCGAAGGCGTCCAGCGCGTCATCGAGATCCTCGAAGATCATCGTGGGGCCGATCTTCGCGATCACGCCGGCTCGTTCGAGGATTTCGCGCGCTTCGAAATGCAGCTCGGCGATCGCAAGCGCGATGCCGCGCCTGCCGAGATCGTCGTGAACCTCATCGAGCATGGCGGCTGCGGAACTGTCGATCTGGGCGATGGCGCTCGCGTCCATGACAAACCAGCGGGTATCGGCGGGCAGCGCGTCGGTGACGGCGCGCAGGCGTTGGCGGACATAGTCGGTGTTGAAGAACAGCAGGCTGCCCTGGACCATGAAGACGGCAAGGCCGGGCACCGGCCGCGCCGCCGGGTTGCGGTGGAGCTTGTAGAAGCCGTCACGGCCGACGAGCCGGCCGAGCAGGGCGTCGCGCGGAAACATGGTCTTGTGCAATACGTAGACCAGCGTTGCGGCGATTGCTGTGACCACGCCTTCCAGAACGCCGAAGCTGATCGGCCCGGACATCGCGATCAGCGCGAAGACGAATTCGATGCGGCTGATACGCCAGATCTCCTTGAGTGCGGAAATATCGATGAGGCTGAGCGCGGTTGCGACCAGCACCGCGCCGAGCGTCGGGATCGGCAGGATGCGCAGCACATCGCCGAAGTACAGGAGAACCGCCATCAGGGCCGCGGCCGCCACGATGCTCGCGATCTGCGACCGGCCGCCGACGCTGAAGTTCACTGCCGTGCGCGAGTCTGAAGCAGTGACGGGAAAAGTCCCGAACAGCCCGGCAGCGATGTTCGCCGCGCCGAAGCCTTCGAGTTCGCGGTTGGGATCGACCAGGTAGCCGCCCTTGGCCCCGAAGCTGCGGGCGGCGATGATGCCGGAGCCGAAGCTCACCAGAAAGATGGCGCCGGCGCCGAGCAGGAGCGACTGGAAGGGGAGGCCCGCGATCGACGGCAGCGTCAACGACGGCAGGCCATCGGGGATGTCGCCGACGACGGCGATGCCGTGCCCTTCGAAATCGAAAAGGGCGGACAAGAGCACGGACAGCGCGACAACCAGTACCGGCCCGGGTATGGGCGATTGCATGATGCGCGCTGCCTGCAGCAGCGCGAATGACGCGGCCGCCAATGCGAGCGACGGCCAGTGGATCGCGGCCGCCTTGGCGATAAGTTCGAGGATTGGAGCGATTAGGCCATCAGCCTCGATGTCGATGCCGGTGACCCGATCTA